>DATAZY010000089.1:0-8821 GCA_036271795.1 Galbitalea sp.
CGCATGATGGTGCCGGCGAACTCGTCGGTGAGGCTGTGGAGGACGGTCCAGCGTCCTTCGCCCGCGTCGACGAGGTAAAACATTTCCGCGTAGTTCATCGATGGCCCCTGGATCGAAGTGGATGCGACGGCGTACGCAGCAACAATCGCTCGAAACGACGCCGGTGTGACCATCGCGTGGGTGAACGACGTGTGAATTCGAGCCCCTACTTTTCGTCAAGAGCGGAACGAACCGGCTCGACTACCTCATCCACGATCCACTGCAGCGGACGATCGCCCAGCACCGGCGCGATGACGACATGGGTGACGCCGGACTCGACCATCTCGAGAAGAAGCGCCCTGGCGTCCTTCGCAGCATTCGGCTCGTCGCACCGCACGACCGTCTGCATCGAACGAACAATGGATGCCGGATCCCGGCCGATCGCGTGACACGCGCTGTCGAGAGCGGCGTCGCGTTCCCGGAAGTCATCATCGGGAAGACCCGGGTAGCTCCAGATATCCGCATGCTCGGCGACGATCCCGAGCACGCGGTTGCCAACGCCGCCGATCATGATCGGCAGCGGCGACTGTAAGGGTTTGGGTTCGCAGATCGCCCCCCGCAGGGTGATGGTCGGGCCGTCGAAATCGAATGGTTCGTCCGCCGACCACATCCGCTTGATGACCTCGAGCGACTCGGCAAGATCGCTGACGGCTCTTCCGGGCGAGACCAGCGGAATCCCGTAGGCCTCAAATTCGCGGACTGCTGGGTTTGCCACCGCGACGGCACTGCCGCCGACTCCGATTCCGAAGTCCAGCCGACCACCAGACACGATGTCGACGGTGGCCGCCATTTTCGCGAGCAGGGTGGGGGAACGCAGCCGATTGCTCGTGACCATGACGCCGAGTCGCAAACGGGATGTCTGGGCCGCGAGGGCAGCCAGGAGCGTCCATGATTCCAGCGCGGCACCGGTGACCGGGCCTCGGAGCGGCACCATATGATCCCAGAGCCAGGCATGCTCGAAGACCGGCAGCTCGTCGGCCTGGCGCCAGACCTCCTGGATGTAGTCGTAGCTGATGCCCATCTGGCTGGTTTTTACTCCGAAGCTAACCCGAGACATCCTGCACTCCATTCGTCAGTAGCTTTAATCATCATATTCACTGATGATCAGTGTGCAACTAAGATATTGACATGCCACTCACCGAGGTCAGCGCGCCCGGCGCTCCGGCGCCGGCACTCAATGACCGGCTCGGATACCTGATCAAACACGCCCATCAGCGGCTCAACGAACTGACCTCTCGGGCGCTCGAGCCGCTTGGCATGACCGGCCGAGAGTGTGCAGTCCTTCTGGTGATCGACAATCGTGTACCGCTTTCGCAACAGGACGTCGCGCAGCAACTTGGCGTGGACCGGACGACGATGGTCGCCATCCTCGATGAACTCGAAACGAAGGGATTCGTCGAGCGACGCCAGGATCTCGAAGATCGACGTCGAAACGTCGTCGCCGTCACGAAGCATGGACGCGCCGTGCTTGAGAAAGCAGCGAGCGCGACAGAGGACGCCGAACGGGAGTTCTTTGCGTCTCTTACCTCAGATCAGGCCGCGCAATTCACGCGATCCCTTCGCGCGCTCGGATTTCCCGGGCGCTAGCAGCCCTGGTGGCTATGCAGGGAGGCCGTTTGCGGGCGACTCCGCCGCGTTTGTGTGCGACCGCGCACTCGTCGGAGCTGGAGCCGCGATCGCGGAAGTATTCGGCGGTGGGGCGGTCGACAGACCCGGCGTGACTGCGGGCGCGGCTGTGGCCGCCGGATTGACCGCGGCCGGGGTCCACTCCTGTTGCGCTGCTGTTGCCGGAGAGCCGTCTTCGTACCGCCACTGCTCGAGGTCTGAGGCGAAGAGCTTCTTCGCGCGTCGCGGTTTCGCCTGCCAGTCGAGCAGACGGTCGCGGTAGTCCACGAAATCCTGTTCGGCCTGGAAACTGAACGAGGCCGAGTTCTTCTTCATGTCGGCCAACTCGTGAGCGGCCCAGTCCGCCGCCTGGCTTGCGCCACCGACGGGCAGCAATCGAACCCGGATGTCGGCTTCGCTCATGAGGCTGTCGATGTGTTGCTTCTCGTCGGCTCCGAGGGACGCCCAAATGGATGCTTTGCGTCCGACCACGATCAGCGCGATCAATGCAGCTCCGGTGAGTTCCCGATCCTCGTGCGCAAGTACGCGTTGTGCGGAGCCGCGTCCAATGGCAGCGGCAATGATGCCCGCTAGCACGATCGCGACAAAGGGCAGGATCGCGCTCAGGAAGATGCGCGAACCGCTCGTCGAACTAAACCACGCTATGAATTCGTTCCACCACTCCATAAATCGCACCCTACCCGCGTAGGCGTAATCCGCAAGGGCTTGCCGAGGGTGTCACGTTCGTGAAGGAGATTCACGTACTGAGTGAAAATCCTCTTTTCAGCTGAAGCGGAAACAGTCGATGGCGTCATCAATGCTCCAGAACTCGCCGAGAGGAAGCGATGCGCGACGAGCCGAGAACATCCGCTTGGCACGGAATCGTCGGAAACCGGAATCGTCGAATGCCTCGATGTATCCGAGCACCTCTCCCGTGCGACGCGTCACGCGCCACAGTTCGTCATGCAGTTGGACGAGCGCGATTCCGAAACGACTGACGGTCGCAACGGATACAAGGGAAGACTGTGATCCGACAAAATCTAGTGTCGTCATGCGAACTCCAAGGGTGCGGCCGGCCGACGTTTAGGACCCTTTGAGAATATGAGCGACCGCTGACATTCGAATGGATGTTCGATGAGCACGTGCAGTTGGGAGCTGGCTTCTCCGCTGTGGAGAGGAGGTTACGCGGTCGTGCCGTCCACTGCCAGCGGCTCGATCGCGGCGATCTCGTCGGCCGACAGCGGGGATGCAGCGAGCGCGCCGAAGTTGTTCTCGAGCTGCGCAACGCTGGATGCGCCGATGAGCGCGGACGTGACCTGCGGCTGGCGGAGCACCCAGCTGAGCGCGAGTTGTGCCAGAGACTGGTCACGTCCCTTGGCGATATCGTTGAGCGCCCGAACACGGTTGAGATAGTCGTCGGTAATTGCCGTGCCGTTGAGCCAGCGTCCTTCTGCGACTCGCGAGTCCGAGGGGATCTTTCCGTCGATGTAGCGATCGGTGAGGAGTCCCTGGGCGAGTGGCGAGAAAACGATGCTTCCCGCAGCGATCTTGTCGAGGACAGGGAACAGCCCCTTCTCGATGTGTCGGTCGAACATGTTGTACCGCGGCTGGTGAATCGTCAGCGGAATCTTGTGCTCCGCGAGAGCCGCCGCCGCGGCCAGCGTCTGCTCCGGGTCGTAGTTCGAGACGCCCGCGTAGAGCGCCTTGCCGGAGTGCACGGCGGTAGCCAGCGCACCCATGGTCTCCTCGATGGGAGTGTTCGGATCCGGCCGGTGGGAGTAAAAGATGTCGACGTAGTCGACGCGCATCCGCTTCAGGCTCTGGTCGAGGGACGCGAGCAGGTATTTGCGCGAACCCCACTCGCCGAACGGTCCCGGCCACATGTCGTAACCGGCTTTGGTCGACAGGATGAGCTCGTCCCGATAGGGGACGAAATCCTGGTTGTAGATCGTGCCGAAATTTGACTCGGCCGAACCGGCCGGTGGGCCGTAGTTGTTGGCGAGGTCGAAGTGATTGATCCCCAGGTCGAATGCCCGCCGGAGGATGGCGCGCTGGGTGTCGAGCGGACGATCGGTGCCGAAGTTGTTCCACAGTCCCAGCGAGACTCCGGGCAGCTGCAGGCCGCTCTTGCCGACTCTCTTGTACTCGATGGTGGCGTATCGGTCTTCCGCGGCGTTGTAGGGCATGCCTTAAGCGTAGAGGGAATAGGCACCCGTCCTTCCCGAGGGCTCAAGTCGCTGGTCGATCCCCAATTGGGGTGGACTGGCGTTTGCCGTGTGGCTGTGCGAACAGAGTGGATGTTGACGGAGCCGAGCCGGCGATCCCGGCACACGTGTCGGCTCGGCTTCGTCTACAACCCATCGCCCCGCTTCGTTCTTGCCCGCTGCACAGGAGGACCAGTTGTCAGATATCGTCACGCTCACCGGAATTGTCGGCACGGAACCCCGCGCCGTCACCACGCAGGAGGGTCTTGCGATCACCAGCTTTCGGCTCGCATCCACTCAGCGGCGCTTCGACAAGGCGCAGGAAAAATGGGTGGATGGTGAAACCAACTGGTATTCGATCACGACTTTTCGCCAGCTCGCGACGAATGCCGCGGTTTCTGTCAAGAAGGGCGAACGGATTCTCGTGACCGGTCGTTTGCGCATCCGTGAGTGGGAGAGCGGCGGCAAAGCGGGCACCAATATCGACATCGAGGCGGATGCACTCGGTCACGACCTCTCATGGGGCACCGCCAACTTCTCGCGCGGTGCGGGCGCAACTCCGGTCGACACGGGCAGCACCCAGGCGGATGTCCCATCCGGGTTCCCGACGGAGGCGAACCTCGCCGCGAGCGACGCTGCTCCGGCCACCGAGGGTGAACTGGTCACGCCGTTCTAGCAACTAGCCGATCTTCGTGGGTGGCACCCCGAGTGCGACAGCGTAGCGCTCGTTGAGGTCCTGCCAGCCATGCTTCATCGCATCCATGCCCCGAATTGGCGCGACGGTCGAGCCTGTGAGGACGGCGTTCGCGATATCCAGGCAGAGATGCCATCCGGCGGCGACGGCCGACGCCATTGATTCGTCGGCGAGGGTCTGGTGCAGGGTCAGCCTGCTGCCCGAATCGATGCTGGCAACGTGCCAGGCGAGCATGTCGTTGGCCCAGCTGTATTCGAGCGATTCCGGGGCGTCGGCCACGAGCACCACGCTCTGGATGTCGACATCGGGAGCATCACCGTCGCCAAGCATCGTAAGGACGCACCGTCCGACCTGGGAGAGGTCACGGTCCGACGTGTACGGCGCCCACAGTCGCAGGCGTTTTGGTTTCGTCAGCAGTGCCCACACCGAATTCGTGCCAGAGGGAAGATCGCGGGTGAAGACGACGGTGGTGCGACCGTGGCTGACCTGCCGGCCGACCTCGGACAGCGCGGGCTCAAACGGCGCGACCTCGGACAGCGCGGGTGCGGACAGTTCTGGCGCGGTGACCTTGCGCGCAGCGGATTTTGCCGGCCGTTCAAGCGTTTCTGGTTGCGATCTCGAGTCATGCCGAACCATGTGGCATAACTTACGCTCGGCGCCAGCAATCGTCTAGGACTCCCCGTTCGGCATTCGCCGCGACTTGCCCGTCTAGAATCTCCCAAGAGCCGCCGAGCGTGCGGCATTTTTCGAGGGGATGCGGTGTGAAAGGTCAGCGCGGCGCCGTCGCACTCTCGCTATCGACCGTCGCCGTGCTCCTACTCGCCGGATGTGTCCAGACCCTGCCGAGCGCGGTGCCGCCGACGGTGACGCCCACGCCGACCGCGAGTTCGACTGCGGCAGCAATCCCGACCTACTACGCCAACGGCACCGCAGCCGACAATCTTGCCTACTTCAACAAGGTCGGCAAGGCGCTTTTCTCGTCGAGCCAGGGCGCGGCGGCAAGCGCACAGGGCGAACTGATCGTCAACTGGTTCGTCGACCACGGGTTCAACAAGAGCAACATGGAAGTGACGCCCGACAAGACGTCAATCGGCCTGGCTGCCTGGAATATCGACTTCTCGGTGAGGTTCGGCAAGACCTGCATCCTCGGACAGGCGGGCAACGTCGGATTCCAGTCATCCGTGGTCCCGGTCCTCGCAACCGGCAAGTGCCTGATCGGGCTCACCAGAGTCATCAACTGGTAACCGAAGCCCTGCTACTGGCGCCCCGGAGAGCCGTCGTGACCATTTGCGGTTCCGGCCCGGCCAATAGAATGGGCTCATGGCCGAATTCATTTACACGATGGTCCGCGCCCGAAAAGCGGTCGGTGACAAGCTCATTCTGGATGACGTCACGATGTCGTTTTTCCCCGGCGCGAAGATCGGTGTGGTCGGCCCGAACGGCGCCGGTAAGTCCACGATCCTCAAGATCATGGCGGGCCTCGACACCCCAAGCAACGGCGAAGCGCGACTGAGCCCCGGGTACTCGGTTGGCATCCTGATGCAGGAGCCGGAGCTCGACGAGTCGAAGACCGTCCTCGAAAACGTCCAGGAGGGCGTCGGCGAGATCAAGGCCAAGGTCGACCGCTTCAACGAGATCTCGATGGCGATGGCCGATCCGGATGCTGACTTCGACGCGCTGCTTGCCGAGATGGGCACCCTGCAGGAAGAAATCGACGCCGCGGATGCCTGGGATCTCGACTCTCAGCTCGAGCAGGCGATGGATGCCCTGCGCACGCCGCCCGGCGATGCGCTTGTGACGAACCTGTCTGGTGGAGAGAAGCGTCGGGTCGCGCTGACGAAGCTCCTGCTCCAGAAGCCGGACCTTCTCCTGCTCGACGAACCCACCAACCACCTCGACGCCGAGAGCGTTCTCTGGCTCGAGCAGCACCTGGCCAAGTACCACGGTGCGGTTCTCGCCGTCACCCACGACCGGTACTTCCTCGACCATGTCGCCGAGTGGATCGCCGAGGTCGACCGCGGCCACCTGTATCCGTACGAGGGCAACTATTCGACCTACCTGGAGAAGAAGGGTGAGCGTCTCCAGGTGCAGGGCAAGAAGGATGCGAAACTCGCCAAGCGCCTGTCGAGCGAACTCGAGTGGGTCCGCAGCAACGCCAAGGGTCGGCAGGTCAAGTCGAAGGCGCGTCTTGCGCGGTACGAGGAGATGGTGAACGAGGCCGAGAAGACCCGCAAGCTCGATTTCGAGGAGTTGGTCATCCCGGTCGGCCCGAGACTCGGCGCGCAGGTCATCGACGCGAAGGGCCTCGACAAGGGTTTCGATGGGCGCGTGCTCATCGACGGGCTCAGCTTCACGCTGCCGCGCAACGGCATCGTCGGCGTCATCGGCCCGAACGGTGTCGGCAAGACCACGCTGTTCAAGACCATTACCGGTCTCGAGCCGCTCGATGGCGGCGACCTCAAGATCGGCGAAACGGTTGACATCTCCTACGTCGACCAGGACCGCGGGGGAATCGACCCCGCAAAGACGCTGTGGGAGGTCGTCTCCGACGGTCAGGACTACATCCAGGTCGGCAGGACCGAGATCCCGTCCCGCGGCTATGTTTCGCAGTTCGGCTTCAAAGGACCGGACCAGCAGAAGAAGGCGGGCGTGCTCTCCGGCGGCGAACGCAACCGACTGAACCTTGCCCTTACGCTCAAGCAGGGCGGAAACCTTCTGCTGCTGGATGAGCCGACCAACGACCTCGACGTCGAAACACTCGGCAGTCTCGAGAACGCGCTGCTCGAATTTCCCGGCTGCGCGGTGGTCATCACCCACGATCGGTGGTTCCTCGACCGCATCGCGACGCACATCCTCGCCTACGAGGGAACGGAGGAGAATCCGGGTTCCTGGTATTGGTTCGAGGGCAACTTCGAGTCCTATGAGGAGAACAAGATCGAACGCCTTGGACCGGATGCGGCCAAGCCCCACCGCAGCGCCTACCGGAAGTTGACGCGCGACTAATCCCTGGATTGAGCCCGTCGAAATCATGCGCATCCACGTCCAGATCCCGCTCCGCTGGTCGGACTTTGACGCCTACGCACACGTCAACAACGCGGAGATGCTTCGCGTTCTCGAGGAGGCGCGCATTCAGGCGATGTGGCGTCCGGATGACGGCTCCGTCTCGAACGCCCCAACTGCGGTGATGGATGTCCGCCCCGGCGCGGATACGCTCGCGCTGATCGCGCGCCAGGAGATCGAATACCTCGCGCCAATCCCGTACATGCGGGCTCCGCTGGATATCGAGATGTGGGCGGGCGCCGTTGGGGGAGCGAGCATCGACGTCTGTTACGAGATCTTTTCGCCGGTTGGCGTCGAGCCGCGGGTGCTCTACACGCGCGCGGCCACGACCGTTGTGATGGTATCCGCAGCGACAAATAGCCCGACGCGAGTTCCCGCCGAGCTGCGCGACGCGTGGAAGCCTTACATCGAGGAGCCGGTCGCGTTCGGCAAGCGCCGCTAGCCTGCCGACAACCGTTACGGCGTGGCCTTCGGAACGCGAATCGTGCCTTCCTGGGCGACGCTCGCGAGCAGGATGCGCTCCCGACTGTAGATCCGGCCGAGCGCCAGCCCGCGACCGCCGATCGCGTTGGGCGACTCCTGCACATAGAGCAGCCACTCGTCGACCCGGCCGAACCGGTGCCACCACATGGCGTGGTCGAGGCTTGCGATCTTGAGCCCGGGTGTTGCCCACGGCAGCCCGTGGGCGCGCAGGACCGCTTCCAGTAGGGTGTAGTCGCTGAGATAAGCCATGGCAGCGCGATGCAGGTTGGGGTCGTCCGGCATCGGGCCGATGGCCTTCATCCACACCGCCTGGTGAGGCACGGCGGGACCGTCGGCGGTGAGCCAGATCGGCGACGACACATGCCTGATGTCGAATGGTCGCCCGTACGCCCAGACCTTCGCGACGGGATGGTCGATTCCCTTGAGCGACTCGCGTGCACTCGGCAGGGTTTCCGGGTCGGGGATGTCCGTCGGGAATGCTTCCTGGTGGTCGAGACCTTCGTCCTCGGTCTGGAACGACGCGATCATCGACAGGATCGGCACACCGTTCTGATAGGCCTGCGTGCGCCGAGTCGTGAAGGAGCGTCCGTCGTGCACGCGGTCGACCGAGAAGGTGATCGGCAGCGCGATATCTCCCGGCCGAAGGAAGTAGGCGTGCATCGAATGGATGGGGCGATCTTCCGGAACCGTGCGGGTCGCAGCGACGACGGACTGGGCCAGAACCTGTCCGCCGAAG
>DATAZY010000090.1:0-31167 GCA_036271795.1 Galbitalea sp.
GCCAGAGACACCGGAGCGACCAATGTGGCAAACGGCATCCTGCTCTGCCGCTACCACCACATGCTCATCCACAACACCGACTGGGAAATCATCCGAGACACCAGACAAACCAACAGCCCACAAACCAACAGCCCACAAACCGACAGCAAACCCGGGTACTGGCTCAAACCACCCAAAGAACACGACCCCGACCAACACCCCATCGAAATGCCGTCCAAAAACCCGTTGGTGGCAGCAATCAGACACGCCTCCCAGCCCGAGCATCAATTAGTGGATTAGCTGCGTTTGCGATTCGGAAGGTTGGCTGAAATGAAGAGCAACTCGGGAACGAGTGCGTCAATTTGGCCGCTCCACTCCGCGGGCGTTCGACGAGAGGCCCTGGATGGCCCTGCCTCAGAGAGAAAGTCGATGAGCGAGCGGATGTCCGACTCGTCGAGTTCGAGGTTCTCGCGCGGATCGAGCCGGTCCAGCCACAGGTCCCGTGCGGTCCGCCAGTCCCCCGCTGTACCACTCGCCCCACGCGGATGATCTGCGGCGCGCAGCAGGGCGCGCACGCGTGTTGCGAGGTGCTCTGAAAGGACTGCGGTCACGCTTCGAGGCTAGCCGAGACGACACGCCGCAGGATGTCGCCCGCGATTGACACAATCGAACATATGTTCGAATATGGGAGCATGACCCAGACAGCGGCGACCCAGGCAATGGCGACCCGCGCTTACGAGACCGCGCCAGAGGATTCCCCTGCAGTCCCCGATTCTGTCCCCGATTCTGTCCCCGCGATCTCCGCGGCATCCACTATTAGCGAGCTGCAGCAGCGCATCCGTTCGATGCAGGCGACCAAACTCGACAGCAGGTTGATCCCGACGCATCCGGCGCTCGCCGACCTGTTGCCCGGGGGCGGACTCAAGCAGGGCGCAATGTATTCGGTCGATAACTCTGCAACGCTGCTGCTCGCCCTGCTTGCCGGTCCGTCCGCTGCGGGTTCCTGGTGCGGGGTTGTCGGGGTTCCGGAGTTCGGGGTCGAGGCGGCGGCATCCTTCGGCATCGATCTCGACCGCCTTGTTCTTGTTCCACAGCCGGGTGACCAGTGGCTCGCGGTGACCGCCGCGATCGCCGACGTGATGACCGTTGTGGTGACGAAACCGCCCCGAGTGGCTTCCGAGGGAAATCTCGCCAGACTGGCCGCACGACTGCGCCAGCGAGGATCGACTCTCATCGTTGTCGGCTCGCACAGCGCCTGGCCGCAGAGCGAGGCCCTGCTGAGCCTCTCCCAGAGCAGTTGGAGCGGAATCGGCGACGGCTACGGTCACCTGACCGCACGCCAGGTCACAGTCACGGTCTCGCAGCGCGCGGGCGGGCGACCACGCAGCGCCCGGATGTGGCTCCCGGATCCCGGCCTGCAGTTTGCCCGGGTCGAGGCTCCCCCGACACACCTGAGGGCCGTCGGATGAGCCCCATCACGCGCAGCATGGTGCTCTGGGTCCCGGACTGGCCGATCCTCGCCTCGCTGCGGGTTAACCCATTGCGGGTCGCGCCTCTGCAAATGTCGGGACCCGGCGAACTCGGGGATGCCCCACTCGCGCTCATCGAGAAGGGTCTGGTCTTCGCCTGCTCCGCCTCGGCTCGCATCGAGGGAGTCCAACGCGGGCTTCGTGTCCGCGAGGCGCAGGCGCGCTGCACAGGCCTCGTCGTACGGCCATACGAACAGCAGCTCGATTCCCGGACCTTCGAGATCGTGACCACCGCGATCGAAGAACTCATGCCGGGTGTCCAGGTCATCCGGCCCGGCATCGCCGCCGTACGCTCTCGCGGACCGGCCCGCTACTACGGCGGTGAGGAGCCCGCTGGCCTCGCCCTCGTCGCCCTGCTGACGAGTCTCGAACTGCCCGGTGCACGAGTCGGTATCGCCGATGGTCCGTTCACGGCGGAACAGGCGGCGCGCACCGCGACGAGCGCGCATCGCGTTCGCGTCGTGGCGGAGGGTGAATCGGCGCGGTTCCTGCATCCCCTGCCGGTGAGTCTGCTGGAGGATCCCGCCCTGATCACGCTGCTGAGGCGGCTGGGCATCTCCTCGCTCGGCGAGTTTGCCGCACTGCCGGGGCCCGACGTGCTCAGTCGATTCGGTCCGGATGGCGCCCACCTGCACGCGCTGGCCGGCGGTCTTGACTCCCGGCCCATCGTTCCGCACCTTCCCCCGGACGAACTCGATGTCACCGTCGCCTTTGAGCCACCGCTCGACCGGGTCGACCAGGTGACCTTCGGGGTCCGGGCATCCGCGGACGACTTCGTGCAGCGGCTCCTCCGTTCGCACCTCGTATGTACAACGCTGCGGGTCGAGATCGAGACGGAGCTCGGCGACTACTCTGAGCGCAGCTGGCTGCATCCGCGTTCCTTCACCGCCTCCGATGTCGTTGACCGGGTCCGCTGGCAACTACAGGGCAGCGGCGAGGTCGACTCAGGGCTGCGCTCCGCCATCAGCGCGGTGCGAATCGTGCCGGAAAGCGTGGATGCCATCGGCAACCACGAGGTCGGCCTGTTCGGTGAGGGGCCGGATGAACGCATCCACAACGGTCTCGCCCGCGTGCAGAGCATGCTGGGTCACGAGGGCGTTCTCACTGCCGTCGTGAGCGGCGGCCGTACCCTCGCCGACCGACAGAAAACCGTGCCGTGGGGAGACCGCCCGCTGCTCCCCCGCTCACCGCAGGAGCCCTGGCCGGGCCAGCTGCCCCGGCCGCTGCCCGCCACCATCTTCGCTGTGCCACATCCGGTTTTCGTCTACGGGGCGGACGGCTCGGAAACGCAAGTCGACGAGCGAGGCAGGTTTTCGGCCGCGCCGGCACGATTCTCCCCCGCGACCGGCAAAGACCAACGACAGATCACGGCGTGGGCGGGACCGTGGCCCATCGCAGAACGCTGGTGGGACCCGGATGCCGCTCTCGACGCATCCCGGTTCCAGGTCGTCGACGATCGGGGCATCGCCTGGCTGCTTGTGCTGACCCGGACGGCCACCGGCTCGAGCTGGTCGGCGGAAGCGCGGTACGACTGATGCCCCCAGTGATGTTGGATCGCGCTGATGGGATTCAATAACCCGCCGGTTTCCTGGTCTGAGCTGGAGAGAGCGCTATCGAATGACCGGCGCCCCGGCGCACCGCCCGTAGGAGCGGACGGCGGCGACAGTCCAGCATGGTCACCAAAACGGATGCCGTACATCCCCGTCGAGATCGCGCGTCCTGATGTCGCGACGGTCCCGTATGCGGAGCTCCACGCACACTCCAACTACAGTTTTCTCGACGGCGCGAGCTCCCCGGAGGCGCTGCTGGAGGAGGCGACACGTCTCGGGTTGCACGGACTTGCTCTCACCGACCATGACGGCTTCTACGGCATCGTACAAATGGCAGAGGCTGCAGAGAATTACACGGTAAAAACCATTTTCGGCGCCGAGTTGTCGCTGGGACTGAATAAACCGCAAAACGGCATCGCCGATCCGGAGGGCAGCCATCTTTTAGTGCTCGCCCGCCGGGAAGACGGGTATCACCGGCTCGCCGGAGCCCTGACCTCCGCCCAACTGGCGGGAGCGGAAAAGGGTCGGCCCCGCTATGACCTCGGCGAGCTTTCCCATCGTGCGGGAGGCCAGTGGACGGTGCTCACGGGATGTCGAAAGGGTCGGGTACGGCAGGCGCTGGCTGGCTCTTCGACAAGCTCAGGGAGCGTTGCTGCTGCAACCAGGGAAGTGGATACCCTGATCGACCTGTTCGGTCGTGACAACGTGCTGGTCGAACTCTTCGACCACGGTGATCCGCTCGCCAGCAGTTACAACGATGCTCTTGCCGGCATCGCAAAGGCCAGGGGGCTGTTGCTCGTCGCAACGGGCAACGTCCACTATGCGACCCCCGACGAACACCGTCTTGCCACGGCACTAGCGGCCGTACGAGCGCGGAGAAGCCTCGATGAACTGGATGGCTGGCTTCCCGCCTCCGCCGGTGCCTATCTGCGGAGCGGCGCAGAGATGGCCGATCGGTTCTCCCGTTACCCCGGTGCGGTCGAGAACACCATTGCCGTTGCAGATGCCGCAGCCCTGGAACTGCGCAAAGCAAAACCCGGGCTTCCGAAGCAGGAGGTACCTGCCGGCGAAACTCCGATGTCCTGGCTGCGAACGCTGGTCTGGCAGCTTGCCTCGGAGCGCTACCCCAGGCTGACCAAGAAGATCACCGATCGGCTCGAGCAGGAGCTGGCGGTGATAGCCGAAAAAGATTTCCCCGGTTACTTCCTCATCGTGTACGACATTGTCAGGTTTGCGCGGAGCCAGGGAATCCTCTGCCAGGGGCGTGGGTCTGCTGCCAACTCAGCAGTGTGTTACGTACTCAAGGTGACGGCGGTCGATCCCGTCTTCCACCAGTTGCCGTTCGCGCGCTTCCTTTCCAGCATCCGTGACGAAGAGCCCGATATCGATATCGACTTCGACTCGGATCGTCGAGAGGAGGTCATCCAGTACGTCTATAAAAAATATGGACGAGAGAATGCTGCCCAGGTGGCGAACGTCATCACGTACCGGCCGAAGAATGCGGTACGCGATATGGCCAAGGCGCTCGGGGCAAGCCCTGGGCAACAGGATGCCTGGTCAAAGCAGGTGGAGCGGTGGGGTGCCCTGACCGAAAGCCAGGATCACGATATTCCCCCGACGGTCGTCGATCTTGCCCTACAGGTCATGAAATCTCCGCGGCACATGGGCATTCACTCCGGAGGCATGGTGCTCACCGACCGTCCCATCGGGGAGGTCTGTCCGATCGAACACGGCCGTATGGATGGCCGTACCGTGCTGCAGTGGGACAAGGATTCCTGCGCCTGGATGGGTCTGGTCAAGTTCGACCTGCTCGGCCTGGGGATGCTCTCTGCCCTGCAACACAGCTTCGATCAGGTGTTCGAACACCTCGGTGAACAGTGGGATCTCGACAGCATCCCCAAGGAGGAGGCCGGCGTCTACGACATGCTCTGCCGCGCGGATGCGATCGGGGTCTTCCAGGTCGAGTCTCGTGCCCAGATGGGACTCCTTCCCCGACTTCAGCCGCGAAGGCTCTACGACCTCGTGATCGAGATCGCCATGATCAGGCCGGGGCCGATCCAGGGCGGGGCTGTGCATCCCTTCGTCCGACGGAAGCTGAAGCAGGAGCCCGTCAGCTACCTCCATCCGTCGCTGAAGAAACCTCTCAAACGCACGCTGGGCATCCCGATCTTTCAGGAGCAGCTCATGCAGATCGCGGTAGCTGTTGGCGGGTGTACTCCGGAGGATGCCGACCTGCTGCGGCGTGCCATGGGCTCGAAACGCGGCATTGAGCGGATCGAATCACTCAGGGTAAAGCTCTATGCAGGAATGGAAGCCAACGGGATCTCGCCGGAAATAGCCGACGAGATTTACGGCAAGATCAAGGCCTTTGCCAACTTCGGGTTCGCGGAAAGCCACAGCCAGAGCTTTGCCCTCCTGGTGTACGCGAGCTCGTGGATGCGCCTGCACTACCCCGGCGCATTCCTTGCGGCGCTTCTGCGGTCCCAGCCCATGGGCTTCTATTCACCCCAGACCCTGATCGCGGATGCGCGACGCCACGGGGTCGAGGTGCGACGTCCGGACATCCAGCTCTCCGGGGTTGCCGCGGGTCTCGAGGCGCTCGACGGGCCGGATCGGACGAGAGGCTCAGACTCCTGCCTCGAACGCCTGCAACCACCGGTACCCCTGTTCGACCGCAGCATCCCCATGGATTTCGTCCAACACCGACGCGACACCGCCTTTGCTGTCCGCCTCGGCCTCGACGAAGTCAGCGGAATCAGTGAGACCCAGGCAAAAAAGATTGTCGCGGAACGCGATCGCGGGGGAAGGTACCTCAGCATGAATGACCTGGTCAGACGGGTTGGCCTGTCGACGGCGCAACTCGAGATGCTCTCGGCCGCGGGAGCTTTCGACACGTTTGGTCTGGGCCGTCGCGAAGCCATCTGGAATTCGGGCAATGCGAGCCAGGACCGTGCAGAATTTCTGGCGGGTACCGTCGTGACCGTGCAACCACCGCTCTTCTCGATTCCCTCCGAGGTGGATGAACTCGTAAACGACCTGTGGTCGACGGGAGTGTCGGTGGATAATCATCCCGTTCGTCATCTGCGCGAACAGCTCAACGCCCGGGGGGTGCTGTCTGCGGCTTCCCTCGGCACGACGGAGGCCGGCCGCCGCGTCGAGGTGGGTGGCATCGTCACCCACCGGCAGCGCCCGGCAACCGCCAGCGGAATCACCTTCGTCAACCTCGAGGACGAGACCGGCCTCATCAATGTGATCTGCAGCGTTGGTGTGTGGAACCGGTATCGCCGCATCACGAGAGATGCGCCCGCAATGATCGTGCGCGGCATCCTCGAGAGGTCTTCCGAGGGCGTAACCAATCTGCTCGCGGACAAATTTGAGACGCTTCAGATGACACCGCGCACCCGGTCGAGGGACTTCCGGTAGTACGGACTAGGTGTAGTGCCCAGGGAGGTTGGTTGAGTGGATGTGACGACTCGCTGTAGTTGTTGATGACGTGGAAGGACCTCCTGTCGTGGAGTGGAGCTGCTGAAGCATTCACTCTGACGACCAGGAGGTCCTCATGTCCCACGCTAATGCGGCGTTGACGCCGCGTCACCGGTTGCGTATCGCGCGTCTGATTGTTGACGAAGGGTGGCCGGTCGTTCTCGCAGCTCGGCAGTTCAATGTGTCGTGGCCGACCGCGAAGCGGTGGGCCGAACGGTATGCGGCGATGGGCGAGGCGGGGATGGTCGACCGGTCATCGAGGCCACTGTCGAGCCCGAATAAAACACCACAGAACCTGGTCCGCAAGGTCGTGCATTTGCGGTGGAAGAAACGTCTCGGCCCGGTCGCGATCGGCGGGAAGCTGGGGATGCCGACCTCGACCGTTCACGCGGTCCTTACGCGTTGCCGGCTGAACAAGTTGCACCATGTCGACGTCCGCACTGGTGAGATTGTCCGCCGTTATGAGCATCCCTATCCGGGGTCGATGATCCATGTTGATGTGAAGAAAATCGCAAGAATCCCCGACGGGGGAGGTCATCGTTATGTCGGACGCAAGCAGGGCAACCGCAATCGCACCGCCACCCCGGACCACGGCGTGACTCGGCATCGTGGTCTGCTGAAGGGGACAGCATTTGTCCATACCGTCATCGACGACAACTCCCGAGTCGCCTATGCAGAGATCCACGACGATGAAACCGCCGCGACCGCGGTTGGGGTGCTTCGTCGCGCGATCTCCTGGCTCGGGGCCCGTGGCGTCACCGTCGAGCGGGTGCTCTCAGATAACGGGTCCGCCTATAAATCCCACCTCTGGCACGAGACTTGCGCCGAACTCGGGCTGAAAATGAAGAAAACGCGTCCCTACCGACCGCAAACAAATGGCAAGATCGAACGCTTCCACCGCACCCTCGCCGACGGCTGGGCATTCAGCCGGTTCTACGCCACCGATTCAGCCCGCTGCAACGCACTCCCGGGCTGGCTCCACGAATACAATCACCACAGGCCCCACACCGCCATCGGAGGCAAACCACCCATCAGCCGGTTAACCAACCTCCCTGGGCAGTACAACTAGGCGGCGGCGCGCTCCGCCTGCGCGAGCAGGATGCAGGTGCAGAGTCCATCGATGGCGGTCCGAAGGTCATCGATCGACGGGAAACTGGGTGCGATGCGGATGGTCGAGTCGCGGGGGTCGTGTCCGTACGGGTACGGAGCGCCGGCCGCGGTCACAGCAATTCCCGCCTCCTTCGCGAGAGCGACCGCGCGAGTCGCGCATCCCTCCCCCGCCTCCAGGCTCACGAAATAGCCGCCCTTCGGACGGGTCCACGCAGCGACACCGGTCAGACGCGCATCCAGGATCTCGAGCACCGCGTCGAACTTGGGAACCAGCAGTTTGCGGTTTTCGCGCATGTGGGCGCGAACACCCTCAGCATCGTTCAGGAATCGAACATGACGAAGCTGGTTGATCTTGTCCGGCCCGATGTTGCGCGCGAACGAGTATTTGCGAATCCACTCCACCGTCGCCGGGGAACCGCCGACAAAGCCGACACCACCGCCCGCGAAGGTGATTTTCGAGGTCGATGCGAACACGATCGGACGATCCGGATGTCCGGCGGCTGCAGCCAGCCCGAGCACGTCGATGACGGGAGCCTCGTCGTCGGTGAGGTGATGAACCGCGTAGGCGTTGTCCCACAACAGCGTGAAGTCGGGCGCTGCTGCGGGCATCTCGACCAAGGCTCGAACCTCGGCCCCTGTGAAGCTGTAGCCACTCGGGTTCGCGTACATCGGGACCGCCCACAAGCCGCGAATGTTCGCGTCGTCGGCGACCAGTTTGCGGATCGTTGCGAGGTCGAGTCCGCCGTCGACGAACGGGACCGGAATCATCCGGATCCCGAGCGCCTCGCAGATGGTGAAATGCCGGTCGTAGCCCGGAACCGGGCAGAGGAACGCAACATCCGGGATGTCGCGCCACGGCACATCCCCACCTGGCCCACCGTTAAGAAGCGCGTTGACGACGGTGCCGTGCATGATCGGCAGCGTGACCGCATCCAGGGCGAGCAGTTGCGCGGTCGGGATGCCCAAAAGTTCGCCAAAGATCGCGCGCAGCTCCTCGAGGCCGTCGGGGCCGCCGTAGTTGCGCAGGTCCGTTCCGTCGGCGCCCCGATAGTCACCCTCGCCTGGCAGAGTGAGCAGAGCGTTCGACAGGTCGAGCTGCTCCGGCGACGGTTTGCCGCGCGTCAGGTCAAGCTTCAGTCCCTGGGCGCGGAGGTCTGCGTGCTGCTGTTTGAGTTGGTCGATCGAGGTCACGCTCCAACGTTAGCGCGGGGTGACCGGGAACCCATCAACCGCTCGTGTGGATGCGTTTGCGCAGGTGGTCGATGCGATCCTGCAGCTGACTCACGGTCGCCTGCGCAACCGGCGGTCCACCGCAATTGCGGCGCAACTCCGCGTGAATGTGGGCGTGCGGCTCGCCGCTGAGTTTGGCGCGCATCCCGACCAGTCCGTTGAGAACGGCGCGCTGTTCCTTCAGGTTGCGGTACAGCGGCTTGTCTTCCGGTCGATCGTCGGCTGGGCCGGCGCTCGACCGTCGGGTCGCCGCACGCCGCGACTGCCTGGCCTGGCGCGCCCGCAGCAGGTCGCGGACCTGGTCCGGCTCGAGGATGCCCGGGATTCCGAGGAAGTCCAGCTCCTCGTCGCTGCCGACCGCGGCCGCGAAACCGAACTCCGTCCCCTCGTAGAGAACCCGGTCGAAGTTTGCGTCGGACTGGAGGGCCTGCCAGGTGAACTCGTCCTCCAATCGCTCGGAGGCCGAGTCCTCGCGGTTGGCCTCCTCGAGCAGGCCATCGTCAAGCAGCTCCGACGCCTCGGTGTCACGGTCCAGCGCGTGGTCGCGTTCGAGTTCGAGTTGCGAAGCGAGCGCGATCAGTATGGGAACGCTTGGCAGGAAAATGGATGCCGTCTCCCCGCGTCGCCTCGCGCGCACGAAACGCCCGATGGCCTGGGAAAAATACAGCGGCGTCGCCGCAGAGGTCGCGTAAACGCCCACCGCGAGCCGGGGCACGTCGACGCCCTCGGACACCATTCGCACCGCGACCATCCATCGGGAATCGCTCGCGGCGAATGCCTCGATCCGGTCGCTGGATGCCCTCTCGTCGGAGAGCACCACCGCCGGAGTCTCGCCGGTGATCTGCTCGAGGCACCTCGCGTACGCTCGCGCGCTGGCCTGGTCTGTTGCGATGACGAGTCCACCGGCATCCGGGATCGAGTGGCGCACCTCCGTCAGTCGCCGGTCTGCCGCCGTGAGCACCGCGGGAATCCAGTCGCCGTCCGGCGCGAGCGCCGTGCGCCAGGCCTGCGCGGTCACATCACGGGTGTCCTCCTGTCCAAGTCGTGCCTCGAACTCGTCGCCCATTTTCGTGCGCCAGCGCATCTTGCCTGCATAGGCAAGGAAGATCACGGGCCGAACCACGCCGTCGGCCAGTGCCCGACCGTAGCCGTAGTTGTAGTCGGTGCGTGAGAGGCGGATGCCGTGCTCGTCGCGCAGGTAGCTGACGAAAGGAATCGGCGCGGTGTCTGACCGGAACGGCGTGCCGGTCAACGACAATCGTCGGGTCGCCGGTTCGAACGCCTCCCGGATCGCGTCACCCCAGCTCAGGGCGTCGCCGCCGTGGTGCACCTCGTCCAGGATGACCAGCGTCCGCGCGGACTCGGTCATACGGCGATGCAGGTCAGCGCGAACCGCGACCTGGGCGTAGGTGACGACGATGCCGTTGAAGCGCCGGCCTCCGAAGATCTGGCCGTTGCGGAACTCCGGGTTGAGTCGGATGCCCGCCCGATGCGCGGCATCCGCCCACTGGCGTTTCAGGTGTTCGGTCGGGGCGACCACCGTGATTCTGTCGACGACACGTCGCGCGAGGAGTTCCGCGGCCAGACGCAGTGCGAACGCCGTCTTACCCGCTCCAGGTGTGGCGGCGGCGAGAAAATCTCGAGGCTGTGTTTCGAAATATCGATCGAGAGCTTCGGCCTGCCAGGCCCGAAGCTTGTCCGCGGTGCCGCGCGCGGCGCGCTCCGGGTACGAGGGCGAAAGATGTTCTGCCGCGAAGGTGCCGACGGGCTTGGCGCCTGCAGATTCGGTGCCGGCAGATTCGGTGCCGACGAATGCAGCGCCAGTCGTCCCCGGTTTGTCGTCGCTCGTCACTTGATAAGACGATACCGGGCCTCACCGACACGAATTCGCCGACACGAATTCGCCTTCGCGCCGAACGGCGCACGAATACGACTACAGAAACTCGATTGCGGGTACTCGATTGCGGGTACTCGACTACATCGCGAGGTGCAGGAACAGCACGATCGCAACGACGGTCGCCGCAATGATCATGCCAACAAGAGTCAGTGCCCTCAGCCGTACGCTCATTGGTGCCCCCTTGCCGAACACTCTATTGGGTATCCGGAGTTTTATGTGGGATTGCTGGGAGGCTTGACAAGCGCCGCGGGTTGTACAAATTGTCGGCCAAATCGGTCGGCGACCGCATCGATTGCGTCCTCGGCGTCGCGCCATCCCTCGTCGGTATCCCATAGGCCGAGTACCGCATCCGATGCTGGTGAGAGTTGCTCCATCCGGACCCCGACGAGTCGGATGCGGGCATCCAGCCGTTCGACGGCCGCATAGACGTCGCTGACCTCGTCGTAGATTCTGCGACCGAGATCGGTGTGCTCGGTGAGCCGCCTCGAGCGCGTGATGGTGGTGAAGTCGCCGTAGCGCAGCTTGAGGACGACGGTGCGCCCGACCAGCCCGGCGTGCCGCAGGCGAACGGCGACCTGGTCGCTCATTCGGAGAAGCTCGCGACGGATGGTCGCGGGATCGGTCACATCGTACTCGAAGGTGATCTCGTGTCCGACGCTCTTCTCTTCTCTCTCGATCGTCACGTCGCGCGGATCCCGCGCCCACGACAGTTCATGCAATTTCTGACCCGCCGCCACGCCGAGCGCCTTGGTCAGACTGGTCAACGGCGTGTTCGCCACGTCACCGACGGTGCGCAACCCAAGCCGGTCCAGTTGTTCGGCCGTCTTCGCCCCGACACCCCACAGCGCCGAAATCGGAAGCGGATGAAGAAATTCCAGTGTTGCGTCGCCCGGGACAACGAGCAGGCCGTCCGGCTTCGCCATTCCGGACGCGAGTTTTGCGATGAACTTGGTGGTGGCGATTCCGATCGAACACGTGAGCCCCGTCTCTTCGAGGACCGTGCTGCGGAGTTTGGTGCCGATCTCCCATGGAGTACCGAGCAGCTTGCGCGCGCCGCCGACCTCGAGAAAGGCCTCGTCGATGCTGAGTTGTTCGACCAGGGGTGTGACGTCACCACACAGACCCATCACCACCGTCGAGAAGTGCCGGTAGCGGTCGAAGTGTGGTTCGAGAACGACGGCTTTCGGGCAGCGACGGAGTGCGATGGACATCGGCATCGCCGAATTCACGCCGTACTTGCGCGCCTCGTAGGTAGCAGCAGTCACGACCGAGCGGGCACCGCGACCACCGACGATGACGGGAAGCCCGCGGAGCTCCGGACGCTCAAGCAACTCGACAGATGCGAAGAAGGCGTCGAGATCGAGGTGCAGGATAGTGGCGGCCGGATCGTCGACCGGCTCGGTCGAAACCTGCCTTCCGCGCCCATCCTGCTTGCTCACGGTTCCAGTCTCGCAGCTACGGCCGTCGTTCCGAGAGGACCCGATCGTGCCAGGTGCGTGACCGGAAACCCGAGGCGCCTGGTGCAAGGATGGATGCATGGTCGCTCACCACTCCTGGAAACGGTACGTCGCGATTGGTGACTCCTTCACGGAAGGAATCGGTGACCCGGAACCGAAGAGCCCGGGCGGGTTCCGTGGCTGGGCTGATCGGGTCGCCGAGGTTCTCAGCGCCCAGACTGATGAATTCGCCTACGCGAACCTCGCTGTCCGGGGCAAGTTGATGCAGCAGATCTTCGACGACCAACTCGAACCGGCGCTGGCGCTCGGCCCCGACCTGATCACGATTTCTGCCGGCGGCAACAACATCCTTCGGCCCGGCAGCGATCCGGACCGGGTTGCGGACCGGCTCGACCAGGCCGTGGCCCGTCTGCGGTCTGACGGTGCAACCGTGCTGGTGTTCACCGGGCCGGATGTCGGCTCGACGCCCGTTCTCGGACGGGTTCGCGGTAAGGCCGCGATTTTCAACGAGAATGTGCGCGCACTCGCGGCGCGCAACGGTGCGTTGGTCGGCGACATGTGGGCACTGCGAGAACTCTCCGACCCGAGGATGTGGGCCCCGGACCGCCTGCACTTCTCCGCTGTCGGACACAACACGATTGCCCGGATGGTCCTCAACACCCTGGGGGTCCCGAACGAGCTCCAGCCGTTCGATCCAGAGCCGATGTCCGCCATCCCGTGGCGACAGGCTCGCGCGGAGGACATGACCTGGGCACGCACACATTTCGCCCCGTGGGTCGTACGCAGGCTTCGCGGGCGGTCATCCGGAGACAACATCCAGCCAAAGCGGCCGACGTTCACTAGCTAAGAGTTCACCAGCTAAGAGTTCACCAACTGAGAGAGCCAGTCAGCGCCCGAAGTTGGCTGCCGCGGGGCAATCGAAGGGATCGCGAGCGGCGAGCCCGACCCGGTTGAAGTACCGGATGACGATCCCGTATGACTCGAGGGCTTTGACGCTGGTATAGCTCACGTCGCGGGCGGCACAGTATTCGCGCACCATCTCGCTTGCCCGTTTCAGGTACGGCCTCGCCATGCTCGGAAAGAGGTGGTGTTCGATCTGGTAGTTCAGTCCGCCCATGAAGGTCGTCGTCCCGAATCCATGGATGTTGCGGCTCGTCGTTACCTGACGGCGCAGAAAGTCGATCCGGGCGTCGGCAGGAATCTGTGGCATGCCTTTGTGGTTCGGGGCAAAGGATGCACCCATGTAGACGCCGAAGACGGCCATCTGGACTCCCAGGAAGGCGAATGCCATCCCGAGCGGCAGGAAGCTGAACAGGACCGCGACATACCCGGCGTTGCGGATCAGCAGCAGCACGATCTCAAGAGCGCGTTTGTCGACGTGACCGGGCGAGAGCACAGTGCGGAACGCCTGCATATGGAGGTTGAGGCCCTCAAGCGTGAGAGCAGGGAAAAAGATCCAGCCCTGTCGAGGCGCCAGCCAGGCGGAAATACCGCGCAATTCTCGTGCCTGCTTCTCCTGGAACACCAGGAAGTCCTTTTCGATGTCCGGATCCCGGTCGATCGTGTTGGGCTGGGCGTGATGGCGCGAGTGCTTGTTCATCCACCACGAGTAGCTCATGCCGACGACCAGATCGCACAGAAGTCGGGCCGTGAAGTCATTCGCGCGCGCGGACTGCCAGATCTGGCGGTGCGCGGACTCGTGTCCCATAAACGCGTACTGCGTCAGGAGGATGCCCATCGCCGCGGCCACAGCCAACTCAAACCAGGAACCGCGGAGATAGGCAAAGCCGACCCAGGCTGCCGCCATCGCAGCGGTAACGACGAGGAAATTACCCACGTAGAACAGCCGGCGACGTTTTAACAGTCCGGCGTCCCGCACGGTGTTCAGCAGTCCGGCGAAGTCCGAGGTCGGATTGGCGAGGCCGCGGGGACCGGTTCGCACGATCCGCACGCCGAGCTTTGTGGCGTCTTTCTTCGTGGCGCCGGTCGTCGCGACGTCAAATCTGGTGACATTTAAGGTGGTCACGCTACCCCTAGCCGGCTCGATTTCCCAGTTTTCGAGTCGGGCGAGTGCCCGCTGGATGTCAACAGCATATTGCCTTGAGCCCCAAAAGAGCCGAAAAACCGACCGGTCAGTGTAGTAGGCCCGGATTGAGCAATCGCCAGAGCGGATCGGGACCTTTCAGCGCCGACGATTGGACTAGTGGCACGGTTGCGCGCTGGTTCCCTGCGGCAAAACTCGCGAGACCCAGGATCGTCCCTTTCTTGCCGGGCGCAGCGGCGTTCGCAGCCGTGCTGGAGGTAACTCGTGTGCCATCAAGGAGCACCATCGTGACGTCCCGGGATGCGACGGCGGAGGTCACCGCGCCCCATGCCGTGCGATAGCGTGCGAACACCTGGCCTTTGCTCGCGAGAGTTGTGAGATGGAATGCCCCCCTGGCCACCGTGAGCAGAGCGGCGATTGCGGCGTCGATGACGGGATGTGTCGGACCGTCCAGCACGACTCCGATGAGCGTCACCACGTGTCCACCGAGATCCAATCGACTCGAAAACAACAGCGATGCTCCCGCGTTGTCGAGCGTTCCCGTCTTGATTCCGTCGACGCCAACCTCGCCGAGCAGCGGGTTCGTGTTGTTAACGAGCCCGACGACGGGAAGCGTCGTCGACCGGATACTGATGATGGATGAAATCACCGGGCTCGCGAGTGCGAGCTTGCCGAGAGCAATGAGATCGGTCGGCGTGCTTGTGTTCTGCGGATTGAGTCCGGTGCAGTCCGTGAGGGTGGTCGACGCCAGCCCGTGCGCCGTCAGCCAGGCGCGGGCGACCGGAAGGAAATTCGCCTCGGAGCCGTATGCCCAGTCGGCGAGTGCTCTCGCGTAGTTGTTTGCGGACGGTACCAGCGCGATGGTCAACACCTGCAGTTCGCTCAGCGACCCGCCGACCTGGATCGGATAGGTGTCTCCATCGCGCGCGGCGTACGCCTTGAGGATTGCCTCGTCCGCGGCGGTGAACCGGATGCTCGGGCCCTGCTCGCCCACGTTCAACGGATCTTTCTGAAGCACCACCAGCGCCGTAATGATCTTGGTGATGGATGCAATTGGGAGTGGAGTTGACACACCGGCGCTCGCGAGCAGTCCCGGATAGCCAACAGCAGAGATCGCACTCGCGCCGTAGGAAGGGAGTGCAAGCACGGGAGCTGTTGAATGTGGCGCCGAGTAGAAGACGCGGCTTGCCACGGTCGGCGACATCGGCGCGAGCAGGGTGATGGGCAGATAGAACAGCAGCGCGAGCGTGATGACGGCCACGCAGAAAACGAGGATCCGCCGACGCAGATAGACCTGACTGCGGGATGGCGGCACCGGTCAAGGATAAGCCGAGCGCGACTACCGGCGTCTCAGGTCATCGCGAGTCGGGGTATCGCGGGTCAAGGCATAAAGCGCGACGGCGCTGGCCGACGCCACGTTAAGCGAATCGACCCCGTGCATCATCGGGATCGTGACGACGGTGTCGGCGGCCGCAAGCGCCGCACTGCTCAGACCGTCACCCTCGGTGCCAACAACGAGAGCGATTTTCGAGGGTGCGTTCGCGGCGTACTCATCGAGAGTCACCGCGTCGGAAGCGAGGGCCAGGGCGGCGAGACTGAAACCGAGCTCGCTGAGAACCGTGCGACCCTCCGGCCACTCCGGAAGCCGGGTCCACGGAATCTGCAGCACCGTGCCCATGCTCACTCGAACGCTGCGGCGATACAGCGGATCGGCACAGCGCGGAGTGATGAGTACGGCATCCGCCCCGAGACCGGCGACCGAGCGAAAAATGGCGCCGACGTTGGTGTGATCGACGATGTCCTCCAGCACAATGATCCGTGTTGCGCCCGCAACCGTCTCGGCGACAGATTTGAGTTCCGGTCGGTGCATTGCGGCGAGAGCCCCGCGATGCAGGTTGAATCCCGTGAGGCTCTGGAGGAGCTCCGCTGAACCGACATACACCGGCAGGTCGGCGTCCTGCCCCGCGATGAGTGTCTCGACATCCGGAAGCCACTTGTCGATCGTGAGGACGGATCGCGGTCGGTGGCCCGCGCGCAATGCGCGTTCGATGACCTTGGTCGACTCGGCGATGTAGAGACCGCCCGCGGGTTCGGAGAGCCGACGCAGGACGACGTCCGTGAGATCGCGATAATCGCGCAGGTCATCGGAGTCGAGATTCTCGAGCCGCACCAGTTGCATAACAAACGATCCTTACCAGCGATCGGAAACATAACCGAAAACTCCGTTGTTTAGTCTGTCGTACAGGACGTGATCGAGCACGCGCACGCGGAGGAGGCTTCATGGCACTGCCAGTGGCATCCGTCGGCGCCCCGGTGGACACCGGGTTCGAGGCGCTCGTCGACACCGCGGCGGAGTTGCTGCGCGGGCGCCGGATCGCCGTGCTGACCGGTGCGGGGCTCAGTACGGACTCCGGGATCCCCGACTACCGCGGCGAGGGTGCGCCGGTTCGCACGCCCATGACGTTCACCCAGTTCCTGAACGACGCCGAGTATCGCAAACGCTACTGGGCCGGCAGCCACCTCGGCTGGCACCGATTCGACGGCGCAGAGCCCAACGCCGGCCATCGCGCCCTCGCTCGCCTGGAACTCGACGGCGGCGTCAATGGCGTCATTACGCAGAACGTCGACGGTCTGCACCTGCGTGCGGGTTCGCTTCGTGTTGTCGACCTGCACGGAACCATGGATCGGGTTCGCTGCCTTCGCTGCGGCCAGTTGTACGCGCGCACCGACATCGCGGCCACGATCCAGGCGCAAAATCCGTGGCTCGCCGAACCGTCCGCGGTGCAGCTGGGTCCGGATGGCGACGTGGAGATCGCGTCGGTCGCCGAATTCGTGCTGCCGGAGTGCAGCGCGTGTGGTGGGCTGCTCAAACCGGACATCGTGTTCTTCGGCGAATTCATCCCGCAGGAAAAGTTCGTCGAGGCGAGCGCACTGGTCCAGAAGGCGGATGCCCTCCTCATCGCGGGCTCGTCGCTGGTGGTCAATTCGGGCATCCGCCTGCTCGATCACGCCACCCGTCGGCGGATTCCCGTCGTCATCATCAATCGCGGCGTTACCAAGGGTGACCCCCGCGCGACGCTCAAGATCGACGCTGGCGCCAGCGAGACGCTGGTTGGTCTGCGCGATCGGCTGCTCGGTTAGGCGTCCCCCTAAACTGGCGGCATGACATCCCTCTACCTCGTGCGTCACGGCGAGACGGATTGGAACGCCCAGCGTCGGATCCAGGGCAGCACGGACATCCCGCTGAACGAGACGGGACGGATGCAGGCCGAGACGACCGGAGCGCTGCTCGCCCGGAGGCAATGGGACGGTATCTACGCGAGCCCGCTCTCGCGCGCGGTGGAGACCGCGAGCATCATCGCGGCTGCCGTCGGTCTGGGGCGGCCGCAGACTATTTCGGCAATCGTCGAGCGAAATTATGGGGAAGCCGAAGGTCTCAACTGGGACCAGATCGAACGCGAGTTCCCGGGTGATACCCCGGTTCCCGGTCGAGAAACCCACGTGGAAGTCGCGGAACGTGTCCTGCCTGCCCTGGTATCGCTCGCCGTTTCGCGTCCGGGCGAATCGCTGATCGTCGTGACGCACGGTGGCGTTATCCGATCAGTTGTGGGTGTGGTCGCACCCAGCCAAACCTACGGAGCCATTACCAATGGATCGATCCACAGTTTCGAACTTGTCGACGGCTCGCTCGAGCTGGTGGCCTTCGACGATCCCATCGACGAAGAATCTCTCGTCTGCGGTACCGACGACCTCGACGAGCAGAACGCCATCGAGAGCCGCGAGACGCTGCGCAGCTAGCCTGCGCGATTAGTTCGCCCTGCTAGTCGGACCGCGTTGCGCGTGCGTCGTAGACAGAGGTGAGCGCGCCGAGCAGCTCCTTTGCCGAACGATCCCAGCTGTAGTGGGCGGCTCGAGTCAGCGCGAGCTTCGAACGACGTTTCCATTCGGAGGGAGTCTCGAGCTGGCGAACCGCCGCGGCAAATGACTCCGGCGACGCCGGGTCGAAGAACACCGCAGCATCTCCCCCGATCTCGCGGAAAATGGGAATGTCGCTGACGACGACCGGAGTGCCACCAGTCATTGCTTCGATCAACGGCAGCCCGAACCCCTCGTTGAGAGAGGCGGACACCAGCGCGGTCGCCGTCGAAAGGATGCGTGCGTATTCCTGGTCAGACACCCCGTCGTGGAATTCGACCGAGCCCACGGGGGCGAGTGCCCTGATCCTTTCCACGGTCGCGGGGTCGGCTTTCGACAGTAGGTGCAGCGTGTAACTCGGAAGAAGGCTCATGCTCCTGGCCAACAGTTCGACGTTCTTGTACGGCATGAAGGAGCCCATGTAGACGAGGCTTGGCTCCGGTGCGAGATCCCGGCCAACAATTCCCGAATCGACCGCGTTGGAGACGATCGTGATGGGATGCTTCGTCAGGTGATGCCGGATCATCAGTTCGCGAGTCGTCTCCGACACCGTTGCGTGAGCATCCGCGCGGTTCAGCAACGCGCGCTGCGGCGCCCAGGACAGGTGGTACAGCCGCCAGAGCAGGCGTACCGGCCAGGCCAGGTCGCGCGGCGGGGTTCGATTCTCGTAGTAGATCAGGTCGTGAACCGTGGTCACGAGACCGAAGCGACGGCCGAATGGTCCCATTGTCTGCATGGGCGTGAAGACGACATCCGGCTCGAATCTGTTGAGCCTGCGTGAGACCAGCGGTTCCGTGATTGCCGTCGGCGACGTGCCCATGATCCATGGCAGATCCGGGAGCATCGTCAACTGCCGCTCATCCGAGATGACCATGGTCACGGGAATCAACCTGGCCAGCGCCGTCACGAGTCCGGACGTGTAGCGGCTGATTCCGTCGTGCCGCGGGAACCGCGTGTAGCGACAGTCGAAGAGGATCTTCACCCGACGGTCGATTTCGCGGTCACGCCAAGAAACTCCAGGATGAGTTCCGCAGCCTCGGCCGGACGCTCGTAATGAATGAGGTGACCGACGTTCGGCAGCACATGCAATGTGGCGTCGGGCAGGAGATCGCGGAGTTTCTCCTCGTCGACGACTTTCGTGATGGGATCGTTGCCCGCCGCGATGAGCAGGGTCGGCACGGTTATCCTGGGCGCGTATTCGATCACATTGCTGCCGGTCGACGCCCGAAACCCCTCGAGCAGCGTGTCCCGGTCGGCGAATCGGCTGAAATAGGTGCGGTGCTGGTCGTGAATCCAGCGGCGAAGATCCCTGGTATCTGCCGTGACCATGACCTGGCTAATGAACCGGGTGATGACGCGAGAGCCGAGGAGCAAGTTTCCGAGTGGCCTCGGGAGTTTTGCCCCGGCCCAGTAGTAGAAGACGGCCAGTGAAGTGATGAACGCCTTGGGACCGTGCAGGGCGGGTGCCGCGATCGGGTTGATCAGAATGAGTTTTGGCGTCATCAGCCTGGGTCCATCCGGTCCCCCTGCAACGGCCGCAGCGACAACGATCGAGCCGAAGGAGTGGCCGAGGATGACCGGGCGAGACCGCAACCCGAGCGCATCCACGAACGCGCTCAGCCACTGAGAATAACCGTCGATGTCGTGCCTGGCTTCCGTCATGGGCGTCGATTCGCCGAACCCCGGCAGGTCCGGGCTAATGACCCGAACGCCGGGTAGCTGAACGACAATCGGCTCGAGCCCGTGGTGTTCGCCACGAAATCCGTGCACCGCGACGATCGTGACGGTCGCATCGGCGAGCCCATAATCCCAGTAGTGGGTATCGCTTCCCAGAATCGACGCTGCGCCCTCATGTACCGGTGTCGCCGCAATCAGTTCGGCGTACGGATTCTGGAGTGCCATCGCACTGATTGTACGCATTCGCCACGCCCACCTCGGGGACTGTAAGCGCTTGCATTGCGGCCCTAGACTAGCGATCGTGACTTTCACTGCGCCCATCCAGCTCCCGGGACTCGCCCTCGACCCGGAGTGGTATCGGCGTTCCGTCTTCTACGAGGTCATGGTTCGCAGTTTCGTCGACAGCAATGGCGATGGTTCCGGGGATCTCGCCGGCCTGATCTCTCGTCTCGACTACCTGCAGTGGCTCGGTGTCGATGCGCTCTGGCTGCCGCCGATCTACGCGTCGCCGCTGCGGGACGGCGGATACGACGTCTCGGATTTCCGCAGCATCCTGCCCGAGTTCGGCACCGTCGAAGAATTTCGCGAACTCGTTCGTCGCGCCCACGAGCGCAACATGCGCATCGTCATCGACTTCCCGCTCAACCACACCTCGGATGCGCACGACTGGTTCCAGCAGTCGCGCGCTGATCCGGATGGCCCGTACGGCGACTACTACGTCTGGAGCGATACCGACGAGAAGTACCCGAACATTCGAGTCATTTTCGTGGACACCGAGGAGTCGAACTGGGCATTCGATCCGGTTCGTCGCCAGTTCTTCTTCCACCGGTTCTTCTCGCACCAGCCCGATCTCAACTTCGAGAACCCCGCGGTTCGCGAGGAAGTGCTCGACATCATCCGCTTCTGGCTCGACATGGGCGTCGATGGGATTCGCCTCGATGCGATCCCGTACCTGTTCGAGAGCGAGGACGGTAACGGCGAGGGCGAGCCGGAGACCCACGAATACCTCCGCGAGATCCGGGCGATGCTCGACCGCGACTATCCCGGCCGTATCCTCATTGCCGAGGCGAACCAGTGGCCGCAGGAGGTGCTGTCCTTCTTCGGAACCGAGGATGAACCCGAGTGCCACATGGCCTTCGACTTCCCGGTCATGCCGCGCATTTTTTACTCGCTTCGTGCCCAGCAGGCCGGCGAACTGATCCGCATCCTTTCTGAGACCACCGATGTGCCTCCCGGAGCCGGCTGGGGCGTTTTTCTTCGCAATCACGACGAACTCACTCTCGAAATGGTCTCCGAGGAATACCGGCAGGCCATGTACGGCTGGTACGCCTACGACCCGCGGATGCGTTCCAACATCGGTATTCGACGCAGGCTCGCACCGCTTCTCGACAACTCACGCGCGGAACTGGAGCTCGCCCACGCCCTCCTCTTCGCGCTGAAGGGCAGCCCGTTCCTGTACTACGGCGACGAGATTGGGATGGGCGACAACATCTGGCTGCCCGACCGGGACAGTTCGCGAACCCCCATGCAGTGGAACCCCGATCGAAATGCGGGCTTCTCGAGTGCCGACCCGGGCAAGCTCTACTCCCCCGTTATCCAGTCGCTGGTGTACAACTTCGCACTCGTGAACGTCGAATCACAGCTTGCCCAATCGCGGTCCCTTCTGCACTGGATTCGCAATGTCGTTCACGTCCGGAAAGCTCATCCCGTGTTCGGCCTGGGGAACCTCACCATGCTGCAGACCAACCACGAGTCCGTCCTGGCCTTCGTTCGCGACTATGCGGGCTCCGGCAACCAGTTCGGCGATCTGGCCGAGCGGGTCCTGTGCGTCTTCAGTTTTTCCCACAACCCGGTCGCCGTCACGATCTCCGCGGAGTCGCTGGCAGGCTCGTCGTTGTCGGACCTCTTCGGCGGCGGACAGTTTCCGCAGGTCGGCGAGGACGGATCGCTCACGCTGACGCTCGGCACGCAGGACTTCTTCTGGCTGCGGGTCGACTGAGAGTTCGAATCAGAAACCGGCGACCGAGACGGCCGTCGGCGCTGATGTCGCGCGAAGACCCGAAACGGCCTTCGCGCCAAGCTCCACCGCGCTGTCGCTCGGTGGTCGTATCGTTTCGTAGATGAATAACTCGTGGTTTGACACTCTCGGCGTTTTCGATCTCGAAACGACGGGAATCGATGTCGAAACCAGCCGCATCGTGTCCGCCCACGTCGGGGTACTGAACGCCTCCGGCAGACTCGTCGAGGAGTGGAACTGGCTCGCCGATCCCGGCGTCGAAATTCCGGCCGCAGCAAGCGATGTGCACGGAATTACGACCGAGAGGGCTCACGCAGAGGGCCGTCCCGCCGCCGAAGTCATCGCGGAGATCATCGAGGTCCTCACCTCGCTGTTCAATCGTGGCCTCGCGGTCACCATCTACAACGCCCCCTACGACCTGAGCCTGCTGCACTACGAGGCGCTTCGCTACAACCTGGCACCGCTCATCGAGCCAGCGCCGATCATCGATCCCCTGGTTCTTGACCGGGTTGTGGATCGGTGGCGGAAGGGCAAGAGAACTCTTGAGGCCGCTGCAGTTGTCTACGGAGTCGACCTCGTGGATGCGCACGATGCGAGCGCAGACGCGGTGGCAGCAGGGCGAGTCGCCCAGGCGATGGTGCGTCTCCACCCGGAACAGCTCGCCGTCGAGAGCGCACTTCTACACAGTCAGCAGATCGCGTGGTCGGCCGAGCAGTCCGCAGATTTCCAGGACTACATGCGACGGACACACAACCCCGACTACACCACCTCGGGAGCGTGGCCAGTCCGCTGACAGTCTCGTTCGGATTGGTTCCTCAGCGCCGGTCACGCATACTGGCGGGGTGGGTTTGAGGCAGATGCGTGGCGGCCTGGCCGTCGCCGTGGCTCTCGCTGCCGGCACGGGGTTCGCCCTCGGCGGTGCAACCGGGTCGGTGGCGGCGTCCGCATCGGGAGTTTCCCCAGCCGCGCCGCCTCCGACCGGGGCCGGGCTCGATGTTTCATTTCCACAGTGTTCGCCGAGGTCTCACATCGACTTCCCGACCAACATCCCGTTCGCCGTTGTCGGTGTCAACGGGGGTATCGCGAGCAAGAGTAATCCGTGTTTTCTGCGCGAATACGACTTTGCGCTTCTGCTCTCTGGCCAGACGGAACAGCCGCACGCATCCGTCTACGTGAACACGGGTAATCCCGCCCTCGCCGGAACCTGGTGGCCGAGCAAGGACAGGACCCAGGTGGGCACGGCGGTTGAGGATCCGAACGGCTCCTGCGCGGGACTTGCCGGTGCGGCATGTGCCTACGTCTACGGGTATTCGATGGCGGAGGCCGACTATCGGAGGGTGAGCAAATCGCTCGCCCCGCTCCCCGATCTGTGGTGGCTCGATGTTGAGACAAGCAACAGCTGGCAGCCAGACGTTGTGGCGAACGCGGCAATGCTGACAGGGATGGTCGACTATTTCCAGGCAAGAGGGCTCGAGGTGGGACTGTACTCGACGTCGTACCAGTGGAACCGGATCGCCGGCGTCACGTCACCAGACAGCCACCTCGCAGGGCTGCGGAGCTGGCTCGCCGGAGCTTCGTACTGGGGCGCCGCGGCCGACTGCGAGAAGAGCCCACTGACTCCGAACGGCGTCGTCACGATGGTCCAGTACGTGTCGGTCCTGGACGCCGACTACTCGTGCCACCAGCTTCACACGGTTGTTCCCACGATCTCCCCCGGCCACGAATCGGTGGTCGGGAGTGACCTCACCGCCAGCACCGGATTGTGGGGTCCCGGCAACGTGTCCTACTCCTACCAGTGGAACCAGGATGGAAGCCCGATTCCGGGTGCGACCTCGGGCGACTACGTGGTGGCTGCCGCAGATGCGGACACCTACATCAGTGTGACCGTCACCGGACGCGAGATCGGCTTCTCAACCGTCTCAGAGACGAGCAGCGGAATCCTTGTCCTCGCGGCTCTGATGGCAGTGTGAGACGCGACCGAACGAGGCCTTGCTGGACCACCAGGTGCTGCTGCACCAGGCCTTACCGGCCGAAGCTTTACTTGCTGAAGCCCTTGTAACGCGAGTTGAACTTCTCGACGCGACCCGCAGAGTCGAGGATGCGCTGCTTGCCCGTGTAGAACGGGTGTGAGGCGGACGAGATTTCGACATCGATCACCGGGTAGGTGACACCGTCGAGCTCGATCGTCTTTTCGCTGGTTGCGGTCGAACGCGTCAGGAACGTCTCACCGGACGCGAGGTCGCGGAATACGATCGGCGCGTAGTCCGGGTGAATGTCTGACTTCATGGCGAATCCCTGAGTATTAGATGGTTTGAGTATTATTGAGTATTAGATGAGAGCTTGTTGCTTCGATAGAAGCTTGCGTGGCGAAGACCGAAAGCCTTCAGAGCCGACTAGTCAGCGTACCAGAGTCAGAACGGCCGGTCGAGTTGAGTCGCTTGATCTCACCGCTCGCTTCAGAATGCCGGGGTCAACTCAGGATGCCCGAGCAGAATAGCGTCCGCCCTTGACGCTCAGCTCGAGTGGAATCCCGAACGTCTTCGACAACTTCTTCGCGGTCACGATGTCGTCGAGTTTGCCCGCGGCAACAACCTCACCGCCCGCCAACAGCAGGGCGTGCGTGAATCCCTGCGGTATTTCTTCGACATGGTGGGTGACCATTACCATTGCCGGCGCCTTGTGCGAGGTCGCGAATCCCGAAAGCAGCTGGAGCAGCTCCTCGCGGGAGCCAAGATCGAGACTTGCGGCCGGCTCGTCAAGGAGCAGAAGCTCCGGGTCCGTCATCACGGCACGGGCAATCAACACGCGTTTCTGCTCTCCGTCGCTGAGACCGCCGAAGGAGCGATCGGCGAACGAGCCGAGCTTCCATTCGTCCAGCACCCGGTGTGCGCGCGCGATGTCGATGTCTTCGTACTCCTCGTTCCACCGGCCCGTCACCGAGTACGCGGCGGTCATCACAACGTTCAGCACGGTCTCGTTGCCGGGAAGGCGCCGACTCATCGCGGACGAGACGAAGCCGATCCGGGGCCGAAGATCGAAGACATCCACTGATCCGAGCTTGTCGTCGAGCAGTCGGGCCGTCCCAGAAGACGGGTGGATGAGCGCGGCGGCGATCTGGAGCATTGTCGTTTTGCCGGCACCGTTTGGTCCGAGGATTACCCAACGCTCGGTGCCGTCGACACGCCAATTGACCTTGTCGAGGATGGTGGTGCCGTCACGGACGATCGACACATCGGTGAGCTGGAGGACGCTTGCCATGGTCATTCAAGACTAGCTCCGTGTGCGACGGCGAAAGTGCGTGCCTCGGGCCTGCGTTCCTCAGACCTGTGTGCTCAGACCTGTGTGCTCAGGCCTCGTTCCTCAGATCTCCGTGCCTCAGAGCAGGGACTCGTAGATTTCTTTCGTGCGAAGTGCGATCCGGTCCCAGCCGAACATGGTTTCTGCTCGCGTGCGCCCCGCCGCGCCCATCTTCTTCGCTGCTTTGGGGTGTGATACCAGCTCGGTCATTGCCGCGGCAAGATCGGCGACGAACCGGTCCGGGTCGAGCGGCGTCCCGGTGCCATCCGTCGCCTGGTCGATCGGAACCAAACGACCCGTGACACCGTCTGCGACGACTTCGGGGATCCCACCCGTTGCTGTCCCTACGACCGGTATGCCACAGGCCATCGCCTCGAGGTTGACAATTCCGAGCGGTTCGTAGATCGACGGGCACACAAAAGTGGTTGCGCTCGTGAGTATCGCGCGAAGTTCGGTCTGGCCGAGCAGGCGATCGATCCAGATAACGCCGGTGCGCAGGAGCTGGAGAGCGGCAACGCCCTCACGAACCTCTTCGAGTATTTCCGGTGTATCCGGCGCCCCCGCAACCAGGATGAGCTGCACGTCCGGTGGCAGCAGGGCGGCGGCACGCAGCAGGTACGGAAGACCCTTTTGCCGGGTGATACGCCCGACGAACACGACGGATGGCCGGGCGGGGTCGATTCCCAGTGCAGCCGTGAGTTCTGCGTCGGGATTCGGTTTCCAGGCGTCAAGGTCGATGCCGTTGTAGACGACCTCGATCTTGTCGGGATCGAGCTGCGGATACGACTGCAGGATGTCGCGTCGCATCCCATCGCTGACGGCAATGATCTTGGCTGCGCCCTCGAACGCGGTCCTCTCGAGCCAACTCGAGAGCCGGTATCCCCCACCGAGCTGCTCCGATTTCCACGGCCGCAGCGGCTCGAGACTGTGCGCCGTGACCACGTGCGGTATCCCGTACAGCAACGAGGCGACCTGGCCCGCTCCATTCGCGTACCAGGTGTGGGAGTGCACCACGTCGGCGCCCTCGACGTCACGTGCCATCTGCAGGTCGACGCCGAGCGTCGCCAGGGCAGGGTTCGCATTCGCCAGTTCGGATGGGACAAGGTACGACGAGACATCCGTCTCGTCGCGGGGCATCCCGAAAGCGCGGACGCGAACATCCACCTCCTGCTTTCGAAGTGAGCGGACGAGCTCGGCGACGTGCACTCCGGCGCCACCGTAGACCTCCGGCGGATATTCCCTGCTCAGAAGGTCGACTCGCATGGTTAGACGCTAGTACAGCCCCGAGGGAGGTCATACTCTGGGGGCTATGGCGTCCAAGAAGATCTTCGGTATCGTCCTTGCCGGTGGCGAGGGCAAACGACTCATGCCGTTGACCGCCGATCGCGCCAAACCTGCAGTGCCATTTGGCGGCGGATACCGCCTCATCGACTTCGCTCTCAGCAACCTGATCAACTCGGGACTTCGCCAGATTGTCGTCCTCACCCAGTACAAGTCGCACAGCCTCGACCGGCACGTGTCGCAGACCTGGCGGCTGGACGGAATCACCAGCTCCTACGTCGCATCCGTTCCGGCGCAGCAGCGCCTCGGCAAACGCTGGTTTGCCGGCTCAGCCGACGCGATCCTGCAGAGTCTCAACCTGCTTCGGGATGAGCGGCCCGACATCGTTGTGGTGGTCGGTGCCGACCACGTCTACCGCATGGACTTCGCCCAGATGATCGACGCCCACATCGAGGCCGGCGCCGGGGTTACAGTTGCCGCGATTCGCCAGCCGATCGGTCTCGCCGACCAGTTTGGGATCATCGAACTCGACCCGAAGGACCCGCGACGGATTGCCGCCTTTCGCGAGAAGCCGAAGGATGCGGTCGGCCTCGCCGACTCCCCCGGCGAAGTTCTCGCCTCGATGGGCAACTACGTCTTCGATGCGGACATCCTCATCGATGCGGTCATCCGTGACGGTGACAACGCCAGCTCGAATCACGACATGGGCGGCGATATTGTCCCCGACTTCGTCACTCGCGGCGAGGCAGCCGTCTACGACCTGAACATCAACGAGGTTCCCGGGTCGACCGCGCGGGACCGCTTCTACTGGCGCGACGTCGGAACGATCGACTCGTTTTTCGATGCACACCAGGACCTGATCTCTGCGCTCCCGATCTTCAACCTTTACAACCGCGAATGGCCGATCTTCAGCCAGCAGCTCAACTCGCCCCCCGCCAAGTTTGTGCGGGATGCAAAAGGCGACCTGGGAACAACAATCGACTCGATCGTGTCGCTCGGAACGCTCATCTCCGGCGGCCACCTCGAACGCAGCGTGATCGGCTCGTGGTGTGTCGTCGAGTCGGGAGCGACGGTTGTTGACACGGTTGTCTTCGATCGGGTCCGGATCGGACCCAATGCGGTCGTTCGACGCGCCATCCTGGACAAGGATGTCGTGATCTCGGAAGGTGCGACCGTCGGTGTGAATCATGACGAGGATCGCTCTCGCGGCTTCACTGTTACGGAAAGTGGCATCACCGTCGTGGGTAAGGGTGTGCTCGTCGAGTAGGCTCGCGGCGAGCCGGTTTACCGGCTCCCTACATCTCGCCCAAATCGTCTCGACCAAAGGCCCACCGATCGCATGGCGCGCTTCCTAGTTGTTCTCGACGTTGATTCGACACTCATCGAGAACGAAGTCATCGAGCTTCTTGCCGAGCAGGCGGGTTCGCTGGCGGAGGTTGCGGCAATCACCTTCCGGGCTATGAACGGCGACCTTGATTTTGAAACGAGCCTTCGGTCCCGGGTCGCGACGCTCAAGGGGCTTCCCGAGTCCGTATTCGAGACGGTCGGTGCGCTGGTCCGCGTCACGGATGGTGTACCCGAAATGATTGCGGGCATCCAGTCGGCTGGTGGTCGCGTTGGTGTCGTCTCCGGCGGATTCCACGAAGTCGTCGACCCGGTCGCGTCGCGGATTGGCCTCAACTACTGGCGCGCCAATCGGCTCGAGGTACTTGATGGCAGGCTCACCGGCGGCCTGAGCGGACCGATTGTCGACGCACAGGCAAAAGCGTCGACGCTTCGCGAGTGGGCGACCGACTTCGGCGTTCCGCTGTCCCAGACGGTTGCCGTTGGCGACGGGGCAAACGATCTCCCGATGATGGCAATCACGGGTCTCGCCGTTGGCTTCGACGCGAAAGCACCGGTTCGCGATGAGGCGAACGTCATCATGGATCGCCGCGATCTCGCGCAGCTGCTTCCGCTGTTGGGCTTGCGAGGCTAGGGCGCGTCAGCCCGCTCGGCGACTTAGTTCAGTGACCCATCCCAAGGCCGCCATCGACCGGGATGACTGCGCCCGAGATGTAGGCCGCGTCGTCGCTGGCGAGCCATACGATCACTTTGGCAACCTCGCCCGGGGTCGCGAAACGTCCGGCCGGTATCGACTTCCTGTAGTCGGCCTGCTGCTGCTCCGGAAGTTCTGCCGTCATGTCGGTTTCAATGAATCCGGGCGCGACCACGTTTGCCGTGATTCCGCGCGAGCCGAGCTCGCGAGTGACCGAGCGCGCGAGGCCGATCAGGCCGCTTTTCGACGCAGAGTAGTTTACCTGGCCGGCGGATCCAAGAAGACCGACCACGCTCGAAACCAGGATGATCCGCCCGAACTTCGCCTTCAGCATCCCTTTCGATGCCCGCTTCACTACTCGAAATGCGCCGGCGAGATTCGTGTCGACAACTGTCGTGAAGTCTTCGTCGGTCATCCGCAACAGGAGCGTGTCGCGGGTAACTCCCGCATTCGCGACCACGACTTCGACCGGGCCGAGCTTCTCCTCGATTTCCGCGAATGCGGCATCCAGGCTTGCGCCGTCCGTGACATCCGCGCGCACCGTCAGCGATCCTGCGGGACCTTCGCCCGATCGGGCAGTGACTGCGACGCGATGGCCGAGTTCGAGGAACTCTTCCGCGATGGCGTAGCCGATCCCACGATTTCCGCCGGTGACCAAAACGGTGCGCTGAGTCGTCATGGCTCACAAGCCTAATCGGGGCCGTGCAACGGTCTGCGCGATCTGGGCTGCGATCTCGACTGTGCGAGTTGGCACGGGCGATCGGGACTGCGCGACTGGGCCTTGGCGAATAGGCGCAGACGAATGGGCGCGGACGATCGGGACTGCGGGCGCGGCTCCTCCGCAGCCCGTTCGACGTAGGCTGGGGGTGCCGATGAAGAAGCAGCCGATCCAGTCCGCGACCGCGCTCCCGCCGTCGCCCGACGCCGAGCGTCATTCACGCATGCTCAAGTACACGATCGCGATGGTGTTGCGCCTCATCTGCTTTCTCGTGGTCTGTCTCATACCGGTGAGTTGGTGGACCCTCATTCCTCTCGTCGGAGCCGTCATCCTGCCGTACGTCGCGGTTGTGCTCGCCAATACGGTCATCCAGTCCGCTGTTACGCCCGTCGAGCGCCCCGGTGGCCTTGTTCCCGTCGAGCACCACACGGGGGCGGATCGATGAGCGACGAGGCGCCCGTTCAGCGTGGGTCCGTCAAGCCCGAACTTGCACAACCCACCTGCTCGCGTGCCGGTTGCTCAAGCGCCGCGACCTGGACCGTGAACTGGCGCAATCCGCGCATCCACTCGCTTGACCGGGTGAAGGTCTGGCACGCGTGCGATGAGCACGTGGACTATCTGGGCGACTACCTCGCTGCACGAGATTTCCCGGTTCTCGTTGCTCCACTTGGAACTCCCGTCGATTCGGTGCCCTCGGCGGCGCCTGCTGTTCGTTAGGCGCTCGCAGTGAGAGCTTTTGTCGCCAGGTGGCGGTTCGCGGCACAACGCCGCTGGTTCACCTATCTCGGGATGGCCATCGTCTTTGCGATTGCCTGCGTGTTCCTTTCGCGCTGGCAGTTCGGCCGTAACGAGCAGACCATCGCGGCGAACAATGTTGTGACCCGCAATTACGACGCGGCACCCGTGACGCCGACGAGGCTGCTGCCGTCGAAGTCGTCCTACCTGCCCAATGAGGAATGGCACCCGGTCCTGCTCGTCGGCAAATACCTGCCGTCGAAGCAGCTACTGGTTCGTGATCGGGTTCTCGGGGACGATCCGGGTTTCGAGGTGCTCACGCCCTTCCGCGAGACGAACGGGTCGATTTTCGTGGTGGATCGCGGCTGGGTTTCGATTGGAACAAAGCAGACGGCGCCGGACTACGTTCCGCCCGCTCCGACCGGCACCGAGCATGTCGTTGCTCGACTGCAGCAGAGCGAGACTGTTCTTCCGGGACGTGTTGCGCCGAGCGGTCAGATTTCGGAAATCAATCTTCCGACCGTCGCTCGAATGACCCGGCTCTCTGACGTCTATACGGGTGCGTATGGACTCCTCGACTCGGAGACTCCGAAGCCCGCGGAACGGCCGATTGCCGCCGCAAAACCGATTCTGGACCCCGGACCGTTCCTGTCTTACGCGTTCCAGTGGATTCTGTTCGCTCTGATGGGATTTGGTGCCCTAGCCCTGGCGCTTCGCCAGGAGTATCGCATTCACAATGCCGCCGACCCGATCGAACAGGAGCGGGCTGCGGAGCGCGATCGGAAGGCGCGGTTGCGAGCACCGACGGATGCTGAAATTGAGGATGCACAGATCGCAGCAGCTCAGCGGGCCGCCGCTGGCGACGTTCGTGACGCCGGTACTGGTAATGGTGTAGGCGGCGACGGTCCTGGTTCTCGCGGCGGTGCTGGCGCAGATTCCGAGCTGACTGGCGCGCGCTAGCCGCTTGCCGCGGGTTGTAGTTCCTGCGCTCGCATGGGTGGATGCTCTTGCTCCTGCTCTTGTCCCGCGCGATCTTGCGTCTCGGTGTTGTGCAGGTCGCGCATGTTGGCGTCTTTGGGTTGTAGTGGGATGGGTGTCTGTTCGGGGTGGTGTGATTTTGGTGGGATCAGCCAGTATTGGTGTTGAGCGTTGCGTTCGATTTCCCACCCGTTGTTGTGGAAGAGCAGGTGGTGGTGTTTGCATAACAGGA
>DATAZY010000091.1:0-41624 GCA_036271795.1 Galbitalea sp.
CGGAATCCGGACGCGTTTACCGACTGTTCACCCTTTTGTCCCTCAGATGGGTGTCGACCGATCTGTCTCGATTGATAGACCGGATTCATGGGCATCCTAGAAAAACACAAGGGTCTGCGGCGCGCAGTGGTCGTCGCCGCATCTGTTGGTCTCGTCGCATCCGGTCTCGCGTTTTCGACCGTGAGCGCGTCCGCGGCCTCAAGCCAGGTCGGAACAACGATCTCGAGCACCGGCCTCTCGGACGGACAAATCAAGCACGTCTGGCTGATCATCCTCGAAAACAAGTCGTATGACGCGACGTTTACCGGCCTCAACCAGAACAGTTATCTGTGGAAGACGCTTCCGAGCCAGGGCGTGCTCCTCACCAACTACTACGGCACCGGTCACTCCAGCATGGACAACTACATCTCCATGGTGTCCGGTCAGTCGCCACAGGAGGATACCCAGTCAGACTGCAGCGTTGTCGACACCGATTTCGGGTCGAACGACACGATCGTGAAGACCGGAGTCAACGCCGGCCAGGTCGCGTCCACCGCGAACGCCGCGCAGCCGAGCGGTGCGAACGCGCCGAACGGGTCGAATGGATGCAGCTATCCGACCGACACCCCAACCCTGTTCAACCAGCTGGATGCCGCTGGCAAGACCTGGAAGGGATACGCCCAGGACCTCGGCAACCAGGCCGGACGTGAGGATGCGACCTGCGGCGGCCCCGGCTCGTCCGCCAACAACCCGACGACCGACCCGACATACCTGAGCGCGACCGCGTCGCATCCGCTCCCGTCAGGAGTCACGAGCTTCACGGGCGCGCAGGCCAACGACCAGTACGTGGCCAAGCACTTCCCGTTCCCCTGGTTCCACAGCCTCACCGGAACCGTGACGAAGTCGGGCACCGATCCGGGGCTCACGAAGCCGGCCCAGGGTGGCACGGACTGCGACGCCGCCCACATCGCGAACCTCGACAGTTCGTCGTCGGGCCTTTTCCACGACCTCCAGAAGGAGTCGACCACGCCGGCGTTCAGCTGGATCACCCCCGACAACTGCAGTGACGCGCATGACGCGATCTGCAAGGGCAACAACCTGTCGGGTTCGTTCAACGCGAGCGGCGCCCCGGTGTATCAGACGGGCAGTCCGAACCCGGAGTCGACGATGCCGAAGAACTACACCGGCGGACTCTACGCGTCCGACCTGTTCCTCGAGTACTACATCCCCATGATCGAGAAGTCTCCGGCGTTCAAGGATGGCGGCCTCATCGACATCACCTTCGATGAGGGCAACCCGCCCTTCACCTACTCGGGCAACAGCTTCAACAACGCGAACGCCTACGGGCCGACAGACGCCGATCAGCCCAACGCCTCCGCTGGGATTGCCGCGGACGCAGCGGGCCAGACTGTCTTCGGCAAATCGGTTCACAGTGAGCCGACCGGTCCGAACTCGACACTGGCAACGGACTCCGCCGGCAACCAGCTCTACCCGGGACCCGGTAACAACTCCTTCATCGACCGGCCACCGACCTGCACGTCGACCTCGCCGAACGTTCCCGCGAACTGCGTGCCGGGCATTGTGCGAGGCGGATCCGGTAATTCCCCTGGCGCGCGAAGCGACTCTGTTGCTGCCAACCCGTCATCGACTTACATCCTCGACCCGGCGATCGTCGCGGATGACACCGGGCGCCAGGTGACGGACTCGGCGGACAAGACCGGCCCGGGTGGCACCAGCCCAATCCCGGCGAACACGTTCGTCGGCACGGTCAGCGATACCGGCCCTCAATTCGCTTCGACATCGAGTGGATCGGTCACGGATGGCTCGTTCCAGCTTGTCGACCAGGCGGGCAACCCCGTCACACCGACCGGCTCGGTCAGCGGCATCACGCTCAGCGCGGAGGGAGCACCGGGATTCCTTAGCGCGGGGCAGACGGTGGATCCTCTGTATGACGCCAAGGACCCGACGCCCGGCGGCGGCGACACAGGCAGCGTGCTGATCAGCCCGTTGATCAAGCCGGGAACGGTGAGTTCGGTTTACTACAACCACTACAGCTGGCTCCGCACGATGGAGGACATCTTTGACGTCAGTAGAGGAAACGACCACTCGAAGCTCCCCGCGGGAACGGTCTCGGGTGGTGTCGACGGCGAAGGCCACCTCGGCTTCGCGGCCCAGCAGGGTCTCGCCGACTTCGGTCCTGACGTCTTCAACAACGTGCGCAGGCACTGACCGTGCAGTTCGCTCGATCAACTCGGGGCGTCGCGTCACAAGCGCGACGCCCCGGCGGCTGGGCAGTCGCGGCGATACTGGCCTCTCTCGCGCTGGCTGGGTGCGCGACCACAGCGGAGCCCCCAGCGTCCGGGACTACTCGGCACAACGCGGGATCGAGCAAATATGGATCGCTCCCAGGGTTCTTGCCGCGTGAAACGTTCGATACCGACCAGGTGCTCGTGGGTTCGGCAGCCAAACCCGCTCTCACGACGGAGGGCGACGCTGTGAGTGTCGGGGGTGGTACTGCCGCCGCACGCATCACGGTCACGGGGCCCGAGGTACCTGGTGAAGGGCTGCCCTACCAGTCGGAGGCTACGACCTGCACCTGGGCTGTCACGATTCGCACCGCCTCACTCGGTCTGCACGTCTCGACGGCGGACTTCTCGGCCATCGACCACCTTGGGATGGTCTATCAGCCATCGCTGGTGCCGGGCCAGCCGAGCCCCCCGGGAGTTGTCGCGCCGCATACGACGGTCACTTTCGAACTGCGTGCCGTGATGGTCGTCGGCGAGGGTCTCATGGTCTGGTCGCCGGATGGCAAGCATCCCGTGGCCAAGTGGGACTTCGAGGTGGAGAACGACTGAGCGGCGGGGCTAGGGTCGCGAACCCGAGAACCGCTGGTGTGCGGCCTGACGACTGATGCCCAGGCGTCCGCCGATGACCGCCCACGATGTCCCGGGGACTTCGTGGGCATTCGCGGACGCGGACCACATGATGGATGCGACGTGCTCCTGCATCTTCTCGGCGATCTCCATGGTCAGCAGGTCGTCACCGTCCTCCTGCGACTGCTCGAGCTCCACCAGCACCGCACGAAGGTGCGCGATCGCTTTGGTTATGTTGCCGTCCTGCTGAGCTTTCGTCATCGCTACACAGTGGCCCCGCGCCTCCCGGCTGTCAAGGAAAACTTGACGCTCTACCGCTACTCTGGAGCGCTATGACAACTATTGGATTCATTGGTTCCGGCCACATCGGCAGCAGCGTCGCGCGGACGGCGATCGCTCACGGTTATGACGTCGTGATGTCGAATTCGCGCGGGCCCGAGACGCTCACCGACCTCGTCGCGGACCTCGGCCAGAGGGCGCGAGCCGCGACCGCTGAGGATGCCGCGTCGGCCGGCGACTTCGTTGTCGTCACAGTGCCACTCAAGGCGGCCACGAACATCCCGGTTGAACCCCTCGCCGGCAAGGTCGTCATCGACACCGACAACTACTACTTCGAACGCGACGGTCATGTCCCCGAGATCGACGACCACGAACTCACCGTGAGCGGATATTTGCAGCGTCATCTGGTCGGCGCGAAGGTCGCGAAGGGTTTCAACCACATCCAGTCGGACCAGATCCTGAGTGATGCCCTGCCCGCCGGCACACCGGGCCGCCGCGCTCTTGCGACCGCGAGCGATTTCCCCGAAGCAATCGAACTGGTGACCCGGTTCTTCGATGAGATCGGCTTCGACACCGTCAATATCGGACCGCTGTCCGAGAGCTGGCGCATCGATCGTGACATGCCCGCGTATGGCGGGAGACTCGACGCAGAACAGCTACGAGCGAAATTAGCGGAGGCAGTGCGCGCGTAACTGGCACACTGATGCGATGGCTGCAACATTTGTCGTCGTCCCCCAGTGGCAGGGATCCGGGTCAACCAGGGCCATGCGGCTCGTGGATGGCGCAGAGGCGATTCGGGGTGACCTGCCGAGTGCGAGCACCGTGGTTGTGGATGTCCCGCTTGAGGCCGGTGAATCCCAGGGCTCGGGCGTGTCCCGTTTCTCGTCGATCCAGCTCGTTCGCGACCGTTTGGCGCGAGCACTTTCCGAAATCGATGGACCGGCCATCACTATCGGCGGGGACTGCAGTGTCGAACTCGCCGCGGTCGCGCACGTTGCCGACGCCAGCGACGTCGCGCTCATCTGGTTCGACGCGCACGCCGACCTGAACACCCCGGCGACATCGCCATCATCGGCGTTCCACGGGATGATCCTTCGCACCCTCCTCGGCGACGGCGCTCTCGGCCTGCTCCCCGCACGCCCGCTGCCGACCGGCCGCGTCATCCTCGCCGGAACGCGCTCGTTCGACGACGCGGAGTACGCCTACGTCAAGGAGGCCGGACTCACCGTGTTCGAGGGTGACGGTTTCACGACAAAGGAACTTCTGGCCGCCGTTGCGGCGAGCGGTGCAACATCCATCTACATTCACATCGACGTGGATGTCCTCGACCCGGGTGAATTCGAGGGCACCGGATTTCCGGAGCCATTCGGCCTTGCCGTGCCGACCCTGGTCGAGCACATCAAGGCCCTGAAGGCGGCCTTTCCGCTCTCGGGCGCGGGCATCACCGAGTTCGAGCCATCATCGCCGGAACACGCCGCCTCAGACATGCCCGCGATCCTCCGCATCATCGGGGCTCTCACAGCCAAGTAGGCACGCCTACGCTGGGAGGATGTCCGAACCACGCGTCACCGTCGACCGCGACGGCCACATCCTCCTCATCGGCCTCAACCGGGCGGACAAGCGCAACGCGGCCGATCTGCAACTCCTCCAGGAGTTGTCATTTGCCTACGGTGAACTCGAGCGAGACCCTGAGCTTCGCTGCGGGCTGGTTTTCGCCCACGGCGACCACTTCACCGGCGGACTCGACCTCGCGGATGTCGCCCCACGGATCACCGCCGCAGGCATCGACATCGTGCCGGAGGGCGGCATCAACCCGTGGCAGGTCAGCGGCGAATCGCTCACGAAACCCGTGGTCATTGCAGTTCAGGGCATCTGCCTGACGCTCGGCATCGAACTCATCCTCGCCAGCGATATCGCGATCGCCGCGGAGTCGACCACCTTCGCGCAGATCGAGGTCGCCCGCGGCATCCTTCCGTTCGGTGGAGCGACCATCCGGCTGCCGCGCGCGGTCGGCTGGGGTAATGCCATGCGTTGGATTCTTAGCGGCGACACGTTCGACGCGGCCGAAGCGCTGCGCATCGGGCTCGTGCAGGAAGTGGTCCCGACGGGGACGCAATACCAACGAGCACTCGAGCTCGCGAAACGGGTCGCCGCGCAGGCTCCCCTCGCGGTGCAGGCGGCGCTCGCCAATGCGAAGCTCGCCGTCCGAGACGGGGATGCCGCTGCCGAGGCTCGCCTCCAGCCCGAGCTCGTTCGGCTCGTGCAGACCGAGGACTCGAAAATCGGGATGCGCGCGTTCCTGTCGCGCACCGACGCCGAATTTATCGGCGAGTAGGGGCGCTGTTCGGCGCGGAGCGTCGAACAATCGTCCCAAGGCGCTTCCGCGCCGCCGGGCCGATTCCATAGCGCCCACAGCGCCGCAGAGGTGGCGGCGCTTAAAATACACATATGCCAACGACCGAGTACGACCTCATAGTCATCGGCGCCGGCGCTGTCGGCGAGAACGTCGCGGATCGCGCGGTGCAGGGCGGCCTCACCGCTCTCATCATCGAATCGGAACTGGTCGGCGGTGAGTGCTCGTACTGGGCCTGCATGCCATCCAAGACCCTGTTGCGCAGCGGAATGGTCTACCGAGCGGCAAAGAAAGTCGGCGGCGCGAGCGAGACGATCACGAAACCGCTGGATGTCGCAGCCACCTTCGCGAGACGTACTGCGGTCATTCACGACTGGGACGACGAGGGCCAGGTCAAGTGGCTGGAGGGCGCGCGTATCGATCTCGCCCGCGGCCATGGAGTCATCACAGGCGTTCGGGAGGTCACGGTCGGCGACACCGTCTATACGGCCCGGCACGCGGTCTGCGTGAGCACGGGTTCCGTGGCGCTGCTGCCGAACGTTCCCGGTTTGCGGGAGTCGCAGCCGTGGACGAGTCGGGAAGCGACGAGCGCAACAGTCGCCCCTCACAGTCTCGCGATCATCGGTGGCGGGGTGGTCGCGGTCGAGATGGCGACGGCGTACGCGAGCTTTGGCACCGCAGTGACAATCATTGCGCGGTCCGGGCTGCTGGCCAACGAGGAGCCATTCGCCGGCGACATGGTCGCGGACGCGCTGAGGGAGCTCGGCGCAACGCTCCACCTCAAGGCGTCGCCAACCAAGGTCTCGAGGAATGATGGCGCGTTCGTCATCGAACTCGACAACGGGACCGCCGTCACCGCCGACGAGTTACTCGTTGCGACCGGTCGCCTCCCGCGCAGCATGGACCTTGGTCTGGAGAACATCGGCCTGAAGTCCGGCGACTGGCTCGACGTGGATGACACCATGAAGGTCAGGGGCTTCGACTGGCTCTATGCGACCGGAGACATCAACCATCGCGTTCTGCTCACCCACCAGGGCAAGTACCAGGCCAGAGCGGCCGGTGACGTGATCGTCGCGCGAGCGCTCGGTAAACCCGTGCACGACAACGCCTGGGGCGCTCACGCCGCCACCGCTGATCACGAAGCCGTGCCGCAGGTCACGTTCAGCGACCCGGAGGTTGCCTCCGTGGGGCTCACCGAGGCCGCGGCGACAAAGGCCGGCTACGAGATCCGGGTGGTCGACTACAACCTGGGCTGGGTGGCCGGTGCGAGCATCCAGGCCGACAATTACGTCGGTCGCGCGCGCATGGTGGTTGATGAAAAGCGCAAGGTCATCCTCGGCGTCACGTTCGTCGGTCAGGATGTGAGCGAACTCCTGCAGGCTGCGACGATCGCCGTCGTCGGCGAGGTACCGCTTGACCGGCTCTGGCACGCCGTTCCCGCCTATCCCACCCTCAACGAGATCTGGCTCCGGCTCCTCGAGACCTACGGCCGGCCGAGTTAGTGCACGAGGGACTCGTAGAGCGCCAGGTGTGATGCGGCGGCCGTCGCCCAGGTGAAGCCGGCGGCGAAGGCGCGCGCCGACCGCCGCATTGCCGCGACGCGGCCGCCATCCATCCGATGCGACAGGATGGCCGCCGCCCAGTCGGCCGGGTCGCGGCTGTCAAGCAGATAACCAGATTCGCCGTCGCTGACCGACTCGGCCAGACCAGTGCCGCGGTAGGCGACGACCGGAGTCCCGCTCGCGGCCGACTCGAGCGCAACCAGCCCGAACGTCTCCGAATACGACGTGACGAGGGTGCACTCCGCGGCGGCCAGCAGGTCGGCGAGGGTCGTGCGGTCGAGCGCCCCCACGAATCGAACGTCGGCCTCGACGTTGTGCAGGATGGCCGCCTGGTCGAGGCGAGCCCGGTACGCCACATCCGTTGCCTCGCCGGCGATCACGAGAATCGGCGACGGCGCGACCATCGCCAGTTCCGCGAGGATCCGGATGCCGAGCTCCTGGTCCTTGAGCGGCTGTACTCGTCCAGCGATGACGAGGATCGGCCGGTCGGCCGGGATCCCAAGTCGCTCCCGCAACGAGGCATCGTTGCGGGAGCGATCGGGTGTGAACAGCTCATCATCGACGCCCGGCGGGATGACCCACAGCTTCTCGGCGGGTGCGTGCAGCTCGTCGATGAGCGTGCCGACCTCGGCCGCCGATCCCGCCACTATGGCGTCCGCCTGGTTGCCCAGGAACGCCTCGCCGCGGAGCCTGCCCTCGTGCTCCGGCACGTCGCCGGGCGCCAGCATCCGGTTCTTCATCGCGGCAAGTGTGTGAAAACTTTGCACGAACGGTAATCCCAGTTCGATCGCGACCGGCAACGTGGCCAGGCCGCTGAGCCAGTAATGCGAGTGAAGCAGGTCGTAGCGGGGCGCGGTGCGGCCGACCAGGGTCGCGACTGCCTCGCCAAACTCATCGGCGACATCCACAAGCTGGCTCTTCGGGATGGGCGACAGTGGTCCCGCCGCCAGCGTTCTCAGGGTGACGCCATCGGCAAGCTCGCGGGCTTCCGGTTCCGCTGTCGCGCGGGTCACAAGGTCGACTTCGACACCCCGACGTGCCAACTGCGAGGAGAGCGCAAGGATGGCGACGTTCAGACCACCCGCGTCGCCCGATCCCGGCTGATCCGCAGGCGACGTGTGCATCGACACCATCGCGATCCTGCGCAGGCCGTCGGTCATCCTGCCACTGTATTGTGCAAACAACGAGAGGACGGCACGGGGCGTGGCAAACCAGAAGACGATCGTTATCACCGGCGCGAGCTCCGGGCTCGGCGCGATTGCGGCGCGCGAACTCGCACATCAGGGTTGGGATGTCGCGGTCGTCGGCAGAAACCCCGAGCGGACGAAGGCGGTCGCCACCGCTGTCGGCGGAACACCGTTCCTCGCCGACTACGACCGACTGGATGATGTTCGGGCACTCGCAAACGCGCTGCTGACGAAGTACCCGAACATCGATGTACTTGCCAACAACGCCGGCGGCCTGGTCGGTAAGCGCGGCACGACGGCGGACGGCCACGAGCGAACCTTCCAGCACAACCATCTGGCTCCGTTCCTGCTCACCGGCCTCCTGACCGAAGACTCGCGTCGAGCGGGGCGAGGGTGGTCAATACCGCGAGCGTGGCGAACCTGTCGGGAAGCATCCGACTCGACGACCTGGACTGGACACACCGCCCATACCTCGGCGGATGGCGACCCTACGGAACCTCGAAACTCGAGACAATCCTCTTCACGCGCGAACTCGCCCGGCGAACGACTCTCTCGACGTATTCCTTCCACCCCGGGTTCGTTGCGACCTCATTCGGCAAGGACACTGCACTCGGTCGCGCCATGATGCGGGTTTCGGCGGCAGGCCAGATCTCTCCCGAGGCCGGTGCGGCACCGCTCATTCAACTGGCTTCCGACGCGGACCTCGACGCACCGAGCGGTACCTATTTCGACGGCCTGAAACCCGATGGCAAGACGACAAAGCAGGGACGCGACCTCGAACTCGCTGCGGCGCTCTGGGGTGCGAGCGTCGGGCTCGTTGGCCTTTCATGAAGGTTACTGATCTATCCTTGTGACCATGTCAGGCCCCTCGATCGCCTTTCGCGTCGCCACCGGAATCCTGGTTGTCGCGGCGGCCGCGGCACTGGCCGGATGCTCGTCGACACCGGCAATCCCGCCGACACATTCGCCGACCGCGAGCGGTATACACACGCCTTCCGGTCCGAAGCCAACTCCCACCCCAACGTTCGCCGCACTCAACTACACCTGCAACAGCATCCTGCCGCCGGCCACTCTCGCCGTCTTCAAGTCCAAGGAGTCAGCGGGTTTCACATTGCAGTCCGACTACTTGCAGCGTATGCAGAACATCGGGTCGCCCCTGGTCGCCTTCTCGACCTACGGCGGAATACTCTGCCAGTGGTCGTACCCGGACTCGTCGAATACCGTTGACTACGCCTTCTCATCCATTAGCGACGCCCAGGTGAGCACCCAGCAGGCTTCACTCACCTCGACCGGATACGTTGGTACGCCGAAATACCACGGCACCCTGTACGCGAACACGGACGCGACCGATTATCCCGACGAGTACCTCTTCCTGCACGGATACTGGATCCAGGCCGGCAGCGACAGCGTGATGCAACTCATCGTCGACAACGTCTTCGTCAATCCCAGCTAGCGACGGGGCACGGGTCGATTACCACGCCGCGGGGTGCCGGTGCTGCCAGCCAATCCGGCGCTCGAGTTGCGCACCGATCGACAACAGGGTCGCTTCGCCACCCGGGCGTCCGACGAGTTGCACGCCCATCGGGATTCCCGCCTCGGTCTGGTAGACCGGCAGGGTGATTGCCGGCAATCCCGTCACGTTGGCAAACGAGGTGAACGGCGTGTACTGCACCTGCTGGGCGAAGTTCTGCTCCGGGTCTTCGCTCGAATACCAGCCGATCGGTCGAGGAGTGAGCGCGAGCGCCGGGGTGAGGACCGCATCGAAGGACGCGAACTGTCGGATGATCGACCGCTCGAATGTCGTGAGAGCCGCGAGCGCCGTCACCAGCTCGCGTGCTCCGAGTCGACGACCGGCCTCGACCAGCCAGCGGGTCAGTGGTTCGAGCAGTTCAAGCTGGTCGCCCTGGGCAGGGAGGTCGGATGCGCCGGCCTGCCAGACGATCCTGAACGCGGGCGCGTAGCTGTCGTCGTGGTCAAGAGCGAACTCTTCGATGCCGTGACCGGCCGCGGACAGTTCCCCGACCGCGAGATCGAGCGCGCCGCGAGCCTCGGCCGATACCGTGATCTCGTACGCGTCATCCCACGGCGATGTCGTCATTACTCCAAGCTGGAACCGTCCCTCACCGCGGGTTGCTGCTCCCAGGAGCGGGCCGTCGTTCCAGCCCGGTGATCGAACCGAGAACCGATAGGTCGAGCCCGCGATCATCGCATCCAGCAGCATCGCGGCGTCCGCGACACTTCGCGCGAGTGGTCCGGTTGTCACGAGCCCGGCAAGCGTGGCGAGACCGGAGCCCGACGGGACGACGCCGCGTCCGGGCTTCACGCCAACCAGACCAGTCGCCGCCGCGGGGATCCGAATCGAGCCGCCGCCGTCCGATCCGGGAGCGACCGGAAGCAGGCCCGCCGAAACCGCGACCGCCGCCCCACCGCTGCTTCCGCCCGCGCCGAGCATGAGATCCCATGGATTTCGGGCCGGCGGTGCGACGAGGGACTCCGTGTAGCTCGGCATCCCAAATTCCGGCGCGTTGGTCTTGCCAAGACTGATCGCACCGGCCGCATCCAGGACCTCGACCAGCTCGTCTGACTGATCGGGCACGAAGTCGGCAAACAGCCGCGATCCGAAGGTCGTCCGCACGCCCGCGCGACGAACCAGGTCCTTGTCGCCGAGTGGCAGTCCCCACAGCGCGGCCGTCTTCGGCACGAGCGCAGGGAGCGAGCCGGCTCGTTCGCGAGCCGCCTCTGAGGTCACGGTCGTGAACGCGCCGAGCTCGTGATTCAGACGAGCTATGCGTTCGAGGTAGTGGTCGACCAGCTCCAGCGGTGTGATTTCACCGCGGTGCAGCCAGTCCCACTGCTCCTGGGCCGACAGGTGATGGAGTTCAAACACGCCGACGAGCCTCGCTACTCCAGCTCGTCACGCACCGCGGACGCCAGGGCCAGGAAGTCACTCGGCGCCCTCTTCAGAACGCCGCGTGCTGTCAGCCGACCGGCCCAGCGCGCTCGCCGCGCGACGTTCACAATCGTGTACTCGAGGTCGCTGCCTGCCGCCTCAACCGTGACCCGCCATTCACCCCGGTACCACCACTCCCCCTGCAGCACGACGAGTCGCTGCGCCTTGTCGATGAAGATCGAGGATACGGGAGGCGACGCGTTCTTCACTCGCCGAGCAAGCGCGTCGAACACAGCATCGGCGTCATCCGAGATGAACGCGGAGTATTCGCCGAGGACCGTGGCTGTGGACGGGCGTTCTCGTGGCGCGGTTGGCATGACTACACACTATCCATCCCACCTTTCTCGTCGTCCGTACTTGACAAAGGGTCGACAGGCTGGTTGGTTAGTTACATGAGTAATGAACCAGTGAAGCCCAACGTGAGTTTGGCCAGCTGTCATGGATGATTCTCGACCGATCTTTCTGCAGATCGCGGAAGCCATCGAAAACGACATCCTGGCCGGCACGCTCGCCGAGGAGGCGCAGGTGCCTTCGACCAATGAGTTCGCCGCGTTCTATCGGATCAATCCCGCGACAGCGGGCAAGGGCGTCAACCTTCTGGTCGACGACGGAATTCTCTACAAGAAAAGGGGCATCGGCATGTTCGTGGCAACCGGGTCGCAGGCGCGGCTCGCCAGGAAGCGTCGCGACCAGTTCGAGGCTGAATACGTACACCCACTCATCGCAGAGGCCGCCAAACTCGGCGTCACTCAGGCACAACTCGTCACCATGATCCAGGCAGCACCAATCTATGAAGGGGATACCAAATGACCACCGTCGTCGAGGCCAACGGACTCACGAAGCGGTTCGGCAAATTCACCGCGGTGGATGACGCGAGCTTCTCGGTCGAGGAGAACACGATTTACGGACTTCTCGGGCGCAATGGCGCGGGCAAGACCACGATGATGCAGTTGCTCACCGGGCAGCAGTTCGCCTCGGCCGGGTCGATCCGAGTCTTTGGGGAGTCGCCGGTCGAAAACGCGAGCGTCCTCGGCCGGATCTGCTTCATCAAGGAGAGCCAGTCCTACCCGGAAGACTTCAGGCCAAAGCACGTCTTCGCGAGCGCACCGTGGTTCTTCGAGAACTGGGATGCCGAGTTCGCCCAGCGCCTGATCGCGGAATTCCGCGTGCCGGTGAACCGCCGCATCAAGAAGCTCTCCCGCGGTCAGCTCTCTGCGGTCGGTGTGATCGTCGGACTGGCGTCTCGCGCTCCGCTCACATTCTTCGACGAGCCCTACCTCGGACTGGACGCGGTCGCTCGCCAGATCTTCTACGACCGCCTGCTCGAAGACTTTGCCGAGCACCCTCGCACGGTCATCCTGTCGACGCACCTGATCGACGAGGTCAGCGCCCTGCTCGAACACGTCATCGTGATTGACGAAGGCAAGATCATCATCGACGAGAATGCGGATGCCCTTCGCGGCGAAGCGGCGACCGTGTCGGGCACGAAGGCGTCGGTTGACGCGTTCGTCGGAGCGCGGCCAGTTCTCCGTCGGGAGAAGCTCGGCGGCCTCACATCGGTCACTCTCGAGCACCTCGACTCGGCCGATCGCAAAACCGCAGTGGCCGCAGGTCTCGAGCTCGGACCGGTATCACTTCAACAGCTCATCGTCCGCAAGACCAGTATCCCCGAGACAGAATTTGGAGCCCAGTCATGACCGCCATCTCCGCCGTGCTTCCGGCCGCACGCCGCTACGAGTCGCCGCGACGCATCCTCGCCGTCACCCGGCTGCACTTTGTCAACAAGTTCCAGATTCTGGGTCTGCCCATGATCATCCTCGGCGGCATCTTCCTGGTGAACCTGGCGATCTGGTGGATCATCATCGATTCCACCGGCGGCCCAACCCCGCAAAACCTGGCCCACACGCATCTCGGCTACACGGGCGCGGTGTCGTATATCTTCATCTACACGCTGATCATCGCCGTCCAGGCGATTTCTCGCACGTTCCCGTTCTCGCTCGGCTTTGGAGTAACCCGTCGCGACTTCTACCTGGGCTCTGCTCTTGCCTTTGTCGCGCTCTCGCTCGGCTTCGCGATTGTGCTCACCGTCATGAGTGTCATCGAGATCGCCACGGGAGGCTGGGGCGTCGGCGGCCGGATGTTTGCGCCGCTGTACTTCACGGACCCGTCCTGGCTGCTGCGTTTCGTCATGTATTTCTGCGCGTTCCTGTTCGTGTTGTTCGTCGGCAGTGCGAGTGCCACCATGTTCGTGCGGTGGAGGGCGACGGGATTGACGGCATTCTTTGCCATCATCGCGGTCATCCTTCTCGGCGCTGTCGCGTACTTCACGCTCGACCACCAGTGGCCGGCGGTCGGCGCATGGTTCACGTCGACAGGCCCGGTCGGAGTGACACTCTGGACTCTCCTGCCGGCAGTCGTCGCCGCGGTTGCCGGCTTCTTCATCATTCGCCGCGCCACGCCCCGGAACTAACTTGGTAGCTTGGCAGGCATGGGCTATCTCTCCCTCGCCGCGGCGATCATCAGCGAGGTAATTGCGACCAGCTTCCTGAAGTATGCGAGCGGCCCAAAGAGTGCCTGGTGGGCGTACATCATCGTCGCGGTCGGATACATCGCCTCGTTCGTTCTGCTATCAATAACGCTCCGCTCCGGTGTCCCGCTCGGTATCGCGTACGCGATCTGGGCGGGCGCCGGAGTTGTCGTCGTTGCGGTGATCAGCTGGCTCGTTTTTCACGAGTCACTGACCTGGCCGCAGATCGTCGGGATGGTGCTGGTCATCGGAGGCGTCGGGCTGTTGGAGCTCGGAGGCAGGCACTAGTCGCGGACGCGCGCAGGTCGAGCTCCCTGTTGAGCGGACGCATCGGTAGGAGTATTCGGCCGATACGAATGAAACGGAGGAGTTCTTGAGCCGAATCCGATCAAATATCCTCCAAATTCGACGGCCGCTTCGCTAACTGAGGCCCAACGGACGACTTACCTGCCACTAGCTACTTCAGGACCTTCTGGAGCGTCACCGTGCCGAGCCAGCGATCGAACTTGTAGCCGACTTTCCCCATCCGACCCGTCTCCTTGAAGCCGAACTTCTTGTGCATCTGGATGGACGCATCCGCGCCCTTATCGGCGATGACGGCGATGACTTCGCGGATGCCCGCGGCCTTCGATTCGACGAGGAGTCGCTCGAGCAGTACTTTGCCGAGCCCCTTGCCGGTGGCAGCGGGGCCGAGATAGATCGACAGTTCGACCGTCCTCCGAGACACGGTGTTTCCCTGCCACGGCAACACCCACGCGACACCCAGCAGGTTGCCGCGCGGGTTCTCCGCGACGAGATACGGCATCGCGAGCTTCTGGCTGGTCGCAAACTTGCGGCGCAACTCTGCGAGAGTCATCGGCTTCTCGTCGAACGTGACCGTCGAGTTGAGGACGTAATGGTTGTAGATCTCACGCACCGTTGGAAGATCGTCGACGGTCGCGGACCGGATCGTATACTCGAACCCCGGCTCCGGCTCGGACACCGGCCGGAGGTGCACCGGCAACTGCCGCCGCGGTTGGTATTCCTCTTCCAGCACCTGCGGACCCTTTCGAGAAGCGAATAGCGAGAAGCCTAACTCGCGAGCGACCAGTCGATCGGCGCCGCTCCCTGGTCCTGGAGCAGCTGGTTGGCACGGCTGAACGGCTTCGATCCGAAGAATCCGCTGCTGGCCGACAGCGGGCTGGGATGCGCGGAGGCGATGATGGGTGTCGATCCGAGCAGCGGCCGCAGCGTCCCGGCATCCCGCCCCCACAGGATCGCCACGAGCGGCGTTCCGCGAGCAACCAGTGCGCGGATGGCCAACTCGGTGACCGCCTCCCAGCCGATGCCGCGATGCGAACCGGATGCGCCGGGCCGCACCGTCAGCACCCGGTTGAGAAGCAATACACCGTGGGCAGCCCATGGCGTCAGGTCGCCGTTGCTCGGAATGGCGAGTCCGAGGTCGTCGTGCATTTCCTTGTAAATGTTCTGCAGGCTTCGCGGCACCGGGCGAACGCCGGGTTCGACCGCGAACGACAGCCCGATCGGATGTCCGGGAGTCGGATAGGGGTCCTGGCCGACGATCAGCACACGGACATCCGAGAACGGATAGGTGAACGCACGCAGCACATTTTGCCCGCTCGGCAGGTAACCCCGTCCCGCCGCCGTCTCTGCCCGAAGGAAGTCGCCGAGGCGAGCGACCTCGGCCTGGGCGGGAGCGAGCGCCGTGGCCCAACCCGGATCGAGAAGTTCGCTGAGCGGCTGAGGACTCATAGTCAAGAAAACTACTAGCATCCGAGAATGTCCAGCATCTCAAACCCGACCGGCACCCCACTGAGCGGTCAAAAAGCGCCGCGACCCGGCAGCATCACCTTCGGCCTCATCGGCTTCCTGTTTCTGCTCGAGCTGACCAGCGGGATTCTGCAGGGGTTCTACATCCCGCTCATCCCGACGCTGATCAAACACCTGGACATCGACACCGCGAGCTACAACTGGTTCGAAGCCGCCCAGTTGCTGCTGTCGGCCATCGTCGTGCCGTTCCTGGCGAAGCTCGGCGACATGTACGGGCACAAGCGAATCCTCCTGATTTCGACGATCCTCACGGGGCTCGCGACCTGGGCACTCCCCTTCGCCGACAGCTTCTGGCCATACCTCATCGCGTTCGCGCTCCAGGGTTTCTACGTTGTCTGGCTGCCGCTCGAGGTCGCGCTCATCTTCGATCGCGGACGTCGCTCCGGTCGCAGCGCATCTCAGACGAGGCGGGCGGCGGGATTCCTGGTCGTCGCGCTCGAGCTTGGTGCGATCCTTGGCGACCTTCTTGGCGGCAACCTGATCGACGTGTTCGGCGGCAATGTGACCCTGACGCTGATGATCCCGGCGGTCGCGGTGACCCTCGTCTTCTTTGCCATCCTGTTCGGAGTTCCCGAATCCCAGCCCCTTCCCGGCCGCACCCTGGATGCGCCGGGATTCGTCCTGCTCACCATCGGTCTGTTGCTCATCACGGGTGGGCTCGCCTTCCTGCGCATCGCCGGGCCCACCGCGTGGTGGGTATACGTGATGATGGCCGTCGGCGTGCTCGTATTCGTCCCGTGGACGCTCTTCGAGTTGAGGCAGAAGGATCCGGCGGTCGATATCCGCGTCTTCCGGCAGACGAACATGTGGCCAGTACAGATCACCGCAGGTCTCGTGGGAATCAGTCTGCTCGGCGCCCAGACCCCGCTCTCGACCTTCGCCGGCGCCGACCCGAAGTCCGGCGCCGGGCTTGGACTCAGCTCGAGCGGAATCACGATCGTGGTAGGGATCTATCTGATCTCGCTCATCGTCGGTGCAGTACTCTTCCCGTTCGTCTCCAATCTCACCTCGCCGCGGATCGCGCTCATCATCGCGACCTTCTTCGTCGCGGCGGGGTATCTCGACTTCCTGCTGATGCATTCCACCGAAGTGCAAACCCTCGCCAACATGATCGTTGCCGGGCTCGGTTCCGGCGCACTGGTCGGTGCGCTGCCTTCCGCAGCCGCGGCTGCCGCGCCGAGAGGGCAAACCGGAGTTGCGACAGCGCTCACCAACACCACCAAGACCATCGGCGGGTCGTTTGCCTCATCGACGTTTGCCATCGTTCTCGCGTCGAGCGCGGTCCAGTTTCTCGGGCACAGCACCCCGACTCTCGGCGGCTATCTGACGGTGTTCACGATCTGCGGATGCGGCGCGCTGGTTGCCGCGCTGCTCCTGTTCCTGGTCCCGAAACTCGCATTCGCGGACTCTCTTGCCGATGAGGAAGTTCTCGCGGCCGTGCCTACGTCTTTGGCGTGAGCGGGCCGCGCACGAGCTTGTGCGGCGCGGCCTGAGCGACCGGTTTGACGGTGACCAGGTCCAGGTTGACATGCGCGGGAAGCTCCATCATCAGCACGATGGTTTGGGCGATGTCGTCCGCGGTCAGTGGCTCGGCCACGTTCTCGTAGACCGCGTCGGCCCTCGCCCTGTCCCCGCCAAATCGGGTGAGCGCGAACTCGTCGGTCTTGACCATTCCCGGCGCGATCTCAAGGACACGAATCGGTTCGCCAGCGAGTTCCAGCCGCAACACGGCGACCATGGCGTGCTCGGCGAACTTCGCGGCGTTGTAGCCGGAGCCGCCCTCGTAGGCGACGTGACCGGCGATCGACGTGACGGTGAGGATGTCGGCGCTGCCGGAATCCAGCGCGCCCTTGCGCAGCAGGGGCAGCAGCGCGCTAATGACGCGCTTGGTCCCCAGGACGTTGATGTCGAACATCCGCTGCCAGTCCTCGGGATCGCCGTCCTCGACGGAAGCGAGCCCGAATGCTCCGCCGGCGTTGTTGACGAGACCGTGGATGTCCCCCAGCTCGGCCAGGTAGTCGCGCAGTGCATCCACATCGCTCTGTTTCGTCAGGTCGGCGACAAACAAGTCGACCCCGGTCTCTGTGGCGAGAGACCTGAGTCGATCCTCGCGTCGGGCGACGGCGACAACATCCCACCCGTGCGCGCGGAACAGCCGCGCCGTAGCCGCGCCGATGCCTGAACTTGCTCCCGTAACGACGACACGCCTGGCTGCCATGCTTCGAGCCTAGTAAATGGCGAGGGGCCGCGCCGTCGTAACGGCGCGGCCCCTCGAAAGCGTTAGTGTGCGGCCGGTGGACCACCAAAGGACTGCAACCGCCGCGGAAGCGCGAACACCAGGGCGAACGCGATGATCGCGAGCAGCGTGCTGACACCGATCGCCGCCGCAGCAGCGGTCATGAAGTGAGTCGCCAACTCGTGCTTCGCCAATGCGGACCCATAGGTGTGCGCCTGCTCAGGGCTGATCTTTCCGCTTGAGATTGCAGCACTGACGAGCTTATTCACCTGTCCGGTGATGCTGGTCAGGTTGGCGACACCGAACAGCACGCTTCCGATCACCGCGATGCCGATCGCGGACCCGACACGTTGCATTGTCTGGATGACACCACTTGCGGCGCCCGCTTCTGACGAGTCGACCGTCGCGACAATGAACTGCGCGTTGGGCGCAATGAACAGCCCGCTACCGAGGCCGGCGACGAACAGCGGGCCAAGGAGATCCCAGTTTGTGATATCGGCGGCCTTCACATTCACCAGAATCACCCACACGGCCGCGAGGCCGAGGACTACGAGCGCGAGTCCAATGATCAGAACGGTGCGCCCCAGGCGCTGGGAGAGCCGGTTGCTCTGCGCAGAGCCGAGAATCGACCCAATCGCGAAGGGCACGGACACCAGACCCGACTCGAGCGCGGTGTGACCGAGCCCCGCCTGCCAGAGCAGCGAGATCGTAAAGAAGATGCTGGTAAAGGCCGCAAAGTAAACCAGGGCGAGGATGGTGCCACCCGAGAAAGCCGGATGGCTGAACAGGTGCGGGGGAACCAGTGGCCCGCGCCCTCGCTTTGTGTACCACACCTCGTATAGAGCGAAGAGCACAACCAAGACGATGCCGCCCGCCAACGTCAGGAAGGTCCATAGCGGCCAACCTTTGGTTTGGCCTTCGATGAGCGGGACGAGGATGGCGACGAGTCCGCCGGCGAGCAGCAGCAAGCCGATCCAGTCGACGCCCAGCCGCTGGCCCACCGCGGGTGCCTGCGGCGCGATCTCGGCCGTTCGCTTTGCGCCTGGAACAAACACGACCGTCAGGATGAGGGCCACTATCCCGATCGGAATGTTGACCCCGAACACGAGGCGCCAGCCATCCGTGTTGCCGAAACCCTGAATGATCAGGCCGCCGACGATCGGCCCGAGAGCTGTTGAGACACCGATGACCGCGCCCATAATTCCGAACGCCTGCCCTCTGACTCGTCCGGGGAACAGGATCTGGATGAACGCAGCGACGGCCGGAGTGAACGTACCGCCGGCCAGTCCCTGGATGACACGGAACGTGATGAGCTGCGTGTCGCTCTGGGCAAGGCCGCAGGCGAGGCTCGCCAGTGTGAACACCGCGAGTCCGACGAAGAAGATCCACTTGTGCCCGAATCGATCGCCGAGCCGACCCGCGGGAATTAACGCGAGACCGTACGCGAGCGCGTATCCGGAGATGATCCAGGACAGCACGTCTTCTGAAGCCACATGGCCGTTGGCGTTGACGTTCTCGCGGATGGTCTGCAGTGCGACGTTGACGATTGTCGTGTCGAGCAGGGCCATGAACATACCGATGAGAAGCACGACGAGGGCGCGCCAGGCCTGGGGTGAAGCGGTCGGTGGTGCACCCTGACTCCACGCGGCCGCAGGGGCCGTTGATTCTGACATGATCAGTGATCCTTTCGAGCCGACTCGTCGGCGATGATGGCTGGTAGTTGGTCGTAGAGCTTTTCGTGCCAGGCAATCTCGGCCCGAAGTCGTTCCGTCATGTGCTGCATGACGGTGGACTCACCGAGTGAGAGATACTGCTCGATGGAGGCGACGTGCGCGATGTAGATTTCGAGCTTCGCCCTCAGCTGGGTGAGGCGAGCGCCGAGCAGTCCGTCGAGACTGTCCAGCTGGGTGGGGTCGAGACGCGACATGGCGAGGTCGAATGGATCCGGCTTGATGACAATCTCGCGCAGCGCTTTGAGCCGGAGGACGCCGAGAGAAACCCGCCCGACCTCCGTGATCGCATAGACCTGACGTTCGGGATACGCGCCCTCGCGTTCGGCGCGAACCTCCTCGATCAGCTCCTCCGCGGCGAGGCGTTTGATGGCGCCATAGAGGGCACCCACCGTGATGTCGGTCCACTCCTGAACGTGTTCCTTCTCGGCAAGCAGGCGCAACTGGTGGCCGTGCATCGGGCCACCTCTCGCGAGCGAGTCGAGGATAAAGAGTCGAATGCTTGACACGCGACTACTCTCGCAGAACTAGTTTTGTGTGTCAAGCAAAGCGGACGTGTTCATTACGCAGTGTTTCCGTGCCTGTTTGTGTGACAACCCGACCTGCCTAGGCTCGACCTCAACGCATACCATCCAAGGAGAACCTCATGGCCGACTGGCAGTTCGAAACCAAGCAGATCCACTCCGGCGCTCAGCCAGACCCAACGACCAATGCTCGCGCGACGCCGATCTACAAGACGACCTCATACGCCTTCAACAGCACGGAGCACGCCAAGAACCTATTCGCGCTTGCCGAATTCGGCAATATCTATTCGCGCATCATGAACCCGACCAACGATGTCGTTGAGCAGCGCCTCGCCGCGCTCGAGGGTGGCACCGCAGCGCTCGCGGTCGCGTCCGGCTCGTCCGCAATCACGTACGCAGTACTCAATATCGCGGGCTCCGGCGACCACATCGTGTCGTCCTCCTCCATCTACGGCGGAACCTACAACCTGTTCAAGTACACCTTCGCCAAGCTCGGGATCGAGGTCACCTTCGTCGAGGACCAGGACGACGAAGCAGAGTGGGCCGCGGCCATCCGACCAAACACCAAGCTGCTGTTTGCCGAGACAATCGGCAACCCGAAGATCAACATCCTCGATATCGAACTTGTCGCGAAGGTCGCTCACGACAACGCGGTGCCGCTCATCGTCGACAACACGATCGCGACCCCTTACCTCATCCGCCCCTTCGAGTTCGGTGCCGACATCGTCGTGCACTCTGCGACGAAGTTCCTCGGTGGACACGGAACGGTCATCGCCGGTGTGATCGTCGACGGCGGAAAGTTCCCGTGGTCGAAGCACGTTGACAAGTTCCCCGGGCTGACCGAGCCGGACCCGTCGTATCACGGCGCGAGCTACACGACTGTTCTGGGCGACGGCATCGCTTACGTCATCAAAGCACGCGTTCAGTTGCTTCGTGACACCGGCGCATCGCTATCCCCGGACAGCGCCTTCGCGCTCATCCAGGGCATCGAGACGCTCAGCATCCGCATCGAGCGCCACGTTCAGAACACGCAGGAGATCGCGGAGTGGCTCGAGAATCACCCCGATGTCGCCTCGGTGAACTACTCCGGCTTGCCGTCGAGCCCGTGGTACGCCGCCGCCAACAAGTACGCGCCCAAGGGTGTGGGCGCGGTTGTCTCGTTCGAGCTCAAGGGTGGGGTCAATGCCGGCCGCGCGCTCGTCGAGTCGGTCACGCTGTTCAGCCATCTCGCGAACATTGGTGACGTGCGCAGCCTGATCATCCACCCGGCATCCACGACACATTCGCAGCTCACGCCGGAGCAGCAGCTCACGACGGGCGTTACGCCCGGGCTGGTTCGCCTCTCCGTCGGTCTCGAAAACGTCGAGGACCTCAAAGCGGACCTGCAGTCGGGCCTCGACGCAGCCCGTGCGGCCTCCGGCGCAACAGCTTCGTCAGCGTCCTAGAGCGAATACCGATGCGCCCCCGTCGTAATAGACGGGGGCGCATCGCTTTCTTCCGGAATACTTGAGGCTGACATGGACTGGCAGACTCCCGAGGACTCGGTACCTTCGGCATTCATCACCGAGGCGAACGCCAAGGCGCTACTCGGCAAGCCACCCGCAACGGGTGCCTGGCGCGAGGGCGACCCGCACGGCAACCGCAGATTCGTGTCGATCGGGTCTCTTGCGCTCGAGCGTGGGGACAAACTGCCCAACGTTCGTATCGCTTACGAAACCTTTGGCACCCTGAACCCCGCCGCAGACAACGCGGTGCTCGTCCTTCACACACTGACCGGCGACAGCCACGCGGTGGGCGAAGCCGGCGTCGGACATCCCACCGCCGGCTGGTGGGGCGGCATTATCGGACCGGGCAAGTCCATCGACACCGACAGGTGGTTTGTCGTCGCGCCCAACATGCTCGGTGGATGTCAGGGCTCGACCGGTCCGGCATCCAGTGCCCCCGACGGCAGCGAATGGGGGGCGCGCTTCCCGTTCGTGACGATCCGCGACCAGGTTGCGGCCCAGGTGGCGTTTTCCGAAAAGATCGGGGTGACGCGTTGGGCGGCGGTCATCGGCGGTTCGATGGGTGGGATGCAGGCGCTCGAGTGGGCCATCGGACACCCGAATCGCGTGGAACGCATCGCAGTTCTCGCCTCGCCGGAACTCAGCAACGCCGACCAGATCGCGCTCAACACGGTGCAGGTCGATGCCATCCAACTCGATCCAAAGTTCGCGGCCGGCGACTACTACAACGCCGACGACGGGGACGGACCGTATCGCGGTCTCGCCCTTGCCCGGCGGATGGCGCTCCTCAATTACCGCTCCCCGACGGAACTGAACGATCGTTTCCAGCGCAGCTGGCAGAGCGGGATCAGCCCGCTCGGCGGCGGCGGTCGTTACGCGGTCGAAAGCTACCTCGACTTTCACGGCAACAAGTTCACTCGGCGCTTTGACGCCAACAGCTACATCACGCTGGTGAATGCGATGAATTCGCACGACATCGGACGCGATCGTGGCGGGGTTGCCGCCGCCTTGGCCCGGGTGACGGCAGATGCGCTCGTACTGGGGATCGATTCCGATCGGCTCTTTCCGCTCGCGCACCAGCAGCTGATCGCGAGCCTGCTGCCATCCACGATTGATAACGGTGAAGTCGTCGTCATCTCATCGCCGTTCGGACACGACGGGTTCCTCATCGAGGACGAGGTCGTCGGGGCCCACCTGGAGCGGCTCCTGCGGGCATAGGTCCGCGAACCGCGGTGCGCGAAACTCGATTCGGTACACAAACGAGTCTGTGTCATCTTCGCTATGCTGTCGCAGACGGGAGCCAAGCATGGGACGATCGCAGTCGAAGGCCGCCATCAGAGTGGCGATTGTCGACGATCATCGACTCGTGCTCGATGGACTGTCCGCGCGCCTGCACGACCCGTCGCGCGGGATCTCGATCGTGATCGCCGTGACCAGCTGGGCAGCGCTGATCGCCCACCCCAAGTTCCCCGTTGATGTCGTCGTGCTCGACCTGCATCTCGAAGATGGGATTCCCGTCGGCACCAAGCTTCGCGCTCTCGGAACTATCGGCACCGCAGCGATCGTGATGAGCAGGCACGCCGACTCCGCGTCGGTTACTGCCGCCATGCGTGCAGGAGCCATGGGATTCGTGCCCAAGACGGATTCCGCGGCCGAACTCGCCAAAGCAATTCGCGCGGCCGCCGACAGCACGCCGCACCTGTCGGCTCCGCTGAAGAAAGCCGTCGCTGGCTTTGCCGCGACTCCCGACCCCGGTCTCGGGCGGCAGGAGCAACGCGCGCTCGTGCTCTATGCGTCCGGTCGATCGATCAAGGAGGTCGCGACCGAGATGAAGACGACCGAGGAGACGGTCAAGTCTTACATCAAGCGTGGCCGGCGCAAGTTCCGCGAGGTCGGTGTGGATGTCGGCACCCGCATCCTGCTTCGCCGCCACGGCATCCGCGAGGGCTGGCTAACCCCGGAATGATTTTACCGAGGGCCGGAGCCGCTGTTCGGTGCAGCGGCCCCTGCGACCCCCCGGTCTAGTAACTTCCAGCAGGCTGGTTATTTCAATTGCTTAAGCTGGTCATTACCCGGCGTCGTTCATTCGGGTGAAACGCCGTTCCACATCCCCGCCGAAGCGAGTTTGTGGCTGTATTACTGTGGCGGCGCAGAAACTGCGACGCACCCCTCTGATTGCCCTTCAACCGTATCCGGAACTTTGTACCCCAATCGACCGGTGTGGCACCCCCATTTGTGGTGGCAATCTGCGACGATTTGAGCGACATGGAACTCATCGCGAAGGAGCGGGATCGCCTTCTACAGCGCACTGCGCGTCTCCTGGGCCTTTCCGGGACGATCATTACGCTTATCAGCCTCAGTTTCCCCGGCGTTGTGCCCCTCGGGAACTTAGTCGCCACGCTTCCGTTCCTCGTGCTGCTCGCCCTGTGCCAGGTGATGATCTCGCGGAACCTGCCGCTGCTCTGGGCAATTATCGGCATCGCGAGTGGGCTCGCGGCGCTGGTGGTAGTCCGCGTTCCATATAGCACCCCGCCGTCGGCAAGCCTGGGGGCGGCGGTGGCGCCGCTCGCCGCTGCGGGCATCGCCAGTTTTGCGATCATCCTGGTTTCGAGCGTTGGGCGCATCGTCCTCATTGTGGTCGCGGGCGTCGCGAGCACCATCCTCGTACAGTTCTCGAACGTTCGAACCGACGCCCTCTCGTCGACCTCGCTCGCGATCATTCTGGGCTGGGTTCTCTCCGCCGTGCTCGGCTACTGGCTCGGCGCGAGCGTTCCTCGTGCCGCGCGACGCATCTACAGCATCGGCAAGGCGCACCGAGCGGAACGCCAGGCCAGCGAGACCGAGGCACAGCGGCGTCAGGGCGCCCGACTGCTTCACGACACCGTCCTCGCCACACTCACCCTTCTCGCCCACTCGGGAGTTGGGGTCGCACCGGAAGCGCTGCGGCAGCAGGCCGCCGAGGATGCCCGCCTCCTGCGCCAACTTCGTCTCGGCGCTACTCCGACCCCGGAGTCGTCTGGACCGTACAACCTGATTCCCGTCGAGGAGACGCCGCTTGGCACGACGCTTGAGTCGGTCAAGCAGCGATTCGGACGAATGGGACTCGAGGTCAGCTGGCACGGCACCGGCCAGGTCCTGCTCCCGAGTGATGTTCTCGATGCCTTCCTGCTCTCACTCGCCGAGTGCCTCGAGAACGTTCGCCGACACTCCGGTGTGACCCAGGCCCACGTTACGATCACAGATGATGCGACGACGGTGCGCGCGATGGTCACCGATTCCGGCGTCGGGTTCGATCTCGATGTGATCGACGACGACAAGTTCGGTTTCCGTGAGTCGGTCATCGGCCGGCTGCGCGAGGTTGGGGGCAATGCCCGGCTGTTCTCAAGTCCGGGCTCCGGCACGACCGTTGTACTCGAGGTGCCGCGATGACCAGCTTCCTTCGACCCGACGAGAACACCCTCGGCGTCATCTTCGGGCGACGCAACAAGGGCGGGCCTCCCGGCGTCGCGAAGGCACTCCGCCAGGCGAGCGCGCGCGGAGCGACTCTCGGCACGGGCTATCTCGGCGTCGGTGCAGGTGTTCTGAGCGCCATCCAGGCCCTCTACGGACTGAGTCTCTTCGCGTCGCAGTGGACCGTCTACCCGGCGCCACTTACCGCCGCTCTGGCCTGGGTCGTCTACGTTGCGGCGTTCGTGACCGCGCTCGTGACAATGTCTGTGCTCGGCGACCGGCTTCCCGTGTGGATCTTCGTCATCTACCTGCTTGCGCTCGTCGCTGCCGTCGCACTTGACTTCATCGCCATCTGGCCACTGCACAATATCGGCCTCTACGCCACCGCTTCCATCTCTGCCGGGTTCGGGTTGATGATCGTTGTCACTCTTCGACGGGGTCGGGAGATGCTTGCCGCAGTCGGCGTTCTGGGGATCGCGTTCCTCGTCGCCATCGTCATGGATACTCGCCCACTGAGCGCCGCCACCTTCCCGAACCAGCTGAATTCGCTTGCGCTGGTCGTCCTGCCAACCGTGATCGGTGTCTTCGTGGTTCGCGGCTTCCGCAGGATGGTGCAACAGGAGCTCGACCGCGTTCTCGTGCAGAGCACCGTTTCGGCCCCGCGATTTGCGGTCGGCATGCTCGCGTCCGAGGAGCTCGCCCGGCTCGACCTCGCGGCCGAGGATCTGCTCGAATCGGTCGCGACGGGCCGCACCGCACTCAAACTCGACCCGAAGACGGCATCCGTGGCGGCGTCGCTCGCGACCGAACTGCGCCTCCATCTCATCGAGGGGCGGCGCGAGACCTGGCTGTACCACGCCGTCTCCGAATCCGAGATGCTCGGCAAGGGCGTCACGCTGAGCGACAAGGGCAGCCTCGCCGGCCTGCTGGACCCGGGGCAGCGGGATGGCCTGCTCTCGGCGGTGTGGCTGCTGATGAGCGACACCCGGAAGCCGAGCGTCACCCGCACGCTCTCGCTGATGCTGGGACCAGTCGCCCCCGCCACGGAACGACTTCCCAATAATCAAATACCGGTACCCATCGTGATCACCACAACGGATGTACCGCGAAATCGCGTCGATCCGGCGATCTGGGCCTCGATTGCACGGGTGGGGCGATACAGTGACTCAACCGAGCGGTCTAGCCTGCGCGTCGATATCGAATGCATTGTCGACAATCCCGCTGACCAGTAGAAGAGGTTCACGTGTCTCCAGCAGAAAATCGAATTCGCCTCGCGATCGTTGACGACCACAGGATGCTTCTCGGTGCATTGACCGAGTGGATCCGGAATGCGGCCCCCGACATCGACATGGTTGCCGCAGTCGCGTCCTGGCCAGAGCTTCTCACGCACCCGGAGTTTCCGGTCGACGTCGTCCTCCTGGACCTCGATCTCAAAGACAACATCCCGGTGTCGCTGAAGATCTCGACACTCAAGACAACCGGCGTTCGCGTTGTGCTGATGAGCACCTATTCCGAGCCGAATGTGGTGCGAGAGGCGCTGGCTGCCGGTGCGCTCGGCTACCTGGTGAAGAGCGAAGACGCGGGAATGATTGTCGAGGCGATTCGGGCGGCAGCGGAGGGCGAATCGTTCGTTTCAGCGGAACTCGACCTGGCCCTGAATTCCGGCGAGGTCGGCGGCGCGCCAAAGCTGAGCGCCCAGGAACGTCGCGTCATGGCTCTGTACGGTGGCGGCGAGCCCGTCAAGGCCGTGGCCTTCCAACTCGGTATCTCCGAGGAAACCGCCAAGAGCTACCTCAAGCGAATCCGCGAGAAGTACCGTGTTGCGGGCATCGATGTCGGAACCAAGGTCGCCCTACGGAAGCGGGCTATCCAGGATGGAATTCTGCTTCAGACCGAGGCTCCCGGTCCGATGTAGCGCCCGTCTCTCCGCGGCGAAACTGACGATCGCGATGATCACACCGAGGCCGCAGAGCACGAGACCCACCCAGGCGACCGAAATATAGCCGAGTCCCGCCGCGACGGTCGCACCCCCGAGGACGGCACCGAGGCTGTTTCCAATGTTCAACGAGGCGTGGTTGATCGCGGCCGCGAGCGTCTGGCTGTCGCCTGCCACATTCATGAGCCGCGTCTGGATGGCGGGCGAGACGGCGGCGCTGGCCCCGCCGATCACGAACACGAACACGAGCACGCCGGCAACGGTCTCGGCGGCAAGCCACAGCCCAACCAGCCCGACGATGATCAGGCCGAAGAAGGTGAACAGGCCTTTCGTGAGGCTGACGTCCGCCACGTGGCCACCAATGAAGTTGCCCACCGTCATCCCGACCCCTCCAACGATGAGCACAATCGGCACGAGCGCCTCCGGCGCGTTCGTGACCTTGGTGACGATCGGCGCGATGTAGGTGAACGCCGCGAAGAATCCGCCGAACCCGATCGCGCCGATGGCCAGGGCAAACCACACCTGGCTACGACGGAAAATTGTGAGCTCCCGACGGATGGTCGCGGTCGGATCACCGGGCTGCTTCGGCACAACGAGCAACACGGCCACGAATGTCAGCGCGAAGAGACTGGCGACACCCATGTACGCGATACGCCATCCCGCGACCTGGCCGAGCAGGGTGATCGCGGGAACGCCGACAATGTTGGCAACGGTGAGGCCACCAAGAACGATGGCGATTCCTCGGCCTCGATTCCCCGGACCCATGAGCGAGGCGGCAACGAGGGCCGCGACGCCGAAGTAGGCGCCGTGCGGCAACCCGGCGAGGAACCGGGCGGCGAGAACGAGACCGAAGGTGGGCAGGATCGCGGAAGCCACCGTGAGGACGGTGAACGCGACGAGCAGCAAGAGCAGGAGTGTCTTGCGCGGAAAACGCGCCGCGAGCGCGGCAATCGTCGGAGCGCCGACAACAACACCCGCGGCGTAGGCGGACACCAGAAGTCCGGCCTGGGCGTTCGCCTGCTCTGGCGAAACCGCGTAGACCGTCGGAATCAGCTGCCGCGCGATATTGGGCAACAGTCCCATCGCAACATATTCGGTGCAGCCGATGGCAAATCCCCCGAGAGCGAGCGCGAGGAGCGCGAGTCGAACGCGTGCTGGGCTGAGGCCGTGATCATTCGGCGAAACGAGTGCAGCCGTCATCTATGCCGTGCTGTCCTGTGGTTGCGGGGTGTCGTCGTCCGCGGTTGGTGTGCGGAGCGCGTGCTCGCTGAACGGCCAGACGGAGGGCAGCCACTCATCCGTCTCGTCAAGCTCCTCGTGGGCGGCAAACGGCCGGGACAGGCCAACCATGACACTCACGGCCCACGCAAACAGGACGAGCGTAAGGATGTTCCGGGCCGTCAGCGCAACCAGGAGCGGCAGGTTGAGGTAGAGCAGTTGCTCGTACAGGTACGGATAGAACAGCTGGGTGAGACCTGCGGAAATCAGCGCGATCACGGCAGGGAATCGAAACGACCTGCCATATCCCATCGTGTGGGTGGCGAGCCCGAGAATGATCGGCACGGTGAGCCACGTCATGTACTGCGGGGAGCCCACCTTATTGAAAGCGATGAGCGCAGTGACCAGGGCGAGAGACAGCGGGGCAAGCAGTTCGGTAACCGTTCCACCCCGCTGCACCGCAACGACGCCCAGGACCGCAATCAGCAGCACCACGAGACCGAGCAGCGGATTCAGAAGCGCGGCGACTGCGGGTGCCGCAGGTCCCGTCACCTCGAACGTGTTGATGTCCTGGTCGTAGTACGGGAATGATCCGCCGATGTGGAGATACGACAGCCACATCCAGATCGTGCTTGCCGGGGACTCAATCTGCAGCGCCCGCGAAGTCTGCTGGGTGACGAAGCTGAACACGTTGCCGCCGGCGCCGAGGATGAGGGCTATCCCGACAATGACGACGCTCGTGACCACCGCGGTCACCAAAACGCCGAGGCGCCGCTTGCTTGCGATAACGACCGCAACGAGAATCGCGACCGGCCAGACTTTGATCCAGGTCGCGATCGTCAGCAGGAATGCTGCCAGGCGGGGTCGCGTGGCGAGCAGAAGAACCGCGACGATTGCAATCGGCACCGAGATCGAGTCGATGCGACCGAGAGCGATCGGCCCAAGCAGAAGCAGAAACGCGATCCACCACCAGCCGATCGCGACGGGACGGCCGGGTCGACGCCAGCCCACTAAGGCCGCAAACGCGATCATGTCGAGCACAAGAACCAGCGAAAGCCAGGTACCGGCGTAGTTGGCGAATCCGAAGACCCCCGCGATTACCATCGGAACAAGAGCGACAATCGGATAGACCCAACTCTTGTCGATTCCGACGTAAAAGGTGGCCAGATCGGCCTGCTCCGTCCAGTACTTGTAGTGGTTGACAACGTCGCCGAGGGGCTCACCCGGCGCGGTCAGATTGAGAAACCCCAGCCACAGGTGCGTCAGGATGAACGCACTCCACAGCGCCGTCGGGCTATGCGCAATCGTGTCGAACGCCCTTCGCCCCCGCAAAAGCGCGGGCGAAGTCACGGACATGGGTTCAAGGGTATCCCGGCCGAGCTATCGGCTCAGCAGGGCCGAGATCGTCGCTGGGATCTCCGCCGCCAGGTCCAGCACTGTGAGCGGCCCGCCGTTCGATGCCCGCTGTGCCGCTATCCCATGGATGACGGATGCCGTCGCCGCGAGACGGGCGAGCACGCCCGGATCAGCGACAGCCTCATCGGCGTGGGTTGCCACCAGGGCGCCCAGCACCCCACCGAGCGCGTCTCCGGCGCCAGCCGTCGCCAGCCAGCTTGGCGCGACGCTCGCCGAGAGCCGAAGTCCCCCGGGCGAGGCCACGTACGTCGTGTGACCCTTGAGCAGGACGGTGACTCCCAGCTGTTGGGCTGCGGCGCCGGCGGCCCCACCCGGATCCTTCGCGACATCCTCTGCCGTCCCTCCGACCAACCGCGCCAATTCACGGAAATGCGGGGTAATGACAACGGGCCCGACGGCTTTCGCGTGCGACTCGAGCGCGCCTCCGTCCAGCACGATGGGAACGTTCTGACCGACGGCTTCGATCATCCAGCTCTCCGACTCGCTGCCCCCGATCCGCTCGATGCCGGATCCGATGAGCCATGCCTGCACCCGACCGTTTGCCGTTACGGCCTCCGGGCGACGCGAGAGGACAAGGGTGCTCGGGCGATCGGGACCGAGGTAGCGCACCATGCCGAGACCGGTGCGAAGCGCCGCCTCCACGCCGAGCACCGCCGCACCCGGATACGTGGTGCTGCCGGTGATCACGCCCAGCACGCCACGCGAATACTTGTCGTCGTTCTCGCCCGGTATCGCAATGAGCGCGGATGCGTCGGCGGCAGTCCATGCGGTGTAGTCGGTCGTCATGGTTCCCACGATAGTTTGGGGTTTGTGTCGATTCGCATCCTTGATCGAGTAGTCGTCTTCGACTATGGCGAGGTGATTTCTCGTTCACCCAACGACAATGACCGCGCGGAGCTGCTCGCGGCCTCGGGTGCCGAGCCGGATAGATTCTGGCCCAGCTACTGGGGGTACCGGGACGAACTCGACCGTGGCACCCTGAGCGTCACCGACTACTGGTTGACGATCGCGGGCGAGATCGGTGCGACCTGGAGCGCGTCAGATCTCCAACGGCTGTGGGCGGCGGACTTTCGGAGCTGGATCAGTGTCGAGCCCGGAACGGTTGAGTTGCTCGCTCAGCTGAGTGCCGGAGGTACGCGTCTCGCACTCCTCTCGAATGCGGGTTTCGACTTCTCGGACCCGCTCCGGTTTTCACCCATGGGCCGGTATTTCGAGCGGGTCTTCATCAGCGCGGAAATGAGGGCCCTGAAACCCGATCCGGAGATCTACCTCGAGGTGGCCGGCGAACTCGGAATTACTCCGGAGCAGATGGTGTTCATTGACAACAAGAGCGTCAACACGGATGCCGCAGCCGCGCTCGGCATCACCGTTCATCACTTCATCGACGTCGACGGACTTTCGAAGTTCCTGGAATCGCTCTCAACTCCCACCTGATTGGATCCACAGTGTCGGCCCTGTTTCAACCACTCGAGCTCCGCAGCCTGACGCTTCGCAATCGAATTTGGGTAGCGCCGATGTGCCAGTACTCGGTCTTCGCGGAGGATGGCGTACCGACACCCTGGCACCTCGTTCACCTCGGCACCCTCGCGACCGGTGGCTCGGCCCTCGTCATCACCGAGGCGACGGCGGTCACGCCGGCGGGACGGATCTCGCCGCGCGACACGGGCATCTGGAACGACGCGCAGCGAGATGCCTGGCGACCCATCGTGGACTTCGTCCATTCCCGGGGTGCCGCCGCAGGCATCCAGCTCGCGCACGCCGGACGGAAGGGATCGACCTATCCCGCGTGGGGGTACGAGCAGCACGGCACGGTGCCTCCGAGCGAAGGGGGCTGGGGAACGGTGTCAGCCTCGCCGACCCCGTTCCCCGGATACGACGCACCAGTCGCCCTCGACCTCGCCGGAATTGACGCGATCGTCGACGCATTTACGGCCGCGGCGGTCCGTGCGCTCGAGACAGGGTTCGATCTCCTCGAGCTTCACGCAGCGCACGGTTACCTGCTGCACCAGTTCCTTTCGCCGCTCAGTAACCAACGCGGCGACGAGTACGGCGGCTCGCTCGAGAATCGCGCGCGGCTGTTGCTGCGAATCGTCACCTCGATTCGCGAGACTGCAGGAACTGAGGTCCCCCTACTGGTCCGCTTCTCCGCGACCGATTGGACTGAGGGTGGTTGGGATCAGGCGCAGACGGCAACGGTTGCCGGCTGGGCCAGGGATGCCGGGGCCGATTTCTTCGACATCTCCTCGGGTGGCAACGTCGCGGCGACCATTCCGCTCGCTCCCGGCTATCAGGTCCCGTTCGCCGAATACGTCCGGTCACGTGCCGACGTGCCGACCAGCGCAGTAGGACTCATCACCGATCCACACCAGGCCGAAGAGATCGTCGCATCCGGAAAGGCGGATGTCGTGATGCTTGCTCGCGAGCTGCTTCGGGATCCGCACTGGCCGCTTCGTGCTGCCCACGAGCTCGGGGTCGAACTCGACTACTGGCCCGGGCAATATCTACGAGCCCGCTGGCAGTAACTCGAGTCGGAATCCTCGGGTCGAGTAGCCGTCGAAGGCGGCGTCATCGAGACCGAGGGGCTGCGAAGCAGCCTCGCTGGACGGAGTTGCGCCTAGGGCTGACGACGGGTCGCGTCCTGGACCTCGCCGACCAGCTCCTCGATGATGTCCTCGAGGAACAACGCACCTTGCGTCGCTCCGGACTCGTCGAATACCCGGGCAACATGGAGCCCCGTTCGCCGCATCGTCGCGAGCGCATCCTCAATGTCCGCCGCGCCCGGGATAGAGATCAGCTTGCGGATGCGCCGGGGTGGCACCGGCTCCGTGTACTCGTCATCGTCGAGGTCAAGTACGTCCTTGAGGTGCAAATACCCGGTCGGCTCCCCCCCGTCATCCACAAGCACGTAACGCGAGAAACCGCGCTGGGCGACAGCGTGTTCGACATCCGCGGGGGTGGCATCCTCGGGCAGCGTCACCAGTTTTGCCATCACGACTGCGACATCCGCGACGCGCTTGGTCGAAAATTCAAACGCCGCGTTGAGCGTTCCGGTGGTGTCGGTCAGCAGGCCCTCGCGCGTCGACTGCGCGACGATGTTGGCGACCTCGTCAACCGTGTAGGTGCTGTTCGCCTCGCTCCGCGGCTTGATCCCCACCAGGCGGACAATGCCATTCGACGTTGCGTTGAGTGCGACGATGATCGGCCGGAACAGGGTCGCGAACGCGACCAGCGGCGGCGCAAGAATGAGCACCGCCCGCTCCGGCACGGAGAATGACAGGTTCTTCGGCACCATCTCGCCGAAGATCACGTGCAGGAATGAGACAACGAGCAGCGCGATCAGGAACGACACGGTCTCGACGACGGCAACGGTCCAGTGCAGGAGGTCGAGGGGCTTCGAGACCAGGTCGTGGATGGCCGGCTCTGAGACATTCAGGATCAGCAGCGAGCACACGGTGATCCCGAGTTGAGTGGTCGCGAGCATGAGAGTGGCGTGTTCCATCGCCCACAGAGCGGTCTTCGCCGATCGTGACCCACGGTCCGCGCGCGGCTCGATCTGCGATCGACGGGCGGAAATGATGGAGAACTCCGCAGCAACGAAGAAGGCGTTGACAAACAGCAGGATGACGAGCCAGCCGATCCCCCACCAGTCACTCATCGCCATCACCGCCCTCGATCACGGCTGGCGTGTATCGGACCCGATCAATGCGACGGCCATCCAGTCGCTCGACGCGGAAGACGCCGCCGTTCACCGTCACCGTGTCGCCGACGACCGGAAGTTTTCCGAGCTCGCTCATCATCCAGCCGGCAACGGTTTCGTATGGGCCATCCTCTGGCACGTTCACGTCGGTTCGCTCGAGAAGCTCATCCGGTCGCAGGATGCCCGGAAACGTGAGCCAATCCCGGCTGCGCACGACGTCCGGGCGGGTGCGGTCGTGTTCGTCGGAAACCTCTCCGACTAGTTCTTCGACGAGATCCTCGAGCGTCGCCACGCCCGCAGTTCCGCCGTACTCGTCAACCACGACGGCCATCTGGTAGCCGCGACCACGCAGTTCACCGAGAAGCAGGTCCAGTTTCATCGTCTCGGGGACCCGCAGTGCGTCGCTCTGCAGCGCGGTCACCGGAACGTCTGCCCGCTTCTCTCGGGGAACGGCGACCGCCTGCTTCACGTGAACGAGCCCGGTGACGTCATCGATGCCGTCGTCGATCACGGGAAAACGAGACAGCCCGGTCCTTCTGGCGAGATCGATCACATCCTGCGCACTGTCGGTTCGTTCGACACTGGCGACCCGGGGTCGCGGGGTCATGACATCCTGCGCGGTGAGGTCGGCAAATGCGAGCGTGCGCGCCAGAAGGGTCGCGGTGTCGTGGTCGAGGCTGCCCTCGCGCGCGGAGCGCCGCACCAGGGAGGTGAGCTCTTCGGCCGTGCGCGCGAAGCTCAGCTCCTCCTTCGGCTCGATGCCGAAGATTCGAAGAATGCCATTGGCCGTCACATTGAGCAACCAGACGATGGGCTTGAACACGGTCGTGAACCCGACCTGGAACGGGATGACCACCTTGCCGGTTTCCCGCGGCAGCGCCAGCGCGATGTTCTTCGGAACCAGCTCCCCGAGGATCATCGAAATCAGCGTCGCGATCGCGACAGCAACGATGGCAGCGACAGCGACCACCGCGCCCGTCGACCAGCCCAGTCCCGTCAGCGGCGGGGTCAGCAGCCAGGCGAATCCGGGCTCGAGCGTGTATCCGGTAAGCAGGGTGGTGATCGTAATGCCGAGCTGCGCACTCGAGAGGTGGGTCGATGTCTTTTTGAGCGCGCTGATCGTCATCCCGAGGTTGCGTTCGCCGCGGCTCTGCCTGACTTCGAGGTCCGAGCGGTCGAGATTGACGAGCGCGAACTCGGATGCGACGAAGAATCCCGTTCCGATGGTCAGCAACACACCGGCGACGAGCAGCAGCCACTCAGGCATTTCTGCCCGTCACTCGGCGACTAGGAGGGTCGTCCATTATCTCCCGAGTATAAAGGTCACTCCTCCGCGGCCGGCTCACCAATTCCGCCGTGGTTCAACTCGGGGTCGCGCAATTTCACGGCAAGAACTCCAGCGGACGCGCCGCAGGCAAGACGTGACTGGTGCCTCAGCTCAACAGGATGAATTGGGCAGGTGGCGCGATAAGCAGGAAGAAATTGACCAATCGGCGTGGGGCGTGCTGTTGAATGAGCGAATTTCCGGTCGGACAGCGATCACCAACTAACCGGCAACGCCTTGCCTTCTTCGTAACCCGCCGCGCTCTGGATGCCGACCAGTGCGCGTTCGTGGAATTCGTCGACTGTGGATGCGCCGGTGTAGGTGAACGAGCTGCGCACGCCGGACGTGATCATATCGAGCAGATCCTCGATGGATGGTCGCAGTGGGTCGAGATAGATGCGCGAACTCGAGATGCCCTCGGCGAAGAGGGTTTTGCGCGCGAGCTCGTACGGGTCGAGGTTGTCGAACCGCTGTTTGACGGCCTTGGTCGACGCCATGCCCCAGCTCTCCTTGTAGAGCCGACCGTCAGCATCGGTGTTGAGCGTCCCGGGTGCCTCGATGGTGCCAGCGAACCATGATCCCACCATGACGGATGCCGCCCCCGCGGCGAGCGCGAGCGCCACGTCTCGCGGGTACCGGACTCCGCCATCCGCCCAGACGGATGCGCCGAGCTCCCGCGCGGCCGCGGAGGTCTCGAGCACGGCAGAGAACTGTGGACGACCGACCGCCGTCATCATTCTGGTCGTGCACATCGCCCCCGGACCGACACCGACCTTGATGATGTTTGCCCCGGCATCCACGAGGTCGCGCACCGCAACGGCCGTAACGACGTTTCCCGCCACGATGGGCACTCCGAGTTTCAGCGCAGCGACGGTTGTGATCGCGTGGAGCATCCCCTCCTGGTGGCCATGCGCGGTGTCGATCACCAGCACGTCGACACCGGCGGCAACGAGGTCCTTGGCTTTGGCAGCGACATCGCCGTTGATTCCGATCGCTGCGGCAACTCGCAGTCTGCCGGCGGCATCGACCGCCGCTTCGTAGAGCGTCGAGCGCAAGGCGCTCCGACGGCTCAGAGTTCCCACGACCTTCCCGTTTTCGAGTATTGGGGCGAACTCGAGTCCCGCAGTCACCATGAGATCGAATGCCGCTCGCGGCCCGTTGATGGCGCCGGCGTCGAGCGACGCGAGGGCGCCGTGCAGCAGGTCGCCGAGTCGGGCATCCGGCAGCGCAGTCGCCAGGCGGCCAGCCTGGATGGTTCCGAGATATTCGTCGGTCTCGTTGTGCAGCACTATTCCGTGGCCATCGACGGCCGGGATCCGCTGCAGTGCAGACGCCACGCTGTCCTCCGGCGAAGCGATCAGCGGGCTGTCCCAGGCGACTGGCTGATCCTTGACCCAACGGATCGCCGCGACCAGGTCGTCGTGGCGAAGGTCTTGCGGCAGCACTCCAAGTCCGCCGCGCCGGGCAAGCGTCGCGGCCAGCCGCGGCCCCGTCACCGAGTTCATGTTCGCGGCGACGATCGGGATCGTGGCCCCGGACCCGTCGGGTGGTGTCAACGATACGTCCAGCCGACTCGAAACCGCCGAGCGGTTCGGTACCAGGAAGACGTCGGAATAGGTCAGATCGTGCACCGGATCGGTCTCGTAAAACTGCATGAAATTAACGCTAGACCCTCGTACTGGCGACACCACGCCAGATAAGGAACGGTTAGTCTTAACGGCGGTGCTGGCAGAGTTGTCGCGCCGCACAAAGAGGCGCATTGCGTTCAGGCGCGATGCAATAAGCGAATGAGAGTGGGCGGTCGGCTGTGTCAAGCCACGTGACCGGAGTCGAGGATGGTGCCTCGAGCGAATTCGGAGCCAATGAGTGGCTCGTAGACGAAATGTACGAGAAGTACATCGTCGATCCGAACTCGGTCGAGAAGAGCTGGTGGCCAATCCTCGAGAGCTACAAGCCCACGACACTCCAACCCCAGGCTCCCGACGCAGCAACCGATCAGACCGTCGTCGATCCGACTCCGACCTCCTCGATCACGCTTCCGACACCAAGCGTCGACGCCAGCGCTCCCCCGGAGGTTGTCGAGGATGCGCCGCCGACCAACTCGTCGCCCGCAACCGGCTCCCAGCCGATCGCGCGGACGACCTCCATCCAGGCGAAGCCCGCGCCGATCCCGGCAGAAGCTCCCGCAACCTCCCCGGTCGCGGTCACCAGCGACGAAGAGCCTGCTGCGGAGACTGTCGACACAGTCGCCACCCTCAAGGGCGTGGCGAAGAGCCTTGCGGCGAACATGGACCTGAGTCTGACGGTACCGACCGCGACGAGTGTTCGTACCATTCCGGCCAAGCTCATGATCGACAACCGCATCGTGATCAACAATCACCTCAAGCGCGCCCGTGGCGGCAAGGTCTCCTTCACCCACATGATCGCCTGGGCCATGGTCGAAACGCTCAAGGAGTTCCCGAGCCAGAACGTCTACTACGACGAGCCCGACGGCAAGCCTTCCGTCGTGACTCCCGCGCACATCAACCTCGGGATTGCGATCGACCTGCCGAAACCGGATGGCACCCGCAGCCTCGTCGTTCCGGGCATCAAGCGGGCCGACACCATGGGCTTCGCCGAATTCCTGGTCGCCTACGAGGATATCGTCTCGCGCGCCCGCGACAACAAGCTGACGATGGCCGACTACCAGGGCAACACGATTTCGCTGACCAACCCGGGTGGAATCGGCACAGAGCACTCTGTTCCCCGCCTGATGAAGGGTGCGGGCTGCATCATCGGTGCCGGCGCACTCGAGTATCCGGCCGAGTTCCAGGGCGCGTCGACCAAGACGCTCACAGAACTTGGAATCGGCAAGACCATCACCCTGACGAGTACCTACGACCACCGCGTCATCCAGGGCGCAGGCTCCGGCGAATTCCTGAAGAAGGTCCACGAGCTCCTCATTGGCGAGCGTGACTTCTACGAGAACATCTTCGCCGCGCTCCGCATCCCGTATGACCCGATTCACTGGGCGTCCGACATCGCGGTTGACCTGGCAGATCAAGTCAACAAGACCGCACGCGTCCAGGAACTCATCAATGCGTTCCGCGTTCGCGGCCACCTCATGGCGGACATCGACCCGCTCGAGTACCGCCAGCGCTCGCATCCCGACCTCGACATCTCGAGCCACGGACTGACCTTCTGGGACCTCGACCGCGAGTTCGTTACCGGCGGCTTCGGCGCCAAGAAGGTGTCGCTGCTCCGCGAGATTCTCGGCACGCTGCGCGACGCATACTGCCGCACGATCGGCATCGAGTACATGCACATCCAGGATCCAGCCCAGCGCGAGTGGATTCAGCAGCACGTTGAGAAGCCCTACCTCAAGCCCAGCCACGACGAGCAGATGCGAATCCTCGGCAAGCTCAACGAGGCGGAGGCATTCGAGACCTTCCTGCAGACCAAGTACGTCGGGCAGAAGCGGTTCAGCCTCGAGGGCGGCGAGTCCACCATCTCGCTGCTGGATTCGGTCATCCAGGATGCCGCGCATGCCGACCTCGAAGAGGTCGTGATCGGGATGGCGCACCGCGGTCGCCTCAGTGTGCTGACGAACATCGCGGGCAAGACCTACGGACAGATTTTCCGGGAGTTCGAGGGCACCCAGGATCCGAAGACCGTTCAGGGCTCCGGTGACGTGAAGTACCACCTGGGCACCGAGGGCACATTCACCAGCGCCGACGGTAAGGAAATTCCGGTCTACATTGCCGCGAATCCGTCCCATCTGGAGGCTGTCGACGGCGTCATGGAGGGCGTCGTCCGCGCCAAACAGGACCGCCACCCGATCGGAACCTTCAAGGTCCTTCCGATCATGGTGCACGGCGACGCGGCGATGGCGGGTCAGGGCATTGTGGACGAGGTGCTGCAGATGTCGCAGTTGCGCGCGTACCGCACCGGCGGCACCGTACACATCAACATCAACAACCAGGTCGGCTTCACGACACCTCCCGGCGAGGGCCGTACGTCGGTGTATTCGACGGATGTCGCGAAGACCATCCAGTGCCCCATCTTCCACGTGAACGGCGACGACCCCGAGGCCGTCATGCGTGTCGCGCACCTCGCGTTCCAGTACCGCCAGGAGTTCAAGCGCGACGTGGTCATCGACCTGGTCTGCTACCGCAGGCGGGGCCACAACGAGGGGGACGACCCGTCGATGACGCAGCCGCTGATGTACAACCTCATCGAGGCCAAGCGCTCCGTTCGAACCCTCTACACCGAAGCGCTCGTCGGCCGCGGTGACATCACGGAACAGGAGTACGACGCGGCGCATCAGAGCTTCCAGGACAACCTGGAGCGTGCGTTTGCTGAGACTCACGCGGCGCAGACCGGGTCGATGCCCGTCATCAAGGATGACGGTGCGGTCGCCGATCTCGAACGCCCGGGCTCCCAGCAGGACGACACCGTCGGCGTCCCCGGATCGACCGCGATCGCGGAGTCCGTGGTGCAGCTCATCGGCGACGCACACGACAACCCGCCCGCCGGGTTCACCGTGCATCCCAAGCTGCAGGCGCTCCTCAAGAAGCGCGTCGACATGAGCCGGAACGGCCAAATCGACTGGGGCTTCGGAGAACTCATCGCGCTCGGATCGCTTCTGCTCGAGGGAACGCCCGTCCGGATGGCCGGACAGGACACCCGACGAGGCACCTTTGTCCAGCGCCACGCCGTGCTGCACGATCGCCTCAACGGCCAGGAGTGGCTGCCGCTCGCGAACCTCAGCGAAGCACAGGCCCGCTTCTGGATTTACGACTCGCTGCTCAGCGAATATGCGGCCATGGGATTCGAATATGGCTACTCGGTCGAACGCGCGGATGCTCTCGTGCTCTGGGAGGCCCAGTTCGGCGACTTCGCCAACGGTGCGCAGATCGTCCTCGACCAGTTCGTGTCTTCGGCTGAGCAGAAGTGGGGCCAGCGCTCCAGCCTGGTCCTCCTCCTGCCGCACGGTTACGAGGGGCAAGGTCCGGATCACTCATCCGCCCGCATCGAGCGCTTCCTGCAGCTCTGCGCGGAGAACAACATGACCGTCGCGCGCCCGTCCACGCCGGCCTCGTACTTCCATCTGCTGCGTCGCCAGGCCTACGCCCGCCCGCGGCGTCCGCTCATCGTGTTCACTCCGAAGGCGATGCTGCGGTTGCGCGGCGCATCGAGCGAGGTTGCGGACTTCACGACCGGCAAGTTCGAGCCGGTGCTCGACGATGCACGGGCGACGGATAAATCGGCCGTCAAGCGCGTCATTCTGACCGCGGGCAAGATCTACTACGACATCCTGGGCGAGGTCGAAAAGCGCGCCGAGTCTTCCAACGGTGTGAAGGATGTAGCGATCGTTCGGCTCGAGCAGTTCTACCCGCTCCCCACCGACGAGCTGAGCGCCATTCTGGACAGTTACCCGAACGCCGACCTTGTCTGGGTCCAGGATGAGCCGGAGAACCAGGGCGCGTGGCCCTTCCTGCAGCTCGAGTTGGGTCGCAGCGGCGGCCACTCGATCTCCGTCTCGTCGCGTCCGGCGTCTGCATCACCCGCGACCGGGTCATCCAAGCGCAGCGCATTCGAGCAGGCCGACCTGATCGCGAAGGCACTCACGCTACCGTAGGCGTCAAACCGGGTTCCGGTTAGCTGAGCCGCTGTGGTTAGCTCAACTGCTCGAGTCGAACCAGAACTGCCGCTCGGAGGTCCTCCGGTGCCTTCTCCTGGCACGCCTTGCGAACCTTCTCCGTCAGAACTATCCCGAGCAGGTGTTCGTCAGAGCAGTCGGTGCAGCCCGCAAGGTGCTCGGTGATGTCGATGTAGTCGACCTCACTCACCTCGCGGTGCAGGTACTCCTCGAGTTCTGCCCTGGCCTTATCGCAGCCGCAGTCGGTCATTTCGCGCTCCTGGACAATTTCTGCCTCCCCGGAAGGTCTGTCGCCGGCTGGGTGATGCCGCGCTCGCGCGCGTACTCGGCCAACAGCTCCCGAAGCATCCGTCGGCCGCGGTGCAGGCGGCTCATGACGGTTCCGACGGGGGTTTTCATGATGTCGGCAATCTCCTGGTAGGAGAAGCCTTCGACGTCGGCGAAGTAGACGGCCATTCTGAAGTCTTCCGGGATGGCCTGGAGGGCATCCTTGACAGCACTGTCGGGAAGATGGTCGATCGCTTCGGCCTCCGCCGAACGAGTCGAGGTCGACTGGGTGACGGATTCTGCCCCGCCAAGCTGCCAGTCCTCGAGGTCGTCGATTGTGCCCTGGTAGGGGTTCCGCTGATTCTTGCGGTAGTTGTTGATGAACGTGTTGGTCTGGATGCGGTACAGCCAAGCCTTGAGGTTTGTGCCCTGTTGGAACTGTCCGAAGGCCTGGTATGCCTTCACGAACGTCTCCTGCACCAGGTCGGCGGCATCCGCGGGGTTGCGCGTCAGGCGCATCGCCGCCGCGTAAAGCTGGTCCATGTAGGGAAGCGCCTGCTCTTCGAACAGCGCCCGCGGATCGGCCGGTGCCGCCTCATCCGGCATCCCTGGCTCATTCAACTTCTCATGGTCACTCATCAGGGCCAATTCTAGGTCGTCGATAATCGCTCTCTCTGAAAGCAGCGAAACGGGAGCCACGAGACTGTCCTTCCTAGCAAGTTCCTGGTTGGTCTGACACCGACACAACCACGTGAGCGTGCCTGCTATTCCGGCATTTGCAGGCCGGACCCGTTCGCACCCGTTCTGTACTCTTATTGTCGATGGCCATTTCGAAGATCGCGCAGCCGCAGTTCAACCCGTACGGGGACGATGCGCCCGTGCCTGTGCCGTCATCGGGACCCTGGCCCGCGCCGCTCGCGACCGGCCCGTTTGCCGCCACCATCCAGCTACCCGGCTCGAAAAGCCTCACCAACCGTGAACTCATTCTTGCCGCCGCCGCGGATGCTCCCTCGCTACTGCGAGCACCGCTGCACTCCCGTGACACCGCACTCATGATCGAGGGGCTCCGGGCACTCGGAGTACGCATCGACGAGGTTCCCGGTACTGGCGCATACGGTCCCGATCTCCTGGTTACGCCGG
>DATAZY010000092.1:0-31278 GCA_036271795.1 Galbitalea sp.
ATTTCCGCGGAGACCGCTGGCCAGTTGGCGAGCAGCCACTCGCGCCATTCCGCATACGGCCCGAGCGGGCATCCCACCAGTCGTGAGCAGGCGAACAGCAGGTTCGGCTGCCGCTTGGGTCGTGGGAGTTCTGACAGTCGCCCCAGCACCTCGACATCATCCGCCACGCCGAGCGCCCACGTCTCGAAGAGCGCCGACCGGCCGTGCGCCTCGTGTTCGGCGAACCAGCCATACCAGTTGACGGTCTTTTCGAAATCCTCGGCCGTGTTCACTTGCGAGCCGACACCGTGCTGGCCGCGCGATACATCGAGAGGTGCGAGATCCCGGCCTCGATGTACACCTCGCCAAACGGTTCGAACCCGTATCGAGCGTAGAGCGGTGCGATGTACTCCTGGGCATGCAAGAGTAGCGGCTCGCCTCCATGCCGTTCGAGCACCGCGTCGAGCAGCTTCTGCGCGAGGCCCTCACCGCGCCGGTCGGCTCGAACCACAACGCGGCTGATAAGACGGTGCGCATCCCGATGTTCAGGCACGACGTCTACGAGGGTGCGAAGGTAGGCGGCGGTTCCGCGGTCATCCGCGATCCAGTAGTGCCGGGTCTCCGGTTCGCGGTCGCGATCGTCGAGCTCGGTCTCGTCGATCTTCTGCTCGAGGAAGAAGACATCCGTACGCAGTTTGAGAAATGCGTAGACCTCGTCCGTCGTGAGTTTGCTCCACTCGCGCTGCAACGTGGAGTAATCCGGCATGTTCGCCAGTTTAATAGGAGTACAGAACTTCCCTTGAAGGAGGGCATCATGAGTTACAACGTGACCAAGACGGAAGACGAGTGGCGCACGGAACTGGGTCCGAAATATTCGATCCTGCGTGAGGCCGCGACCGAGCGCCCGTGGTCTGGCGCACTGCTCGACGAGAAGCGCAGCGGGGTTTACACCTGCGGCGCCTGCGGCAGCGAGCTGTTCAAGAGTGGCGCGAAGTTTGATTCCGGCAGCGGATGGCCGAGCTTTTTCGAGTCGGTCAACCCGGACTCGGTGCAGCTGCGGACCGACAACTCGCTGGGCATGACCCGCACCGAGGTCGTCTGCGCGAACTGCGGTTCCCACCTGGGGCACCTGTTCGACGATGCATACGACACCCCCACGGGTGATCGTTACTGCCTGAATTCGCTCTCTCTCGACTTCAAGCCAGAGTGAGCACAACGCCATCACCGGTGCCTTCGGCACTGCGAGAAGCAGTAAAACGGCGGCGCTCGTATCCTCGGGTCACCGATGACGCTCCGACATCGGCCGAGTTGCTGTCACTGCTCGAGGCGGCGGCAACCATGCCGGATCATGGGTCGCTCAAGCCGTGGCGCGTCATCGAGGTGCGCGGCGAGGCGCGCGCGCGTCTCGGTACCGCTTTCGTCGAAGAGAGCGGACTGACCGGCGCGGATGCCGAACGCCTGGCGGCCAAGCCGTTGCGGGCGTCACTTCTTCTCGCGATCGTCGCTGTTCACCGAGAGAGCTTCAAGGTGCACACCTGGGAACAGGATGCCGCTGCCGCGGGAATCGGTCACGCCCTGGTGTTGCTCCTGGACGACGCGGGCTGGGGTGTCATGTGGCGCACCGGAGGGCACACCCGATCGGCAGCGGTCCGCCGGGTGCACAAACTTGCCGACAATGAGGAACTGCTCGGCTGGCTCTATATCGGCGGCAAAACCGAGGACTCGAAACCGGATGCGCGCGGCCAGATCGACCCGGGCGACTTTCTCTCTACTCTCTAGCTGCCCGCGACCGAATCGCGGCTCTCGACGGCAAGGACGCGATCAGAACGGCAACCATGGTCAGGATCGTGCCGAGCACGGTTGAGACGGCAACGGCCGCAGTGCTGGTCGGCGCCACATAATCCAGGAGCAGCGCCATCAGAAGCTGTCCTGACACGGCCGCGAGGCTCTGCAACAACACACCGATCACCGGTATCACGAGTGCGAAGCCAGCAATGAAGAGGACCCCGAACAGGCCGCCGAGGTAGAGCACGGGGTTCGACGGAAAACCATGGGGCAGACCAGCGATGACGAGGTTGACGGCTGCGATGACCGTGAGAATCGCCGTGCCGTAGACGAAATTGAAGAATGTCGCCGTCGTCGCTGAGCCGGAGAGTGTCTTCACCTGGCCATTGAGCGCCTGCTGCAGTCCGAGCAGCAGGCCAATCGCAAATGGAAAGACAGTGATCCAGACGTGGGCTTGCCCGCGGACATCCGGTAGCACGGCGATCAGGACTGCGACGAGCGCAAGCACGGCCCCAAGTATTCGCGTCACCGTGATCGATTTGGATGGGATCTTGCCGATGCCTCGTGCGTCGATCACCATGCCGCTGATGGTCTGGCCTGCGACAGTCGCGACGGTGAACAGGGCGATTCCGAGGAGGCCGACGACGAGCCCCTGCGAGAGCACGAATAGCCCGCCACCGATACCCCCGGCTGTATGCCACCATGGCAACTTTCCGGCGCGAATTGCACGAGTCACTGTGCCGATTCCCCGTCGTCCGGCTCGAGACACGATGAGCACGAGTGAGATGACGATGAGGCCTGATCCAAACGAGATCAGTGCGGCAGCGAACCCGTCACCGAGGTCTGTACCGAGCTGCCCATTGATTCGCGACTGGAGCGAGACACCCGCTCCGCAGAGCAGCGCTAGTACAACGAAGAGCGCGATTCGGACGCGCGATGTGGGCGCCGGAAGAGTGATTGGGTTAGCCATGGTTGTCTGGTCCAACGCTACAGGTGCGGGTGCAATCCACCGTCGCAGGGGTTGCTCCGTCGCGCCGACCGCCTTGGTTAGACTTGACGCTCGGTACGCCCCCTTAGCTCAGTGGTAGAGCACCGCTCTTGTAAAGCGAAGGTCGTCGGTTCAAATCCGACAGGGGGCTCAAAGAAAATGCTGGTCAAGGTAGCTGATGCGCGGCTCATTTCGATGCCCGCGCGGGTGACCCAGGAGTTTGCCCACGGTTTGCCCACATCGTGGGCGACGCCGACGTCTCCGCATTCATTCGACAGGCGATTCCTCTGCCATCTCGTCGCGGAAATCCTCTGGCTTTCGTGGCTCGCGTCCGTCCGCTGCATCGGCGTCGTGAACACGATTCCAAAAGGGGAGGTACACGAGTCGCAGAGCGAACCACCAACAATAGAGCCCGTACGCACCACCCGCCGTTGCATCGTTTATCAGGCCGTGGGCAACTTCATTGCGGAGATTGGGCCCGAGTGGTCCGCACAGAAGCGCGCGAATCTCGAATGCAAGGTCTTCGCCGAATACCTCCTCTACGTTCTGGCGATCCATTAATGCTGACAGCCCGACTTCCAGTTCGAGGCCCTCTGGAGTGACCGTGCTCGTTGCATCTCCAGCATTGGCAAGGTGATTTCTGACTGTGTTTTCGATTTGTGGCACAAGCAATTGCATTGCCGATGAGAAGTCTCCGCAATATCCATAGAAGAGGCCTCGCGCGAATTGAGTGATTCTGTCAACCGGCACAACGCCTGACTCCGCACAAATGACCAAGAAGTCGGACAGTCCCAAATGATGCTGGTTGGTTATCTGTTGGAACGCGGGCCAAAGTGCGCCCGTGCTCAGGAAGTTGATCCGAAGCGAATACCGCTGAATCATCTGCCGCCACAGCGCGGGGTCAACCCCGTAGATCGGGGTGCCACCACGTCCGGCAGAGCGATAAATAACACGACCGTCGGTCGAGAAGTGCACGTTCCCAAAGATCGACTGGAGGGGGTGCTCTTTGATGGTTTTCTCTGCCTCCTCCCGCTCGGAATTGAAAGAGGCGAACCCCGACAGTCCAACGAATGCAAGTAACGCTTCCTCGACGGAGAGGTCTTTCACCCGGTCTCGCGACTCCGTTGCCGCCGTCGTCAGATCAATCGGGCCCGAGCTGAACGCCCGCATCTCGCCCAGCGCTGCAGCTCCGGCTTCTCGAATTCTGCGCGCGATGCTCGCAGCTAATCCTCCAACGCCCAAGTCCTCGCGTTCGGTCTTTGGAATAGTTCGCAGTGCACGCAAAGCTCTCTCAAGCCGGTCGGCGGCCTGCATTCCAGGCAGACCGCCTGGGCCGGGCAATTGGTCAGCTTCAGCCAGCAGAGTTTCTACCTCGAGGAGCGTTTCCTTGTATCGGGAGACAGAATCACCAGCCCAAGCAAACCAGGCAGCCGCGCCGGCGTGGAAAGCCCGGGCCCTCTCATAGTTGCTCTTGTCATTACGCGCGATTCGCGCGAGGCGCCGCGCGACGATTCCCGCTCGATCCCTGCCTAGACCGTGCTTTCTCATTAGGTCGGCAATTCGGAGCGGGAAGAAGCCGCTCGATGTACTCGCAAATGCCTGGCGCAGTGCTGTCTCCATGCGGCGCAGTCGCGCGCGTGCGACCTTCCCGGATCGGATTGCGACAAGTAGCCCGCGGTCCCAAGCAGCGTGCTCGAGCCCCCAACCCTCCTCGGAGATGGGCAAGTCGAGGAGCGCGTCCAAGTGCGAGAGTTGGAGAGGAACTCGATCTCGGGGCTCTGCTAGAAGTGCAAGGACGTCAAACGTTCGAGCGCGAAGAAGCGCATCGGGGACGAGACCGGCGACCGCAGCCAAAATGTCAATTTCTTCCGTAGTGAAGTCTGTGTAGGTGGTCGTGCGCATTTCTTGGATTACGGCCAACGGACCATAAGGGGAGTTCCAGTCGTCGGGCCGCACGTACATAGACGCCACCCGTCCGAGCAGTTCGAAGATTTGACTGATCTGCGGATCTGCAGCGTCGCGCGCTGCCGCCTGCAGTCGCGGCCACAAGCCGTCCGGCCCGAAGGTTCCCGTATGAAACGCCCCAGCTGCTGTACCGCTCGTTATAGCCTCCGCGAAGCGATTGGCTACTTGCGTGCGGGATTCGGTCATGGAAGAAGTATCCACCGTTGAAAGCTGACCGGGCGGTTCGATTAGCTGCTGGTCAATGAAATTTCTGTCGCGGATTTCGCGGCAGACTTCGCAGCATCCAAAGCCACCGCGACGCTGTCCAGATCTTCATCAAATAGGTCGGCATAGACATCGAGCGTGATGGCGGCCGAGGCGTGACCAAGCATTTTTTGAAGAGCCTTGACGTTGGCACCCACCGACACAGCAAGGCTGGCGCATGTGTGCCGAAGCTCGTGGGGAGTGAGGCCGGGGATCCCGATCTCGGTGGCGGCATCGTTGAACCAGTATCGGCGAAACGATTGGTTTCGAATTGGCCGATGAGTTCGTGCGCTCACGAACACGCGATCAGCGTCGGATTTCGACGCGACATGCGTCTCGAGCTGGCTCATGATGAAAGCGGGCACGGGGATCGAGCGCTCCTCGTAGTCCTTCGGCGCTGACTCCTCGAAGTAGCCCCCGACCTCGACCATGGTCTCGCGCACATTCAGGCGACGGCGCGTGAAGTCGAGATCTCGTACGCGGAGGCCGGCGAGTTCTCCCCACCGAAGCCCGGTATAAGCGAGCACGTAAATGAGGAGCCCGAATCCCTCGCCCTTGGCTCTGGAGTCGACTGCCGCGGCGAGGTCTGCGACCTGCTGGTGGGTGAGGAACTTCTTCCTCTTCTTCATCTGTCGCGGGAGCTTCAGTCGTGACGCTGGGTTACCCGCCAACCGCCCGTCGTCGACCGCGAGCTGCATCGCTCCGCTGAGTACGGTCGCGACCTTGTGCACCGATCCTGGCGCCTGCGTCTTGTTCAGCTCAGACACGAACTGTTGGCACCGAAGCCGAGTCAGTTCGGACAGCGGAATCTGGCCTAGCGCCGGGATGATGTGGAGCCGACTCACTCCTTCCATCCGTTCGAGTGTCGAACGTCGTAAGTCAGCCCGTGTCGATATGTAGGTCTGCATCCAGTCGGCGACTGTGATGCGAGCGCGCGTCGGGTCGATGTATCGACCGGTCGCCTTGGCCACTTCGACGGATGCGAGGAACAGCTCGGCCTCGCGCTTGGTTCTGAATCCTCGCTTGTCAGTTTGCGAGCGATCCGGCTTGCGATATCGAACGCGATAGCGGCGCCCCGAACTGGTCTCGTATGGAGTGATGCTTCCCATCGGGTGTCCTAGAAAAGCCGATCGACCGCGAGCGGTCGGTCGCCGTCGATGGAACGCGCTCGAATAACGCGGGAGCCAAACGGCTCGTTCGGGACACCGTCGCCCGCCTCGTCCGACTTCCACATATCGGGGAATCGGCCGGACGTGTCGATCCAGGTACCGCGTTTGTCGAAGGCGGTGATCGCGACCAGGCGATCTCGGTCACCAGCCACGAGATGCCGCTTGGCTTCGCGAGCAACCATCCGCGTTGCGTCCGCGGTGCAGAGGTAGACGACGTTTGTGATGCCCTCACGAGTGAGTCGCCAGGCGTGGCTGTTGCAGATGGGGCCGTAGCGCTCGATCGCCTTTGGCGTCAGCTCGACCTCGACAAGCTCTTGCTCAGCACCTCGAGTCGCGATGCCATCGGCCTGGTGGTCGTGATAGCTCGAAGTCTTCCGATCGCGAGCCCAGGTCCATCCGTTGAACAGGTACCGCGCCGACGCCGAAGCGACCGCGACCTCGTGGCGGAAGGTCTGGCCAAGCAGATTCGGTGGACGCTGCCCCGTGGCTTTCTGAGTCGCCCACACCACGGAGCCATCTTGGAGCGTCAGGCGCGCTCGGTCGACGAGATCCGTCTCCATCATCCGCACGGCCCACTGTTGCGCGCGGCGCAGGCTCACCGGTCGTGTTGCATCCGCGAACGCCGCCAACGCGAACCGAATCGACTCCATATCCGTGACCCGCACAACGCGAAGCCACTCAACCATTTCCTCATCTCTAGCCGTGACGAGAACCATCCCACTTCTCTCCTGATCGCCTTCATCTCACGTCCGTCTGGCCACGAACTTTCTCTTTGTTTTTGGATCCCTGTCCCACCGCTGCTGCTCTACTTCCCAACCCCCCGCACAGTGTTGTTGTGTGTGGGGGGTTGGGAAGCGCGCCCCGCGCGGCAGCAGCGGTGGGACAGGGATCCGAAGGGCAAAGCCCTTCGTTCGCCTCTTCGCACCCAACGAACGGGCTGGCGAACCATCCAGCCGTTGATAACCACGTTTTGCAATGTACACGTAATTAACAGAATTTTAAATATTTTTCCGTTGTTTTAACAGACATTGAAGAAATACGTCAGGCTGGACAGAGCGCACCGAGATACCCTGTCGGCATGGCAGACTTCAGAACCGCGACCACGGTGGGCGCTCGGATAGCGGCACTCCGAAAAGCGCGCGGGTTCGCGAGCACAAAGGCGTTGGCTGAGGCGATTCCGGGAGACTCCGTGACGGAGTCGATCCTGCAGAACATCGAAGCCAACCGGAAGAACGACTTGGCCGTAGCGCAACTACTGAACATCGCTGCGGCGCTACGAGTCTCGCCGTTGTTCATCCTGGCACCACTGGGTTCGCCTCACGAACACCTTGACCTGCCGAACATCACACCCGCGGTGGCCGAGATGTCGGTGGCGGAGTTCGACGCGTGGGTCTCAGGGTTGACCGACGGTGGCTACCGACCGGTGACTGCTGACGAGCTAAGCGAGAGAGCGCAGCTCGACGCACTGCGCGAACTTCTCGCTGAACGGCGATTGCTCCGACGTTTACTCCTGGCCTCCAATGTCGAGACGGACGGCCCGGCAGTAGAGGACACACTAACGGTGTCCGAACGGGACACTACTACTCTGCGAATCGAAGAAGCCGAGCGGCGCATCAGTCAGTTAGAGATCTACCTAGGCTCTGCCGGGTGGGGAGTCACTCCTACGTAGAGCTAGCTCGACTGCAGCAGGTACGCCATCGCGAGCTCTTCGAGCTGCTGGGCAAAATCGTCCCACGTCAGGCCGTCCTCTACGCTTCTACCCTGGGATGCTCGATGCACGCACGAGCCGGTAACCATGGCCTGGACCATCACGACGGCGACACGTCGGTCTTGTCGCCTCACCTCCCCCAAGTGCGAGTCGACCGCAGCGAGGAATAGCTTTCGCCTCGTCGAGATCGCGTCATGGACTCGAGTCGTCTGCGCCATGGTTGGCGCGTATAGATAAGGGAACAGTTTGTTGCCGGACAGATCGGCAACGGATGCGCGCACCAAAGCACTGACAACCCCGGCGAGATTCGGTTCGGCGGTTTCCAGTGCGGCTGCAAGGTCGGATTCCATTTTGGCAAGGAGCGAATCCCAGACGGCCTCCAGAAGCTGCTCTTTGCCATCGAAGCGACGATAGATCGCACCGATCGAGACGTCCGCCTGCTCAGCGACCGCAGTCATCGTGAAGTCGTCGAATCCTTTATCGACGAGCACACTTTCGGCCGCCCCGAGCACTTTTTGGAGCGCTCGACGGCTGCGATCCTGCTGAGGCGGACGGTAGCGAACCGCTTTGGAATCCATCGTGTTCAGCCTATCCAGCGCTACTCATGAGCCGCCCGGAGCTACCTAGCCGCGAGAGCATTCAGATACATTACTTTGCCTGCTGCCGCATGCTCGCGCAGAACGTTGACACGCATGTCCGGGTTGTGAGGCCGTGCGGGAGATGAAACGACCGGATTTCCCGTCCACGAGACGAGGCGGCAGATGCGATGCGAGATACGCCAGCCATCCTGTGTTCGAACAAGCTCATCGTCGTACCAACCTGAGCCGAGCCAGCTCGGGTCCTCGCCAGCGTCATTGCGCACGAGTAGCCAGTTGCCGTAGGTGAATGCGTTAGCCGTGTCGCCGTCGACGTGCACGACGGTGCCGAACATGGTGTGCGAATGGTTGTCGAGCTGCTCGTGGAAGTCTTTGAAAGCAGCCACAAGAGTCGGAAGCCCGAGCCACTCCGAGCCAGCGGGACCGAACTCGGCCACGACATCATCGGTGAAGATCTCTCCGAAGAGGTTCCACTGATGGGCGTCGAGGGCGAACCCGTAGAGGTTGATGATCCCTACGATCTCGGCCTTGTCTAGTTCAACGTCGTTGTTTGGCATTTCGGAAATCGTCCTTTGATTTGGTCGGGCCTGGTTAGTTGGCTTTGGCTGGCGCCGGCGCGAACCGGTCGAGCGAGGTGATGCCATCGAACTGCTGCGGGCGTAGGCCTGCCATGAGGCGGCCGTGGTTCTCGGCGAGGGCCTCGAGGTTGAGGGCACCGTGAAGTGTGATGATTCGGGCATCTCGCCATGACCGCTGGATCGGCTCGAAGTCCATGATCGCCGTGGATCCGGAATTGCGTTGCAGCAGCTCGATGGCCTCGGCGCACCACTTGGTCGCGTAGGCGGTCTCCACCAGCACGCGAGCACTGAAGTACTGCAGGTAGTCGGGATCGATCTCCTCACCGGCGAGAACCAGTGTGCCGATTCGATCAGTCTCCTCAGCGTTCGCCCGCGTCATCAGCTCGGCAGACCGCAGCTTCGAGTGCACCTCGGAGAGCATCAAATGGGTGAGGGGCGCCTCGAGCTGGTTCTTGTACGCCGTTCCGCGAACCGGTCGACCGTTGGAGCGCTCGATGAAGCGATCCAGGGCACCCTGCGCGATCCCAATGGACATACCCGCCATCAGCGCGAATGACCAGCCCAACGTCGGCACCTTCCACAGCGAACCAGCGAGATCATTCTCGATCGATCCTGCGAGGATGTCCGCAAAAACGACGCCGCGGTAGTCAGGGACGAACACCTCGTCTTCGATCAGTTTCACGGACACGCTTCCGGTTCCGCGCATCCCCGCGACGTGCCAGTCGTCGAGGAACTCGAGCTGCTCGCGCGGCATCTGCACGGCGACGAGGAACGGACCGTTCCCCTCGTCCGCGATGCATCCGAGGTTGGTGAACGGCGTCCAGAGAGAGTCGGTTGCGAACGTCCAGGGACCACCCGAGATCATCCATCCGCCGGAGACCCGTTTGGCGCGGCCGCGTGACGCCGGGAAATGGCTCGAGCCGGACACACGGGGACCGACCCACGCCGGGCCGTAGACCTCTTCGAGTACACGCGGGCCCATGCCTGCCGGGATCCAATGAGTCGAGGTACCGGCCCACACCACCCAGCCGCACGAGCCATCCCACTTCGAGACCTCTTCGATCACATCGAGCTGCTGGGTCACCGAGAGCTCAAGACCGCCGAACTCGGCGGGCACCCCGATGTTGAATGCTCCCGTGGCGTCGAGGTCGGCGATCGTTTCATCCGACACTCGGGCGTTGCGCTCCGCCTCGACCGCGCGCTCCCTCAGGTGCGGGCCGAGGTCGCGGATCTTTTGGACAATGGCCGCCGTCGCGACAGCGGAGTCTGTGATTGTTTCTGGCATTGTTCTTCTCCAGTTGGTTCGGTTACATCAGGTCGGGACGGCGTCAGGCAGGCAGCAGCGGAAGCTGCACGTAGCTGACGTGCTCGGGTCCGGAATAGACGGTGTTGGTGGCGCCTTCGTGGTAGCTCTCGTCATAGGCCCTCGACGGGATACCGGCCGGCGAGGTCGGCTGGATGTCGAACTGGATGCGGCAGCCCTTGCGAATCAGCGCGGTGCTCGGGGCGAGGCCCACCTGGATCTCGACAATTTCACCGCTGGCGAGCGGCGCGTAGTCCTCGCGGGTGTGAGTGTGGACCGGCAGGTAGTCGGTTGAGCGCTTCGCGTCGAGCTTGCGATGCGACACCTTGAGAGTTCCGACACCGACGGGATGGATGAAGATGGGGTCCATCGGAAGCACGATCGCTTCGTAGCGGATCTCGTGGTCATCAGGGTCAATGACGCGAAGCGAGAGGTGCACATCCAGATCGGTGCTCGACGACGACACCCACAGCCCGGCCTTCATGTAGCCGACCAGAGTCATATCCGTTTCGACCGGGTCGCTGATGAACGAAATGCCGGTAGACCAGCGAGGCGTTCCGCCAACCCGTCCAACGGGGGCCGGGATGGCCTGACCGAGGTCGTGGAACGCGTCCCACGTCGCGCTGTGTTCCTCGGCCGGTGGGGTCGGTGCGAGGCGGAACATCGTTCGGCCGTGCTCGTCACCGGCCCAGTCCGAGGTTTCCGCATCTAGGTAGTACTTCACATACTCGGTGCGCGAGATCGGCCACTCCTGCTCGTGCAGCGTGTAGACCGCAGCGTTGCCGGTGCGCACCTGGACGCGCACCGCCGGGTCGTCCATGATCCCGTTCTCTTCGCCCTTCAACCAGTGGTCAAAGAATCGCATGTGATCGGTAACAGTCGACGGTGCGTAGGAGCGAGGGAACCAGGCGTCCACGAAATCGAACTTGCGCGCCCGTGCGGAGCTGGAACGCACGTAGGTCTCCGTGCTGCCCAGCTGGTGCAGGACGACGCCGCTCTGCGGGCCGACGATCCAAACGGGAGTGGTGATCTTGTCGGCATCCGGCGTCATGAACGTGACCGCGTTCGGCCCGTAAACCTGCGGATCGTTAAAGGGATTGGCGAGAGCCGATCCCATCCAGTCGACCATCCGACGCTCCCCCACGGAGTTGCCGTGGGTAAGGATCTTCAGCCACCAGTTCCAGAATCCTTCGGAGAACAGCCCGCCGCCGTAGAGGTACTCGTTGTATGAGTCGGAGTCCGTGCCCTGGGCGATCATCGCCGCGAGATGAGGCGGCTGAAGGCTCGCCACGTTGTGCTGGGACATCGCGTAGTACGACATTCCCCAGAGGCCGACTTTGCCGTTCGACCATGGCTGGGTGGCCACCCACTCGATCGCGTCGTAGTAGTCCTCCGCCTCCTGACGGCCGAGCGGAGCCTGCACGCCCGGGGTATTGCCCACGCCGCGCGCGTCGATGCGTACGACGACGTATCCGTTCGGAACCCACACGGACGTGTTCACCGTCTCGTGATTCTCATACTGGAGGCTGTCCGGGTTACCCGAAAAGAACCGGTCCTCGGTCTGCTCCTTCGCCTCGGCGTCCTCGGCGCTGCCGATGCTGCCGTGGTCGAAGCTCTTGCCGTATTCGCCCAGGTTCAGGATCGCGGGGTGCTTCTCGTCATCCGCGGGTCGGAAGATGTCTGCGTACACGAATGACCCATCGCGCACCGGAATTTTGACATCCGTCATCTTGAGGATGCCGCGGATATTGCGGCGCAGCTCGTTGCGAGCGGCGGCCGCGCTGCGAAGAGCGCGGGGCTTCCCGGCCGAGAAGACATCGGTTTTGGCGTTGAGCTGGTCGAGAAGACCGACGATCATCGGGTCGGCGGCGAATGCCTCCTCCGCGGGAACCTTGCTGAACATCTGGTCGAAGTTCAGCGTGCCGAACGTGAAGAGGTCATGGGCTGCTGGCGCGATCGTCAAGCCGTTCTCGAGGTCGCCGTCTTCATCGAGTGTCTGGAGAAGGCGAGCCGCGTTCGTCACCGAAGCGTCATTGAGCTTGTCGATCTGGCCGGCGACGCGGTTCGCGAGGTCGGCGAGATTGAGTCGCGGCGCACCGACCGCAGCTCCGAGAACCCAGCGTCCGACCGTGAACGACACCGTCTCGCCGTCGAGGTAGCGGAACTCACCGCGCTCGTTCGTGACGCCGCTCGTGGTCGGTGTCTCGTATTTCAGCCCGGCGACGGGGCCGGCGAATACGCCGGTCAACGTTAGGTCATCGGGGGTTGCAGCGTCGGTGGTGGCCATATCACGTCCTTGTGATGACTATTGGAGGGAATACCGGAATGCGAATATGCATTCGCTTTCGCCAGTTTAGACCCGCTATGCCCTGCCGGCGCAAGCCCGAGTTTCGTGTCAGCGCTGGATCGGAACCTGAAGGTAAGACGCGTGATCGCCGCCCGTGTGGATGACGTGCTGCCCGCTGTTGGCGCCGACATACTCGTCGATCGCGGGCATGAGGGTACCCAGCAGGTTCGCGGAGCTCACGATGAAGCGCAGCTGCTCGCCCGGGTAAAAGACCAGACCAAAGGGCAGCAGTTCGACGTCGATTTCGACGATCTCGCCATCCCCGAGTTTCTCGACGACGTCGAAGGTGTGAGCCGGCACCTCGCTCGTCGTGAGCGTCTCGTCGAGGTGCCGAAGCGACACTCGAAGCCGACCATCGGATCCCTTGTACCGAAGTACGGTCGCGCCATGATCGGTGAGGTCGTGCGCCATCGGCGACTGGTTTGGCACCGTGAACGCCTGCAGCGGAGTACCGAACTCGTCGAGCTTCTGGATGAGCACGAACAGGTCCATGTCATCCGAGCCGCGCGCCTCGACGAAGAGGTGGGCCTTCGGATATCCGACCAGCACGGTCTCCTCGTCGAACCGCGTGATGAAGGACGCCCCCGCGGGGTTCGCCCCGACCGTGTAGGCGACCGGCACATCATCCGCTGGAGCATCCGCCGTCAGCGCGCGCGAGCGACCGTTCAAATACAACTTCGTCGACGTGACTCCGGACGGCGGGAAGCTGTCCGCCTCGAGCGCGACTCGGTCGCCGCCCTTCAGGTCCAGGAGGGAGTAGCGCACCTTCGGCGTTTGCTCCCAGCCGTTGTCTTCGCCCATGAGGTAGTGATCGAAGAATCGCAAAAGGTCATCTTGGTTGGCCTGCTCGTAGTAGTCGGGCCACTCCTGCGAATTGTGTACGCGCAGCCACTTCTCCTTCGAGCCAATGCGCCGCCAGGCACGGAAGGTCCCGATCGTGTGCAGCGTGTTCGAGTAGCTGGCGACTACGTACGCCGGCACGGTGATCTTCTCGAATTCGGGGATCTTGTTCTCCCACAACTCATCGACAAGCGGATGTTCGCGGGCCTCCGAGATGATGTCCTCCTTCCGCCCCTTGCCGAAGAAGCTGCCCTCCTGCAATTGGCGCGCGAAACCGGTATCGGGCATCCCACCCCGGATGACGAGGTCACGGTAGACGTCGCTGACACCCTCCCACGGGTTGATCGCGGCGAGATGCGGGGGCTGCTCGGCCGCGGCGAACCACTGCGTTGCGGCGAGGTAGGAGGTGCCGCTCATTCCCACTTTGCCGGAGCACCACTCCTGCTCCGCCAGCCACTCGATGATGTCGTACGCGTCGCGGCCATCCTGGCGATCCCAGAGCACGCTGTCGCCTTCCGAATCGACGATCCCGCGGCCGTCCGGATGGCACACCGCGTAGCCCTGCGCACACCAGAAGGCAGGGTCCGGTCCCTCGAATTTCTCCAGCCCGGAGACGACGCTGTTCGGGATGCCGACCAGGCCGAATATGCCCATCACGCTGGGCGATGTGCCCTGCGCTTTGCCGTACGGGCTGTATGCAACGATGACGGGAACCTTCGCTGTGCCTGCCGGACGGAAGACGTCGGCGTGGATCGTGACGCCGTCGCGCAGCGTGATTGCGACATCCCGCTCGAACACTATGTCCACGGGAAGCGCCTTGAACTGCGGAGCGACCTGGTATCCCGCTTCGAGCGTTGTGGTGCCGGGTTTAAACTCCGTGAGGATCCCCGTGCGCGCTGCCGGCAGCGGTCCGGATGGCACGTAAATTCGCTTGTCATCGCTCATCGCGAGCTCCTTCTCTACTTGTTTCATTGGGCACCGCTTGGCACCACGACGTATTTGGCATGCGGGGACGCGGCCTGTGCGCTCCACGCTGACGGAAGGTCCTCGAGCGGGATCGAATTGACGGCGACCGAGATTCGCCCGCTGGCCAGGGCTCCCCACAGCCAGGACAGCGCAACTCGCTTATCGCGGAGGGGAACGTGGACGCCGGCGAACCCGGTCAGCGTGATCTGTGCTCCGCGAAGTAATCCAGCGGGAATGGCGGCCAGAGGTCCCGCCGAGTGCCCGACGTTGACGACTCGCGCGTGCTGTGCGCAGGCCTGGAGGGCAGCTTCAAGCGGATGACCGTAGAGGCAGTCGAGTACCACATCGACCGAGCCGGCGGCTTCGCGCAGGCGAACGCCGAGTTCGTCGACCGACTCGTCCTCGCGAAGGGCGACTACCGCGTCTGCGCCAAGGGACGGAAGCTTCGACAGCGCGGCCCCGTCTCGCGCGACTCCGATGACCCGACCCGCGCCCATCAGGTGGGCGATTTGGATGGCGACTTGACCAACCGCACCGGTGGCGCCCAGCACCAGGACGGTTTCTCCCGCGCGCAGTCCCGCAACGTCGACGAGCGGAAGGTACGCCGCAACTCCCGAGTTGCCGATCGCGGCCGAAGCGATCGGGCTAACGCCCTCGGGTACGGGCAGGATGTCGACGTCGGAGACACGCACCTGTCGAGCGAAGGCGCCAGGGTTTGTTGGTGAGGCATGGCACTCCGCATAGACAAGCGATCCCACCGCGAATGTGCCGGATTCAATTACGGTTCCCACGCATTCACTTCCCGGAACGTAGGCGCTCTCGTGGCGGGCGGAGTGAAAATTGCCGGAGGCGATAAGTAGGTCCAGCGGGTTGAGAGGTGCCGCAATGACCTCGATCAGCGTCGTCCCCGGGGTGGACGGCGGCAAGTCCGCGGTACCCACACGAGGACCCAAGCCGGGCGCATCCACGATCGCCGCACGAACCTGCACCTATGCTCCTTTGCTAGACGCTTTCGAGAGTACCCCTAAACGATAGTGAACGTTATACTCTTTTCTTGATCAAGGAGGATCCGAAATGACGTCGGAGCAAACGGCACGACAGCCCGGGTATGAAGATGCCGAGACCATTCAGAAGCTGCTCGTCGGTCTCATCGGCCTCATCGATACGTTCTCGGCAGAGCAGCGCGATGCCGCACTCTTCGCCTTCGACGATTCGCGTCGGCTCGACTGGGACATCATCCCGAAGCCGGACAGGATCGGCGTCTCCCTTCACAATCTCGATCGACACCAGAAGGTCGTCGTGTTCGAACTGGTCCGCCTTGCGGTATCGCACGAGGTCTTCACCAAGATCCTCGCGATCACCCAACTCGAGCAGGTGCTCCGCGAACGAGAGGCGGGATTCCTCGGGTTTGCCGCTCCACTGTGGCGCACCCCGGATTCGTACTTTCTCAGCATCTTCGGGCGCCCGGGATTCGAAGACACCTGGTCGCTGAGATTCCTCGGTCACCACGTCTGCATCAACGTCACGGTCGTGAACCAGCGCTGGATCTCTACGACGCCGAGTGCACTCGGCCAACAGCCGGTTGTCGGTGCGGGAGTGCTCAATCCCATGGCGGAAGACGAGGGACTGGGTTTCGAGCTTCTCGGCAGCCTCGATGATGAGCAGCGGACGGTCGCAATCTTCCACGACGTGTCGCCGGCCGACTTCGTGTCGCGTCAGGTGCCGCACATCGGCGCGCTCGAATATCCGGACCACTACGACCTCGGCATGCCCCAGTACCAGATCTCGACGGATGACCGGAAAGCGCTCGCGCTCGTTCGGGCAGAGCCTTCGGGCATTTCGGCAGACGCTCTGAACAAAGAACAGTCGGCCATCCTGAACCGGCTCATCGACACGTACCTGGCTCGCCTTCCAGCGAAAGCCGCCGAGGAGTATCGCGCCCAGCTGGATGCCGACGGTCTCGCGTCGGTCTTCTTCGCGTGGGCCGGTGGCACCGAGCGTGGCACACCGCACTATTTCCGCGTACAGAGCCGAACGCTGCTCATCGAGATGGTGAACGCGGTCGACGACGGCAATCACATTCATTCGGTCATCCGCGATTTCGACAATGACTTCGCGCACGCATCAATGACGAAGTATGAGTCGCATATCGCGGAGCTCGGCTCGCATCTGGACACTCGCACGACCTCCAGTGAGGGCTCGGAATTGTCAGCGAATGACTGGGCGTGGTGACGCCGTCGGCGCCCCCGAACCTCAGTAATCGTTGTAATCGTTGTTGCTAGGCTGACCGCATGAATTCGTTCGTAGGGCAGACGCGCGCGAACGTTCTGGCGAGCCAGATCGAACAGCAGATCCTCGAGCGCGAGTTCAAGCCGGGCGAGCTCATTGGCACGATCGAATCTCTTCGAGAGCGCTCGGGGTTCGCCCGCTCCACGGTGGCGGAGGCGATCCGTCTACTTGCCGATCGTGGCCTCGCAGAGATCCGGCCCGGACGAGGTGGGGGCCTGTTCGCAACCGCCGCAGGACCGATGGTTCGGATCCGCCACACGCTGCTCGCGGTCACGGACGCTCCGGGATCGGTCGCCGAGGCCGTGGCGGTTCGGGAAGCCCTCGAGGTGCTCATCGACGTCGATGCCGCGGAGCATCGCACGCCAGCCGACGTCGCCGACGTCAAGCGCGGGCTGGCAAAGCTGAAATCGGCGGCGTCGAAAGGAACAACCGCGTTCCTGCTTGCCAACTGGGACCTGCACGAACGAATTGCCGAAATCTCGCCCAACCAGACGGCATCCGCCCTGTATCTCTCGATGACGCGTTTCGTCCGCGAGCACGCTGTGGCGGCCACTCACGACGAGTCGCCGGAATCTGCGTCCGAGTGGCTGGCAATCCGCGTAGCGACGCACACCGAACTCGTCGACGCCATTGTCGCCGGGGATGCCGCCCGCACCAAGAAGGCCGTCGACAAGCACGCCGGGCTGCTCGACACCAAGTAGGTGCCCCGCGGGCGACGGCCGTTGTTTTACCCTGCCGACTCCTGATATCTCGCCCACTCGACTCGAACCCAGTCTTCGAAGGTCGTTGGTGCGCGACCGAGCAGCCAGGCAAGCACGTTCGGGTTCCCAACGAAATCATTGCTGCTGTACCGGGCACTGATCGCACGCATGGCCCGCAGCTCATAGGTCTTAGTGGCCGGATCCGCTCCACCGAGGACACGGGCCGCAAACGTATCAACGTCGATCTCGCGGACGTCTATCGGACGGTCCAGGACGGCCGAGATGGTCGCACCAAGATCATGAGCGGTGAATCGCCCCGGCGACGCCAGCTCATATGTCGCACCGACATGGTGGTGGGAATCGGTCAGGACAAGGGATGCTATTTCGGCCACATCGCCCACGTTCACGAGCGACTGCAGGCGATCAAGCGACCACGACAGTTCGAACACTCCGCGCTCAAAAGCCGGCTTCAGCCGATGGGCCAGCATGTAGTTGGCCGGCTGCAGAATTGTGAACTCGAGTCCGGAAGACAGCAGATGCTCTTCAACGTCGCGCTTCACTTCGTGCTGGAGGAGGTCAGAGGTGATCGCGTGGAGAACGGAACTCATCACGAAGTGCTGGACGCCCGCCGCTCGCGCCGCATCGACTATCGCGAATCCGACTTCGCGCTCCGACGGCGAGAGCGTCGGACCGACGTAGTAGATCTTGTCGACACCATCCACCGCGCGAGCGAGAAAACCCGGTTCCGCCAGATCGCCGACCACGACGTCCGCGACTCCCATCGTTCGGAGCAGCTCCGCGGACGACTCTGAGCGCACGCTGGCCCGTACCTGATGGCCGGCGGCGAGAAGCCGAGGAATCAGAAGCTTGCCCTGGTTGCCGTTCGCCGCGGTGACCAGAATCACCGCGTGAGCCTGCGGTGCGAGTTATCGACGATGTGGTTGGTCAGCGTGCCGAGCCGTTCGACCTCGACCTCGACCACATCGCCGGGCTGAAGCAACCACGGCGGTGTGCGAGCGTACCCAACACCCGATGGGGTTCCCGTTGCCAGCAGGTCGCCGGGATTCAGAGTGAACGTGCGTGACACGTACGCGAGCGTTTCACCGACGCCGTAGATCATCTGCTTCGTGCTCCCGTGCTGGACGACCTCGCCATTGACGCGAGTTTCAATCTGCAGCCCGTCTCGCAGATCGCCGACTTCTACCGCGGGAACCAGCGGCCCGACGGGTCCGGAGCGATCGCCGTTCTTGCCGATGATCCACTGCGACGTCTGCTTCTGAGCCCGCCTGGACGTCACGTCATTGAAGGTGGAATAGCCGATGACTGCTGCCAGTGCCTCGTCGGGGGACGCGTCGACGATGGGGGCTCCAACCCAGGCGACGACCTCACCCTCCCAGTCGAGACCATCCTCGCCCGAGGGAATAGGGATTTCGGTACCGTCGGTGCTGAGCGACGCCGACCAACGCGCGAACAGCGTCGGGAACTCGGGGAGATCCTCGTCCTTGAACGATCCCTCGCTGACGTGGTCCTGGTAGTTGAGCCCGACACAGATCACGCGCGCGCCGGGTGGTGCCGGCGGCACGATGGCAACATCGCTGACGGACAACGTCCTACCCCGTGGCTGACCGACGAGATGCTCCGATGGCGCGGCCCAGAACGTCGCAAGGTCGGCGATGACCGTGACCTCCGTCCCGTCGGCACTGAGTGCACCAACCGAAACCGAACCGTCGGCGTCTCGCACGCCCACGATTCGTACGCCGGAGGTCACTTGACGGCCCGGATGACGAGCATGCTCGCGGGAAGGTTCGTTCGATTTTCGACCGTGCGAAGGGTGCCCTCCGTAAAGTGCACTGAGTCATTGGCGCCGAGGGTCTCCTCGACGCCGTCGGCCGCCATGACAAGCTCGCCCGAGAGCAAGACATAGACCGTCTCTGCGTCCTGCGGCGCGAGTTCCGCCGCTGCGCCCGGTAGGTAGTGAGACAGCGCCACCGTGAACTTCTCAGTCGGCGTCTTAGATCCCCCCTGAAGCCGGACCGGGCCCACGCCCGCATGTCCCACGGGCGCGAACGGCTCCGCGTCGGAGATCCTGGTTACTCGCATTGTCATGATTTCGCTCCCTAACGTGCGTTCTTGCTGAGGTCGTATTCGCGCGCTGCCGTCGTGCCGAGTTCGGCGCGAAGGCGCTCGAGCAGTGGCGCGACGTTCTCTTTGTTCCCCGTGCCGAAAATGTAAAAGTCCGGACGTGACAGCACGACGGTGCACTCGTGTGCGGCCAACCAACTGAGGTAGGTGCCGTCGATATCCCGGACGTCGCCGCCGGCTGTGATCGCGGTCGCGGTGCCGCCGATACTCTCGAACCAGTCGGCAAGTTCTTCTGCGACGTCGGCCAGCGGGTCGAAACCCAGCGCAATCAACTGCCAGCCTGCGGCCACCACGTCGTCGAACAGTCCGATCGAACCGTTCACCTCGACCCGGCCCTGGACCGAGAGCCGACCGGCATTGCTGTCGCCGTCGATCGTGATGGACGGTTCACCCAGTCGTGGGTGTGGCGGTTCCACCGTCAGCGCATCGGGATTGTTCAGCTCAGCGAGCATGGCGGCATCCCGCTTCGCCGCGAGGTCAGGATCGAGTTCGCAGATCACTCGCCCGATGGCGATAGCCTCGTCGATGATCTCGCGAACGTGCGTCGCGCGCTCTGTGCCGTACGTATCGAGGACGCCGTCACTCGCGAGTCCGGAGGCCACCAGATCCAGCCGCCACGCCAGCGCTGCCGCATCGCGCAGCCCCGAGCACATGCCCTGGCCGAGAAACGGCGGCATCAGATGTGCCGCGTCTCCGGCGATCAGAACGCGACCCCGCCGCCACTGGATGGCCCACTGCCCGCGAAAGGTGTACACCGCGTGTCGTTCCAGACGTGCATTGTCGGGACTGATCCCCCAGGGGGCCATCAGCCGCCATGCCGACTCGACGGTTCCCAATACTTCAGCCGTGATATCGGCGCGCCGCATGAATTCGAAACGACGCCTGCCGGGTCCGCTGTTCACGGCGGTGGCCGGTTGCGCCGGATCGCAGTACTGGGTGACAAATGCGTCCCACACGGTGTCATCCAGGGGCTGGTAGTCCACAACGAGCCAGTCCGCTTCGAAACCGGCATCCTGCGTTTCGATCCCGACGAGCTCCCTGACTACGCTGTTCGCGCCATCCGCACCGATCAACCACCGCCCGCTGATCGATTCGCGACGATGGTCGTGACCGTTCGACGCCGTCAGCGTGACGGATGAAGCGTCCTGGCTCAGGGACTCGGCGGACCATCCGCGGCGAATCTCGACGGAGGGGATGGCGTTCGCCAGCTCTTCCAGCACGTCTTCCAGGTCGGGTTGGTAGAACCCATTGGTGTTGGCCCAGCCGGATTCGGCTGTGCGATTCCAGTTGATCGCCCGCAGCAGCACGCCGTCCTGATTGCGGATCTGGTAACCACCGCTCTCGCCGCGCGAAGGCTCGAACAGATCTGAATGATCTGCCATCACGCCGGCGGACTGAAGGATGCGCAACGCTTCGTGATCGATGGTGCACGCCCGCGGCAGTGGGTAGCGGGACGGCCAGCGCTCGACGACGGTGACCCGCCATCCTTTGCGACCGAGCAGGATCGCCGACAGCAGACCAACGGGGCCGGCGCCCACCACGACGAAATCCGTCGGCTCGGTCTCGGTCATGCGCGGTTCCTCATCTTCGAGATTTGCGGATGTTCAACTGTCCTATTCCATCATAACCGTTGACATCTTTAGCATCTATTGATTTGATCGAACCGTTGGGCGCCAGAGCGGCCGTCCACTGTCATGCCTCTGGAGGTTGCATGTCCAAGGACATTGACCCAGCACTGTTCCGCGAGACTCTCGGCCACTACCCGACGGGGGTCGCGGTCGTCACTGCGGTTACAGCTGACGGCGACCCTGTCGGCATGGTGGTCGGCACGTTTTCATCCGTTTCGATGAACCCACCGCTTATCGCGTTCTACCCGATGAGCAATTCGCGCAGCTTCGCGCAGCTTCGAAATGCTGAAGCGTTCTGCATCAACGTTCTCGCGTCAGATCAGGAGGCGTTCTGCCGAAAGTTCGCGACATCCGGTGAAAACAAGTTCGAGGATGTCGGCTGGCGACCCGCGCCGCTTGGCTCGCCGATCCTGGATGGCGCGGTGTCGTGGATCGAGTGCACCTTCGAGGATGTGCGTGAGGCCGGAGACCATTTCATCGTGCTCGGCCGGGTCGAAGACCTCGCCGTCGAGAGATCGACACTGCCGCTCTTGTTTTTCCAAGGCGGCTATGGCCGGTTTTCCCCCGGATCTTTCATCGCGACACCGGATCCCGAACTCATTCAAGCGGCACAACTTGCCGAGTCGATGCGCTCCGACGTCGAGCAACTCGCTCGTGACTTCGGCGTCAACTGCAGCGTCCTGGCCAAGATCCGCTGGGACGCCGTCCAGGTGCTCGCAGCCAATCAGTCTCCCGTCGACGAACCATTTCCGCTCGGACACCGGCAACCCCTCATCCCTCCATTCGGGGCCGTGTTCATGGCCGATGCACCCGAACCGGACGTGGATGAATGGCTGCGACGAGCCCCAGACAAGACCGATGAGCGACGCGATCTCAACCGTTCCCAACTGGAACGTGTACAGCAGCACGGATACTCGCTCCTCGCCGCTGGGCCGGAAGTAATTCAGCGACACCAGGCGATCCTTTCCGAGTTCGAGCTCTCCGATCGGCTTCCACGTCGCGAACGTGAGGTGCTCGCGGTGACATCGGAGCTGGCCGACTTCTTCTTTACTGACCTCGTGGAAGGCGAGCGATACGACCTCGCCAACGTCGTCGTTCTCGTTGCGACGGGCGAAGGTTTGCCTCCCATGGCACTTCGAATCACTGGCCTGCCGCGCGGCGCAACGACCGAACGGATAGAGACCTGGATCGCGGCGCTGAAGAATGTGGCGTCTACGGTCGGGACGACCGCGGCGGCTCAGCGATGACGGGACCGCTGGAAGGCATCAAGGTCATCGACCTCAGTCGCGCGCTGGCCGGCCCGTACTGCACGGCACTGCTCGCCGATATGGGTGCAGAGGTCATCAAGGTCGAGAGCCTCAACGGCGGGGATAGCGCTCGCGCGTGGCCGCCGTTTCAGGGCGAACACAGCCTCTACTTCGAGTCCGTCAATCGCAATAAGCGTTCTATCTGTATCGACTTCTACTCCGCCGAGGGTCGGGACATCCTCGATCGCCTGATCGCGGGCGCCGATGTCCTCGTCGAGAATTTCAAACTGGGAACGCTCGAGAAGCTCGGATTGACCCCCGAGCACCTTGAAGAATTGAATCCACGACTGGTCGTTGGATCGGTCAACGGGTTCGGGCTCACCGGCCCGCTCAAGGATGACGCCGGCCTTGACCAGGTGGTCCAGGGGATGTCCGGGCTCATGTCGGTCACCGGCTCGAGCGCCGACGACATCTATCGCGTCGGCGTTCCGATCGTCGACATCACGTCGGGAATCGTCTGCGCGTTCGGCATCGTGTCGGCGTTGGTTGGCCGGGATACTGGTCATCCGGCGCACCTCATTTCGACCTCACTCCTCGAGACAGCCCTCGGCCTTTCGGTGTTCCAGGGGCAGCGAGCATTGAGCCTCGGCGAAGACCCCGAACCACAGGGCAACAACCACCCCACGATCGCGCCGTACGGAACCTTCGCCACCGCGACCGAGCCTCTCAACATCGCTGTGGGCAACCAGAAACAGTGGATTGCCTTCTGCAGCCTCATCGGGATTCCCGAGGCACTCGAGGATCACCGATTCAACACCGGTGCCCATCGATCAGCCAATCGGGACGCGCTCAAGCAACTCATCGAAACGGCACTCGGTGCCCGGTCCGCCGACGATTGGGTTCCGATCATCACCCAGGCGAGCATCCCGTGCGGCCCGATCTATCGCTACTCGCAGGCGTTCGCATCTCCACAGGTCGAAGCTCTCGGGCTGATTCGACAGACCACGCGACGCGATGGCACCGCGCTTCCGCTGCTTCGCGGACCGCTGAGTGTTGATGGCCAGGCGGCCGACATCGTGACCCGACCCCCGCTGCTGGGCGAACAATCGGCCGAGATCCTCCGCGAAGTCGGCTACGCCGACGACGACATCGATCGCCTCGAGGCTGACGGCGTGCTGAAGACGAACGCCGAGCCGGTCTGAACCCCGTGATGACTGACGCCGAATCGAAAGGCCGAATTACCTCGCTGGTATCCGACGGTGTTGCCTCGGTAGTCATCGACAACCCAGGACGGAAGAATTCGACGACAAAAGCGATGTGCCAGGAGCTTCAGGCGTTGATGCCGAAACTGGACAACGATCCGGCGGTGGTGGTCGTGACGCTTCGCGGTGCAGGTGACACTTTCTCCGCCGGGGCCTCGATCGATGATCTGACATCCGTGCTCCTCGACCCTCAGCAAGACGGAAGCCACGTCGACCACCTGAGCCTCGCCGACGCGGCCATCGCTCGGGTGCGCAAGCCGACGATTGCGTTAGTCGATGGCGCATGCGTGGGCGGGGGCTGGCAGCTCGCGTCGGCTTGTGATTTCATCCTGGCAAGCGAGCGGTCGCGCTTCGCCATAACGCCCGCCAAGATCGGAGTGATCTACCCGCGCGCCGGCATCGAGCGCCTGCTGCGCCTCGTGGGTCCCGCGAACGCCAAGCTCATCCTCTTCAGTGGCGAGGTCTTCGATGCGGTCCGAGCGAGTCAGCTCGGACTCGTCTCCGAGACCGTTCCGGACGACACCTTCGAAGGCAGAGCCGAGGCGCTGGTTCAGGCGCTACGCGATCGATCCCAATTCTCGATCCACACGCTTAAGCACCTGATCGATTCGAGTGACGAATCAGAGCAGACCGTCGAGGCGTTGTGGCTGGCAGCGTGGAAAGCCATGACGGAGGGCCCGGATATGGACATCGGCACGCGGGCGTTCCTCCACCGTGAGCAGCCGACGTTCGCCTGGCAACCGCGCTCGCGCGCCTAAGAATTCAGGTGGCCGCTCGCCGAACGAACGGCTCACGGCGAGCGGCCACCTGAACCATTCCCGGATTCGGTCACCTGGTTCCTCGTTCTTTACTGCGGGACGACGGGGAGCTGGACATAACTCGGGTGCTCGGGACCGGTGTGGATGCGGTTGGTTGCCCCGTCGTGGTAGGTCGGGTTGTACTCGTGAGTCAGGCCGTGAGCTACGCCGTCGTGAGGCTGGACATCGATTCGGATGCGCTGTCCCTTCATCATCTTGCCGACATTGGGAACCAGCGCGACGTCGACCTGCACTATCTCGCCATCCTCCAGGGGTGCGTAGTCCGCTTTCAAGTGGGTGTGCTTGGGCTGGTACGGGGTCGAGCGCTCCTCATCGAGCTTGCGGTGCGAGACCTTCAGCCATCCCTTGGTGAGCGGAGCGATCCTCCACGGGAAACCGGACGTCGTGAAGCCGGTGAAATCGACCTCCTTGTCGTCCTCGTCGATCACCCGCACGGACACGAAGAGGTCGATATCTTCGCTCGTCGAGGAGACCCACAGGTGCACTTTTCCGAAACCCGCGATCACGGCATCCTCGGCGAGCGGTTCGCTGACAAACGAGACACCTGTGACGGATGGGTCGGACTCGGCCGACTCCGGGTCGATCCGCGGGCTCCCCACCGGTGCCCAGGGCGCGAGCTGAACCTGCGCCGAATAGCTCGCCACCGCTGCCTCAGTCGTCTCAGAGTTCGCCAGTCGCAAGAAGTCGGGGCGCTTGCCGTCGCCGACCCAGTCGGATCGCCGGGCATCGAAGTACCACCGCGGGTATTCCGTTCGCGCGATTGGCCACTCGTTCTCCTCCTGGATGTAGGAGGAGCCGTCGCCGGTGCGGATCTCGAGTCGGATCGGCGGGGTGTCCATGATCCCGTTCTCGACACCCTTGAGCCAGTAGTCGAAGAACGCCTTGTGCCGGGCGACGGATTCCGCCGAGTAGGCCTGCTGGAACCAGTCCTCCGACAGGTCCAGCTTCTTGTGCGGAGTCGGCGTGTTCAGGTAGGCAGAGTTCGCGCCGAGTTGGTGGATGTTGGAGATGTGGGTCGTAGGCGCAACAGACCACAGCGGCACCGTTACCTCGCTCAGGTCGGGACTCATGAAGACCTCCGCACGCGGGCCGAATATCCGGTCGGGGTCGGAGTCGCGGAACGGGCTGTCCTTCATGATCTGCACGTAGTCTGCGAGGTCCGGCGGGCCGACGATGGGTGGGATCAGACCGGAGACTCTCCAGATCGGCCAAAACTGCTCGTTGAGAACGCCACCGTTGTATGCGACATCCTCGTACAGGTCGACATCGGTTCCAACCGCGATCATGGCTTTCAGATGCGCGGGGTGGAGACTGGCGGCCGCGTGCTGGCTGATCGCCAAATAGGACATTCCCCAGGTTCCGACAGAACCGTTGGACCAGTCTTGCGTGCCCGCCCACTCGATCGCGTCGCGGAAGGCCTCCGCACCGACAATCCCCCACGGTGCAAGCTGCCCAGGGCTGGCCCCTGCCCCGGGCATATCGACCCGGACCACCGCGTAACCGTCCGGAACCCACACAGCAGTGCTGACCGATTCGTGATTCTCGAACTGCAGGTCCCCGGCGTTGCCAAAGAAGTACTGTTCTTCTTCGAGCTCGTGGTGCTCGAGGTCTTCCGCGTTCGCGATGGAGTGGTGGTTGAAGGCCTTGCCATATGGACCGCAGTTGACGATCGCCGGATAGTTGCCCGGTTCCGCGGGACGGAACACGTCTGCGAGAACATAGGACCCGTTTTGCAGCGGGATCCTGACATCACGGAAGCGAAGAATCCCCATGGCGTTGCGGCGCAGCTCGTTGCGCGCGTTGGCAGGGCTGCAAAGCGTGCGCACTGTGGTGTCACCAAAGACTGCCGCCGCAGCCAGGTCGTCCAGCAGCTGGTTCACGACCGGGTCCTCGGTGAACTGCGCGATCTTGTCGGTCGGACCGGTCGCAGAATAGTCGGCATCGTGTCGGAAATTAATACGACGGTCTCCGATGACGTCGTGAACCTCGGGCAGGATGCTGGTCCCCTCGTCGCGGAACTGGTTTCGCCCGAGTGTGAATATCAGTCGCGCGATGTTGGTGAGACCAGAGTCGCGCAGTTTGTCGAGGTTGCCATCGACGCGCGCGACGATTTGCGCAAGATGCACGCGCGGAGCGGCAGTCACGTAGCCGAGGGCATTACCTCCGAGCAGGAAGGTCATCCGCTCGCCGTCCTCATATTCGAACTCACCACGCTCGTTGGTGAGGCCCGAGTGCGTCGGAGTCTTGTACTTCAGTCCTGCAATCGGACCAGCCAGGATGCCTGTCAGTGCCATGTGGTTTCTCCTCGTCTTCGTTGACCAGTGATGCCGGATGAGATCAGCTGCGGCGCTCGAGCACGCTCATCGATGAAGGCCCGGCGTCGACCCCGACCATCGAGCGGCCGAGGTTTTCCATCCAGGTGTCGACATTGTTGGCGGCATGCATGCTGCCGGCGCGGCAGTTTCGCGCGATCAGTTGGAGTGGCATGCGCTTACTGATGGCGGACGCGCCCGAGGCACGGAAAAGCGTCTCGATCGCCGTTGCGCATTCGTTCCAGACGAAGGCAGCATCCGTGTGGAACTGCACGATTTCGCTCTCAGTGGGATCCTTACCCTCAGCATCAAGGCGGTCGAACTCCGCGACGGCGGCATCCGCGATTCGTCCGGCCGCGCGGATCTGCATGGCGGCGCGGCCGATGATGTGGTGGGCGACTGGCGAATCGACCTGCTTTGCGTACGGCGAGTAAGGCACGCTGCGCCGACCAATGGATGCGAGGAATACCTCCATCGCCTGGTCGGCCATTCCGAGAGCGACGCCAGTGCTCGACACGATCGAACGGGGAAGTCCGCCTCGCCGCGGACCGAGACCCTGGGCGATCAGTTCCGCCGTGCGGGTTGCGAGCTGAGCAGGGAATCCGAACCGTTCATCGGGTACAAAGAGTTCGCCGTCGGTAGCCATCGTCTGGCTGCCCGTCGCGGCAAGGCCCATCGCATCCCAATCGTCCCTGCTCACAAGCTGGTCCTTGGCGACGAGCGCCATGCCGACCTTCGAGTCGTCGTTGTCGTCGTAGAAAACGGCCAGGTAGCCGTGCGACGCGTGGACGCTTCCCGTCGCAAACGGCCACGCACCCGTGACCATCCATCCGCCGTCGACCTTGACGCCCGTTCCGGACATGAACCGGCTCGTCCCGCCGACGGCAAACGTGCGGTTGCCCACCCATGGTGATTCGTACACCGGCGCAACCACGTCATCGGCAAACGCGTTGCTCCACATGTTGCCGCCGGCGGTCGCCCAGACCACCCATGCGGTCGCACCGCATCCGGAACCGAGCGCGCGATAAATGTCGAGCATCTCGCGGGTGGTGAAGTCCGCCCCACCGAATCGCTTCGGCTTGGTCAGGCTGAACACTCCCGCATCTTCAAGTCGCTCGATCGTCTCCTGAGGGATGTGGCGCTCCTGCTCAGCGATCGCCTGCTGATCGCGCAGCCACGGCTGCAGCTCGACGATGCGAGCGATGATCTCCTTCGCCTTCGGGTCTGCGGTTTCGGTGATCACGGCCATTCCTTTCGTGAGAGTGGAGTTGCGTCAAAACCGGCGACGGGCTCGAGGACCGGGTCGTTGCCGTCCCGACCGCTCGCCGAAGCATCGGGGTGGTCGTCGAACCAGCCATCCTTGGGGTAGCGGTACATCCATCCGGTGGCAAGCGCTCGGCGCGCGATCAGCCACACGCCGTCACGCTGCTCGAACCGATCGAGATAGCGAGCCCAGAGCTTGACGTTCTCGTTCGCCCACTGGTGCACCTCGGTGCCCTGGTGGTCGGCATTCAGATACGTCTCGACGTGAGCCACATTCGGGCCGTCGAACTCGACGAGGCTGTTGCCAAGCAGGTGCATCGTGCGCACGAAGCGCGGCATCTCGCCGCTGAGAAAGTCGACAAATCCGTCCACGGAGCCCTGATGAAGGCTCGCCGGAAACTGCACCCAGGCGTCAGGCCAAAACGCACCGCGAACGAGGCTCATGTCGACCCGATCGAGGCCGCGACAGTATCGGAGCAAGACATCGTGGATCTCCGCTCGGGCACTCAGCTCTTCCAGTGACCTCACTTGCGTCCGCCCCGGGGAATCTGGATGCCGCCGAACCCCAGAACCGAGGTCGCAAAGGTCGGGTCTTCACTCTCGCCGGCCGACTCCTCCGTGCGACCCGTGCGGGTGAAGTGGCCAGTAGCGCTGCTGAATGACATGGTGTCTCCTTTGACTCCGCCGGGACTATCAGCCCAAACGGTTATGCATGTTTCGGTTCAGCATACGGCCGCAGGCGCGATTCCTCAACAGTTGTTGAGGAGACCGTTATTAGACTCGTGAGATGAACTCCGCAATCGCACCCCAGTCCAACACCACGCGCATTGTTGGGCCGGCCGCAACTCGAACCGCGATACTCGACGCGGCCCGAGTTCGCTTCGCGACAGACGGATTCACGAGCTCCACCATTCGTAAAATCGCGGCGGACGCTGGTGTGGACCCATCCCTCGTGATGCAGTATTTCGGCTCGAAGGACGACCTCTTCGCATCCGTGATGGATCTGGGACCGAACACGATGTCTCGGCTGTCAGAGGCGTTTAACGGCGCAATCGACTCGATCGGCGAACGCGTCACTCGCGCTTTTCTTGAGATCTGGGATGGAGATCCGCTGGTCTCCCAACCGCTCCAGGCACTACTGCGCGCTGCCATCGGCAACGCGCAAGCAACGGTCCAGCTCCGTAGTCTGATCCAAAAACGAGTCATCGACGACCTGAGTCCGCGGCTTCGCGAAGGCGACATGGCGATCAGAATTGAGATCGCCAGCTCGATGCTCGTCGGCGTAATAGTGGGGCGGCAGCTGGTGCAGATCGAAGCGCTCGTGGAACAGGACCGTGAAGCGCTCATCCGCTACATAGCCCCCAGCATCCAAGCCATCCTGGGCAACCCGGGCGACGTCGGACTCGACTAGGGGTTCCCGCCTTTTGCCCACAATCGCTTTAAGCCAACAGTATTTGCTGTGATCACGTTGGGTTCAATTGAGCCATAAATACGCGGATGCCGGGGAACTCCCGCGCAGTAGATGGGTCTCTTTTCACTCTTGTAAAGCGAAGGTCGTCGGTTCAAATCCGACAGGGGGCTCTTAGAAACAGCTGGTCAAGATCGTTATTCAGCGAACCGAACCACTCTGCCCAGCCGCTTGACGTGGAGTCAAGCACACATCTGAATGGGCAGAGTCTGATCGTGAGAATTATGTTGTCTTCGCTCCCGCGTTGGCGGCGTCGAAGCGTTCGCGGCTGGAAAGCACGCTGGAGTAGCTGTCTGTTGCCCAGCGGCCCAGTGCGCGAGCGGGTTCGATGAGTGTCCTGCCGATATCCGTCAACTCGTACTCGACTCGGGGTGGGACCTCGGCGTGAAAGGAGCGACTGACCAGGCCGTCGCGTTCGAGGTGGCGGAGGGTCACCGTGAGCATTCGCTGTGAGATCCCGGGGATGTGGCGGTGTAGCTCGGTGAACCGTAGTCGCACTGCCACAGCGAGCGCGCCGACGACCAGAAGAGCCCACTTGTCACCGATGTGACCCAGCACGTCCCGGATGGCCTCACCCCGGCCGCCAGCTATACATGCGCTCTCATAGTCAGATATCCGAGCATCGAGGAGCTCGAAGGCAATCGTCTCCTCAAGGCCCGGTGAATGACTCGCCATGATGACCTTTCACTTTCTCACGCACACAAGTGTGCCTTTTGTAAGCGCCCCAAAACTAACTCATGATAGGTAACGCACTATTAGTAACTATAGACACATGACCAAGGAACCCCCAAATGAATGTTACCCTCTGGGTCATCCAAATCCTGCTCGCCGCTGCCTTCCTCGTCAGCGGCATCACCAAGGTCATCCGGCCCAGCGCAAAGCTGAAAGCAGGATTGCCCGAATTCCACCCGAACCTAATCCGGCTGATCTCGACGGCGGAAATACTGGGCGCGCTCGGCCTGATCCTGCCGGGTCTCACCGGCATCGCCCCCATCCTCACCCCCGTGGCAGCTAGCGGGCTTGCGATAATCATGATCGGCGCCGTCATCACCCACGCGCGCCGACACCAGAGCAGGTCGGCCGCAGTCAACGTTGTGCTGCTCATTCTTAGCCTGATTGTCGCTGTCGGACGATTCGCGCTCCCACTGTAAGGATCCCTACTCGAAGTCGCGTCGATGGACCGATGAAGTGCGTGAACAGGTTTTCTCGACGTGCAGCTCGCCCGCCGTCCGCTCAACTATCAAATAGCTCGATGGTTATCTCCTTGGAGAGCTTGTAGGCGGTCGGGACGTCCGAGTTGTTGTTGACGAGCACCCGTCCAATGACGAGAACGGTGTTGGACGTTGATTCGATGCGTTTCGTCCCTGCGGGGGCGGACGCCGTTGAGCCGGGTCCTTCGATGAGGAAGTTCCCTGCTGACGTACCGGTGGTGCGACGGCCGACGTATCCGATCACGTCTCCGTTGGATGGGTTTACGAATTCGATTGCGTAGTAGCGACCAGCCATGTTGGGAACGTGCAACAGTTCCGCATGCTTGCTCAGGTCGAGCACTCCGACGCTGTAGAGGGTGTCGTGGTTCGTTCCGTCGATGAGCACGTTCGACTTGGCGGTGCTTGGCGATGCGAGCGTGGGAACCGTGTAGAGCGTGTTGATAGGGATTGCCGATCCGGTCCCGAGCCCG
>DATAZY010000093.1:0-6870 GCA_036271795.1 Galbitalea sp.
GATCGTCCGGCTCGCGCCGAGCGTCCCGCCCGCCGGGACTTCAGTGCCAGCAGGGCGCCCCGCCGTGACTTCAGCGAGCGCCCGTCGCGCGACTCGGCTGCGCCTCGCCGCGACAGCGACTTCTATCCGAACCGCGAGCACAAGGCGTTCACCCCCGGTGACGATGTCGTGCTCGAGCGCCTCGAGGCCGATGCAATCCAGGCCAAGGATGTCGAAGGCGTAACCTTTGCCGACCTCGGCCTCGGCGGCAACATCGTCCGCGAACTCGCCGCCCTCGGTGCGGAGTCGCCTTTCCCGATCCAGGCCGCGACCATCCCGGATGTCCTCGCCGGCCGCGATGTCCTCGGACGCGGCAAGACCGGCTCCGGCAAGACGATCGCCTTCGGTGCTCCCCTGGTTGAACGGCTCATGGAGAATAACGGCGGCAAGAACCGCCAGATGGGACGCAAGCCCCGCGCCCTCATCCTGGCTCCGACTCGCGAGCTCGCTCTTCAGATCGACCGCACCGTGCAGCCGATTGCCCGCAGCGTCGGCCTCTTCACCACGCAGATCTACGGCGGAGTTCCGCAGTATCGCCAGGTCAGCGCGCTGCAGCGCGGCGTCGACATCATCGTCGGAACGCCGGGCCGCATCGAGGACCTGATCGAGCAGGGCAAGCTCGACCTCAGCGAGATCAGCATTACCGTGCTCGACGAGGCCGACCACATGTGCGATCTCGGGTTCCTTGAGCCGGTGCAGCGCATCCTCGACCAGACCAGGGAAGGCGGCCAGCGGCTCCTGTTCTCGGCAACGCTGGACAAGGGTGTCGCGACGCTCGTCAACGAGTACCTCGACAACCCGGCTGTCCACGAGGTCGCTGGAGAAGACCAGGCATCGTCGACGATCGACCATCGCGTCCTTCTGATCGAGCAGCGCGACAAGCGCCGCATCATCGAGGAGCTCGCATCGGGCGAAGGCAAGACGCTTGTCTTCACGCGCACCCGTGCTTTCGCCGAGGAGCTGTCGGACCTGCTCGACGATGCCGGCATCCCGTCGACCTCGCTGCACGGTGACCTCAACCAATCGCGCCGCACCCGCAATCTCCAGCTGCTCACCAGCGGCCGGGTGAAGGTGCTCGTGGCGACCGATGTCGCGGCTCGCGGCATCCATGTGGATGACATCACGCTGGTCATTCAGGCCGACGCGCCCGAGGAGTACAAGACCTACCTTCACCGCTCCGGCAGAACGGGTCGCGCGGGCAAGAAGGGCACCGTGGTGACTCTGATTCCGAAGGCGCGTCGTCGTCGGATGGACGAGCTGCTCGATCGGGCCGAGATCACTGCTCTCGTCGACTTCGCCGCTCCCGGTGACCGTCTGCTCAAGGACCTCGCGGCTCTCTAACTAGATCCAGCTCTCCGAACCAGCTCTCCGAACCAGCTCTCCTTTTTCAGGAGGGTGTGTGACGGATGTTGCCCCCGATGCCAGAGGGAGCAACATCCGTCATTCTTGTCTCACCACTACCACGACCTCCTGAATTAGGAGCGGACTGACATCATGGTTTGGTGGCGTTGTATCTCGAAGACATCGAAGTTGGCAGTGAGTTCGTTTCGGATGAGGTGACGATCACAGCGGAGGACATCATTGCTTTCGCCACCCAATTCGACCCACAACCGTTTCACCTCGATCCGGAGGCCGCCAAGGGCGGCTTCTTCGCGGACTCGCGGCGAGTGGCTGGCACACGGCCGCGATCACAATGCGCCTTCTGGTGACGGGTGGTCCGGATATCGCGGGCGGCACGATCGGTGCGGGAGGCGAACTGGCCTGGCCGTCGCCGACCCGGCCCGGCGATCGACTCCACGTGAAGGTCACCGTCGAATCGGTCACGCCGTCCAAATCGAACCCCGGTCGCGGCAGCACGATCCTCAGGGTTGAGACACTAACCAGCGAGGAGGAGTTGCGGCAGCGGTTCATCGTTCGCACGCTCCTGTTCGCGCGGCCCCGGCGATGAGGATCCGGGCGTTCGAGGAGCGCGACACCGACGCTGTCGTCCAGCTATGGGAGGACTGCGAACTGACTCGCCCGTGGAACGATCCTCGCCGGGACATCGAGCGAAAGAGCACCACGCAGCCGGACCTGTTCCTGGTCGTCGACGAATTCGGTGCGGTAGTCGCGACGGCAATGGTCGGCTACGACGGACATCGCGGGTGGGTTTACTACCTCGCGGTCGATCCCGCGCATCGTGGGGTGGGTCACTCACGTGCGCTCATGGCGGAGGCGGAGCGACTCTTGCTCGAGCGTGGATGTCCCAAGTTGATGCTCATGGTGCGCGCATCCAACACGGCGGTCGTCGACCTCTACGAACACCTCGACTACGTGCGGGAAGACACCGTCGTGATGGGGAAGCGACTCATTCCTGACGACTGAGCTGTTGCCTACGAGGGTTGCAGATCGCTGAACTTCACGTCGGCGGTGTCGACGGTTCCCGCGACGCGACCCGGTGCCTGGTGATATTTCCAGTAGAGGTTTGTGTGTGCGACGACGAGGTCGGGCGAGGGTGCACCCCATTCCGAGTGGTCCTCTGTCGTGTGGGCGTCGCTCACCAGGGTCGCGTCATAGCCACGGGCGACCGCGCCGTGCAGCGTCGAGCGGATGCACTCATCCGTCTGTGCGCCGGCAACGACCAGTCGCCCAATGCCGAGCTCGGACAGGACGTCCTCGAGGTTCGTGTTTTCGAAGGAATCTGCGTAATTCTTTCGCACCCGCGGTTCGCCGTCGGCGGGCGAGAGCTCCGGGACGATCTCCCATTCCGCGCTTTCGAGTACGAGCCCGTCATCGGAGTGCTGGACCCACACCACCGGCACTCGCTCCGCGCGGGCCTTCTCGACCAGGCTTCCGATTTTCGCGACCACCTCGTCGCGTGCGTAGTTTCCCTCGACGACACCATTTTGGACGTCAATGACGACCAGCGCGGTATTCGGTCGATTCTCCAGTGTCGTCATCGCTCTTCCTTCGCCTCGACTGCCAACTCCCACGCTAATCGCACCCTCCGACGACGCAAGCCCCCTCGGGGTCGTCTCCGTCACATTTCGAAGCCGCGTCACTGGGGCCATAGGCTCGTGAAAGGGTGATTCACCCGTCGACACGGAGAACGAGGGAGCGCGCATGTCCGGTCACGTCTACAACGACATCACCGAAGTCTTCGGGAAGACGCCGTTGGTTCGTTTGAACAAGGTCACCGATGGCGCCGCCGCGACGGTGCTCGCCAAGCTTGAGTTTTACAATCCATCGGCGAGCGTGAAGGACCGCATCGGGATCTCGATTGTCGATGCCGCCGAGAAGTCCGGCGAGTTGAAGCCCGGCGGGACGATCGTCGAGTCGACCAGCGGCAATACCGGTATCGCGTTGGCGATGGTCGCGGCCGCCCGAGGTTACCAGGCGATCCTCACCATGCCGGAAACGATGAGCAGCGAACGGCGGATGCTGTTGCGCGCCTATGGCGCAGAACTCGTGCTCACGCCCGGTGCCGAGGGGATGACGGGCGCGCTTGCCAGGGCGGAAGAGATCGTCGCAAACACGCCGGGTGCGGTACTCGCCAGACAGTTTGCCAATGTCGCGAATCCTGCGATCCACGAGGCCACGACCGGCCCGGAGATCTGGGAGGACACCGACGGGGCCGTGGACATCTTCGTTGCCGGTGTCGGAACCGGCGGCACCATCACCGGCACCGGCCGCTATTTGAAGAAGCGGAAGCCCGGGGTGCGAATCGTCGCGGTCGAACCGGAGGAGTCGCCACTGCTTAACGGCGGTGCACCTGGCCCGCACAAGATCCAGGGAATCGGAGCGAACTTCATTCCGGAGATTCTCGATCGCACCGTCTACGACGAGGTCATCGACGTGAACATTACGCAGTCGGTGGCGATGGCGCGTCGCCTCGCGGCCGAGGAGGGCATCCTCGCCGGGATATCGTCCGGCGCGACGGTGACCGCGGCAGTCGAACTCGCCAAGCGTACCGAGAACGCGGGAAAGACGATCGTCGTCATCATCGCGAGCTTCGGCGAGCGCTACCTTTCGACCGTTCTCTACGAGGATCTCGCCGACTAGGCGCTCGAATGGCCTGGTTTGCGCGGACCCGCGAAGACATCGCGACGGCGAAGCTCCGCGATCCCGCCGCTCGTAGCGGGTTCGAGGTCTGGTTGACCTACTCCGGCCTGCACGCCATCTGGGGCTATCGCTGGGCGCACCTGTTGTGGCGGGCCGGACTGAAGTTGCCGGCGCGCATCCACTCGCAGTGGATTCGATTTCTCACCGGGGTCGAAATCCATCCGGCAGCGACGATCGGGCGGCGATTTTTCATCGATCACGGGATGGGCGTTGTGATCGGCGAGACGGCCGTGATCGGCGATGACGTCATGCTCTATCACGGCGTGACACTGGGTGGTCGGAGTTCGAGCACGGGCAAACGTCATCCAACACTCGGCGACGGTGTCGTCGTCGGTACCGGCGCCGTCGTGCTCGGGCCAATTTCGATTGGTTCGCACTCAATCGTCGGAGCGCAGGCCGTCGTCGTAAATGACGCGCCCTCGTACTCGGTGATCACGGGAATCCCGGGCGTAGCCCGCCCGCGCTCGACCGGACAGACATCCGACCTCGAATACACCGATCCAGGCATCTACATCTGATCGCGCGAAGCCGATTAGGTCGAGTGGGCCCCTTGCAGCCGTATCGAGACCTCGGACAGTCGTCTGAGTATGGATAATCCCGATAGTTGAGTAATTAGCGGACGAATCGCGGCTCAGACTGACTAGTCAACGTGGCTCCTGCCCACCATCATGGTTCTGACCCAAAGGAGCCATCATGACCGCCGCACCAACCACCATCCCGACAGAGCCCGTCAATAAGCGCAAGCATTCCATTCGCCCGTCGCACATCGTGCAGGGCGGACACACTCCCGTCGTCGTCCAGGAGGCGGAACGTCGCGCCGCGAGCGTGCAGTTGCGTGTTGCCGACGCCATCACGTCCTTCGCCGGATCGATGATGTTCGTCTATGTCCACATTGTGATCTTCGCGATCTGGATGATCTTCTTCGAAAAGTTCCCATGGCCGTCGCTGACGCTGGTGGTTTCTCTTGAGGCGATCTTCCTCTCGACCTTCGTCATGATCGGCCAGAACCGGCAGGCGAGCTTCGCCCAGGCCAAGGCGGACCACGACTTCGTGTCGCAGGAGAAGGAGCTCATGACGAACACGGAACTCACGAAGGAGATCCACCGGCTGACCACCGAGCTTCACGGACGTCTCATGGCCGACGAGGGCAACGCCAAGAAGTAGGGCTATGGCAGGTCGAGAGCCCGCTCGAGCGCGGGCAGTGCGGCCTCGATCGCGCGGATTTCCGACGCGTCGAGGCCGTGCAGCAACTCGGCGACGACCTCGGCGCGCGCTGCTCGCGCGCGAAGGATGGCGGCGAGACCAGCGGGCGTCGCGGCAACCTGGATCGCACGTCCGTCGCGCGGGTCGACCCCGCGCACGACGAGGCCGCGGTTTTCCAGTTCCGAGACGGTCCTGGTCATGCTGGGCGCCGAGACCTGATTCAATCTCGCGAGTTCTGCGAGGCGAAGCGGCCCGTGCTTGGCCGCGGTTGCCAGGGCCGTCAGTAACCCGTGGCTCAGTCCACCGTCCGCCGCCGCCAGGCGTCGGTTCAGGCGTCCGGTGACGAGCGAGAGCCGTGCCGGAACAGAGTCCGGCACGACCGAGTCGAGAAGAACCTTCTCGACTCGCGATCTAGACATCGCTCAGCGCGGCGTCGACCGGCTCGTCGTGCGGCACGGTCTTGACCTTCGCCGTCTCGACGTGCATGTACTTGCCGCCGGCCGCGACCGACGCTGCCGCGCCGATGACGGACAGGATCGCTGCGGTCACGAAGACGATGATCAGTCCAGCGTGAAATGGCTCGGAGATCAGCTGCGGGAAGAAGGCCTTGCCCGTCAGTGTTGCCGCGTCGCTGGATGACAGCGACGAGAGCGGAACCTTGACGCCCTGAAGCAGCGCGGCGATCGGGTTGTAGCCGAGGAACGCGGCAAACAGGTTGCCAACGGGAGGCGTTGCGGCGGCGAGGTGCGCATTTGCAGCGGGGACGCCGTGCGTTGTCAGGCCCTTGAACAATGCGTTCGGCAGGGTGGCCGCCAGACCGGCGATCATCAGCGAGAAGAACACACCGATCGACAGCGAGTTACCAGCGTTCTGGAACGTACCCGTCATACCGGAGGCGGCCCCGCGCGATCTCGCGGCTACCGAATTCATGATCGACGTTCGGTTCGGTGCTGCGAACATGCCGGATCCGATCCCGTTCAGGAACGTGATGATCGCGAATTCCCAGTAGTTGAAGTTGACCGGAATGAGCAGTAGCGCGATGAAGGTCGCGGCCACGAGCAACAGCCCCGTCGTCGCGAAAGTGCGCTGGCCGAACCGGTCGGACAGCGAACCGGAGACTGGACCAGAGACCAGGAATCCGACGGTCAGCGGTAGCAGATAAATACCGGCCCAGAACGGCGTGCTCTCGTAGGAGTAGCCGTGCAGCGGCAGCCAGATGCCCTGCAGCCAGATGATGAGCATGAACTGCAGCCCGCCGCGGGCGATGGCCACCAGCAGGCCGGCGATGCTGCCGGCGGTGAAGGCGCGGATCCGGAACAGCGACAGCCGGAACATCGGCTCGGCCACCCGGTGCTCGATCAGGACGAACGCGCCCAGCAGGGCGATGCCGCCGGCCAGCGCCGCGATGACCAGCGGGCTCGTCCACCCCATCGTGTGCCCACCGTAAGGTTGCAGGCCATAGGTCGCCGCGATCAGGACGGCACTGAGCCCGACGCCGAACGTGACATTGCCCCACCAGTCGATGCG
>DATAZY010000094.1:0-10094 GCA_036271795.1 Galbitalea sp.
CGCCCACGGAGGGAATCGGCGTGCTCTTCGCCGGCCTCGTCCTCTTCATCGCATTCGGCTCGCTGCTCGCGGCCGGGATGCCCCTGCTCACCGCAATCGTCGGAATCGGCGTCACAATCGGCGGGGTCCTGGCGGCATCCAAGTTTCTCGTCATCGGGAGCTCGACGCCGCTGCTCGCCCTCATGATTGGGCTGGCCGTAGGAATCGACTATGGCCTGTTCATCCTGTCGCGGCACCGAAACCAGCTGGCCAGGGGCATGGCCGTCGAAGAATCGGCAGCGACTGCGGTCGCGACCGCGGGAAGTGCCGTCGTGTTCGCCGGCGGCACTGTCATCATCGCCCTGCTCGGGTTGCTTGTGGTGGGCATCCCATTCCTGAGCGCGATGGGTGTCGCCGCCGCCGCAGGCGTGCTCGTGGCCATCCTCGCCTCGACCACTCTGTTGCCCGCGCTCCTCGGACTCGCGAAGGGACGAATAATTCCGAAGCCGGGATCGCGCGCGTTCCTTCGGGCGAACCCCTCGGACACTGTCAAGAAGAAGAGCCTCGGCGAACGCTGGGTCACCGGGGTGGTGAAGCGACCGATCATTGCGGTTGTCGCCGTCGTCGGTCTGCTTGGCATCATCGCGATTCCCGCGTTCTCGCTTGAGCTCGCCCTGCCCGACGGCTCGACACAACCCGTTGGCACGACCAGCAGGACCTCGTACGACATGATCGAGAAGGGCTTCGGCCCGGGTCGCAATGGGCCACTGATCGTGCTGGTGGATATCACCCAGACGACCGCGATCGCCGCGGACCTGACCGCGATTCGGAAAGACCTGACGAAGCTGCCCGACGTCAGCTACGTCAGCCAGGGACTGCCCAACGCCACCTTTGATACCGCAATCCTGCAGGTCATTCCGTCGAGCGCGCCGGACTCACCGACGACGACGGCTCTCGTGAATCGGATTCGGGCGTTGTCCCCAGGGATCGACTCGAAATGGCAGACACCAATCGAGGTCACGGGCGCCACCGCCGTGCAGATCGACATCTCGCAGCGGTTAAACGCCGCGCTCCTGCCTTTCGGGCTCATCGTGGTTGGTCTCTCGATCCTGCTGCTCATGATGGTGTTCCGCTCGGTCTTCGTGCCGATCAAGGCGGCGATCGGATTCCTGCTGTCGGTCTTCACCTCCTTCGGTGTCGTCGTCGCGATCTTCCAGTGGGGCTGGTTCGGTTCCGCTCTTGGCGTCATCCCCGGCCCGATCCTGAGCTTCCTGCCCATCCTGCTGATGGCGGTTCTGTTCGGACTCGCGATGGACTACGAGGTATTCCTCGTATCGGGCATGCGTGAGTCGTTCGTTCACAGCGGGGATGCGAAGAAGTCGATCGTCGCCGGATTCTCCGGTGCGGCGCGTGTCGTCACCGCGGCAGCGCTCATCATGTTCTTCGTTTTCGCCTCATTCATCCCGGATGGGGCAGGCATCATCAAGGCGATGGCGGTCGGTCTCGCCGTTGGCATCCTCGCCGACGCATTCCTGGTACGCATGACACTCGTCCCCGCCGCTATGGCGCTGCTCGGCAAGGCCGCCTGGTGGATGCCGAAGTGGCTCGGCAGGATCCTTCCCAACGTGGACATCGAGGGCGAGCGGCTGCGCGAGCACCGCGACGCCGTTGGCTGGGCGGCGGGAGAGTGTAAGGGCCAGATCATCTCGACTGCAGGGCTCGTCGCGGGCGCAGGTCACCGGCTGGTCGGACCCCTCACCATCGGGGTGAAGCCCGGAACCCTCGTCGTGGTCAGCGGTCCGAGCGCCGACCGCAGGCTGCTCGCGGCAACACTCGCCGGTCGCCTCGATCCGATCGCCGGTCGCGCGCAGGTCGCCGGGCATCCGCTGCCCTCCGAGGGCGCCAGCGTCGTGCGCCTGGTCGCGCTCGAGGACATCGGCGGGACCGATCGTGCCGAGGTTCGGGTAGGTATCGCGGAGCTGCTGATCGAGCGGCTCCGCCTCACCCAGCCGTGGTATCGGGCGTTCGCGGTCCATCGCCGGGCTCGCACCTGGCTCGATCGCGTCGATGCAGTGCTTGGCGACGGTCACGCCATTTCGGCGAGAGCCACCATCGAGCAGCTTCCGCAGCTCGAGCGTGCAGTCGCACTGTCGGCCGTTGCTCTTGCCGAGCACACCCCGGTTGTCATGCTCGACCTGCTGGATGCGTTCGCCGATCCGCGCGAGGAATCCGAGTTCCTGGTCGCACTCGGCCGACTCGCGCCCGTAACGACGACCATCGTGCTGGGAACTCCGGTTCCACCGCGCGCGGACTTCCCCGCGGGCTACGGCCGGGAGGTTCTGAACCTGGATCTCGACCAGCTCGCGGCATCTGCCCCGACACGAAAGGACGCCATCAAATGAGCCAGTCCCGGCTCCAGCCCACCCGTCGCGGATGGCTGCGCTACGCTGCCCTCGCTGCCGTCGTTCTCGTTCCACTCGCCTTCGCCGGTCTGTTCATCGGTGCCATCTCGCAGGTCAACCACAGCATCAGCGACATCCCGGCGGCCATCGTCAACAACGACGTGGCCGTGAGCCAGACGGATGCCAGTGGCAAGTCCACACCGGTGCTCGCCGGTCGGGAGCTCGTCACGGAGCTGACGGGCAAGAAGTCGGCCGGGTTCTCCTGGACCATCACCAACAGCGAGGATGCGAAGGCGGACCTCGCGAACGGCACCGTCTACGCCATACTCACGGTTCCGAAGAACTTCTCGAAGTCGATCGTTTCGCTCGGCTCGTCGTCGCCACTCAAGGCGAACCTCAACATCACGACGGATGATTCACACAACTACCTCACCGGGTCGGTGGCGCAGGTCGTCGGCGACTCGCTCTCGAGTGAATTCGGGCAGGCAGTCACCAAGCAGTACATCGCGGGGCTCTACTCCGGCATCGGCGGATTCGGTACGTCTCTCGCGAGCGCCGCGACCGGCGCCAGCCAACTCTCGACGGGGGCAGCCGGACTCTCATCCGGCCTGAGCGCGTACGTCGCGGGCGCGGCCAAGGTGCCATCCGGGCTGCGCCAGCTGCAGACCGGTATCGAGACCGCCAAGAACTCCGTCCAGGCCCAGGCCATTGCGCCGTACACGTCGGCCGTGTCCGGCACCGCCAGCAAGCTCAGCGCCGATGTCGCCGCGCTCGCGGCCGACCCGGGTAATCCGACCCTCCTCCAGGCGGTACAAGTCGACAGCGGGACGATGTCCGCCGTTGCCGCGGGCGGTTCGTCGGTCGCGGGCGGGGTCGGCGGCGCCTTCGACTCCCTTGCGGCCAACACCGGAACCTTCGCCCGGCAGACCGAGGGGCTCGCCTCTGGTGGCGCTCAGCTGTCCTCCGGCGCGCAGTCGCTCGCATCCGGTGCGGGCTCGCTCGCGACCGGACTGCAGACGGGTGCCGCCAAGAGCCCGTCCTACACCAACGCGCAGATCGCGAAAACAGCGGATGTCGCATCCAACCCGGTCGGCGTCACCGTCGATCGCGAACACGAGGTCTCGTCTCCGGCGCAGATCATTGCGACTCTGTTCGTGCCGCTCGGTCTCTGGATCGGTTCGCTGGCGGTGTTCCTGGTTCTCAAGCCGCTGACCCGCAGGACCCTCTCCTCGACGGCGGGCAACGCCAGGCTCGTGCTCTCGTCGATCGCCCGGGCATCCGTTGTGACGGGCGCCCAGGCGCTGCTGCTGGTGCTGCTCCTGCACACCGCGGTCGGGGTCAGCTGGTCGCTGCTGCCGGCCACGATACTGTTCTCGCTCGTGATGGCGATCGCCTTCACGGCCTTCCACTACCTCCTCACCATCGGCCTCGGTCGAGGGGGGCTGGTCGTGTCGATCTTCCTGCTCGCCCTGCAGATCACCTCGACCGGCGGGCTCTATCCGATCCAGCTGCTGGCGAAACCGTTCCAGTTCATCAGTCCGTTTCTTCCCCTGACCTACGGCGTGCGCGGCATGGAGGCGATCATTGCGAACTCCGGAGTCGGCACGGCGATCGGCGCCGCGGTTGCCCTGGTCGCGTTCGGTGCCGGCAGCCTGGTTATCGCGCTGCTCGCCGTTCGCCGAGTCCGGCGCGCTCGCGCCCTCGGGCTGGTACCGGCGACCGCGTAGTGACGCGAGGAGCGATCGCCGTACGCGCGAAGTCGAGCGTCTCGGCCAGGATCGCGAGGCGGGCATCCGTCGTTCGCGCCCGATGAGTGTGCACCTCCGCGACGAGGGATCCGTTCCATCCGGCCCGGACGAGGTAGGCGAGAACCTCGGCGACGGGTTGTGACCCGCGACCGGGGATGAGGTGTTCGTCGAGCAACGTCGTGCCGAGACCATCGCACAGGTGAAGGTGCCGCAGCCGGGAGCCCATGGCGAGCGCAAACTCAAGGCTGTCCCGGCGGGCGAGAGCCGCATGGGAGAAGTCGAGGGTCATGGCGCTCACGTTGAGGTCGGTGGGGTATGGGCTCGGTGAGTAGGCACGAACATCCCGACCGCCGATGGTCCAGGTGAACATGTTCTCAACGGCGACCTCGACGCCATATCGCTCGCCGACCGCCTCGACCGTCTGCTCGAACACTCGCGAGTATGCGGCCTGGAAAATAAATGGTGGATGCACCACAACCGTGGATGCGCCGACGTCGCGCGCGAGCGCCGCAGAGCGCTCCAGTTTGATCTGTGGACGAACTCCCCAGACGAGTTGGGTTGCGAGCAGCACTGGCGCGTGAATCGAGAGGATCGGCATCCGATAGCTCCGGCTCAGTGAGCGGAGCGCCGCCACATCCTGTGTCGCCTTGTCGCCGGTGACCATGATCTCAACGCCGTCGAAGCCGGCAATGCTGGCAAGACGGAAGGCATCTTCGAGAGGCAGCGGAAAAACACACGAGGTACTCATGCCGACGCGAATCATCGGGAAGAACGCTACCTAGCACGGTTGAACGCGGGGTGACTACCGGGCGAACGTTCGCGGCACGGCTGATACCGTGAGAATAAGGAGCTCCATCTCAATAGGCGAGGCAATGACGACAGTGCGTACCTACGACTTCGTTGTGGTGTCCAACCGGCTGCCCGTTGATCGGGTTGTTCCCGCGACCGGCGAAGCCTTCTGGCAGCATTCGCCCGGCGGCCTCGTCACTGCGCTCGAACCGGTCATGCGGGCGAGCGCCGGCGCCTGGATCGGCTGGGCGGGGCAGCCGGATCTCGAGTTTGAACCGTTCGAAAGCGACGGCATCACAATCGTGCCGATCCCGCTGAGCGCATCCGATATCGAGAACTACTACGAGGGTTTCTCCAACGACTCCATCTGGCCGCTTTACCACGACGTCATTGCCTCACCCAGCTACCACCGCGAATGGTGGGAAAGTTACGTGGCCGTCAACCAGCGGTTCGCGGATGCGGCGGTCGCAATCGCGTCGGAGGGCGCGGTCGTCTGGGTGCAGGACTACCAGCTCCAGCTGGTGCCGCGGATGCTGCGCCTGGCTCGCCCCGACCTGGTGATCGGGTTCTTCAACCACATCCCGTTTCCGCCCTACGGGATCTACTCCCAGCTCCCGTGGCGCACGCAGATCGTCGAAGGACTGCTTGGCGCCGATGTCGTGGGATTCCAGCGCGTCGCGGATGCCGCGAACTTCTCGCGAGCGGTTCGTCGACTCACCGGGTCCGTGACGAAGTACCCGTACATCGAGGTACCGTCCTACGACGGCGGGACGCCTCGACGGGTGCTGGCGAAGGCGTTCCCCATTTCGATCGATTCGCAGAGCTTCGAGGAGTTGGCCCGCAGACCCGAGATCCAGGCCCGCGCACGCGAGATTCGCGACGGACTCGGGAACCCCAAGACCGTCATGCTCGGAGTCGATCGCCTCGACTACACGAAGGGAATCGGTCACCGGTTGAAGGCGTTTGGTGAACTGCTCGAGGAGGGCAGGCTCACGGTCGAGGATGTCACGCTGGTCCAGGTGGCGAGTCCGAGTCGCGAGCGCGTTCACGCATACATGCAACTGCGCGACGAGATCGAGCTCACCGTTGGCCGCATCAACGGCGACTTTGGGACGATGAGCCACACCGCGATCAGCTACCACCATCACGGCTACCCACGCGAAGAAATGGTCGCGCTGTACCTCGCATCCGACATCATGCTCGTGACTGCACTGCGCGACGGGATGAACCTGGTCGCCAAAGAGTATGTCGCGAGCCGCTTCGACAACGACGGTGTTCTCATCCTGAGTGAGTTCACCGGGGCATCGGATGAACTCAGACGGTCACTCCGAATTAACCCGCACGACATCGACGGGTTGAAGGATGCAATTGTGCAAGCTATCGACATGCCGCTTGTCGAGCGCCAGCGCCGGATGCGGGCGATGCGAAACCTGGTGCTGCGGAACAACGTCGATCGCTGGTCCGCCGCGTTCCTGCACGCACTGCGCGGCGTAGGGCAGGGCAACCAGGCCGGTGACGACGAGGACCCGCTTGGTGACCTCGAGTGGACCGTCGAACGGATTCGCCATCGGTGATTTGTCATGACTGAACTGGGTCTGTCTCGCGAGCTTGTCGGCGCGTTGCACGAATTGGCCCGCGTCAAACGCCTCCTGGTTGCGCTCGACTTCGATGGGACGCTTGCCCCGGAGGTGGACGAGCCCGAGATGGCGCGCGCGATCCCGGAAGCCCGTGCGGCCGTTCTCGACCTGCTGGAGTTGCCGAACACTCGGGTCGCTCTGGTTTCGGGTCGCGCGCTCACCTCGCTTGAGCAGGTTTCGAACCTGCCAGACAACGCTCTGCTGGTGGGATCCCACGGCGTCGAGATCAGGCTCGATCACGCGGACGATGCGGTGGGGCTCGACACCCGGGAGATCGCGCAGGTATCGGTGCTCAACGAGGTGCTCGGCGAGGTGGCAGATTCCTTCGACCACGTCTGGCTCGAAACGAAACCAGCCGGCTTTGCCCTTCACACGCGACTGGCAACTGATCACAACTCCCGTGTCGCACACCTGGTCGCATTGAGCGAGGCCACCGCTGAGGTAAAGAATCTCAAGGTTCGCAAGGGCAAGGACGTGCTCGAGTTCTCGGTGCGCACGGACACCAAGGGCGACGCGCTCGAACACCTCCGGACGTACACCTCGGCGAACGCAGTCTTCTACGCCGGCGATGACGTGACGGACGAGGATGCGTTCGCCGCACTCGGTCCCGACGACCTCGGCCTCAAGAGCGGTCCGGGTGACACGGTTGCCGCGCACCGGGTCGCCGGACCTCTGCAGGTCGCTCAGGTTCTCGCACTTCTCGCCGAGTTCCGAGACGGTACCCAGCACGAGCAATAGCCCTCGACCCGAGGGTACGAGCCCGCTAGGCGCCCGTGATGGTCTTCGCCTCGTCTCGGACGAGGTCGACCACCCTGCGCACTGCAAGTCGTTCGGCGCGGTCTCGTCGCATCAGGATGAAGATGTTGCGATGGTTTTCTGCGCCGCGCAACTGCTTCAGGATGATGCGGCCCGGGTATGAACTTGCGGCCGTGTATCTCGGCAGGCCGGCAATACCCGTGCCGGCAGCGACGAGCGCCTCGATGATATGGGTGTCGGCGAAGCGCTGCACGACGTTGATGTGAGTTTCCGGCGTGGGAGAGATGGTGTTCAGCCACGACTCAAACGGGTAGCCCCACGGGTTTCCGATCCAGCGCTCGCCCTCGAGATCCTCCGGCACCAGGTAGTCGCGGTCGGCAAGGCGATGCGTGCTCGCCAAAGCAATGTCGAGAGGTTCGACCATGACCGGAACCACAATGTTGTCGGCGGTGCTCTGCGGCAGCTGCATCCCGTGGGCGAGAACGATGTCAAAGTCCGCCGTCAGGGGCACGAATCCTTCCGCAGGCGGATCCCGGTCGGAGCACTGCAGCGTGAGCCCGCCGACGGCATCCACTCGTTTGAGCAGGCCGGGAAGGAACATTTGTCCACCGGTGGGAAATGTCGCGAGCGTGACAGTGCCCGCTGGGGCATTGCGAAACGCGTCCCACTCCGCTTCCGCCCGAGCTGTCGCGATGGCGAGTTCGCGGGCGGTCGCGGCGAGCGCGTGCCCGGCATCCGTCAGAACGAGCCCCCGGCCAACCTTCTCGGTGAGGGGGAGGCCCGCCTCGAGCTCGAGTCGCTTCAGTTGCTGCGAAACTCCGGAGACGGTCTGGTGTGTCTCGCGCGCGACAGCAGTGATGCTGCCACGCACCGCGAATTCCCGCAGAAGGTTCATACGGTCGACGTCCACAGCGAAATCCTCACGATTAGTGAATGTGAGATTCAGTCTAGATCAATAAAAGTTAACTGGTGGTTTAGGGGTAAAAATGCGAACCTTAGTAGGTATTCTTTTAGTTGTCCAGCATTCGGAGGACCTTCCCATGGTCATGATCATTCTTCTCGCAGCGCTCGCACTCGCAGCCATCGTCGGCACGTTCTTCGTTCTCACCGACGACAGCGCCCGTCCGGTTCCGACCCGCGACACCCTCGCCGAGTAACTCACCAGCGTCCGCGCCCCCCCGTCCTCGAGGGTCCCGCGGACGAGCGCACTCCGCGCACGTTCTACACTTTGTAACATGCCGGAGAAGCCCGCCAAGACCGATGTCAAACCTCGTTCGCGCACGGTCACGGACGGTATTGAGGCCCTCACCTCGCGAGGGATGCTCCGCGCAGTTGGCATGGGGGATGCTGACTGGGACAAGCCGCAGATCGGCATCGCCAGCTCGTGGAATGAGATCACGCCCTGCAACCTGAGTCTTGACCGGCTCGCGCAGGCCTCTAAAGAAGGCGTCCACTCCGGTGGCGGATACCCGCTGCAGTTCGGCACCATCTCCGTATCCGACGGCATCAGCATGGGCCACGAGGGCATGCACTTCTCGCTCGTGAGCCGCGAAGTCATCGCCGACTCCGTCGAAGTTGTCATGCAGGCGGAGCGCCTCGACGGCTCCGTTTTGCTCGCCGGATGCGACAAGTCGCTGCCCGGCATGCTCATGGCGGCCGCTCGACTCGACCTGGCATCCGTCTTTCTGTACGCGGGTTCAATCGCGCCAGGTTGGGTCAAACTCAGCGACGGCACCGAAAAAGACATCACCATCATCGACTCCTTCGAGGCGGTCGGCGCCGTCAAGGCCGGCAAGATGAGCCTGGAGGATGCCAACCGCATCGAGTGCGCGTTCGCTCCCGGCGAGGGAGCCTGCGGCGGCATGTACACCGCCAACACGATGGCGTCCGTCGCAGAGGCTCTCGGGATGGCACTGCCAGGTTCGACGAGTCCGCCCTCCGCCGACCGCCGTCGCGACTACTACGCGCACCGCTCGGGCGAGGCCGTTGTCAACATGCTTCGGCTCGGGATCACGACCCGCGACATCCTGACCAGGGATGCGTTCGAGAACGCCATCACGGTTGCCATGGCGCTGGGTGGTTCGACCAACGTCGTGCTGCACCTTCTCGCGATCGCGCACGAGGCCGAGGTCGAGCTCACGATCGACGACTTCAACCGCATCGGCAACCAGGTTCCTCACCTGGCCGACATGAAGCCGTTCGGCCGCTACGTCATGAACGACATGGACCGTCACGGCGGCATCCCGGTTCTCATGAAGGCACTTCTCGACGTCGGCCTCTTGCACGGAGATGCGCTCACCGTGACCGGCAAGACTGTCGCGGAGAACCTCGCTGAGCTGAACCCGGCGGAACTCGACGGCAAGGTGCTTCACAAACTGGACAACCCCATCCACCCGACTGGCGGCCTCACCATCCTGAAGGGGAATCTCGCACCGGATGGCGCCGTCGTGAAGACGGCCGGCTTCGACGCGGAGCTGTTCGAGGGACCAGCGCGTGTCTTCGAGCGCGAACGCGCCGCGATGGATGCACTCACCAACGGCGAGATCAAGGCCGGCGACATTGTGGTGATCCGCTACGAGGGTCCCAAAGGCGGTCCCGGGATGCGCGAGATGCTGGCCATCACGGCCGCCATCAAGGGCGCTGGCCTCGGAAAAGATGTACTACTCTTGACGGACGGCAGATTCTCAGGCGGCACAACCGGCCTGTGCATCGGCCACATAGCTCCCGAAGCGGTGGACGCAGGTCCCATCGCCTTCGTGCGCGATGGTGATCTGATACGGGTC
>DATAZY010000095.1:0-3557 GCA_036271795.1 Galbitalea sp.
TCTTGCCGGAACCGGATTCGCCGACGATCGCGAGAACCTCCCCGGGCTGGACGTCATAGTTCATGCCGATGGCCGCCGGGTACCAGGTGCCGTCGACCCAGAAGTCGACGCCCAGGTCCCTCACCTCGAGGATCGGATTGCCCGCCGTGTTTCTTGTCGGGGCCTGCGTTTTCGTGGGAGTCTGCGCCGGAGTCATTGAGTCGGCTCTTTCGTTGTCAAAGTAGTAAGTGGTACGGCGCCGAAGGAAGCGACGCGGCGATTGTCTGCGAACATGGAGGCGTGAGCGACGCCATTAACAAGCCGATTCGGGTGACCAGCGATTCGACCACCCTGCGACCGGTATTCGGCAAGGTTGTCGTGATACTGACGTGGTTGATCTGTGCGATCGCGCTTACCAGCCTCGTTTCCGAGCTGGATCTGCTGGCTTTGCTGCGCTACGTGACGCTCATCGCCTTCGCTGCATACGCCGCGTGGATTCTGTTCTGGTCGCCCAGCGTCGCGATCTCGCCGTCCGGGGTCACCGTGCGCAACCTGCTTCGCAGCTACGACGTGAGCTGGCCGGCCATCCAGCGAATCGACACGAAGTTCGCGCTCACGATCTACACGACGACCATGAAGATCGTTGCCTGGTCCGCCCCACAGCCGAGCCGGTTCACGGCGCTGCGCGCCTCGCGCGCCGAAATCCGTCATTTGCCAGAGTCGAGCTACGGCGTCGGCGGAAGCATCCGCCCGGGTGATCTTCCCGGTTCGGCTTCGGGCCTGGCCGCGCTGTACGTGCGTCGCTACTGGGAACAGTTGCGTGACGCCGGCTACCTCGACGCGGGAGTCGTCGAAGGCACGGGCGTCAGAACGCACTGGCTGCAGCCGGAATCGGCCATCCTCGGAGTGCTTTTTGTCGTGGCTATTGCCGCCGCGCTGTTCGTTCCCTGATCCCATCACTGGGTCCTGACCGAGACCTTGGCGCGGGCTGCTGCGGCTGACTTGCGAGCCGCCTTGTTCAGCGCCCGCTTCTGGCGCGGGTCAAACGCGTCGCGCAGGCCGTCGCCGATGAAGTTGACGGTCAGGGCGATGATGATGACGAAGATCGCTGGCCAGAAGAACAGCCATGGCCTGGTGTCGAACGCGTTCTCGTACTGATAAATGATCGAGCCGAGCGACACGTCCGGCGGCTGGACACCGAAGCCGAGGAAGCCAAGGGCCGCCTCGGTCAGGATGGTCGCCGCCATCAGCAGCGTCGTGTTGACCACGATGACCCCGATGGCGTTCGGCAGGATGTGCACGAACATGATCCGCGAATTGCTCGCCCCGGCGACTCGAGCGGCATCGACGAACTCCCGCTCGCGCAGGCCGAGTACGTCACCGCGCACGAGGCGCGCGAGCTGTGGCCACGAAGCGAGCGCCAGCACAATGGCGACCACGATGGCGCCCGAAGCCGCGTAGGTGTGGGCGAGGGTCGCTGTCAGAACGATCAGCGGGATGATCAGCACCACATCGGTCAGACGCATAAGCACCGAGTCGACCCAGCCGCGGAAGAATCCAGCGACCGCGCCGACGACCACGCCGATGAACGTCGCCGCGATACCGACGACGAAGACGATCATCAGCGACAGCTGCGAGCCACGCATGACCTCCGCGAACATGTCCCGACCGAGTGAGTCCTGTCCGAACGGATGGTCGCCCCAGCGGATGCCAGGTCCCCCGAGCCACTGTGGCACGATGCTCAGGGTTGGCTGGCCGCCGTTCGTGATATTGGCGAGGGTGGTCCAGCGCCACTTCCACCAGCCGGGAATGTTGATGCCGAGAAGGTCGAGCCCCTCGGACGACAGTGCCAGGATGATCACGAGTACGAGAACCGTGAGCGAGATCATGGCGCCGCGGTGGCGGAAGAACCGGCGAAGGACGATCGTGCCCTGACTGAGCCCCTCGACCTCCTTCAGTTCGATGGCATTCTCGGCGCGAGACTCGTCGACCTTGCCGAGCGGCAGGGAAGCGTCTGTGTCGCCGAGCCGTGGCTCGGACTCGCTCGGATCCTCGTCGAGCGAGGAGCCGCCGCGCGAGGTGGGAGGGATAAGGCTGCTCATACGGTCACCCGAATTCGTGGATCAAGGACCGAGTACATCAGGTCCGCGAAAATATTGAATAGGACGATGATTACACCCGTTACGACGAAGTAGCCCATCAGCGGGTTCACGTCGGTCGTCAGCAGCGACTGGTCAAAGAGTTGCCCCATGCCCGACCAGGCGAAGACCGTCTCGGTGACGATCGCGCCACCAACCAGGGCCCCGATATCAAACGCAATGACCGTCGTCAGCGGGATGAGCGAGTTGCGGAACGCGTGTCGCATGACGACTGTCCGCTCGTTGAGGCCCTTCGCTCGGGCCGTGCGAATGTAGTCCTGATTAAGCACGTCGAGCAGATTCGCCCGGGAATATCGGCTGTACCCGGCAAGCGAAATCAGCATCAGCGAAATGGTCGGCAGCAGCAGGTGAGTGAAGCTGTCGAGACCCTGAATCCAAAAGCTCGAGGAGAAGTCGGAGAGGTTGGGTGTCGCCGACCCGACGGTTGCGATCGGCCTGCCGTTCACGACGTTCTGCGAATACAACTGCCAGTCCTGCATGAATCGGTCAATAACGATCAGGCCGGAAACCAAGAATGCGGTGATACCGCCTGTCCTTGCTGACAGCGCGCGATCGACCCCTCCGTAGAGGAAGCCAACGAGAACACCAACTCCAATGGAGACCAGTCCGAACAGGAGCAGTAGCCAGATGTTGAAGTTCAGGACGTGCAGGAGTCCACCGGGAGCGCCAAACGCGAAGTACAGCCCGAATCCGATTACGACGACGGTGACCGCCGTGTAGAGCGATTTTCGATTCTCAATACCGGTTGTCAGGATGACGACCAGAAGCCCTAGACCCAAACCGAGCACCAGAATAACCACCGGACCAAGGCTGGGGTTATCGAGCCAGTGGGTAGCTGAAATGTAGAACAGGACGCCGGCCGTGACAACGGTCGCGATTCCGAAAGTCGCCCACCGTTTCTTGCCGTTACCACCGAGGATGCCCTGCCAGATGGCCCCCGATAACAACGGTAATGCGATCAATAACCACAGAGCTATCGTCGGGTCCTGCAAGAAATTATTGAACGCGATGCCGACGTAGGCCTTCAGGATGACCGCGACGAAGAACGAGGGAAGCGAAAAGAACAGGAACGCCAGGAAGGTGACTGTGTAGTCATATCCGCTGTACTGGCGAAGTGCCGAGGTGATGCCGACGATCACACCGAAGACGATTGCGAGAATCGTGGCCGCGAGCAACAGTTGCACGGTGACGGCGACGGCCGACGACAGCATCGAGGTCACCGGCTGGCCGGTCTCCGAAACGCCAAGGTCGAGATGACCCCACAGCCCCTGGATGACGCCCCAGAGCCAGATGAAGTAGCGCAGGCCAACCGGGACGTTGAGGTGCAGCTGCAGGATCTTGGCGTGGATCTGCTCCTCTTTGTTTCGCGCCGTCGAGGTGCGAAGCTGCGCCAGCGGATCACCGGAACTCGCCGACAGG
>DATAZY010000096.1:0-153888 GCA_036271795.1 Galbitalea sp.
CCGTGGATCCGAACCCCACCGAAGCGACGATCGCGGGCTTCGTCGCAGGGCTGATTGAGGACGGAGACACGATACAGCTGGGCGTCGGCGCACTACCTGGGGCGGTCCTGGCGAGGTTGCGTGACCGAGTCGATCTCGGCATCCATTCAGGCATGATCTCGGACGGCGTGGCCGACCTCATCGACCTGGGTGTCATCACGGGTGCGCGCAAGGAGATCGATCGCGGAATCGCCGTCACCGGCGCGGCGCTCGGCAGCACGAGCCTGTATCAACGCGCAAACGATCTCGGAGTGCAGTTCCGCGCAGCTAGCTACACTCATTCGCCGGAGACCCTGTCGCAGCTCCGCAGTCTAGTTTCGATCAACTCCGCCATTGAAATAGACATCACGGGCCAGGTGAATGCGGAGCGCCGTCACGGCGTATACATCGGCGCGATTGGCGGCCAGTCAGATTTCTCGCGCGCGGCGAGCCTCACCGGCCGACTCTCGATCATCGCGCTGCGCTCGAAGTCCGGCTCCCATTCCACGATCGTCCCTTCCGTGCGCACCGTAACCACCTCGCGCGCCGACGTGGATGTCGTGGTGACCGAGCACGGCATTGCGGAGCTACGCGGGCACGGTTTCCGCGAGCGCGCGAAGCGACTCGCGGCGATCGCCGACCCGGAGTTCCGGGACGATTTAGAGCAGGCAATTGTCGAGCGCATTCCGCTCAAGGCGTGAGAAGGAACCAGGAAGTGAAGGTGAAATCATGACACGACCGAAGAGCGTGCTCATTCGTGAGGTCGGACCGCGCGACGGATTCCAGAACGAGCCGGAAATCATTCCAACCGACGAGAAGATCCGGTTGATCAATTCGCTCGGGCGGGCCGGCTTCAAGCGCATCGAGGTCGCAAGCTTCGTCCGCCCGGATGTCATTCCGCAGCTCTCCGACGGAGTCCAGGTACTGGAAGGCATCGACGTACCGGCCGATGTTTCGCTGATGGTACTGATCCCGAACAGCAGAGGACTCGACAACGCGCTGAGGGTGCGCTCGTACTATCACGAGGCATCCATCTTCGTGAGCGCGTCGGAGACGCACAATATGAAGAACATCAACCGTACCGTCCACCAGACGATGGCCGACGACGAAGTCATGGCCAAGCGGATTCTGGCCGAGGAGCTGAAGCTCGATGCCGTGATCGCAACGTCGTTCGGGTGCCCATACGAGGGCAAAGTGGAGTTGTCGCGCGTGCTCGGTCTCGCCGAACGGTTCGCGGAGATGGGCGCAACGGAGATCGGCTTCGGCGACACCACCGGGATGGCAAATCCCGCCTATGTGAGCGAATTCTTCACGGCCGCGCTCGACCGGTTGAAGGGTGTCGAGCTGACCGCCCACTTCCACAACACCCGCGGCCAGGGACTTGCGAATGCGTATGCGGCTCTCGAGGTGGGCGTGCACAGTTTCGAGTCGAGCTTCGGAGAACTGGGGGGCTGCCCCGTTCCCGCCGGATCGACCGGGAACATCGCGACGGAAGACCTCGTGAGCATGTTCGAGGAGATGGGTGTCGACACGGGGCTCGACCTAAACCGCGTAATCGAGTCTGCCCGCGAGGCGCAGACGTTTCTCGGTCGTAAGCTCACCAGCCATTCCATCCTCGCGGGACCGGTCGACTGGACCGGCACCCTCGTTTCGCACTGACCAACTCACCGAATAACCGACGACACAAAGACCATCGGAGAATCATGACCAAGCGCATCGCATTCGTTACCGGAGGCGGCTCCGGAATCGGCAAGGGCATCTCGCTCGCCCTCGCCGAGGCGGGATTCCACGTCGCCGTCGCCGACGTCAATCTGAACGCGGCAGAGGGCACCGCGACCGAGATCACGACCGTCGGCGGTGATGCAACGGCCGTCGCGGTCGACGTAACGAAGACAGCGTCGGTCAATGAGGCTGTCGCACTCGTGGCCGAGCGACTCGGTGCTATCGACGTCGTTGTGAACTGTGCCGGCTGGGACGACTTCATGACCTTCCTCGAGACGACGGAAGACTTCTGGGACAAGATCCTCGATCTGAACTTCAAGGGCGCGCTGAGGGTAACCCACGCCGTTGTTCCCGGAATGATCGAGCGCGGCTGGGGTCGGGTCATCAACATCGGATCCGACGCCGGACGCGTCGGATCGTCCCTCGAGGCGGTGTACTCGGGCGCGAAGGGCGGCATCATCGCGTTCACGAAGACCCTCGCTCGCGAGGTCGCTATGACCGGCGTGACTGCGAACACCGTGTGCCCCGGCCCCACGGACACACCCGCCCTTCGCAAGTTCGCGGACAACTCGGGCGAGGATGCTGACAAGGTCATCGGTGGCATGACACGGGCGGTGCCGATGAAGCGTCTGGGTAAGCCGGAGGACATCGCCGCCGCAGTCGTGTTCTTCGCCGGTGACAACACCGGTTACATCACCGGCCAGACCCTTTCCGTCAGCGGCGGCCTGACAATGGCATAACGAGCCGAACCCGGCTCGCGAGCCTCATTACTTCGGAAGGGCATGACCGTGCAACAAGAACTGGTGGACTACGAGCCACCGCTGTGGGAATCCGCCCAAGCCTATGAAGACATCCTCTTCGACTACAGCGGGGACGGCATCGCGAAGATCACAATCAATCGACCAGAGGTACGCAACGCGTTTCGCCCGCAGACCCTGATCGAGATCTCGGATGCCCTGCTTCGCGCACGCGAAGACCCCGCCATCGGTGTCATCGTCCTCACCGGCGCGGGTACGGAGGCATTTTGCTCGGGCGGTGACCAGCGGGTGCGTGGTGACACCGGGTACCTGACCGATCCCGGTTCACCGACTGCGCTCGGCCGCTTTCACGTTACCGACCTGCAGGTGCAGATGCGGCGACTCCCCAAACCGATCGTGGCGATGGTCGCCGGCTACGCGATCGGCGGGGGCCATGTCCTGCACCTGGTCTGCGACCTCACGATTGCGGCGGACAATGCGCGGTTTGGGCAGGTCGGTCCACGCGTTGGATCATTCGACGGCGGGTTCGGCGCGGGCCTTCTCGCCCAGCTGGTCGGCGCGAAGAAGGCCAAGGAGATCTGGTTCCTGTGCCGGCAGTACGACGCGCAGGAGGCCCGAGAGATGGGCCTCATCAATACCGTCGTGCCGCTGGCCGACCTCGAGCGCGAGACCGTCACCTGGTGCCGGGAGATGCTCGAACTCTCCCCGCTCGCGCTTCGCCTCATGAAGGCAAGCTTCAATGCGGCCGAGGATGGACTGACGGGCATCCAGCAACTCGCCCACGACACCAACCTGCTCTTCTACTCGACAGAAGAGGCAAAAGAGGGTCGCGAGGCGTTCAAGGAGAAGCGTCGTCCGAACTTCAAGCGATTCGCGCGCCGCGCGTGAGCATGACCGGAGAGACGAAAGAACAACGATGACTCAACAAAACGACTCAGCTGTGGTGTGGGAGGTAGTCGCGCCCGAGATCATGCGAGTGACCCTCTCGAGTCCCCCGGCCAATGCTCTTGGGCTTGCGATCATCCACGGACTATCTGAAGCGCTCGACGCCGCGGACGCTGCCCCCGATATCCGCCTGCTGATCATCGAGTCCTCCGTTCCAGGCTTCTTCGCCGCCGGCGCAGACATCAAGCTCATGTCGTCGATCGATGTCCAAGGGTTTGCCGACTACGGCGATGCGCTTCGTGCGACACTCGACCGGATCGCGAAACCAGGTCGGCTGTCGATCGCAGCAGTCGAGGGTGTCGCCCTCGGCGGCGGCCTGGAGCTGGCAGTGGCCTGCACCCTTCGGGTCGCCGGCGCGGGCGCAAAATTCGGCCTGCCCGAGGTTGCGATCGGCCTCATTCCCGGCGCTGGCGGTACACAGCGGCTACCACGACTGGTGGGACGGGCACGCGCGCTCGACATCATGCTCACCGCCCGCCAGGTCGAAGCAAGTGAGGCGGTTGCGATCGGGCTGGTCGATCGCCTGGTCGACGCCGGAACAGCGTCGGTGGCCGCACTGTCGCTCGCGGGTCTCCTGCTGCGCTCGTCTGCCCTGGCGCAGGCGTCAATAGTCAGGACGGTCGATGCCGCCTTTAACCTTCCCATTGCCGATGGGATGACGCTCGAGCGCAACGAAGTCGGCTCGCTCTTCGAGCATGGTGACGGCCGTGAGGGCCTTGCCGCGTTCGTCGAAAAGCGCAAACCGAACTTCCGCTGATCGGAGAAACGCAGATGTACTCCAGCTACGAAACACTTCTTGTCGACGCCCGTCCCGAAGGCATCGTCACGGTCACACTGAATCGCCCCGACCGAGCGAACTCCATGACCGCAATGATGTTCGAAGAATTCTCCACGCTCGCTCGCGAGTTGACGAACGATTCGAGCGTGCGCTGCGTCATCCTCACGGGAGCGGGCAAGGTCTTTTGCGCCGGCTACGACATCGACAGCGCCGCAGAACTGCCCAAGATGAGCGCAGTTGAGTTCCTCAACCTGCAGGAGAGCGCCGCCGCCGGGCTTTCCGCAATTAGGGCGCTTCGAGTGCCGGTCATCGCGGCGGTCAACGGGGCGGCCGCGGGCGGCGGACTCTCGCTCGCGCTCGTCGCGGACATCCGTCTCGCGGACCCCACCGCCAAGTTCAGCGCCGCGTTTGCGCGCATCGGCCTGTCGGCGGGTGACCTTGGTGCGTCGTGGCTACTGCCCCGCCTGGTAGGCCCCGGGGTCGCAGCCGAGGTCGCGTTCACCGGACGCATCATCCTCGCAGACGAAGCGCTGCGAATCGGACTCGTGAACTCCGTCGGAAAACCCGGGGCAGTCGTGGACGAAGCAATTGCAATGGCAACCCTGATCTGCGCGAACTCCCCCTCCGGCGTGCGGTTGTCGAAGACGGCGCTACGGATGAACCAGGAGATCACGTCCTATGCGGCGGCAGCGGAGCTCGAAAACCGTGGGCAGGCCCTGCTGACCCGCACCGAAGACATGCCGGAGGCCCTCGCGGCATTCGGCGAGCGCCGACCGGCGAACTTCACTGGCAACTAGCCACTTACGAGAAAAGGACACCACTCATGGCAGAGTTCGGCGATATCACCTACGAGGTGGAAAACGGCCTGGCCTGGATCACCATCAACCGTCCCGAACGGTACAACTCGTTCCGTGCCCAGACCGTCGACGAGCTGGTCCTCGCGTTCAAGCACGCCTGGGGCAGCGACGAGGTCGGCGCCATCGCGCTCACGGGTGCCGGCGACAAGGCATTCTGCACGGGTGGTGACCAGAAGCAGCGCGCAGAGACGGGCGACTACGGGCCGTCGGAGTCCGGCCTGTTCGAGGTCGAGTCGCTACACCGCGTGATCCGGGATGTCCCGAAGCCGGTGATCGCTGCGGTCAATGGCTTCGCCATCGGTGGCGGCCACGTGCTCCACATGCTGTGCGACCTCACGATCGCCTCAGACAACGCCATCTTCGGCCAGAACGGGCCTCGTGTGGGATCGTTCGACGCCGGCTTCGGTACCGGGTACATGGCGCGCATCATCGGCGAGAAGCGCGCCCGCGAGATCTGGTTCCTCTGCCGTCAGTACTCGGCAGTGCAGGCAGAGGCCTGGGGACTCATCAACAAGGTCGTGCCGTTCGAGCAGCTGCACGCGGAGGTCCGCCAGTGGGCAGATGAAATCCTCGCCCTCTCGCCCACCTCGCTCAAGGTCATCAAGCAGTCGTTCAACACCGACACCGAGCAGTTCGCCGCCGTGGGCCAGATGGCGTACACGACGCTGCGGATGTTCGGCGAATCGGATGAGGCCAAGGAGGGGATCACCGCGTTCAACGAGAAGCGGAAGCCGGATTTCGCCCCTTTCCGGGGCAACTGATGCCCCAGTCGATTTTTCGGGATGACGTGCTCGCGCGAAAACGAGTGCTGATCACGGGCGGCGGTACGGGCCTCGGTCGGGGTGTGTCTAAGCACCTGGTCGACCACGGTGCCGAAGTGCACCTGTGGGGACGCCGCCAATCGGTGCTCGAGGAGGCCGCGGCGGCGGCGGCCGGCGGTCGCGAGGGCCGCGTGTTCGTGCAGTCGGTCGATGTGCGCGACGCCTCGGCCGTCGACGCCGCCATGTCGCAGATCTGGGCGAATCACGGGCCGCTGACCAGCGTCATCAACAACGCAGCGGGCAATTTCATCGCCCCGACCGCCTCCCTGAGCGCCCACGCGTTCGAAGCCGTCAGTTCGACCGTCATGAACGGCTCGTTCAACACCACCCACGCGGCGGGCAAGCGCTGGATTGCGGAGCGACTTCCGGGTTCGGTGCTCTCGACGCTCACCACCTGGATCTGGACGGGCTCGGCATTCGTCGTTCCGTCTGCGATGGCGAAGGCGGCCGTGTACGCCATGACCATGTCACTCGCGGTCGAGTGGGCTCGGTACGGCATCCGCCTCAACGCGCTCGCCCCCGGACCGATCCCCACCGACTATGCGTGGGAGATGCTCAACCCGACGGACAAGAGTTCCATCGGCGCGACACAGCCCGACACCATTCCCGCCGGCCGCGCAGGATCGATCGAGGAGCTCGCGGCTCTCACGATCTTCCTGCTGTCCGACGCGTGCGACTATCTGACCGGCGCAGCAATTCCGATGGACGGCGCACAGCACCTCGCGGGTCCCGGTACGTTTGCCGGCCTGACCTCTCTCACCGACGAGGACTGGGCAGCCGCGCGCGAGAAGAGCAAGGCGGCATCCGCCGCAAGCAAGGCGCAGCGAACGATCGGCTAACCGATCGCGAGCGTATCGGCTGCGAGAAAGCCGGGCGCCGCCGTCAGCGCGCGGCTCTGGACTCGGCAACCTCGCTGACAAGATGCGTCGACTCCAACTGCGCGCTCCGTGCGACGATCGTTTCAGCCTCACGATCGAGGTTCTCTCGCAGATCGAGATCGAATGACGATCGAATCAGCGATCGCGTTTCGCCGAGCGCTACGGGTGCGGTTGTCCTGATCAAATCGGCGAGTTCGAGAGCGCGCTCGAGCACTGCGTCCGATGCCACGACTTCGGTCACAAGACCCCACTCGAGCGCGTCGGCGGCATTGAGCTTCCTGCCACCGACCGTGTACTGCAGCGCGCGAGACAATCCGACGGCCCTCGGCAGTAGAGCGGTTACCCCGCAGTCCGGGGTGAAACCGAGTTTGGGGTAGGCGGGCGTGAACGTCGTATTGTCGCCCGCGACGATCAGATCTCCCGCGAGCACAAGGCCAAGACCACCACCCGCGACCACGCCACTCACAGCGACAATGACAACAACGCGCAGTTCGGACAACATCCCGATCCCTCCGTGCAGTGCATCGGCCTGTGCAGCGAAATACGACTGCAGGTCGTCTGCGGCGAACATGGCGTCGAGGTCCCCACCCGCGCAAAACGCCGTGCCATTGGCAGCGAGTACGACGACGCTGATGTCCGTACGCGTCGCAATGGCAGCCACAGCACCCTGGAAGTCGAGCGCGAACCTCATGTTCATCGCGTTGTACTTGGCTGGTCGATTCAACGTGATTCGCGCAATTCCGTCGGTGACGTCGAGAAGGACGGCGGACTGTTCCAGCGTGCTTTCCAATCGAACGTCTCCTTCTGGTGGATGCACACTACAGCTTTGGTGGAGCCATTGCAATGGACTGACCATTTAGCGTAGCCTAAGTTCGACGACGCCGAAGTCAGACTCAAAGAAGAGGTCACCCGTGTCCAAAACCATGACAGCCATCCGCCCCGAGGATCGGTACAGCGCGAGCGAAATCGAGGGATTCCGCTCCAAGGGTTACTGGGATTCGCACAGCCTCGCCCACTACATCGACACGTTTGCGGCTGCCGATCCCGACCGCCTGGCGCTTACCGACAACTACACGGAACTGTCACGAGGAGAACTCCGAGCCCAGGCATACCGACTGGCGCTCTCGTTCAAGAAGCTCGGAGTCGTCGCGGGAGATCGGGTTCAGGTGCAGCTTCCGAACTGGAACGAGTTCGTCGTGATCTATGTCGCGCTGGCCAGGCTCGGCGCAGTCCTCGTTCCGACCATGCCCGTGTACCGCGGCGACGAGGTCAAGTTTGTGATCGACAATTCGGGCGCAAAGATCTCGATAGTCACAGCCAACTTCCGTTCCTTCAACTACGTCGACATGATCACGGAGATTCGCAAGACCACTCCCGCGATCGAGAAGGTCATTGTGGTGCGCGGTGCGGCGACCGACGGCAACCTGTCCTACGACGACCTCATTGCTGGCGACGCGGTCCCGACCGACGACGAGCTCGGCCCCGTGCCGAACCCGGACGCCGCGCACGCCGTGATCTACACCTCGGGAACCGAATCCCGGCCGAAGGGCTGCCAGCACACGTTCGCAACCATGTCGTTCACTGCTCACCGCCTGGCCGCCGACGTCTTCGCCCTCACCGAGGACGATGTGATGTTCATGCCGACGCCCATCACCCACGCGACCGGCCTCGCCGCGGGCATCCTCATGCCCCTGATGTACGGCGCCGGTGTGCACCTCATCGACGTCTGGGAGCCCAACGAGGGCCTTCGCCAGATCGCCAAATACAAGACGACGATCAGCATGGCGGCGACGCCCTTCCTTCAGATGGCGCTCGGCGCGCTCAAGGCCGACCCAACCCACGACATCTCCTCGATGCGAATCTGGGCCAGCGCGGGCGCACCGATTCCCGAAGCTATGCTCACCGACTGGAAGAGCCTCATCCCCGGCTGTCTCGCACTCCCGGTCTACGGCAACAGCGAGGCCCTTGTCGTCACCGCTATGCGCTACGACGACCCACCCGAAAAGGTGGTGAGTACGGACGGCCGCACACCCGAGGGCGTGCACCTCGAGATCCGCGACGAGGCTGGTAACTCGCTTCCGGCGGGCAAGGAGGGCGAGATCAAGTTCACCAGCCCCGGGATGCTGCTGGGTTACTGGCAGGATCCGGAGAAGACGGCGGCGACCATTGGCCCGGACGGCTTCTTCGCGACGGGCGACCTCGGTCGTGTCGACGACGACGGCTTCCTGCGCGTGACGGGACGAATCAAAGACATCATCATCCGCGGCGGTCTCAATATCTCTGCCCGCGAGGTCGAGGAGAACGCGGCAATGCACCCGAACGTCGCTGCGATCGCTGCGGTCTCGATGCCGGACGAGCGTCTCGGAGAGAAGGTGTGCGCATTCATCGTCGCCGATGGTGCGGAACTCACCGTCGCAGAGCTCGCCGCCTACCTGCAGGGCGAACGCCACATCGCGCCGCCCAAGTGTCCGGAGAAAATCATCTTCGTGAGCGAGCTTCCCACGACGGCGACCGGGAAGGTTAAGAAGTTCGAGCTGCGCCAGCTGGCCGCTACCTCCCTGCTGGTGGACGCAACGTCCTGACCCGAATGTTGCTCACGCGACTCGTGGGAGGATGGCACGGTCGTAGCATTTCGAGTGAGCGGGGTACAGGTGGTGGATTCGCACGCTCTCCCGCGCGACCCGATCGGTGAGGCAAAACGCCAGTGGGAAGAACGCGGCTGGACCGATGCCGCGGAAGGCATGGCTGCGATTACCGCCGTGATGCGAACACAACAGATCCTGCTCGCCAGAATCGAAACCGTCCTCAGGGGCTTCGACCTGACGTTCGCTCGCTTCGAACTCCTTACGCTCCTAACCTTCACGCGCACGGGTGCACTTCCCATGGCCAAGGCCAGCGAACGCCTGCAGGTTCATCCGACCAGCGTCACGAACGCTGTCGATCGCCTCGAGGCGGCCGGCCTGGTGCGACGACTCGCTCATCCGACCGATGGAAGGGCAACGCTCGTCGAGGTCACGGAAGAGGGCAAGGCTCGAGCGCTGGATGCCGCGCAGATACTGAACGTCGCCGTATTCGAGCAACCCGGATTCACGCCCAGAGAGCTCGAGGAACTGAGCCGGATGCTCGGCCGCTTCCGGCAGGATGCCGGCGACTTCGTCTAGCTTCGCGACCAGGTGAACCGCGGCTCGGTGCGTGCGAGGAACGCTGCCGCACCGATCGCCGGATCGTTGCTCGACGCGACCTCGCCCTGCCAGAACGCAAGCCGCGCGTCCACGTCGCCACGATCGTCGATGGCGTTCACTAAATCCTTCATCGCGTTGGTGGAGAGCTGTGATCGACTCGCCAGGTCCTCCGCGTACGCGTGAACGCCCTTCCAAAACGCGCCGGAGTCAACGACATGGGAGACCATGCCGAAGCCGAGTGCACGCTTCGCATCGATGAGTTCTCCGCTTAGGAGTAGCAGCTTTGCGACCGCCGGACCCGCGATGGACACCAGGCGACGGATGCCCGAGAGCGGGTAGATGATTCCGATGCGCGCCGGTGTGACACCGATCGTGGCGCGCGACGACGCGATTCGGATGTCGCACGCTCCCGCGATTTCCCATCCGCCACCGACGCAGAACCCGTCGATGGCCGCGATGGTCGGCTTCGGGAAGGTCGCGATCGCGTTCTCCGCCTCGGTCACTCGCCCGCCGTCCGTCTCACCGTCGAGGATTGTCTGGAGATCGCGGATGTCCGCTCCCGACGAGAAGTCGTCATTGCGGCCGCGAATCACGAGAACCCTCACCCCGGAATCGTTCGCGAGCCGGTCGAGGAGAGGTCCGAACTGCTTCCACATCTCGAGCGTCAGCGAGTTGCGCCTGCCCGCATTGTCGATTGTCAACGTAGCGATACCGGAGGCGGTCTCGACGCTCAGTTCGGGCATGATCAGACCCTGGAAACGGGCGCGACGCCCGTGCTCACGATGCCGGCTCTGACCAACCCGGTCACCTGCTCATCTGTCAGCCCGAGCGCGGCGAGCACGCTCAGGGTGTCCTCGCCGAGTCCGGGTGGTGCCTTACTAATCCGCGTGGCGACTCCGCCAACCGAGAGCGGCCCACGCAACAGGGGCAGATCGCTGCCGTCCGGGCGCGTGACGTGCTGCACCATGTCGAGGTGGACCACCTGCGGATCCGCGAACGCCTGGGCGTAGTTGTAGATCGGGCCAACCGGAATGCCCGCGGCGCGCAGTGCGTCGACCCAGTCGACGCCGGAACGTGCGGCAAGAAGCTTTTCGAGCCGCGCCTTGACCACTTCTCTATTTCGAGTTCTGTCCTTGCCCGTCGCGAACTCGGGGTCTAGTCCAAGCTCGGGGTCGCCGAGCAGCGCACAAAGTTCGCGCCAGTGCTTGTCGGTTCCGGCGGCGATGATGATCGGAATGTCGGCCGTAGCGAAGACGCCATAGGGCACGAGCACCGGGTGATTGTTGCCCTGCGGCGTCGGAATCTCACCCGTGCTCAGGTATCGCTGCCCCTGGAACACTGAAATTGCGAGGCCTGCCTCAAGTAGCGATGTCGACAACTCGAGCCCGTCGCCCGATCGCTCACGACCGACCAGGGCAGCCGCGATACCGAACGCGGTAAAGATGCCCGCGTAGATGTCGACAATCGGAATCCCGACCCGATACATGTTGTTCGCATCCTCGCCGGTGACCGACATGATGCCCGACATACCCTGCGCTACCTGGTCGAGACCCGCCGTTTGGCTCAGCGGACCAGTGGCACCGAATCCGCTGACGGAGGCAACAATCAGACTGGGCTTCTCGGCGCGAAGCGAGACGGGATCGAGCCCGATCTCCGCCATCACCCCGGGGCGAAAGTTCTCGATCACAACATCCGCATTCAGAGCAAGCTCCCGCAGGAGCGCCTGCCCCTCCGGCTGATAGAAGTCGAGTGCGATCGACGACTTTCCACGATTGACAGAATCGAAGTAGAGGCTGTGCTCGTTCTCGAACGGAGGCCAGCCGCGCGTCGAGTCCCCACCCTTGATGCTCTCGACCTTAGTAACGGTGGCGCCCAGGTCGGACAGCAGTGAGGTGGCGTAGGGCCCGGCAAGCGCGCGGCTGAGATCGAGAACATGGATGCCCAGTAGCGGGAGTTCGTTCGCGGCCATCATCAGCCCCTCAGCTTGATATTGATCTGCTTGGTCTGCGTGAATCCCGCGAGCATGCCCTCGAGAGAAACCTCGCGCCCTATGCCACTCTGCTTGTAGCCGCCGTAGGACTGGCCCACGAGCTGGCCACCACCCTGATTGACTTGAATCCATCCGGCCTCAACTCGATTCGCCGTGTTCAGCGCAGCATCGAGATCGTGGCTCCAGATAAAGGCGGCCAATCCGTAGTTCGAGTCATTGGCCATTCGGACGACATCGTCCACGTCGCGCCACGGAATGGCCACGAGAACGGGTCCGAAAATCTCCTCCCTCGCCAGCCTGAAGTCGTTGCGAGCGCCCGAGAACACCGTCGGCAGGTGGTAAAAGCCCTCCGTGAGGGGACCGTCGGACGGGGCGGTTCCGCCCAGGGCGACCTTCATGTCTTTGCTTGCACGGCCCTCGGCGAGGTAGTCGTCGATTGAGGCGTGCTGCTTGGCGTTGATAATCGCACCCATGTCGCTCGCTTCATCAAGCGGATCGCCGACTTTGAGTGCGCCAAGTCGGGCGACGAGACGCTCGAGTACTTCGTCGTACACGTCTTCATGAAGGAATAGTCGAGAACCGGCGGTACAACTCTGCCCCTGACGCGTGAAGCGTGACGCCAGCAGTAGACCTTCGATGAGGTCGTCATCGACCGCGTCGGGAAACACGATCGACGGGTTCTTTCCGCCGAGCTCGAGCGAGACGTGAGCGACACGTTCGCCGGCCTGACGACCAACGCCGCGACCCACCTCGGTCGAGCCCGTGAACGAGACCTTATCCACACCAGAATGACCGGCGAGCGCCGATCCGATGACGCTGCCGCGTCCGGTCAAGGCATTCACGACGCCCGCCGGCAGATGCCGATTGCACACCTCGGCGAGCAGAAGGATTGTCAGCGGTGCATCGTCCGCGGCTTTGAGGATGACCGTGTTGCCGGGCGCTAACGCTGCCGGCACCTTGAAGCCCGCGATCATGAGCGGTGAGTTCCACGGGAGGATGCACGCCACCACGCCCAGGGGTTCGAGGCGTGTGTACTGAAGCTGGCGGTCTCCCGCCGGGAGCGTAGTTCCCTTGACTTCGCCGGCGATGCCCGCAAAATAACGGAACAGCGCGACAAGGGTCGCAACCTCGGGACGAGCCTGGGTCCGCAGGGCGTTCCCGGTGTCCAGGGCAGTGAGACGAGCGAATTCCTCCGCATTCGCCTCGATGTCGTCGGCGATCAACGCGAGAGCCCTGGCTCGCTCCGTGAACGGACGTGATCGCCAGTCGGGAAGCGCGGCTCGCGCGGCCGCAACCGCGCGATCGACATCCTCGAGTCCCGCCGACGGAACCCGGGTGATCACCGAGCCGCGATGAGCAGGATTTGCAACATCGCGCCACTCCCCCGTGCTCGAGGCAACGCGTTCGCCGCCAATCCACATGGGCTGATCTGCGCCGGTCTTCGTCGATGTCGTGTCGATTCGACTGTCGAGACTCACTAAGTCGGTCATGTACATACTTCCGATTCTGGGGTTGGTAATGCCAGTTACTAGGTCCTACTTGTTCCCGAAGCGGGGGTTTCGCTTTTCGATGAAGGCGAGCATCCCCTCTTTCTGGTCCTCGGTGGCAAAGGTTGAGTGGAAGACACGGCGTTCGAAGTGGATGCCGGCGGCAAGCTGAGTCTCGAAGGCAGCGTTCACGACCTCCTTCGCCATCATCGCGATCGGCAGGGACATCGCGGCGATGGCACCGGCCGTCGCCATAGCATCGTCGAAAAGATCCGCTGCGGGTACGACGCGCGCGACGAGGCCCGCCCGCTCCGCTTCGACGGCATCGATCGTGCGGCCAGTGAGGATCATCTCCATGGCTTTCGCCTTGCCGACCGCTCTGGTCAGGCGCTGCGATCCGCCGATCCCGGGAATGACACCGAGCTTGATTTCGGGCTGGCCAAACTTCGCCGTATCCGCCGCGATGATGAAGTCGCACAGGAGCGCCAACTCGCAGCCCCCGCCCAGCGCATGACCTGCGACGGCGGCGATAAGTGGAGTTCGGACGGACGCGAGCCGATCCCACCCTGCGAACCAGTTCGTGAGATACATATCGATGAAGCTCTGCGACGACATCTCCTTGATATCCGCTCCCGCCGCGAAGGCGCGCGTCGATCCGGTAACCACGATCGCACCGATGTCCGGGTCAAGATCGAACTCGGTGGCTGCCGCGAGGACATCTGCCAGTAGCCCGGAACTCAGCGCATTGAGAGCCTGGGGCCGGTTCAGGGTGATAACACCCACGCGCCCGGTCTGTTCGACGAGGATATTCTCGTAGTCGGTCACGCGGCGGCCTTTGAGTTGTCCCTGATCGTGTTGATGATCGCCGAGAAGTCCTGGCCGGCACCGCCCTCGTCTGCGAATCGCCGATAGATCGAGGCTGCAAGTGTTCCGAGCTCGGCCGCGACGCCCGTCGACTGAAGGGCATTGAGCGCGAGACCCAGGTCCTTCGCCATCAGTGCCCCCGCGAAGCCAGGCTGGTAGTCGCGATTAGCCGGACTCGTCGGAACTGGCCCAGGCACCGGACAATTTGTCGTAAGCGCCCAGCACTGCCCCGACGCGGCCGAGGCCACATCGAACAGCGCCTGGTTCGTGAGGCCCAGCTTTTCACCCAATACGAACGCCTCGCTGACGGCGATCATCGAGATACCGAGAATCATGTTATTGCAGACCTTCGCGGCCTGGCCCGATCCGGAACCGCCGCAGTGCACGACGCGCCCGCCCATGACATCAAGGATGGGCTCGGCGGCCGCAAAGTCATCACCCTCTGCCCCCACCATGAAGGTGAGCGTCCCCGCTTCAGCGCCACCAACACCACCGGAAACGGGGGCGTCGATACCACGATGCCCGGCGGCGACCACGAGCCCCCGGGCCGCGCGAGCATCCGCGACATCGATCGTCGATGAGTCGATGAAGAGCGTACCGGGACTCGCCGCGGCAATCAGCTCGCCTCGATACGCATCGAGCACGTGCTTACCCGCGGGCAGCATGGTGATGACCACAGCCGCGCCCTCGACCGCTGCCGCGCCGCTGGTGGCGATCGATACACCGTTCTCCCGCGCGTGGTCGAGCGCCGCGGCAACGAAGTCGAAACCAACGACCTCGTAACCCGCCTTCGCCAGGTTGGCGGCCATTGGGCCCCCCATGTTGCCGAGGCCGATGAATGCTATTCGCGTGCTCATGATCTACTCCCACCTTTCTCCTGCGCGTGAGTCGTCGGCAGCGACAACCCCAGTTCGCCCCTCTGCAGCGGGGTGAAGTATGCATCGACGTCCTCGGCCCGCACCTGCGCCAGCGTGGCCGGTGACCAGTGCGGTTGGCGGTCCTTGTCGATGACCTGCGCCCTGATCCCCTCGGCCATCTCCCCTCCGGCGGCGAAACGAATCGAAACCCGGTACTCCTGATCGAGCACGTCGGCGAGACTCGCTGCGCCGCGGGCACGACGAATCGACTCGAGCGTGACCGCGACAGCCAGGGGCGACTTCGAGTGGACGACCGCGGCGGACGCGCGCGCATCCTGCTCCGCAGCTGCGCTGAGCCGCGCCAGGATCTCGGTCGCGTCGGTCGAGTTATAGCACTCGTCGATCCACCCTCGCGATTCGGCAAGCTCCGACGCCGGCGGATCCGACTCGAAGCGAAGCAGCGCGTCAGACGCGGACATTGAGGCGAGCGACTCAACAAACTGGTCGAGGTGGTCGCTCGCGACGAAGTGGTCGGCGAGGCCAAGCACGAGCGCATCGGCGCCCGAGAACGTTCCGCCGGTGAGGCCGACGTGCGTGCCCAGCTCCCCTGGCGCACGCGCGAGCAGCCAAGTTCCGCCGACGTCGGGGACAAACCCGATGCCGACCTCGGGCATGCCGATTTTGGTTCTCTCGGTGATGACGCGCACGGAGCCGTGTGCCGACACGCCAACGCCGCCGCCGAGCACGACGCCATCCATGATCGCGACGTAGGGCTTCGAGTATCTCGAGATCTGCAGGTTGAGCGCGTACTCGTCCGCCCAGAACCGGGCAGCCTCGTCGCCGGACCCTCTGATGTCGCGATACAGCGAGACGATGTCGCCGCCCGCACAGAGCCCTCGTTCACCTGCGCCCTGGATGAGCACGGTCTCAACCGACGCGTCGACCTCCCATTCGGCCAGCTGCCCCGCGATCGCCGTCACCATCCCGTGCGTCAGCGCGTTCATTGCACGCGGACGGTTCAGGATGATGCGTCCGAGTGTCCCGTCGCGCACGAACAGGGTCTCAGGCAGTGTCAGATCATCGGTCGACTCCGAGGCCACGACTATGCCTCTGCTAGCGTGCGGCCGACTATCAGGCGCATGATTTCGTTTGTGCCTTCCAGGATTTGATGCACGCGAAGATCCCGGACGATTCGTTCGATTCCGTACTCAGACAGGTAGCCGTAGCCGCCGTGGAGTTGGAGAGCAGCATTTGCAACGTTGAAGCCCGCGTCGGTTGCCACGAGCTTCGCCATCGCACACAGCCGGACAAGGTCGGCTGCCTTGCTATCCATCGCCTCGGCGGCGCGGTGTAACAAACTGCGGCCAGCTTCGAGTTGGGTATCCATGTCGGCAAGCTGGAACAGGAGCGCGGGATTTTGAATGAGCGGCTTTCCGAAAGCGACGCGCTCGGTGAGATATCGAACCGTGCGGTCGAGCGCGAACTGACCACCACCGAGAGAGCATGCGCCCATATTGACGCGGCCTCCGTTGAGTCCGTTCATCGCGATCCCGAAGCCGTCGCCTTCTTTCGAGAGAAGGCTGGATGCCGGAACGCGGACATCCTCGAAGATGACCTGTCGCGTTGGCTGGGCGTGCCAGCCCATCTTTTTCTCGAGCGGCCCGAAAGACAGTCCACTCACGCCGTCCGGAACGATGAATGCGGAAATGCCTCGACTGCCGGTGTCAGCGGTCCGAGCCATGACCACGTACACAGCGGAGCTTCCCGCACCCGAGATGAACTGTTTGACGCCGTTGAGAATGAAGTCGTCCCCGTCGCGAGTAGCGCGGGTAGTGAGCGCGGCGGCATCCGAGCCCGCGCCCGGCTCGGTGAGGCAGTAGCTGCCGAGGGCGTCCATGCTCGCGAGCTGCGGAATCCACTCGGCGCGCTGCAGATCGTTTCCGTAGGTGTCAATCATCCACGTCACCATGTTGTGAATCGAGATGTATGCTGCGATCGTCGTGTCGCCCTTAGCGAGTTCCTCGAAGATCAACACCGAGTCAGAACGGCTTAGACCCGAACCACCAAAATCCTCCCGGGTGTAGATGCCACCCATGCCGAGTTCGCCAGCCTTGCGCAGGACATCGGTCGGGAAGTAATGGGTCTCATCCCATTCTGCCGCGCGAGGTGCAAGCTCATCCTGGGCGAACTGTCGGACCATCTGGACGATGGAGCGCTGGTCTTCTGTGACTGCGTACACGTTCGATCTCTCTCGATTGCCCGACTGGCTGCGTCTTTGGGTGCCCCTAAACAATTTACTAGGACATCCAAGCAAATACTAGTAAATTATTGGACCATATAGTCTTGGAGCTATTCGAGAGCAGTTTCAACGTTGAAATGGAGACCTTGATGAAGATCGCGGTGCTCGTAAAAGAGGTTCCGGACACCTGGGGCGATCGGCAGATCGACCCGAGTACTAAACGCGTCATCCGTTCGGGTGAGAACGTCATCGATGAGATCAACGAGAAGGCAGTCGAGGCTGCCCTGCTGGTCAAGGAGGCGAACACCGGATCCGAGGTCACCGTGATCACGATGGGACCGTCCGGAGCGCTCGATGCCATCCGCAAGTCACTCGCGATGGGTGCCGATAGCGGCATCCACATAACTGACGATGGACTTGTCGGATCGGACGCGTCGCAGACCTCAGCGACCCTCGCCGCGGCTCTTGCTCCGCGCGGATTCGATCTCGTGATCACGGGGAACGAATCGACAGACGGTCGAACGGCTGCCGTTCCAGCCATGCTCGCCGAGCGGCTCGGAATCGCCCAGCTCACATTCCTTCGCACCCTCGAGGTCAACGACAACGAGGTGAGCGGAGAGCGGATGACCGAGGACGGGCACATCGACGTCAGTGCGTCATTGCCAGCGCTCGTTTCGGTCACGGAGCAAATCGCTGAGGCACGCTATCCGAATTTCAAGGGCATCATGGCCGCAAAGAAGAAGCCGGTCGAGACCGTCGACATCGCGGCGCTGGGCCTCGATAGCGCGGAAACTGGCGGCGCCAATTCCTGGTCCGTCGTCGAGGGCGTCGCTCCCCGCCCCGCTCGTACTGGCGGAACGATCATCAAGGATGACGGAACCGCAGGAACTCAGATCGCCGACTATCTCGCCGCGGCGAAGCTCATCTAGAAAGGCAGGACAATGTCAGATGTACTCGTGCTCATCGAGCACTCAGGGGGAACGGTCGCCAGTTCGACATCCGAGCTCCTCGCCGCCGCGGCTGAACTCGGCACACCCGCCGCTGTCATCGTGACCGACGGTGACGGGAAGGCCCTCGCCATCGAACTCGGCGCTCTCGGCGCCGCGACCGTGTTTGTTGCAACCCTTCCCGGCGCCGACACGGTGTTGGTTACACCCCAGGTCGCTGCTCTGCAGGCCGCGATCGCCGCATCCGGAGACGTATCCGCCGTGATCCTCGGCAACTCTACTGACAGCCGTGAGGCTGGTGCGCGTTTCGCTGCCCGCATCGGCGGCGCCTACCAGAGTGATGTGGTGGGAGTAGCGACGGGTGGCGCTGTCACCCAGCAAGCGTTCGGGGGCGCATTCACCATTACGGCTGTCGCGGGCAAAGGCATTCCGATCATCTCGCTGCGGCCGAACTCGGTCGCAGGTACGGCGCCGACAGCAGCGGGGAAGGTCTCGGCCATCGACATCTCCGGTGACACGGCACCCACGACGATCATTACGGCGAGACACGAGAAGTCCGCGGTCTCCGCCCGCCCAGAACTCCAGTCCGCCGACATTGTCGTGTCGGGAGGTCGGGGCCTCGGGTCCAAAGAGAAATTCGTGCTCGTCGAGCAGTTGGCGGATGCGTTCGGCGGTGCGGTCGGCGCCTCCCGGGCCGCCGTCGATGCCGGCTATGTCGAGCACAACATGCAGGTCGGTCAGACCGGGGTTACCGTCTCTCCGAATATCTACATCGCGCTCGGTATCTCCGGCGCGATCCAACACCGCGCCGGCATGCAGAGCGCTAAGACCATCATCGCGATCAACAAGGATGCGAGTGCGCCGATCTTCGACATCGCAGACTTCGGCGTCGTCGGCGACCTGTTCACGGTCGTGCCTCAGCTCATCGATGCGGTGAAGGCAAGGAAGTCCTAGATGTCGAACTCAACCACCGCCCGGGTCGAGACAGAGTTTCGCACTTCAGAGTCCGCGCTCTACGGGCACTACGGGCTTCAGCACACCGAACGATTCGTCCAACTCGCCGCTCCGAGCATCAAAATCCGAGTGGTCGAGATCGGCGACGACTCGACCCGACCGCCAATTCTGCTGCTACACGGCATCGCCTCCGTGACTGCCGCCGCCATTCCCCTTCTCCCGCTGTTGGGCGGCAGGCGCATCCTCGCCGTCGACTGGCCGGGACACGGTCTCTCAGATCCTCTTGTACTCGGCAGGCACACCGACCTTCGTGCCCAGGTGGTGTCGGTGATCGACACCGTGCTCGATGACTTCGGAGCCAAGACGGTCGACATCGTCGCGCACTCGCTGGGCGGGCAGTTCGCGCTCTACTACGTTCTCGCCCGACCGAATCGGGTACGGCGTCTCGTGCTGCTCGGGGCCCCCGGAGCCGGCTTTGAGGGAGTGCAACCCGTCGCCGCGATGCGCGTAATGGCGATTCCCGGCATCGGGCGCGGCATCCTGTCCCTCCCCGCGTCACCGGCCGCGTACAAGAAGAATTCGGAAGGAATGCTGGGCGCCGGCGCCCTGGATGGATACCCCGACGAGGTTGGTGACGTGGGTTATTACGGATCGCAGCGCACGGGGTTCCCGTCGAGCCTGGCGAGCTTCTTCCGGGCGCTCATCACGCCGTTCTCGGTGCGAAAGGGCGTCGCAGTGCCGGCGGCCGATTTGGCGACCATCACAACGCCGACGCTCATGGTGTGGGGCGACAAGGACGTGTTCCTTACGCCCGCGCATGGTCGGGCGAATCTCGAGGCGATCCAGGGTTCACAGCTCCTGGTGGTCGATGGCGGTCACGCGCCCTGGCTCAATGAACTCGAACTGACGGGCTCCACAATTCTGAAATTCCTCGACGGCTAAACGCCGCTTCGGCTCAGCGCCGGACGGAGCCGGTGAGCCCGGCCGCCGCCGCGAGGATGGATGGCCGAAACGCGAACCAGCCGACGGCCATCAGCACCACGGAGCCCGCAAAGATCGCGAAGCCCTCCCAGCTCTGGTCGTCTCGCAGCGCATACATGTGGTTGAGGTTGCGCAGGGCACCAGTGGCAAGCACCAGCGTCACGTGCACGATGATGAACACAACAAAGAAGATCATCGTGGGGAAGTGAATTCTGCGCGCGACCGCCACCGGATAGATCCGGTCGAGCTTCTCAAATCGGGAGGCGAGTCCGGGTGCCATTCGAACCCCGGTCAGGACCGCGAGGGGGGCCGCGACAAAGACAATCGCGAAGTAGCTCAACACCTGGAGCGCGTTGTAGTTGACCCAGCCATCCTCCGTCGGCCAGCTCAGTGACGCGTACTGGATCGCGACAGATACCGCGTTCGGAAAGATGTCCCAGTGCACGGGGATAATGCGAACCCACTGCCCGGTAACGAACAGCAATACGTAGAAGACGATCCCGTTGAGGACCCACAGTACGTCGACGCTCAAGTGGAACCACAGGCTGAGCCCGATGCGCACAGGTTCTCGCCTGGTGCGAATGAGCCCCTTGTTGTTGCGCGTCCAATAGGCGGCCGGTCGACGAGTGGTGCGTACTTGCCAGCCGGTACGAATGATGAACAGGATGAAGAAGGCACTCAAAAAGTGCTGCCAGGCCACCCATGCGGGGAATCCGACTGGCGCGCCACCCGGCAGTGCAGACTGGCCCGGATAGGTGCGCATGAACGACTGGACCGACGGAAGAGCGCGGATACCCCTCGCGGCAAGGACGACCGCCGCAAGGACGACAAGCGCAACGGGAATGATCCAGATGAGCTTGAACCAGCGGCTCCGCTCGGGCTTTTGCTGCGATGTCGCGACGCTCATCCTTGGGCCTCTCGTGATTGGTCCAATAATAGTACCGTAGACTTCTCACATGACCAGTGCAGTGATTGTCGATGTCGTGCGCACCCCGTCCGGTCGGGGAAAGCCCGGAGGGGCCCTGAGCGGCGTTCATCCGACAGACCTCCTCGCCGACGTCCTGAAGTCCTTAGCAGAACGGAATCGCCTCGACCCGGCGATCCTCGATGACGTGATCGGCGGGTGCGTCTCGCAGGCCGGCCAGCAGACGTACAACATCACGCGTAGCGCGGTGCTCGGCGCAGGATTTCCGGAGAACATCCCAGCGGTCACGATCGACCGGCAATGCGGGTCGAGCCAGCAGGCTGCTGCGTTCGCGGCACAGGGTGTCATCGCCGGAGCATACGACGTCGCCATTGCGTGCGGCGTCGAATCGATGAGTAGAAACCCCATCGGGTATTCGACGCTCGGTGACGACATCTATGGCAGTCGAGTCGCCGAACGATATCCGGATGGCCTCGTCGGCCAGGGAATCTCCGCCGAGCTCATAGCCAACAAGTGGGGTTTGTCCCGCGATCAACTCGCTGAGTTTTCCGCGCTGTCTCACGAGCGAGCGGCGGCAGCCCAGTCCGCGGGAGCGTTCGACAGCGAGATCGTCGCTGTCACCACGGGATCAGGTCAGGTGACCATGGATGAGACGATTCGCGCGTCGACAACGGTCGGCGGACTCGTCGAGCTCCCGTCGGCCTTCCACACTCCGGAGCTGGCGGAGCGATTCCCGGAGCTTCGATGGCTGATCACACCGGGCAACTCCTCACCACTAACGGACGGCGCGTCCGCTGCGCTGATCATGAGCGAAGACAAGGCAAGGGATCTTGGCCTTACCCCCCGAGCGAGGTTCCACAGTTTCGCGGTCGTCGGCAGCGATCCGATCTTCATGCTCGATGGCGTTATCCCCGCGACGGCCAAGGTCCTGGCTAGGGCCGGCCTGTCGATCGACGACATGGACGCGTACGAGGTAAACGAGGCATTCGCGCCTGTTCCCCTCGCGTGGCTTAAGGAGACGGGTGCCGACCCCGCAAAACTCAACCCTCGGGGGGGCGCTATCGCCCTGGGGCATGCCCTCGGGTCATCGGGTACCCGGCTACTGGCAACCTTGCTGAATCACCTTGAATCGACGGGCGGTCGCTTCGGCCTGCAGGTCATGTGCGAAGGCGGCGGTATGGCCAACGCCACAATCATCGAGCGTATTTAAAGCCCTTCGTAAAACTCACTGACCAGCACTCTGGTAGTAAACGCGGGACCCGAACCCGCGACACCACGATTCTGAGCCGTGTGCTCGAATCGCTCGATCTGGTGTGATTATGTAGAAGGGGGTTTGGTTGATTCCTCGCGTTTTTGATTCATCTCGAGACCATTTGAATCACGTGGGGACTCAAACAGATGTGGTCAAAAAGTGGTCACGTCACAGGTGCCGACAGTTCCCAATCTGAGACAAAACAGAAGTTTGCGGTGGCGGGACTGCACCAAAAACTGGACCCAGGTATCCACAAGTTGGGTGTTGCGTGACGACCGCTTGATCCAATAGGTTCAATCGTAGGAATGCAACGTTGCATTTTTCTTCTGCGGAATTGCAACGTTGCAATAATCGGGAGGACGGAACTTATTTCATGGCGTCACACACACGAACACGCGGGATTATCTCGCAACGGCGAGCGCGGATGCGGGTGGCTGGCTGGATCACCGCCGTCGCGCTGGGATTGGCCGGATCGCTTGCTCCTGCGCTAATCGCGGTGGCGCCTGCGGGAGCCACCCCAACATCGGGAACGATCTACGTTCCCAATACCGGAACCAATCCCAATGAGGACGCGAGCTATCCACGTGTCATCCGACTTGCCAACAGCGGGTCGGCGAATGGCACGCTTTTGGCGACCTTTTCACATTCCGGAGTTGGAACGACTCCGGCGAACTTCCCGATTTATAAGTCGACCAACGGTGGAGCGACCTGGTCATCGAGCCCGATCGGGACGGTAAGCGACACCGTGCACGGTTGGGATCTTGATGGCCCGACGCTATACGAACTTCCGCAGGCCGAGGGCTCGCTCGCGGCAGGAACACTGCTCGCAGCGGGAACTGCGTGGCAGCGTAACAACTTTACGCAGCAGGCAATCGAGGTTTTCGTCAGCACTGACCACGGCGTGACCTGGAGCTACCGCAGCTCGTGCACCTCCGAGTCGGGACAGGCGAACACCGAGGGCCATGGCATCTGGGAGCCGGACTTCAACATCGACTCCAGCGGCAACCTCAACTGTTACTTCTCAGATGAACGACCGTCGTCGAACGGTTACAACCAGGTGCTCGCGCACGTCACATCCACCGACGGTGGCGCCACCTGGGGTAGCGAGGTCTATGACGTTGCCGTACAGGACGGCGTGCAGCGCCCGGGAATGACGGACGTTGTGAAGCTGCCAAACGGCACATACGGAATGACGTATGAGGACTGCAAGGCTGGATTTGATCCCGACCAGGCGTGTGACGTCTACTTCAAGACGTCCGCCGACGGCGACTCGTGGTCTCCGGTCTCGGGGTTGGGAACGCTCGTTCAAACGAGCGACGGCCGTCACTTCCTGCATACGCCACAACTGGCCTGGTCACCGGCTGGCGGTGCGAATGGCACGCTCATTGTCTCCGGGCAACGAGTCGTGACCGGAGCCGACGGCTCGCTCTCGGTGATGGCGGAGTCTGGCCAGGTGCTCATGACGAACACCAACCTCGGAACCGGAAACTGGGTCGAGATGAGGGCACCCGTTGTCGTTAACCCGACCGGCGGCTACGACAGTGGCGAGACCAGTTGCCCCGGATACAGCTCGCCCATCCTTCCGTCAATCGACGGCAACAGCGTTCTGGAGCTTGCAGGTACGCACATCAGTAATGGCAAGTGCGAGGTCTCGTTCGGCAGCGATGTCATTACGGGCCCGACGGGTGAGATTACCGGCCCAGGTACGTCCGGCAAGTGCATCGACGTCAACACGAACACCGACGTCAACGCCAATACGGTTCAGCTGTACACGTGCAGCGGTGTGCCCGGCCAGCAGTGGTCGGTCATGTCGGACGGCACGATTCGCGCCTTCAGCAAGTGCCTCGACATCGACGGCAACGGAACCGCGAACTCGACGAAAGTGGAGCTGTGGGACTGTGACGGCGCGGGCGGCCAAGAGTGGCGCGAGCAATCGAATGGTTCGCTGCTGAATCCGCAATCGGGTCGCTGCCTGGATGATCCTGCGGGCGTCACAACCAACGGTACGACGCTGCAGATCTACGACTGCAACGGGCTATCAACCCAGCAGTGGGCGCTCGCCGGCGCACCGGTCAGCGCGATCTTTGGACCGGGCACAACCGGGGAATGCGTCGACGTCAATCACAACACCAACGTCAACGGCAACACCGTCCAGCTTTGGACGTGCAACGGAGTGCAGGGACAGCAGTGGTCGATCACGCCGGACGGCACGATTCGCGCGTTCGGGAAGTGCCTCGATATCGACGGCAATGGGACCGCAAACTCGACCCAGGTCGAGCTGTGGACCTGTGACGGCGCCGGAGGCCAGCAATGGGTTCCCCAGACCAACGGGTCGTTGCTGAATCCACAGTCCGGGCGCTGCCTTGACGATCCGGCTGGTGTGACCACGCCGGGGACGACCCTGCAGATTTATGACTGCAACGGCCTGTGGACGCAGCAGTGGAATGTAGCCGCCTAGATTGATCGACTGAAGTGGGCGGACGGCCACTGGGCCGTTCCGCTCGCTTCATCCAGTAGTGAATAACGAACCAACGGCCGCGCTTCGGCTTTGACCATCGCTATCTAGCAAGTGAACTCTCCCGCACGATCAGCTCGTGCCCGGCCCAGAGTTCGGCCGGCGCTTCATCCGTGTCGCTGGCCAGGCGCGCGAGCAGCCGCTCGACGGCAAGTCGCGCGATCGCTGGCTTGTCCGGGGAAACGGTAGTGAGAGACGGCGTGTGGTATTTACCGGCCTCGATGTTGTCGAAGCCGACGACGGCGATGTCTTCTGGAACGCGAAGGCCGGCGGCCAGGATCGAACGGATTGCGCCGATCGCTAACAGGTCGTTGTAGCAGAAGATCGCATCGGGAGGACCATCGGGGTGTGCCAGGAGCAGCTCGATCGCCTCCGCTCCATCGGAGAAGTGAAAACGGTGGGTCGGGATGACCAGCGACTGATCCACCGGTCGGCCGGCGTCCTCGTGGGCGAGCTCGTACCCGCGAGTACGCAGTTGCGCGGTTTCGCCGGTCTCGTATGGCTGGTCACCGATGGCTGCGATCCGGGTTCGCCCCGAGCCGATCAGGTGCGAGGTCGCGACGCGGGCCGCAGACACGTTGTCGATGGTGACGTGGTCGTAGTCGCTGTCGGCGATGCGTTCGCCCAGAAGGACGAGCGGGCTCGTCGCGTCGCGTTGGGAGAGGTCAGCCTGAGACAAGGCAAGCGGGCTCAGGATTACTCCGTCGAACATCGCCGCGCTGCCATCGCGCATAATGAGTTCGCGCTCGCGGTCGGGTTCGCCGTCCGTCTGGTCGACGACGACCGTGTAGCCGTACTCGCGGGCCGTTGTGACAACGGCCCGCGCGAGTTCGGCAAAATACGGGACATCGAGTTCAGGGACAACGAGAGCGATCAGGCCGCTGCGACCGTGTTTGAGGTTGCGGGCCATTACGTTCGGGCGGTATCCGAGTTCGGCTACTGCGACTTCGACCCGCTCGCGCTTCTGATCAGACACCGGGGCGTAGCCGTTGACGACGTTGGAGACGGTACGGATGGAAACACCGGCACGTTCGGCAACGTCACGCAATCGGGCCGCGACCACTGGCTACCTCCCGTACGTCACTGCACTTGGGTATTTCAACGATGCAGAGCCTATCAACTCACGGCCGGACGACATCCACCGCGGTGACCGCAATCACCGAACCGTCCACGACGAGCGCAACATGGAGCCGACCTGCGGACGAGCCCTCGGGCAATTGCGCCGCGACCTGTACGGCGCCGCCGATCCGGTATGGATCCGCCGAGGCGTGGCCGGCGGACACGGCTCGCGTCGTCAGCGCGGTCGAGATGTCGATCTCGGCGAGGGGTGCCGACCACACCGAAACCAGGGCGCCGTTCACAGGAGCTGTGCCGTGGTGCGAGACCCTCACTTCGAAGGTAACGCTCCCATCGGATGCAGCGACGAAGTCCTTGCCGGGAGACAGTGCGACAACGTTCGGAATGAGAACTGTGTCGGCGTTGGTGTAGGCCGGAACGTTGCCACCGGAGTCCTTGAGTTGCCGGTCTGCGTCGTAGAGTCCGGCCATCTCGTGTTCGATGTCGTAGAGTTCGGTCCAGACGTAACCGGAGAGACGGTCGTGGCGGCGCAGTTCGAGCGTTTGCCACCGCTGGTTCCAGCCCCGTTCGACGCTGGTGAAGCCTCCGCCGAACTCGCTGTTGAGGTTGGGCTTATCGTCTGAACTTCGCGGATCGACGGCCACGAGAGGCTTGTCGACGACGATTCCTGGTCCGATGCCGACGGGAAAACTGTCCTCGCGATCCTCGATCAGCCCACGGACCTTGGACGCCCAGCCGGCCGGTGTGTCGTCATAGATGTGCCAGTCGACGATGTCGGTCGACACGTGCGACCATCCGGAGTTGTCGACGGTGGGACGCACACGATCGAGCGACTTGAGCAGGTCGAACGCACGGCGAACCGCGGCTTGCTTCTCCGAATCGCCTGCGACATCCCAGTCGAGCCCCCACTCCTCGTTGTACAAGCCCCAGATCACGATGCTCGGGTGGTTGCCGTCCCGACGAACCATCGGCTCGATCTGTTGCTCGAAACGATCAGCTGCTTCAACTGAGTACCGGCCCGTGCTGGCGGGCTCGGCCCAGACCAACATGCCGAGCCGGTCGGCATGGTGAAGGAATCGGGGATCCTCGAGCTTGAGGTGCTTGCGGATGACCGTGAATCCGGCGGCGCGCGCCAACTCAATGTCGGTGACGAATGCGTCATCCGTGGGTGCGGTGATTCCAGACCGCGGCCAGTAGCCCTGGTCGAGCACCCCACGGACATAGAGCCGTTCGCCGTTGAGCACGAGGGTGTTCTCGGCGACCCGGATGCTTCGCAGCCCGGTGTACGCCGTGACAGTGTCGGTGCCGTCAGCTGACGTCGCTTGGATTTTGACGTTATAGAGGTGTGGGTCCCGTGGACTCCACAGTCGGGGCTCGCGCACGGGCAACGTCATCGTCACCGGGGATCCGGAGACGGATGTCTCCACGGGTGCCTCACCGTCGACGGTCACTCGCAGTTGCACCTCGTTTGCCCTCGATCCCACGACCTCGATCCGCGCCTCGATCCCGCCGAGGTCGTCCGTCGGCACTAGGCTCACGCTTGACACAAACGTGGCGGGCCGAGCCTCGAGCCACACCGACTGCCAGATGCCGCTGCTGGGGGTGAACGAGCAGTTGTCGTAGTCGTCGCGAGGGATGCTGCGCTGCTTGCCGTGCGCGATGTACCGCTTGTCGATCGGCGCCCACACGCGCACGAGAACAGTTGCCGTCGTCGACCCCGCCAGCGCATCCGTGATATCGAGCTCGAACGGCGTGTAACCGCCCACATGTTCGCCGACTTCCGTTCCGCCAACCCACACGGTAGCGGCGTGATGCACCGCCCCGAAGTGCAAGACGATTCGTTGGTTCTGCCAATCCGAGGGAACCGCGATCACGCGTCGATACCAACCCCACGCGAGCCACTGCGCGCCAATCCAGGAGCTCTGCGTCTCCCAGGCAAACGGCACCACGATTCGGTCATCCCACTCCGGAAGCGCGGCGAGGTGAGCCGCCTCCTCCCGGCCGTCGGGGTCCGCGCGGAATTCCCACTCGCCGTTGAGGCTCAGCCAGGAGTGTGAGCGGTCAAAGTGAGGCCTGGGATATTCGGGACGAACGGACGACATTCAAACTCCAATGGGTGGTGACGGTTGGTGGTGTGGTTAACGGCCTGGTCAGCCGGTGAGGCTGCCCTGAAGAGCACCGGCGCGGAAGTAACGCTCGAGCAAAAGGAAGAGAACAATGAGCGGCAGTACGGTGACCAGTCCCCCGGTGATGAGCACAGGTATGAGGTCGGCTTTGGTGCCGGACTCCGCCGCCGCCGACAGCGATGACAGCCCGACCGTAAGCGGGTACAAAGTGCTCTTGCTGAAGATGATGAGCGGCAGGAAGTAGTTGTTCCATACGGCCACGATGGTGATAAGGAGAACCGTCACCAGTCCAGGAACGCTCAACGGCATCGCGATTCCGAGGAAAATGCGCAACTCGCTCGCACCATCCATCCGGGCCGCTTCGATCAGCTCCTGTGGAACGGACGCCTCGATGTAGGTGCGCATGAGGTAGATGCCGACGACCGAGACCGTGCTCGGCAGGATCATCCCCCATATCGAATTGACGAGTCCGACTTTTGCATATACAAGAAACAGAGGCAGCGCGAGCGACGTGATGGGAACCAGCAGGGTCGCCATCACCACGAAGAACAGCGGGTTCGCGCCACGAAACCTAAATCGAGCAAACCCGTAGCCGGCGAGCGCAGAAAGAATGGTCGCGCCCACCGCACCGACCACCGCGTAGAGCAGGGTGTTGCCGAGCCAGCCGATGAAGACGCCAGCGCCGCTGATGTCCTGGCCGAGCCCTGCGATGTTCTGGAACAGACGGAATGGCCCCGCAAACCAGAAACCGAAGCTGCCGTACACGTTGGCCTGGTTCTTGGTCGCGTTGATGAGAAGCCATACGAGCGGTGCCAGCACGAAGATCGCGAACAGCACGCACACTACCGTCAGCACGGATGTCGTCCCTCGCCGCAGCCCATAAAGGTGCGCGGGCACCAGGAGGTCTGCCTGCTCGTGCTTCACGGCGCGGCTCACTTGAACTCCCCGTTGCGACGGCGTACCGCGAATCCGGCGACGGAAAGGACTCCGATGATCAGCGCGAGGACAACTGCGGCAGCTGCGCCCAGGTTGTATTCGCCGCTGCCGACGGCGGTGTTGTAGACGAAGAGCGAGGGTGTGAATCCGAACGAGATCGCTTGCGGCTGGAACGCCGACAGAATGGATGGCTCAGTGAAGAGTTGTAGCGCGCCGACCGTGTTGAGGAACACGAGCATCACAACCGTCGGCATGACCATCGGCAGTTTGATGCGAAGGATGATCCGCCATAGGGATGCGCCTTCGACGATGGCGGCTTCGGTCACTTCGCGTGGGATGGACTTCAGCGAGGTGTACAGGATGGTCATGTTGTACCCGGTGAACTCCCAAATGACGATCAGGATGATCGTTGGCAGGATCAACTGGCTCGAAAAGAAGTTCAGTTTGCCGAGGCCGAGCAGTTGTGCGAAAGCAGAGTATGGACCGAATCCCGGCAGCAGTAGGAACGACCACATGACGGCCGCCACAACACCAGGAACCGCGAACGGGATGAAGAAGATCGTGCGGAAGAACCGGCTAAAGCGGACAATCCCGGCGTCGAAGATCGCAGCGAAGAAGAATGCGAGAGCAATCGTCAGGGGTACCTGGATCACGCCAAAGAGGAGAACTCGGCCGACCCCGTCCCAGAACTGCGAAGACTGCATCACGGTCGCGTAGTTCGCACCTCCGGTGAAGGATGTGCCACCGATCAGTTTGGTTGTGTAGAGACTCGTGTAGATGGCGTAGACCGTCGGCACCAGCATGAACAGCCCGAGCATGAGCATGTGCGGTGCGATGAAAACCGCGCCCGGCCACTGGCGCACCCTGCCCGAGCGGCGCGAAGCGCGGCCTTGTCCGCCGGATTGCCTGGGGAGTTGGAGGCTGCGGCCGGTCGGCGAAGCCTGCACGAGTTGGTCGGCCATTGGGGTACGTGTCCTTTCGTAGTCACGGGGTGGGATGCCCCGAGTCCTTGGGTGGACTCGGGGCGTCCTCTGAGTATTGCTCTAGAGCAATTGTCAGTTGGTTGTGACCGTGAAGCCCTGTGACTTGGCGTATGTAACGAGTTGCGCCTGGAAGGCTGTGAACGCTTGCGGCAGCGTCTCGGTGCCCTTCGTTACCCCCGCGAACGTCGAGGTCCACTGGGTCGCCGCGGCCGTCATGATCGGTGGCCACTGGGGGTCGACCATGTGCTGAGCGGCCTGGGCGAACACCGTGTTCGGTGTCGTCGTGCCGGTGATCTTCAGCGTGCGCGCCTGGAACGTGGAGTCGTTGAGCAGCGGCACATAGGCGGGGAAAGCGCCCGCAACCGGTCCACTCAGGATCTTCCACGCGTCAGCGGATCCGCCGAACCACTTCACAAATTCGGCCGCCTGCTTCGCGTGCTTGGTGCCTGCGACGACCGCCAGCGACGATCCGCCCCAGTTGCCCGAGAGCTGTCCGCCCGACTTGGTTTGCGGCATCTTCGCGGTGACCCAGTCACCGATCGTGTTCTTGATGCTCAGCTGCATGCCAACGGGTCCCCACGCCGGGCTGAGCCTGGCCGCATTTGCGCCGCTGTCGAGGTTCGCCCACTGCTGGGGCGAGAAGTCGCCCGCGGTGGTCACCAGCTGCTTGCTGATGAGTCCCTGCCAGTAGTTGGCAAAAGCCATCTCAGCGGAGCCCGTGAAGTTGATACCGATCTTCGAGCCGCCCGTGTAGGTGAACGGGAAAGCGTTGTACTCCTGCATCAACGCCAGCACATCCTGCGTGCTCTCCGGGTCAAAGTTCGTCATACCGAGCGCCGAATTCTTCGCGTGCAGAGTTGCCGCATCGGACGCAAAGTCATTCCACGTAGTCGGGACTGTCAGTCCGTTGTCGCTGAACTCCTTGGCGTTGTAGAACAGGGCAAGCGGGCCGAGGTCAACCGGCATTGCGTACTGCGCCGCGCCCTGTGTCACCTGTGACCAGGCAACGGGTGCCTCGTTGCTCTTCGCGCTCGAGACACCGTACTTGGAAAGGTCAACGAGGCTGTGGGTGATCTCGAACGACGGAAGCTCGAAGTATTCGATGGTCGCCACATCCGGTGTTCCGCTGCCGGCCTTGATCGCGTCGCTGAGCTTGACGTATTCAGCTGTCGATGCTCCGGCGTTTTCCAGCTTGACACAGGTGTCTGGATGGGTCTTGTTGAACTCGTCGACCGCGAGGTTGTACCCGGCGGGCCAACCCCAGAAGGTCAGGTTGGTCGCACCATGGCCGCAGCCGTGTGCAGCGGCCTTTGCTGGTGCAGCTCCATTCGTGGAACAGGCGCCGAGAGCAGCGATGGCAACCGCCGCTATCGCTATGGCAAGCAGCTTGCGACTGCTTCGCCTGCGAGCGCTCACCCTCTCGGTGCCGCCCGCTGTGCTGTGATGTGTCATTTGTCCGTCCTATCTATCTTCGTTGATCCAGATGGAAACAGGGTTGTCGACGTCTCCGTCGACGAATTTTGCAACGTTGCAGACTGTAGCAAAGAAATTGCATCGTTGCAAAGTAGACAGCGATGGTGTTGCCAAGCGCCGAGCGGATGTAGCACCGGATTGCGCGGAAGCGAACACGCTCCTCCATGGCCGCGGTGAGAGCGTCGAGATATGACTACTACTCTCGTCACCTGAGCTACGCGCGGAATCGGCCGCGAGGTCGCCCGACGTCTGGTGGAGGCCGGCCAGACCGTCTATCTCGGGGCTCGCGACCTGCATTCGGGCACCGACGTGGCCGGCTCGATAGGTTCCGCACCAAAAGCGGGATGGCCCCACCGGAACCTTCGTCGGCAACGACGGATCCGTGCCCGGATGGTAGCGGCCATCGCCTTTGATCAGCACCTTGGTAGCGAGGCCAGGACTCGACTCCGCGACACCACGATTATGAGCCTGTGACTCAAAACACGCCGTATCCCCGCGCTCAGTGGACTGATTTCTGGCGCATTAGAGCGACGCTCGATCACACAGAGATCGCTTCACTTGATCACGTTGAATTGGACTTGAACTTGACCACAATCGAGGAGCATCCTACGGAGGTCAAGGTGATCGTAGATCGCCCCAGTGAACGCAACGGTAGTCAGGAAGACGCCAAAATCGCCAAAAATCCGCGCATTTCTGGACGAACTCTCCGTCAGAGAATAGCCCCTGACCAGCATTAAGTAGGCGTTATCGACCTCTGTTCAAACAATTCAAAGAGGCTTCTGACCCCCGTTGAACTGAGCGGCCTATTGGAGCGTGCCGCCGGGGGAAGGCGCCCGAGTTTCGATGAGGCCCCCCTCGTTCACAAGCTGAGGTCTCGATTGGGCTCGGACTTGTGCGACACAATCTGCCGCCGATACGAAGAAGGCGAAACGGCGGAGTCGATTGCGCGAGACTTCCAAGTTTCACGAAATGCCGTCCTAAATCTGGTCCGATCCGAGGCGATTACTGTCCGCCTTGCTGCGCCCAGTCCGGACCACATTGCGTGGGCAAGTTCGCTCTACGAAGCGGGCAATCCAATCGCTTCGATCGCTGACGAACTCGGCTTCTCTTACGGCGCTGTTCGTCGGGCGCTGATCAAGGCTGGTGTCCAGATGCGACCGCGAGGCTTCCAACCAAAAGCCACGCGATAGCGCGGCGCGCGTGATCGCACCCGTCGACACCTTCGGAGCGTCAGCAGTCGAGGACACAATTGTGTTGTGCGCACGCAACCCACGGTCTTTGATGACTTTCACCGAACGGATGATTCGGTGGCAAGACATGTCGAGCCCACAGCAGTTTTTCTGAACCGTGTCGCCGGCGACTACTGGGACCAGATTCGCGAGTTAGTCGAACAGTGGGCCGACGCTTATCCGGCGGATGCAAAGTCCGATCTCGTGGGTCGACTTCGCTCACCAGACATCCGTCAGTGGTCAAGCGCGTTTTGGGAACTCTACCTCCACGAGACTTTCCGCCGGTCGGGCTACGAGGTTCGGGTCCATCCGACGGTGCCCCAAAGCGCACGTCAACCGGACTTTTTGGTGACGAGCACCGAAGCGGAGTTCTACGTCGAGGCGAAATGCATCTTTGGCAAATCGACCGACGGCGAGGATGCCCGCCTTCGCGGCGTGTTCGATGCGATCAACCGGATGACCAGCCCGAACTTCTTCGTCGACCTTCACATTGGACGAGTTGGGCCATGGGCGCCGTCAACAAAGGGCTTGAAAGCAGAGGTTGAGACCTGGCTCAGCGGCCTCGACCCCGACAAGATCGATCCGACGGACCTCCTCAGTTCAACGGGGGAAAGGTATCGGTGGGTCCGAGACGGTTGGGAGCTCGAGTTTCGCCCGATGCCCATTCGAGCCGACGCGCGAGGAAGAGCCAATCACCGCCCGCTCGGCATGTGGAGTTCGGGCGAGGCGCGGCAAGTCAATGACGAGGCACCGCTGCGAGATGCCCTGAAAGACAAGGGGTCCGCTTACGGCAAGCTAGATCGACCGCTACTGCTCGCTCTCAACATGAACACCGGGTTCGATCGCAGCTTCGAAACGATGAACGCGTTGTACGGCACAGCAATGGTCGTTTTCAAGCAGGCGGACCCGGAAGGCGCCTACAACTCCCGCAGCCAGAACGGCTACTTCGGCTACCCAGGAGCGTGGCGGCACCCTCACATCGCCGGGGTCCTAATTGGTCCGAATATTGCTCCTGAGATCGCGGCGACTATCGCTCCAACCCTATGGGTCCATCCTTCGGCAACCGAGTCCGTGCCGTCGCTGGATATCTGGCATCAGGCTGCCTTGGACGGGGGCCAGGTCGAAACCGTGCTCGCTCAAAAACAGCCTCGGGAACTCTTGGAACTTGTGCCGGACTGGCCGAGCGGCGAGCCCTTCCCGAAGGATTAGCGCCCCGGGACTGCCGTCCAATCGGCGGCATCGAACCAGGCGACGATCCCGTTCGCGTCGGTAAGAGTTGCCCGCAGCTCCGGGGTGAAATAGCGGGACGGCTGTCTTTGGAATACACGACCCGTAGTCGCTTCCACAGACGACGCGTGAGTGAGCACCAGCCCGTGGCGAGCACGGGACATCATGACCGACATCACGCGCACCTCCTCGAGCAACGCTTCCTCGGACGTGGCGTCAAAGAAGGGAACTACCCCATCCTCAGTGCCAACCACGACGACCCAATCGAACTGCTGGCCCTTCCCGGCATGGCCCGAGAGCAGATGCACACCCGGCTTCGTGAGCAAGGTCGAGTTGTCACCTACTCGAACCCTTTTCGAGATCGCCGCAGGAGCGATTCCTTGATTCAGAAGATCAAGAACCCAGCTCAAAGCGTCGGCCAAAGCGATCCGGTCGGCTGGGTCCTGGAGTTGGTCGAATGACGCAAACTCGCGGAGGAACTCAATCGGATCTGTCGCGGCGGCGACTGCCGCTGCGTCGAGGGCGCTCAGAACCGCTCGCACCCTTCTGGCGGTCTCAGTGTCGAGGACTCCATCGTCCCAGCGATGCACATCGATGCCCTCTTGCGCCACAAAGGCTGCGTCAACGAATCGGCGTCGCGAGCCGATGCGGGATATGACTCCGATGCGCTGACCAGGCGCCCTGGAAAGGACCGCCTGCGCGAACTGCACGATCCAGGCAGCTTCATCAGTCGCTGTGACCAGCCCTACCTCTGCCGCGAGTCCTCCCGAAGGCCAGGTCTCGGGTGCGGCACACGTCAGCTCCGTGCCGAGGGTGAGCGGCACCAGCGCGTTCACGGCGCTCAGCACAGCCGGCGACGATCGATGCGACTCATTGAGTTCAACAACCTCACTAACCTCGGCGCGAATCTGAGCGTCAACCTCGAGCGGCCTCGCACCGGTGAAGCCGTAGATGCCCTGCGCCAGGTCTCCCGCGTAGGTGGTTCGGCCGGCACCGATGCGGTTGATGATGCGAAGCTGCTGGGGCGTGAGGTCCTGAAACTCGTCGACCACGACGGCAGCGAAGTGCGCCCGGTAGAGTTCAGCAACCTCCTCGCGCTCCAGGATTAACTCGGCCAGGCGAGGAAGGTCGTCGTAGGTCAATTGCTGGCTCGCAACCCGCAGTTGCTCGACCCCTATCGCGTCAGTATTGCCGACCACCTCAAGGGCGCGCATGACCTCGGCATCGTCGACAGCCGCTTGTTTGATGCGCTGAAGCGGCCGTTCGACAGCGGATATCTGTCCCCACTGGAGACCCATCCGCTGGCACTGTTCCCGCACCCAGTCGTTCTCGGGCAGAGTCCACTCCGGGTCGAGTCCGATCGCGCCCGCATGTGATTTGTACAGGCGCGCGGACAGCCCGTGAAAGTTGATGACGGTGACCTTGTCGCGAAGTTCAGCGGGGGTGAGATAGGTGCGAAGGCGCTCGCGAATGTTGTCCTTTGCGCGGTTCGAGAATGTCGCGACGAGGATGCGCTGCGCACCGGGTGCCACTCCGCGACGCAGCATGCCCTGTACTCGGAGGGCCAATGCTTCACTCTTACCGCAGCCCGCCGGAGCGACGACAAGCAGCCCACTCGCGCTGCTGTTTCGAATCTGCAGCTGGGCCGCGGTCGGCTCAACTGTCATAGCGCTGCCTCCACCTGGGTGAGGAGTCCGTCAATACTCACGATCGCGCGCGCAGACGTATCCGTGAGTAAAGAAGCCGCGACAAGCGCTGCGTTGACCTTGTACCTCCGGCAGAAAGTCGCAACGTCTGCGTCTGTAAAGACACCGCCCGCGCCAGATGCGATCAGCAACGCCAGCTGTCCTGGCTTGAAAAGCGTTGAAGCGGCGAGGGCACCCTGAAGGACTGCGGCTCCGATCGCGGCGGTGTACTCGTCCTCAAGGTCCGCGCGGGATACCCAAACACCTCGGGTGTTCAGGTCGGCGATCGGCACGCCGAGCTTGGTCGCAGTGGCGACTTCGGTATCCACATCGATCAACATGGAGAGCGGGACGTCGAACCCATTTGGACCAAACAACGTGTCGATTGCACCCATGTCACCTGCCCCACCGGTTTCCATGAGCGAGACCCCCAGACGGTCCAGCGTTCGACCGGTCAGTTCAGCGGCTCGTTCGACGACGATGCGATCGGAGAGACCCTCCACGGCGATTACCCGTCGAGCCGTGAGCGGCTCCAAACGGTCACGCACCCACCAGCGAACGGTAAGACGTTCATCCTGTGTTAGGAATCCCGCATGAGGCTGAACGACGTTCCCGCCAGCGCGGACCACCACGATCGAATCCGGATCAAACGCGCCGACCACGTCGGGCGAGTGGGTGGCGATGATCTTCTGGTTGGGACTCGCCTTCAAGAGACGGGCAAGGCTTCGTTGACTGGTCGGGTGAAGGTGAATCTCCGGCTCGTCGATGCCAACGACGTTCGCGCCCGAACTCGTGAGGTCGTACAGCGCGATCGCGTAGAGAGCCCGAGTTCCATCCGACTGTGCGGTGAGATCTCGAAGCGAGCCGTCCTTTTGCACTTGAAGTCTGACGCCACTCAGAACGTCCTGGTCAGCTGCAGAGCCTGGCACGAATGCGAGATCGCTGGTGCCTATCGCATTCGGGAGTGCCTTCGAGAGTTGCGTGGCAAGATCTCCGCGGACTTCTTCCATCACTGTCGACTCGGACAACACCGTAGCCAACCGTTCGACCGCCTCGTCGAACGTCGCCTTTTCGGCCCCGAGCTCCACAGCAGCGAGAAGATCAGTGAGTGCGGAGCGACGGTCATCCCGCAACTCTCGCGACTGGCTTGTCGCGCTGAGAAAGCGCCAGCCGATCTGATCAAGTTGCTGCCTCGAGAGCTGACGACGCGTGCCAGCACCGACAGCTATTCGATCGATATTTATCGTCTCGTTTTCGTCGATCATCGCTGTCAGACGAATGGTGAGCGAGGCGATACCCGTCGCCGCATCAATGTTGATCTCGTCGGGGTAGGCCGCGCGGTCTTCGTCTTTGAAGTCAATGAGCTCTGCCTCGATGACCACTTCGGCATCCGCCGCGCGAAAGTCCTCAACCGAGATCTGAGCGTAAAGCTGCGCGGTGGTTGCCCCGAGTGCCAGTTGGATGCAGCGGAGGATAGAACTCTTGCCGACATCGTTCGCGCCCACGAGCACCAGGTGGTCGCGAACCTCGATCGCGACGTCAGCAATTCGGCTGTGGTTCTCGACTCTGAGACGGCTGAGCTTCATGACGTTTCTTTCATCTGGTTATTTAGATATGCGCCTCTAGTTATGAAGCAAAAGTCGCCGCGCGGCAAGACCAAAGCTGCTTTTCTTTCAACAATCCCGTCGCGCCTTCAATTTGGAAGTGACGAAACGTCTCGCTTCCGCAGAATGACCGATAGCTGAGCGTCGACTTGGTCACGCGCCGACGTCCATCGGTCAACGCTGGCTTGGTCCGGAACCATGGTCGCAATGAGGAGGTCGGAAACAAGGATGGTCGTCTCGATGACGTAGGCGCAGTACTCAATGAGCATCTGATCATCGCGAAGGAGCGTTCGGCTGGTGGCGTCGAAGAAGTTGCCCGTCGCCCAACCCTGCCCGTGCGCGGCCGCCGATAGGCCAGAGTAAAGCTGCGGCGCTTCGTTGTAGATCTCTCTGAGCACACCGATGGCGAGATCCATCAGTCCGACCTTGCTCACCGCAAGACCGAATCGGCTGAGTCCGTCCATGATGCCCTGGCGATAGGTCGCCGCCGGCACCCGTTGGTCTGCAACGCCGACATGATGAACATTGAGCGTGTGCTGCGCTGGGTAACGCAGATCCCCGAACTCAAGGGAGGCGTGCCGGATCAACAGGTCGTCGGCCACCTCACTGGACAAGATCCATCGAGCCCTGCCGAGTGCTTCAACAACACCGCGTGTCAAGGTCGCCAGCGCAACGGTGTACCCGTGAGAGGAGCGAGCTAGTTCGGCGACCCCTCGTCCCTGCTCACACGCGGCCAACATCGTCCGCTGCACTCCGAAGCGGACGCCTCCGACCGCCTCGTTACCATCCCAGAGCTTCGTGCCGGCCCAGGCCGGGGCGTTTGACTGCAGCAGCACGAAGCTCCATTTACCTTCGAGAGCGGCGGTCGCTAGAACGCTGCTCGCCTTGACGATGCGAAGGACGCTGGATGTCAGCGTCTGACGATCCCGCTCGAGCATTTCCACCATGGGTCAACCTTGCTCCTACCCACAGGCGAGGGAATACCTTGGACTTGTGCCGTTGTCGCCTGGATCCCTCTCCGCGATGGCCGAAGTGGTCGACCTCAAAGAGCTCGGCGATCAACCTCGGCTCTCTGAGACAGCGCACAGCAGGCGAGCTCGGTTCCACCAGTCCTGGTACCGCGCAAGCCGTCTCGGCATTCCTGACTGGGGATCGACTCCGAATGGCCGACCCCTCGGCAGCATCCTTCCCGACGACCATGCAGCGGCCGGAGTCAACTTCACCACGCCACAAGCCCGGGATCTGTTCCTGCTTCGTCGGACGCAGGGCTGGGGCGTCGATCCAGTTCGGATGACCAGTCACATGACGTCCAGCCAGGCTCTGTTGGTCAACCTGATGGGCCCGCTCTGCAGCGACTCGGAGTGGCTGCTGGCTGTCCTCCAAGCCATCCTCGGGCGGCATGATGTTCTTGAAGTCGTTCGATGGGACGTCGAGTTCGCGCCGCCCGCTCGGAGTCGGTACCTCGGAGACATGACGCGGGTGGATGCGTTCTTCCGGTTGCGCACGCCGGATGGGATTGAAGGAGTTGTGCTCGAACTCAAGTACACCGATCGGTTCAGCTCGCGTCGCCTGGATCTTGGTAACAGCGCTCGGTACCGGGCACTTGCAGACCGAACCGGTCTCTGGCCCGAACCTGGGCAAGCATTTTCCGACGGCGCGATCAGCCAACTACTTCGCTGTCACGCGCTCGGAGCACGCACCCTTGAAGTCGATAACGGAGGAAGTCAAACCACGTTGCTGTTGGTCAGCCATCCCGCTGACCAGGATGCCGTCCGAACGTTCGAGCAATATCAAAGGCACCTGGGAGACCCTGCGAAAGGTCGTCACGTCGGGCTGGACCGGCTTCTCGACGACGCACTCGCAACTGCTCCGACGGAACGCGCCGCGTCGATTGTTCACGAGTTACGGCTGCGCTACCTCGATCACGATAACAGCGAACGGCTCTGGGTCGAGCACCTCGCGAAATCAGCTCGCTAGCGGCTCAGGCCGGCACGCCAACGGGCATAGCGAGCAACTCGCCAAGCCACTCAGCAACGCCTGAGACGTTGTTCGGCAAGAAAGGTAGTGCTCCGATCCCGACCTCATCGATCGAGCGGCGCAAGCCGTAATCACGCGCGCTGAGCGGGTGTTGCCAGGGGAAGAGTGCGGCGCCCGCCACAACAATCGGTGTGCGCGCACCGTCTATGAGCGGTCGGATCGCATCCCGGTAGCGGTGCAAGGCATTCACCGCGTCGATCGGAGCACCAGGCGATCCAAACTGCGCGACGTACTGGGTCGAAGCATCGAGTCGGTACTTGGCGTCCAAAGCAATGATCGCCTCCGGCAAACCTGTCAGGCGCACTTTAGCAACGATGTCCGGACGCTGAAGTCCAGTCGGCATTCGGTATTCCGGGTTGTATGTAAAGGTGACCTGGCCCCCCGGAAAGCGGAGTGTGACTGAACTCCTCGCTCCCTTGACGAGGTTGAATCGAAGCCCGGCACTTGCCGTGGTCAGGACTCGCGACAGATCGACCTCGGCTCCGGTCACTTCGCGAGCGACCTGAATGACTTTCAGAAAGCACCACACCTCGTAGAGCTCGCTTAGATCCGAAAGTGAGTACGGCTGCGCTTCGCTCGCGACGCCAAGGGCCGAGCTCAGGGCTGTCAGCACTCGATATGCCTCGCCGTAACCAATCCCCGATTGGAGCTGAAGCGACGTGAATGACGCTGACACTTCGACCGTCGCTGCTTCCATGACGGGCAACTTGATGAGTTGCTCGAGGGCCCGCACCATGTCGGTGAGTTCGCCCTGCTCGGCTGTCAGTCGAGTCGGAGCGGAACCACCGCGGCTCTGCGCCCGCGCGACGCGTTCATCCTGCTCGGCGCGAAGGCCAAGCAGTCGGGCGTGAACGAATCGAAGCCGGGACCGCAACCAGCGATGCTCGAAGGTATCGAGCGTGTCCGTCGCCCGATCCACGGGAAGTTGGGCATGGACCTTGCCGACCCCGCTGATATCGACGAGTTCCCCGACGCCCTCGCCCCGCGTGACGGATCGAACCACCGAAGGGGTGGCTCCACGAATTTGATGCAGCGGCGTCAGCTGCCGCTCATAGCGCAAGCTCCGTTGCGGCGATCTATTGACCTGCTGGACGGATCGTTCCAGATCGACGATGAGTTGACGAAGAATAGTGATCCATTCGAGCGGTTCCCCGACCTTGCTGCGATCAACACTGCCCAGACGATAGGTCCCACGGAAATACTCAAGGGCGAGTACTCGCTTCACGTCAGCGACGTCGTCGACCAGGGCCTCATAATCCACGTCATAGTCGAGCTTGGCGGGAAAGACCTCGAGCTCGAGTGAGAGCTCCTGCTCTCCGACTCGGAATCCCCATTTCGACAACCCCACCTGTCGGCGGTAGACGACGGTCGCCGCAACGATGCCGCTGTCAGCAAGTTCGTCGCTGCGAGCGATCAAGCTCGGGTCTCGCTGGACGATCAAGGGACGTGAGCCCGCGACCTTGCTCTGCACGACGAACCAATAGACCGACTCCTCGTAAAGGGCAGGAGGGTCATCGCCGCCAATCAGCGTGAAGTCGCCATCTGTCGATTCGACGGCTAGATGCGGCTTTCGTGGCAGATGTCCAAGAGCGGCCAGGGTTGAGGGCGGGCCGTCCCGCCCCTGGATATCGACCGTGACGTACTGTGTCTCGATACTGAGCAGAGTCGGCACCGGATCACAACCAGTAGTTGGTGAAGCCCGTTTCGATGAGCCGGCGACGCATCATGTCGAGGCGCTGGCCCGAGACAGGGAACGAAGGTGCGTCGCCGCTAGCAGGCTGTGCCCAGTTCGCAAGCTGGTCAAGCAACCTTCCAATGGCGACGCCTGACCCCTGAATTCGGGGAAGCACCTTCATGGAAATCGCGAGGTCCAGTGCGCCGATCTGTCCGCCATCTGCAGTTTGAAAGGCCTCCGGCGCGGACTGCGCTGCCAGACAGAACAACGCGATCTCGTCCCGCACTCGGTAGCCAAACTGCAACTGGCACTCCGTGAGCACTTGATTCACTTCGTCCAGAGTCGAAATGACCTGGGCAACTAGGGGCGAGTGACGGTCGGGATGGCGCGCCAGCGTGACGGCTGCACGTTCCCAATGGTCCGCTCCCCACGCCAGCGGAGTGGCTGCACTGGCGTCGTCGCCGTCACCGATTTGGCTAAGGTCGACGTCGGAAAACTCGATGACGAAGGCGCGGTCCAACACCTTGCGTGAGAACCCGAAGGTCGTCTCGTCCATATTCACAGAGCCGATGAGCGCCAGGTTGGCGGGCAGACTTACGTCGGCCCATGCAGCACCTGTCGAGGTTTCCCCGGAAGCGTCTGGCCGCAGCGCCTGGCCGGTCTCATCGGCCGCCAACGCGCCCGTTTCCTCGATCCGGCTGAGTACTTCAGCCAGGTAGTACTCGGGCCGGGCGATGTTCATCTCGTCGAGCAGGAAGAAGAACTGCTTATCCGGCTCTGCCTGGGCGTCCGCCGCCGCGCGCAACAGATGGCCCGGCCGGAACTTCCCGTCAAGACCTTCGTAGCCGAGCAGATCCGAACTGTCGTGCCAGTCCGGTCGCACGGGGACGATCCGAATCGCCGCGCCTGTTGCATCCGCGATCAACTTGGGAAGTGCGCTCTTGCCTGTGCCTGAAACCCCCGCCAGGATAACGAACGGCTTGGTACGCGCCGCCGTAATGTATGCCGCGACTTGCCACGGCTCGAAGCTGAAGCCGCGAGCAGCGATGTAGTCCAGAATCGCGGTGAAGTCATCGTCGCTCACTGACGTCATTGAGCCTGCGGACGCGGTGCTCGCAGTTCCCACCGGCGCGGCCGCCCGCGGAGGGGCGGGCAGGTAGTCGTGGGGGTCGGGCTTGTTAGCGGAGAGCGGGAGTGCCATTCGAGTCGCCCTTCGCCCTAAGTCACATCGAGCGTGAGATCACGCGAATCGAAAAGGGCACCGATCTCGGTGGGCGTGAGTCCCACTTCGGACACGACGGTGTCGATCAACCTCTGCGGGTCAGCGTTCTCATCAATACCAAGCACCTCAAGGTCACGGTCGCGCAGCCACCAAAGGGCAAGGTCGATCAGGCGGGGCAATTTGGTGGTGTCGCCTGCCGACTCGGCGATCAGAAAGTGGCGCTCAAGGTCCGCGGCCGAGATCTCCGCAAATGCGAACTCTTTCGGGTTCGATGTTCCTCGGACGTACACGACGGGCGTCGGATCGAGTGCGCTCTGCCATCCACCCCACGTGTTGTCTGGGCCGTTGGAGGCGTACTTGATGCCGCGGAATCCACCGGTCTTGACGAGGGTGGACTCGAACGGATTGAAGTACTTCGTCAGGTTGTCGTCGAGGCCAGACAGCGTCCATTGTGAGAGCGCGTCTTGGTACGGCGACGATCGAGTGCCGCTTATGACCTGAGCAGTTGGACCTCCGGAAAGGACCAAAGCGCGCTTGAACACCAAGTAGTCCGTCAAGCGTGGCATCGCTCGGGAGGTCGAAAGATTTCGCTGAGCAGTCTTAACGAGCGTGGAAGGCAGATACAACGGCACTTACGCCTCCTCTTCGTCGCGCTCCTTTATTGCCTTTAGCCTATCGGCGGCGATGTCGCAGTATTCAGCGCTGATGTCAATGCCCACCGAACGGAAGCCATGCCTGCGGGCAAATGCCATCGTTGTTCCGGATCCATTGAATGGATCGAGCACCACTCCGCCTGGTGGAGTTGTTGACGACACCGGGATCCGAACGAGGTCCTCGGAGAAAGTCGCCTTGTGGAACGAGCGTCCGCGAGCAGGACTCGTGAACCAAGTGTCGAGTGGAGGAAGCATCCGGCCCGACGTCATCTTCCGGCCGACTGGATGACGGTCGTAGTAGTACCAGCGGTTCTTCGTCAGATGAAAGACGTACTCGTGCGACACAGACGAACGGTCACGAACCTGGTCCGGAATCGGATTGGGCTTAACCCAGACATTGTCGTTACGCACCAACCAATCGTCGTCCTGGAGCGCGATGGCGAGGCGGTGGGGAATCAGAAGCAACTGTTTCGGTCGCGCCCAGTGACCGTCGCCCGGACGGTCCTGCGGACGAATGCCGAATCGTCGCGCGCCCTGTTTGGACTCGCCGCTCTTGTGAGCGCCTTTGCCACTCCAGTACGTGTCACCCAGGTTGACCCAGAGGGAGCCGGTCTCCTTAAGCACCTGCTTACAGAGGGCGAACACCTCGACCAGGTTGTCGACGAACTGCTGCGGATGATCCTCGAGGCCCAGCTGACCGGGGTTTCCATAGTCCCGCTGGCCGTAATACGGCGGAGAGGTCACGATCGAATCAACCTGGATCCCTGCGTCGATCATGCGCTGGAGTTCAGTGAGGACATCACCTTTCAGAATGAGGGATCGATCGTCCACGTAGTGGGCCGCGCCGTGGAGAGGTCCTTCTGTGAAGAACGTCTGCGGCGTAGCTACAGGGTTGAGGGCGAGGTTGGCTGCGGTCGGCTTCAGCTTGCCCCCAAAGACGGAGGCGCTGCTGGGGGGCACCGGGAAGAGCTTGGCGGGGTTCGACATCAGTACACAGTTTCTCTCGTGAGCGCTCGTTTGCTGGACAGGCGCACGGGAGCGCCCCGCTGAGGCTTCTGGCAAAACTTGGGAGTCGCCGACGGCGTCGACGGTACCGTCCGTCCTCACTAGAGCCGCACAAGCCCACATTCCGTGCAGAGCCAGTGGGCGGTTCGCCCGTCGCCCGCAGGGTCCATCGGAAGCAGGCACGGCTCGCAGTTTGGCGCCCCCAGCCCGTCGTCTTCCACGAGCTGAAGCTACTCGGAATGTGAACGCCACCGACCTAAGTTGTCCACACAGTCGCGCCATCGCTAAACGAGGACTTAGATTCGACGAACCCGCACCGCGTGCCGCATCCCGGCGACCTGCATCTTGCCCTTCGAGATCTCGACCTTCGGGCGATAGGCGTAGTGGTACTCGTACCGATACTCGTCCTGGCGCCAGACCGATCCATCGGTCAGCTGCACGATGGTGTCCCCGGACCAACCAGTCCACGCGCCGTCGATGTAAAGAGTCATAGTCACCTCGCGATCCGCCTTTAGTTTCCAGCTTGATCGCCAAGCTACCGTCGACAACTGACAATCAGAATGTCGGCGGGCGTCCGCACACTATCTGCCATGACGAAATGCCAGAAGGTGAGCTACCGCGATCGAATCGCGGCCCTTCTCGCGCTTTCAAAGGTCCAGCATCAGGACAAGTCATACCGGGCGAAGGTCGAGTCGCTCGCCTACTACTGCGCCGACTGTAAGGGCTGGCACCTGACGTCAAAGAGACGCTGGCGCGCCGCCTGAAATGTCCTTGGGCGCTGCGACCATGAGGGCATGACACAGCTCGCGTACGTGGTCCGAGAAGATTGGGCTCAGCACGGAACGACGATGGTGCCGCAGAGCGCCGTGATCCGCGAATGGCTCGGCGAGCCGCCCTACCTCTTCGCGGTGAAGGACATTCGAGACTTCTCGCCAAATAGTCGCCGCGACGCTGACTTCGAGACCGGGAAGTTCATCGCTCCAGATTCTGCGAGCCGCAAGGTCCTCGCGATCCAGCAGTTGGGAAGGCTCGATGGGGCAGATCGAACGGTGACGAGCGCCGTGGTGGTGCTTCATCCGTTTGAAGATGCTGACCTCGAGGCCTTAGCCCGCGCGGTGAATGGCGGATCTCTTGAGCGCGTCTTCGTCATGATCTGGTCGCCTCGGGACATCGTGCGGACCTGGCTCGACGGACTCGGAGCTACCAATTTGCACACGAGCGCGACCCTCCCGGCGCCAGACCCAGTGATGGTCGAGGCCGGCAAGTCGATGGTCAATGAGGAGTACAACGGTCTCGGTTCGGGCAACGGGAAGGACGCGGTGGTGCAGCTCGTGCGAGCCTTCACTGCGGCCGGCTATCCGCTTGAGGTCGACGCGTGGCTACGCGCCTATTTTGCGGCAGGCGGCTCCTTCCGGCACGCCAAAGAGGTCGAGAAGCTCGTTACTGAGATGAAGAAGGGCGTGAAGCACCGAGTGAAGGACCGCTACCGCGCGAGCATCGTCGAGATCCTTCGCGATCGAGTCACGGCGCCCGCGAAGTAGTCAGCCCCGTCGATGGCACTGACCGAGGCTGAGAAGGAAGCTCGAGCCGAGAAGCGCAGAATCGCTGCCGCGCAGCGTGCTGAGGATGATGCGCTCCGTCACGAAGCCCGCCGACGCGTGTGGCACGAGAAAGGCATGTACCTGACCCGCGAACAAGCGGCGGCCGGGGAACCGTGCCGAGGATGCGGACTCCCGGTGATCGACAACCTCGGCAGTTGGCCACCTCTCAGGCAGCTCAACGAGAAGCAGCGGCTAGAGCGCGAAGTCGCCGACGCCGCCTTCACCGAACGCCATCGCGATTGCCACGCACACCGTTGGAGCATGGAGGGATCGAGGGCAACGCACTGTGGCCTGTGCTGCCCGCCACTCCCCCTGTCTGCCAGTCAGATGGAGAACATCTCGCGGATATTGAAGGGCGTGACCCGGCGTGAGGAAGAACTCGACGTCTGGGCGCTGTCGTTGACCTGTGGCCACCGAGTCGAGCGGGAAGTGCATCACACAAATCGCTACTTGGCCGGCTCGACTGCTCACTGCGCTGACTGCGGGGTGACCCGCGGGATTGTGACTTCGGAACGCATCGTCGAGGCCGCCGACCGCCAGGCTGAGGCGAAACGAAAGCGCGAGACCGAAGTACGTCACGCTGAGAAGGATGTTGCCAAGGCCGAGGCAGCTGTGGCCGAGGCGAAGCGGAAGCTGGCCGCGATCCAGCAAGGTGCCAGAGTAGAGAAGTGAGTGAGGATCCCTGGTACGCCGAGCGTCGTGCCCGCTGGAGGCCCGATGAGGTCCGCCTGCTCCTGATTGCCGAGAGCGCTCCGGACGATGGTGGCGACGAAGCCAACCGGCGCTTCTTCTACGACGACAACCTGACCGGCCGCGACGGCTTGTTCCGCCAGGTAGTCCACGTCCTCTTTGACAATCCCGAACTCAAGAGCGGGCCGGTAGCGAAAGCCCCATGGCTCGCGAAGCTTCGTGATCGTGGCGTCTACCTCATCGACCTCGCCTCGGTCCCGGTCAATTACCACTCACGTTCAGAACGAGCCGCGGCACTGCAACAGGACATTGACGCGACAGTCGGCCTCGCTGGCGAGCTCGCGCCTGACGGCATCGTGCTCGTGAAGCGGAACGTCTTCGACCTCTTGAACGAACCGCTTCGCGCGGCCGGCCTTCGAGTCCTCCATGACAAGTTCATTCCGTTCCCGGCGAGCGGGCAGCAACCGCTCTTCCGTGAACGATTCATGGCTGCGTGCCGACGCCTCTGACCCCAAGGAAGGCAAGAGGCCAGCGCCGCCTACGGCAAGTAACGGGGGCTATTCGCCCTCGTCGGCGCCGGTATCCGTGCTGGAGGATCGGCGGAGTGGCAGGTGCTGCACCACGTCGCCCGCGAACTTGGTAGCTGCGGACGTAGCGCGCTCAAAGGTCTCGCTCCCAAGGCGCGCGACAGACCCGACACCGTTTGCGCCCGTCTTGATCGCCTTGTCCCGAGTCTCGACCGCCGCATCTCGCCAACGCCGCGCTTCCAGCGAGTGCTGCTCGTCCTCGATCCCGAGCCGAACGTGGAACTTCAGCACGTCGTCAGCCGCATGGCTGCTGGCGCGCACAACTGCTGACGCCTTCATGGGGTGCAGGAGCACGTTCTCGTTGGCGGTGCCAGCCGCCGCATCGATCCGAGTAAGCAGTACCCGAGTGCTCTTGGTAATGAACTCCAGGCGCTTTTGCCGGGCTGCATGCAGTGCCATCCGGTGCCGGTCGAGTTCCTCGGGCGAAGCATCAAGGACGCGGTCCAACTCAAGTACAGCGAGGCCGTCCTGCAGGCGGAAGCAATGCGCCAGGACCGCGAGCCAGTCCACCACTTTGGCTTCGGCTTCGCGTGATGCGTCCGCGAGGTTCCCGACCTTTGTCTGCTTCTCTAACTTCTCCGCGATTGCGTCCAGCTGCAGCAATGCATAAGCCTGTGTCTTGGCGATCGTGAGCGCCGTGCCCTGCACTTTCGACCAAGTCACCTCGGAGACTCGTCCGACATGTTCGCGAACGATCATGGCCTCGTCGAGGACCGAATCCACCCCGATCATGTCGGCAAGCACCGCGTTCTTCTGGGCGCGTAGGACATCGTCGACTTTCGCGTCGATCACAGCCAGGTAGTCGAGGATCTCGTCCATGGTTTGCTGCATGGCGAGCTGCGCCATGATCCCTGCAGCGCCAGCCAGCATTGCTGGGTTGGTCAGTATGGACCCCGGCGTCTTAACGATCTCCAAGATCCCCTTGACCTTGCCGCCATTCTCGGTGAGCACTGCACGACTGACGCCGGGACTCGACCCCTTCATGAGCGTTGACTGCTTGAGCGCAGCCGCCGACTGCTCAGTCAGCTTCACCCAGCGACCGGAGTTGGCCGCCACCTCTGAACCGGCCTGGGCCATTCCAGACGCCGCGCCAAGCTTCGAACCGAGCCGTTGTAAGCCGAGTTCTCGCGACTGCAACCCTTCGGAGGCAAGGAACCGCTCGATCGCAGCCGGGTCCCCGAAAATCGCGATGCCATCGCCATCGCTGATCAGCTCGAGTTCGCTCGGCACAAGCAGCTCCAAAGTCAACAAACGGGCCTGACTTGGCCCTGCTCGAAACTGTATCGGACCACTCCGACAGCGGTTGCGGCCCCTGCGTCGCCGCTAGTCTCACGGCAAGCCGAGATCGGAGAAGACACTTCGCCCCTTAGGAAGCGCGCCGTCGGCGCAGCAGGGTCGCAGCCGCAACCACGACGAGAAGGGCGATACCACCAACAATCCACTGCGCTTGGGTCGACGCGGCGACGCGAGCGACCACCGGACCAATGACGGGGATCGCCGAACCCCATGCAGTGTTTGGATCACCAGGCGAGCCGGTTTTCCCGTCGCCTGGCGTCGTCAATCCTGCTCCCGGTCCCGCCTGATTCTCAACGGAATAGGCATCTGCGCCATACGTCCCGGAGTCATAGTCCGCGAACACTCCGACCGGCGTGGTCAGCACCAACGCAACCGCCATAAGAAACGAACCGATCCCGAAGGCGAGTCTGCGTGTTCGTAATGTGGGCGCGATCGATGACATCGTGATTCTCTTGCCGTCCGGGGATAAGTGATTTATACTCACTATCATACCACGTAAGCGATGGGCACGAGGGGGTGAATGGCGCGACTACCAGTTCCGGGACAAGACAAGGGCACGTGGGGTGACATCCTCAACGAGTACCTGTCCCAGAGCCATGACGCTGACGGCTCGATCAAGCCAGGCGCCATCGGTTCGAGTCAGCTTCAAGATGGCACTGTCGAGGCTTCGAAGATCCCCGATGGCGAGATCCCGCTACAAAAGCTCTCATCGGTAGGCGTCGCTCGCGGGCTCGCCGAGATCGATTCCGATGGCGATGTCATCAATGCTGATGGCGAGAAGCTCATTTCCGCTACGTCATCAAATGCCACTTTCGTCACTTACCTCAAGCACGACGGAACGCCACTCGAAGGCACGAAGGTAGTGGTCATCACGCTCACCGAGGACGAGGCGGACATTGACAACGTCGCGGTCTACGACAGCATTGGAGACGTGGGCTGATGGCATACATGCGCGATGTTGATGGCGTACGCCTTGATGGCATTCAAATCGCCCCGAAGCTGCCGCTATATGCGAAGGACTTCGGCTTCGGCGCGAGTGGAGCTTCCGCTTCAGCGAACACGTCGGCGCTAAACTCGGCGATCGCTGCTGCCATGGCTGCAGGGCGGGATCTGCTCTTGCCGCACGTCGGCGCGTTCGGCACCGCGCTCGACATCAACGACGCGATCACCGTCAGTGGTGCAGGTTTCATCCACATCTACGGGGAGGGTGGCCGGTCGGTGAAGATCCACCAGACCGTGAAGCCGAAGACGATCTTCTACGTGACCGCTCCGGGAGTGCGAATCTCCGGCGTTGCGCTCTATGGGGACGGCATCGACATGACCGGCATGGGCACGCCCGTGGCCTACGCCGCTTATTGCGGAATCTGGTTCGGCCCTGGTTCAGATGGCGGTAGCTATAACGACATCTACGCGGAGGGTCTGCACCGCGGTGTCCGTGTCGACCCCGACCCAACGACCGCAACCAGTTCCACTCCGAACCTGAACAACATCACCGGGACAGAACTGACAGGTAAAGATTGCTGGACGATCCTCACCGTGGTGCAGGCAGACAACTCGATCTTCCGCGGTATCTACGGCAACTCTAAGAAGGCCACAGCCACAGACGGCACGGACGTAGGTCAGCCTGATCACGGCGTGTATGTCATCGATCGCACGGGCGACGGGCGCGGGATGCACAACACCTCAATCCAGAATGGCCACATTACGAGTACCGAGATCGGCAAGGCGTACGCCATCAAGGGAATCACAGGCGGTTCCTCCAGCCACCTGCACGCGGACTCCTGCCACGGGGTACTCGATATCATCGCGACGACGGACTACGACTACTACGACATCCTCTCGACCAACGACACTTACCCGGATTCGGGCGTCGAGTCGTCGTACGCGAGCTTGTCATTCGATACCACTCCGGTGCGCACCCGAGTGATCGGGGCCAACATCCAATTCGCCCATGCTGACCACGGTGAGGCGATCCTGCTGGACGGTACCAATAACCAGGTGATCATGGCCGCAACGACGGGCAACCGGGTCACGGAGGTCACGTCGAACGCTGGGCCGGTGCTATTCAAGGTGAAAGGGCAGAAAAACCGTCTCGAGCACCCGGTCGCAACATCGGTTGGCGCGAACATGTGGGCTGCGATCCATACCTCTGACACCGGCCAATACGGGAAGGTCATCAACCCGCGCACGATCGGTAACTTCAAGCTCGGTGTCGTCGCCTACGGCATGCACGACACCGTCATTGATTATGACCCGGCGTTGGTGGAAACCAACGGGAAGCTGAACGGCGCGACGGACCTCGGCACCAACGCGAAGGCGATCGCCGCGCTCGGCACGACGTTGCGCCCGAAGATTCGCCCACGGGACCGGCAGGCGCCCAATGGACCTGAGTACTTCTTCTTCGAGCGCGGCACTGACGCGGCCCTGTCCGGGCACGCTGGGCGCGCAACTTCGGGGCAGGCCGCAACCCTGCAGACAGCGACCTTCACAACCGACCTGACGAACGCGTACGGCCGGATCATGAATAGCAGCACTTCCACGACCACGCCGGGCGTGATGCTGTTCTCCACCCAGCGGGAGCTCGCGGATGCCGCCATATCGGACTTCTCACTTGAGATGGAACTGGTCTACAACGCGACCAACCCCAACGCCCTCGTCGGTCTCGCATTCTCCGGGGCCGACGCCAGCAACCTGCTCAGCCTGTGTTTCACCGGCACCGGAGCAGCAACGCCACAACTCCAGCTTTTCAAGGTCGACACGGGCACCATCACCGTCCTCGGATCACCTACCGTCATGACGCCGGTTGCGGGCACCCGGTATGCGTTGAAGGTCGTGAAGGTTGGCAACATGATCAAGTGCTTCCTGGACGGAACGCTAGTGCAGACCTACACCCTCACAGGGGGCGACATTACGAAGTACGCCACCCAGACCACGGTCGGCTACTACTGCATGCTCTCGACCAACACCCGTTTCTGCGATGTCACAGGTAAGCGCGTCGCCTGAAGCAACTCAAGACCGGCTAGGTAACCAATGTGAAAGGAGACTTATGACCACAAGAGAACGAATCAACGAATTACTAGCAATACCTATGGATCGAGCGGGCTTCCTAAGGCTCTCGGCCGGACTCATCATCGCCGCGATTGGCCTGACACGCTTCCTGGCTCTGTTGAACAAGACAAAAGAGCATTCGTCTCACGACGACTCGATGGCAGGCTACGGCGGGACTTCGTATGGGGAGTAGACGACGAAGCTGAGGCTGGCCCTAGAGCTTGACTGAAAAACGCTCATGCTTCATACTCCGACGCAGGAATGTGGGTAGCACTACGACCACACCAATTTCGACCTCGTCGTCGGCCATCTGACCGCAGCTCTTCGGGAGGCCGCAACGGTTTCACGATCGTGGAGCTCCTCATCGTGATCGTGGTCATTGGCATCTTGGCGGCGATCGTCATCGTCGCCTACAACGGCATCCAGCAATCCGCCAGGTCGGCAGTCGCCAAGTCGTCCGCCAGTCAAGCCGCCGCGGCGCTCTCCACCTACAGCGTTCAGAATTCCGATACGTATCCGACGACCTTGGCCATCGCCGGCATCGTTGACTCCGGCGGCACCACCTACCAATACAGCGTCAACAACTCGACCAGCCCCGCGAGCTACTGCGTAACGGCCACCGTCGACTCGACGAGCTTCTACGTCTCGAGCACCAACAACGTCCCGACTACTGGAGCGTGCACCGGCCAAAGCAACGGTGGCCAGGCGGCAATCACCAACCTGGCGCTCAATCCGAGTTTCACGGTCAAGACGAGTCCGTGGCTCACCAACGCCGGAACCGGGGGGACCGTTTCGGGTAGTCGGCCGCAGACGGGCGGGATCGTGGATGGCGGTCCATTTACCCGGATCACCTGGTCGGTCCTTCCGACGAGTTCCAATGGGTACATCACGGAAGGGAGCGGCTCAGTACTGGCAACGACCGCCGTAACTCCCGGCGTGACATACACGATCTCCGGGTACGTCAAAACGTCGTGGGCGGCACAGGTCTACGTGAACACAACGTCCTACACCTCTGGCTTGGGCACGGTGGCGGGCTTCGCGGGACCAACAGTCACCTTGGCGTCCGGCTCATGGACGCGGCTCTCGCTGACGTTCACCGCACCGGCCACAGCAGCCGTAACGACACTCCGGTTCTCCCTCGTGACGGGCGGCCCCTTGCCGCCATCGGTTGGCAGCACCTTCGATGTTGATGAGGTCATGGCGACCCAAGGCTCGACCCTTTACAACTACGCGGACGGCGACAGCCCGAGCTGGTCTTGGACGGGAACACCGAGCGCCTCCACCTCGACGGGATACGCGCTATGAGCCTGGCACGCACTATCGCCGCAGGAACCCATCTCCACCACCGGTAGCACTTGCAGACGGCAAGTAGTCCAGTCTCCAAGTGAAATCAGCGGCAGCCAGCCGAGGCGAGAACTCGTAGTTCTCTAACCTCGGCAGACTGCCGCTTTTGCGTGCTACTCGTCGTCTAACTGGGCGATGCCCCAAAGTTCCCGGTCGGTCTCTCTCGCCTGTAGGTCAAGAAACTGCTCCTCCGTGAGGACGCGCACAGCTCTGGCGCCGGTCGCCCGGTCGGATAGCTCCATCGCCCAGATGACTGCTTGGAAGTAGTCATCGTAGACGAAGGGATGCATCATCCAGCGTGGCGAGTCCTCGTAGAGGGTGAGCACCACGTGGGCCGTCCTCTCCATGAGCAGCTTGAACGTCGATTCCGGCACGTCGGTGGTGTCGCCGTTCTCGTCGGGAAGCCCGACCAAGACGGCGTCGCCAACCAGTAGCGACTGCTGCCGAACGTGCGGGAGTTCGTACCACCAGAGAAACGTCGCTCTTGCATTGAACGGAAGCTCCCGGAGGAGTCCTTCTTCGTTGACATAGAGCGTGCTTCTGATCGGGACGATGTCCACCGCTTCGATCCATCCGCCGACTGCCGATTGGTAGTCCTCGAGTGAATCAAAGCTGCGGACTTCGATGGGTCGATCGAGATCGACCGGGATGAATAGTCCTTGGACCATTGCTTCCTCCTTGGTGCGAGCGACCGGCAACCCGGATGGGTTTCCTGATAAGTCGCATGGCACCAACGAGGTGGTGCCCCACTCGATGTGGACGAGTGAGCGCAGCAACCGTCCCGAGGGAGAGCGCAAAGCTCTCTGGACCTCGGGGCGGCTGCCGCTGTCAGGCGTCTGCCTGTTTGGTCCGCGGACCGCTCTTGGCCGGAGCGGTCTCCGCGGAGCCGCCGAAGATCGCCGCGATGGCGTTGCGCTTTGTCTCTGCCTCGCGTTCGATCTCGGCTCGAACCGACTCGGCTCGCTGGAGCGTTCTCGGGTCGGACTTGGTGGTCTCGACCCAGCCCTCCAGGGCGACTCGGATCTCTTCGGTGACGCTGCGATCGTTCAACTGGGCAATTACATCCAGCTGAGCACGCAGGTCATCGGTGATGCGGACTGCCAGGGTTCGCATCGGGCTTGCCGACGCATAGCCGCCGGCGTTTGTGACGTCACTCATGTGCGTCACGCTCCTCTCTCGTCGCGACCGACGATCCCTGGTTGGGATCCTCTAGGCCGCTTTCGGGAGAGGAGTGAAAACGGATTATGAACTATTGGTACGGAATGTCAACAGGATTTTGAGCAAGTTGTAAAAACCACAACAACGCCGCCTCTGTTAGCACAAGCGCTACATGTGGTGTCCAACGTGAGCGGTACGACACAAGGTACGACGCTCGAAAAGCCCTCATTGGTGCTTTGGCGTCGCGTGCACTTATGCCTCTGAGCCGGGACTTTCGGTCTTGCGGCCGGGCTGTTCAGGCAAGTCGTCCGAGCCATCCCATTCGGTTGACTCAAGGAATCTATGCATGGTCATAGCAGACCAAAGAGCCCGCTGCGAGAAGGCTTCAAGGTCGTCGTCAGTAGCCTGCGTAACCGACAAGGGACCAGCCGTCCAGTCGACACCGTTAGACACTATGAACAGATCGAGGACACGGGTCCTGCTTTGCATAGCTTGAACGGACGCGAAGTGGCTAAGCCCCACCTCAGCGAGCGCGAGAAGAAGGTCACGAATCCCCATTACCTCGAGCGGCGCGAGCGCACGGCCTTTCGCGAACTCCAAGAGGGAATCCTTATCTGCGATGTGCGACGTCATCGCGTGATTCCACTCCGCAAGATCGCGACTTAGATCCGAATCTGTCTTTAGCCGAGCCAGGTAGTCCGCGCGGGTACCGAACGGTCCGCTGACAGAAACCAGAAGCTGCCCCGCCGATACGACGCCCGCTGCAATGATGTCATCTCCGCCATTCGCCCAAGGAGTGAAGCTGACGGGGACGAAGTGCTCGAATCCAAGCGCTGGATGCTCAAGGTGTTCCAGTCCGTATTCGCGCAGGAAGCGGCGACCGCTCGACCGCCGTTGTAGGTCCCAAATGAGTTCGCCGATGCGGAGGTACTCGTAGAACGAGTAGCGAGCAGGGTTCTTTGGCTCGGAAAGTCGTTCTCCCCACAAGGCGAACTCCTTGGGGTCGTCGACGCTTGCTCGCGATGCCGAGACTACGGCGAGGCGAAAAGCCAGCATGTAGCAAGCCAGCTCCTGAGCATGCCAAATCAGTGCAGAGAGAATCTCTGAGGTCTCGGCATCGAAGGGATCTTGAGTTCCCTCAGCAGGAGCGGTGGTGGGGTCAAAGTCTGCGAAATCTGCGACGAGATGTTCTGCCAAGCGACGAACCACCCCGGGTCGTCTCTTGTTGAAGCTGTCCTGCGTAAGTCGCCCCTTTCCGCCGTCGTAAATCACTTCGACTCGCTCTGCGATGTTCTTGTCCCGCGGATGATGCTCAGTCGCCAGCATGACCTGGGCAGTCAGACGATCTTCAAGCGGCTGCAACTCCTGAATGTACGAGCTCAGCGCAGTGCTAACTCTTTGAGCCAGACGTCGTCGCCCGGTCGAAGGTTGATTCATGTCGGGGCCACCCAAGAGCACGAGGAGGGCCGGGTCCGCGACGAGATGGCCGACCTCGATCCCGCCCATCACTCGCCCGACGTTCCCGAGTGCCTTGGCCACGGCATCGACGGATGGTTTCTCCTTCACGACTCCATTCTCGCGGACACAGACCGCTTCCGGTCCTCAGCGAAAACGCGGCTAAAAACGAGCGAATCCGCGACCAACAGGTATCTCAAGCTCCCGACAGAAAGTGGATTCGTCGACAGCAGAAGCCGTCGACTTCCCTCTCTCGGAAGTGAGTAAAAGCATGAGCAACATCGTTCCGTTCGGCTCAGGGGGCCTCGGCTCCTTTGCCCAGAACAGAGAGTCGCGGGAACTGGCTCGCGTCGGCCACCGCGCACTCGGCGAAGTCGAGATCGGCGCAAAGGTCATCGCGATGAAGGAGCAGTACCGTGCCGAACTCGCGAACCAAGCCCTCACTAACCTTGGTGCGCTCAGCGCCCTGGAGCAGACCTTGACGCAGGCGACCCCCACGGCGGCACCCCGCTACAAAGCCATCGTCGACGCGTACACGGCCGGGGCGATCAACACCCTGATGAGGTTCTGATGTTCGTGCTCCTCACGCTTGGACTGGTCGTGGCGGGCAAGGCGGTCGGTGCCGGAGTCGCTGGCATCGCCTCGGGTGTCGGCTGGATCGCGGAAAGGCCGCAGCGCCGACGTGCTCACATCGAAGCCGAACTGGATCGCACTCAGGCCCAGCTTCGGAGAACGGTTCTGCAGCTGGCGACCGAGATCAGCAACGCGGGCCTTGACGCCAGAAAGGACTTGCTCCAGCAGGCGTACGTGGCGTCCCGCGGGCTCCCGCCCGCCTCCTAACCGAGGTCAGAAGGAGCCGCTCCTGGCACCCGGCGCGGCTCCTTTTCCACTCTGACACGTCCTGCCGAAACGGTCGTTGTCCATTCCACAACACCCTCAATCGGTGTCGATTCCGCCTGCGCCTGGAGCACTCGGACATCTGTTTCAGCGCGTCGTGCCGTGCGTCAGATCGCTCTGGCCGAAGGACCGCGCTCCGCGACGAAAAGTCTTGACGATTCGGCGCTTTCAGTTCATAACCATGCATCCCAGACCGGGCAACCACAAGCAGCTCGCGTAGGAGAAAGGACCATCACGAAATGAAGAACACAAGGAACACGCACCCGGAGGCCACTCAGTCTGAGCACGGTCCCTTCCGAGTGATCTACGCGGACCCGCCCTGGGACATAGCCCAGCTCGGGCCTCGTGGGGCTTCCAAGCATTACGACCTCATGACCTTGGAGGACATCAAGGGCATGGGCGAGGCGGTCAAGTCGCTCGCCGCAGTCGACTCAGCACTTTTGCTCTGGGTCACCAACGGCGCGCTGCCTGCCGGCCTTGCCGTGATGGAAGCGTGGGGATTTCGATACGTCTCCAACGCTGCCTGGGACAAGTACTACATGGGGCTCGGCAACTACGTTCGCAACTCGCATGAGCTGCTACTCGTTGGGATCCGAGGCAAGGTGACGCCGAAGTTCCGCGGCCAGCGGTCCGTGTTGCATTTCCCACGCATGGCGCACTCCGTGAAGCCCGCCGAAACCTATCCGATGATCGAGCGACTCTTCGATGGGCCGTACCTCGAACTGTTTGCACGCCTCCGTCCGAGTAGCACCAGTGACTGGAGCATCTGGGGCAATGAAGTCGATAGCGACGTTTCCCTCGCAGCGTGGGGTTACCCGGTGCCGTCCGACTTCGCGAGCCAAAGCAATGAGAGCGCCGACAGCAAGGAGGACGGTGATGAGCAGTGAGAAGCGCACCCGAGCCGAAGAGCCTGCTGAGCCGATTCGTCGGAGCCAGTTTGCTGGCTCTCGTCGCGGCGATCGCCTTGACGCTGGCCTTCGACCTTCTGACAAAGATCTGGCTCTGGCTGCTACTCACCGTCGTTCTTGGCGCGCTGGTCGCCGTCGTCGTGTGGGTGGTCCGTCGTCGGCGCGACCGCTGGTGAGCGAGCCGATCCCGCAAGAGGAGAGGCGGGAACTATGACGGGCAAGCGCGGCCGGCCAGGAGGCAAACGTGACTTCCGAATCATTCCGCACCGGCTGAGCGAAGCCAATGCGAGAAGACTGGCTCGCTTCATCCAGCAACTGGAGGTTAATCGCAACTCGAAAACTGACACAGGTCCGGAGGATCCTCGATGAAGCGTTCTGAACGTACTTGGTCTGAACTCGCTTTTCCCGCGAGGCCGGACGCCAGTGACGTGCAGGCGCTCGTCGAACACCTTGCCGCCAGCTCAACGCTCGGGACGATTGTCTTTGAGGCCCGAGCTTCCGGGGGCCACGTTCGCTACCTATTGGGGTCTGACCCAGACCACCACTCGGCACTCACGCGGCTGATCTTCCATCACCTGCCTGGCTACGACCTCGTGCCTCTCGGCCAATCACGGGACGCACCCGATGCCGCGTTGACCGTCCGCGCCTCCGGTCGAGGATTGCCGCTTCGCACCGACAGTCTCGAAGCGACGACGCTGTCGATGCTCAGCGCACTATCTGCCGCGACGAGTGCCGAGGAGGTCATTCTTCAGTTGACGTTAGGACGTCGTCTCGCCCCGGCCTTAGACGACGATTCCACGCCGCGCTACCTAACCCTGCGCGACGCGCTCATTGGTCAGGCCGACAAGCTGCCAACCTCTGCGCGAACCCGCTATCGGGCCAAACGCGCCGTTCACGGGTTCGAGGCGGCCATCCGGCTTGGTGCCCGGGCCGGGAACGAACGCCGCACACACGGCCTCCTACGGGCGCTCCTGGGGGGCCTTCGTACCCTCGAGGCGCCAGGGGTTCGACTGGGCGCGCACGACATCGCGCCTGGTCAGATCACCGACCCGGCTGTGAGCAATGGCCTCCTCTCAAGACCACTCGCGCTCTCATCAATTGAGGTCGCAGCGCTTCTCAGTTGGCCAGTTGGGAAGGGGTTTCTCCCAGGGCAACCGCCGAAGCATCCGAAACGCGTGAACGCGCCGACCGGTCTTCGCGATGCGCGGCGTCCGTTCGCCGTCGCGACACAACCCGGTCATGAACTGCGTGTCGGGTTAGGTCGAGAGGACTCACTCACGCACGCGCTACTCATCGGGCGGACAGGGTCAGGCAAGAGCGTGGTCATGAGCCACTTGATCCTCGATGCGATCGACGACGGTCGCAGCGTGCTGGTCATCGACCCGAAGGGCGATCTCATCTCGCGCGAGATCCTTCCTCGTATCCCGGCGATCCGTCGAGACGACGTCGTGGTTATCGACCCGATGAGTGATCTCCCAGTCGGTATCAATCCGTTCGCCGAGCCTGGCTCGGCCGAGCTCATCGCCGATGGACTGCTCGCCGTGTTTAAGACCGTCTACGCCGACTCCTGGGGACCACGACTCGAGGACATCCTGTCGTCGGCATTGCTAACACTCGCGCGCACGAAGGGCTCGACGCTCGCGATGTTGCCCGCGCTGCTGACCGATGCAGCCGTGAGGCGTCGCCTCACGAAAAGTCTTCACGACCCAGTGGGCCTCGAGCCCTTCTGGCACAGCTACGAAGCGATGAGCCCTGAGCAGCGCGCTCAAGTGATTGCCCCGGTACTCAACAAGCTCCGACCGTACCTCTTGCGATCCAGCTTGCGTCGCACGCTCGGACAAGCCGATCCAAAGTTCTCGCTGTCGGAGCTCTTCTCAAAGCGGCGCATCGTTCTCGTCAACCTGAACAAAGGGCTCCTCGGAGCCGAAGGAGCGCGACTCCTCGGCTCACTCGTCGTGAGCCAGGTGTGGCCACTCATCCTCAATCGAGCAGCAGTGCCACCAGAGCGGCGCCACATCGTGAACGTGTTCATCGACGAGGTCCAGGACTACTTGGCGCTTCCTACCGATCTGGCCGATGCCTTCGCCCAGGCACGCGGTCTCGGTGTCGGCTTCACAGTCGCGCACCAATATCGACGCCAACTCCCGGGCGCTCTTCTCGCCGGCCTGGACTCGAACGCGCGGAGCGTCATTGCCTTCGGCTTGGACCACGACGATGCGGTTGCCGTCGCGAAGCGGGCGCCCAACCTCGAGGCGGAAGACTTCATGTCTCTCGGCCGACACGAGGTCTACGCCAACTTGATGAACGGCGGAGAAGCGACTGGATGGTTCATGGCGAGCACGCTCGGACCGACCGCGCCACTCGCTGACGCCCAAGCGCTCCTGCGCATCAGCCTGGAACGGTACGGCCGCGCAGCTGCCGACGTCGACCGGGAGATCGAACGGGCAATCGGAATCGGCGAGGACATCATCGCGCCAGACGAGCCGATCGGACGCCGCCCAAAGGGAGGCTCGTCATGAACATGCCGAAGCTCAGGAACCGTCACACCGGTCGTCACGTCGCTGCATCGAACGCCTTCTTCTCGCCCCGCGACTTCGGCCAACAGGGGCGATTAGCGGATATGACTCCACCACCTTTCAAGTGGTGTTTCAGAGGACCACTGCGGAGGTGCTCGTCATGAACCACGACCGCATGGGCGCCGACAAGCTCGTTCAGTTGCTCGAACACCTTTCGCCGATGGACCACGCAGTTCTTGCTCGGCTGCAGGAGCACCCCTACTTGCAAACCGTCCAGGTAGCGCGGTTCGATTTCGCCGAACGTCCGACTCAGCTTGCAGCGGTTCGGGCTGCCCACCGAGCCCTCAAGAAGCTCCGTGTCCTCGGACTCGTTTTCATGATGGAGCGGACGATTGGCGGACCGGCAAGAGGATCGACTGCAGCAGTCTGGACCATCACCAACACGGGGCAACGAGCTGCATCGCTGCACGCCGGCGAAGGGGACGAACCCAGACGCCGACTGTCTGATCCGACGACGGTGTTCCTTCGCCATCAGGTCGCGGTGGCCGACTTGCACCTGGCATTGCTCGATGCGGCGAAGACGATCTCCCTCACGCTTCGGCACTTCCAGATTGAGCCGCTGTGCTGGCGGCGTTACGTCGGCCCCCTTGGCGGGATGGTCGTTCTCAAACCAGACCTTGCCGTGGACGTTGATTCGGCCAACTTCATATCCCGCTACTTCTTCGAAGTCGACCGCGCGACGGAAGCACCAAGCCGGATCTTGACCAAGTGTCTCCAGTACCAGGAGTACTACCGCTCGGGAGAAGAGGAGCGTCGCGGTGAAGTCCTGCCGCTCGTGATCTGGGTTGTTCCGACCGAAGCCCGCCGCGAACAAATACTTCGCCACCTGACGACCCATAACGGCATCAACCCAAGACTGTTCCGCGTCGTCCTTGGGAGCCAGGTTTCTGCGGTCGTTGGCGAAGACGATGAGGTCGGACGGCTACCCGAAAATCTGCACACGATGGGCAGCCAATCATGACGCTCGACGCGGAAAAACGTGGTGAAAACTACATCCCGGATACAACTGGGGCGGGCATGGCTGAACTTTCCCCGGAGGGCCCAAATGGACTGGACTTCCTCGCCGAAGAGAGGGTTAATCCGGAGGACCTAACTGGAGGAACCCCCAAAATGAGCGATCTCAATTCACTAGCCACAAAGCCCGCCGTGACGTCCATAACGGGACTCGAGCACCTAATGACGAACAACGACGCGGCACGAAGGGCGGCTCGTCGTGCTACCGCAGTCTTGTATCTGCGAGTGTCCACAAGCCGACAGACCCACACGGGTTCGGATGTCGACGAAGACGGCAACTCGATTGCGACCCAACGAGAGCACACCCTCAAGAAAGCGAAGCAGCTTCGAGCCAGCATCGCGCGCGAGTTCGTGGAACCAGGTGCCAGCGCACGATCGATCGACAAGCGCCCGGTGTTCAAGGAGATGCTGCGTTTCATTGACGATCACCCCGAGGTGACGCATGTCATCGCCTACCAACGATCCCGAATGTTCCGGAGCGTTGCCGACAGCGCGATCGTGGAGTCAGCCCTAGCGGAGAAGGGTATCGAGATCGTTTCTGCAAAGGAGGACTACGGCAAGGGACCGGATGGCCTGATCATGAAGACCATCACGGACGCCTTCAACCAGTGGCAGTCGCAGAAAAACGGTGAAGACATCAGTCTCAAGATGGCCCACAAGGTTGAACAGGGCGGAAGCGTCGGGATGGCGAAGCTGGGATACCTGAACGTTCGGAAAGAGTATGGCGGCCATCTCGTCAACACGATCGACGTCGATCCCATTCGCGGTCCGCTGGTTAAGTGGGCGTTCGAGCAGTACGCCTTAGGGGAACTGTCCGTCGGGCAGCTTCAGGCTGACCTCGAGGAACAGGGATTGGTGATGCGAGCCACTCCAAGCAAACCCGAGCGGCCAATATCGATCAGCCAGCTCGGCGTCATCCTGCGTGACCCTTACTACACAGGCGTGACGCGCTACAAAGGCAGGCTCTATCCGGGCCGGCATATACCGCTGATCTCGAAGGAGACCTTTCTCACCGTCCAGCAGATTCTCGATTCACGCAACAGAACAGGAGATCGTGACCGGGTCCATTTCCACTATTTGCGCGGGCTCCTCTACTGCGCCGAGTGCGCGCGCCACGGACGCGACAGCCGTCTGGTCTACAGCCAAAATCGTGGGAACGGTGGCCTTTACGAGTACTACATCTGCACCGCCAAGCAACGCGGCCACTGCACGGCCGGAGCCGTTCGGGTCGACTTGCTCGAGCGAAAGCTAGTCGACCTGGTCTACGCAGAACGGTTGAGCCCCGTGGCGATCGGGGCACTACGAGACCGATTGTTGGAAAGCATGGAGGACCTTCGGATTGCCGACCGCGAGATGAAGGCGTCCCTTCGCCGACAGTCGGAGAAGCTTCGAGGAGCCGAGCAGAGGCTAATCGACGTGCTCGCCGACGGTTCCATGCCGCTGGAGCAGATACGAACCCGCCTTGAGAAAGTAAGCCTGGAGCGTCAGGCGGTCGACGAAAAGCTCGCACGAACGACCGAGCGAATCGAGCACGGCGTCAATGCGGTGCTTGGCTATCTCGACCTCTTGGAGAAGCCCGGACCTCTGTTCGAGCGGGCAGACGATGCCGCCAGGCGAGAGTTCCTGCTTGCACTCTTTGAAAAGCTTCTCGTGGAAGAAGTCGATGGCGTCGAGGCTGACGGAGAACGAACCGCACCCAACCGCTCACTCCACGACCTTGAACCGCGTGCGTTGGAAATCGAAACGGGCACGAACCGAAACGGCCCCCGCGATGATGCGGAGGCCGAAGGGAAACCAATGAGCGGACCATATAGTCCCCATGGTTTGAATAGCAGTGTTCTGGTAGCGACGGCGGGACTCGAACCCGCGACACCACGATTATGAGCCGTGTGCTCGATCAGGAGCCTCAGGACTCCAACCCCGATCCGGAAAACTCTGAAATTGCAGGGCCGGATGACCAGATAGGACCATCTCCGATCACTGAAATCTGATTTGGTTGTGTCCAAAATGTGTCCATTGGGTCGCAGCCCCAGGGTAAGGGCCTGTGATGTCTCAGCACATCGGTAACGGTTCTTCCTCAGACATCGGTAACAGTTCGAGTGGACCAAAGTATTGGGGGCCGGACAGGAGGACTACTACAACTACGATCGACCCCACGGAGCCCTCGCCGGATCCACGCCCTACGAACGACTCAAACAGAAAACCCAAGAGCCTCTGTCATAGGACTCCGTCAATTGCACGCGAAAAAGCGTTCTGATCAGCACGTTTGAGCGGAGACGGCGGGAGTTGCTCCCGCACGGCTGTCGATCCCGGAAACGCACGATATGATAAGTCACTCCGATTGCCCCGGCGCTCGGTAATCCAGGTGACGGCCATTCGCCCAATGAGACATGCGGAACGAACAAGTGGAAAACTCGCACCAGCCCGTGCTCGAAACGAGCACCGGTCAGCGCGGAGCCTGATCAACATGGACTCGATGAAGAGCAACCCGGTGACAAGCAGAGACGTGGCTCGTCTCGCCGGAGTATCCCAGGCGACGGTATCCCGAACGATGGCCGATGGGAGGGTGTCTGCCGACACCCGCGACAGGGTGCGCAGAGCAATGGATGAGCTGGGATACGTTCCCCATGCCGGCGCGACCGCCATGAAGACTCGTCGCACCAACACGATCGGGGTGGTCGTTGCGGACATCGTCAATCCCTTCTATCAGGAAATCCTCGATGAGCTGACGATCGAGATATCTCGACGCGGCCTCCGTGTTGTCGTGTGGAACACCGGTGAAGGCAGTCAACGAGACGCCCTCATCGCGATCCGGGAAAAGGCGATCGACGGGGTCATCTTCACCACAGCGACAGAGGAATCCGCCGAGCTGCAAACCGCGGTCGAGCGGAACAGCCCACTGGTTCTCATCAATCGATCTGTGGCCGGCGTTGAATGCGATGAGGTCGTCTCCGAAAACCGTACCGGCGCGGCGTCCGTAGCCGATTACCTCGTTGAAAACCACCGGTCAAACGCCGCATTCATCGGTGGAGCAGCAAACGCAAGCACCTCCGCCGAAAGACGCGATGGATTCCTCAGCAGAATGCGCGAACTCGGCCATCCGCTCGCTGATGACACGATCTTCGACGCGGGATATTCGCACAAGATCAGTCGAGAGCTCACCGCGAATCTCCTCGCCCGCCCGACCCCACCGGCGGCAATTTTCTGTGCGAACGACTATATGGCGTTCGGCGCACTCGATGCGGTGCGTACGGCGGGGCTGAACTCGCGCGATGCTCCGTGGGTAATCGGCTTTGACGACGTTGCGATCGCTTCATGGACATCGTTCGACCTCACAACCGTGCAGCAGCCGACCAGAGAAATGGCACGGGCGGGCGTCCAGTTGCTCCTCGAGCGGATCTCGGATCCCTCCGCGCCCCCAACCAAACGCATTTTCCCCTGCCGCCTGATCGAACGGGGTAGCACGGCATCGTCGATCCTGGCTGTTCAATAGTGCGCATCACCGGGACTTGTGCGTCGTGTTTCGGTTGGCTATTGTATACGTATGCAGGTCGGATCCTCGCGGCCGCGCCCTCGATGAAGGAGTCTCGTGCGGTCCGAGGTGATTGACTTTCTCGTCGACGAGCGCGCCGTGTACGAGCACGCAGCAGAATTCGAACTTGCCAACCAAATTCTGCAGGCCGCGAGTGCGATCTACGTGATCCTGTCGATAAGCCGGAGTCCGCAGATGGCAGAGGTTTCCTCGGCGGTCGACCGGGTGCACGACCGAATTTCGGAATTGCGCGACGCTGTCGGCGGGTCAAGGTCGCCGTATCGAGCTGACCTGCGGCGCGCAACGATTTCGCTGGATCGCGCTGTCGAGGCACTTCGCCGCATCGTCGCCCCGTCCACGACACTCGACGTCAGCAGGTGCGTCCGCGCGGCAGGCGAGTGCGTAGCAAGTGCCGCTTCGTTCCTCGATCGGACACGGAACGCCTGGGGCGGGCGTAACAGGTTCATGTCCAATTGCTGCGCAACGGACATCCCGCAGGTAGCGAATCGAGGATCGATCGAATGACGGACACCGACTACTCGATCTGGGTATTGGAATACGCCCATGGCGAGAGCCCGGTATCCGGTGTGCTCTATACCGAGCACAATCGCGGAACCGTGAACATGCCGTATGCCTACGTGGTTCTAAAGAGCACCGAGCGCGTCGTGATGATCGACGTTGGATACAACTACAGCAAGCACGGCAAGACGATGGCGGATCGTTTCGGTGTCATCGATTGGCAGCCCCCCTCCGTCGTATTGGCTGAAGTCGGGGTCATGCCCGACGAGGTGACGGATGTGATCGTGACCCACGCACACTTCGATCACTTCGGAAATTCCGAAGACTTCCCGCGCGCCACGTTCTATCTTCAAGAGCGCGAAATCACCGGATGGCTCTGGGCGTTGACGCTCCCCAAGCAGTTCATGATGCTGCAGTCGGCGCTCAACCCCGACGATGTCGTCACGGCCGCACGTCTGGCCACCGAGGGTAGGCTTCGTTTCGTCGACGGCGACGTTGACGACCTTCTTCCCGGAATCGATGTCCACGCCGCCTTCGACACTCACACATTCGGCTCGCAGTTCGTCACCGTAAAGAACCTCGGAGGAAGTGACCCGTGGATCCTGGCGGGCGACCTGGCCTACGCCTTCGAGAACGTCACCGGAATTGATGACAGCGGGATCTACATTCCGATCGGCAACGCCATCGGGAGCCAGCTGAAGCTGCTGGAGGCAACCGAGCACATGATGCAGGTTGTCGACCGCGACGCACACAGAATCATTCCAATCCACGACGACAGGCTCCCGGCGCACTTCCCTTCGAGGAAGGGGTCTACCGGCCTCAGCGTGACCGAAATCACGCTCGCACCGAACGAGGTCTCTCAGGTCAGGTAACCACGCCTCAGTCGCTCTCAAAGGCCAGGTGCTGACCCCAGGTGCTCGCGGAGCTGAGACAGGAGTGCGTACGACTTGTCTCGATAAACGAGCAGCGCTCCGCGGTCGGATTCAGGAATGTCGAGGAACCCGGCCCCGGATTTGATGCCGAGGTTTCCCACCTTGACGAGATCGGCAAGCGCGGACGGCGCAGCGAACCGCTCCCCGTAGGCGGCCTCGAGAGTCGAGTAAGCCGAGTTGTAGACGTCCAGCCCCGCCATGTCGCCGATGGCGAACGGACCGAACAGAGCCAGGCGAAAACCAAAGGTGTTGCTCACGACCGCGTCGATCTCGGACGGTGAGGCGACAGCCTCCTCGACCATTTTGGCCGCCTCTTTGTAGAGTGCGAACTGGAGCCGATTGGCAACAAAGCCGGGTGTATCAGCGACGCGGGCGGTGATCTTTCCAAGCGACCTGATGAGAGCTTCTGCGTAGTCGACGACGCTGGAATCGGTCGCCGTGCTCGCGATGATCTCCACGCCCGGAATGAACGGCGCCGGATTCATCCAGTGCACGCCGAGAAATCGTTCGCGCTGCGAGATTACTTCGGACAGTTGCTCAATGGGGATGGCAGACGTATTCGAGCCGATCACGCAGTCTTCGGGTACGGCGGCGGAGATCCGCTGCAGCGTCTCCCGCTTGATATCCATGACTTCGGGGACTGCCTCGGTAACGTAGTTCGCGTTCGCGACGGCCGCCTCGATCGACTCAGCCGCGGTGAGGTTCTGCGCGATGCGTTCTCTGCTTCCCGGCGTGAAGAGCCCTTGCTCCTCGAACACCTCCGCTTGATCTACAAGGCGTTCCCTCGCGTTCGCGGCAGTTTGAGCGTCAACGTCTGCCAGGGTGACGTGGTGCCCCGCGTTGGCAAAGACCTGGGCGATTCCGCCACCCATGTAACCTGACCCGACGACGCTGGTCTCTAGAACTGAGGGGATTGACACGTGGCTCCCGCTTTCATCGGATTGTGTAGCCGCCGTCGACAACGAGCGTGTGCCCGGTCACCAATGCGGCCGCGTCGCTAAGGAGAAATGCGACGGTGCCCGCGACATCCTCGGGCTCGCCGAATCGGCCGATAGGAATTCGGCTGAGCAGCTCGGCTGCCCACTCGGGTCGGCTGAGCGTCGATTCGGTCAATTCCGTTCGCACGAAAGTCGGTGCGACGGCATTCACCCGTATTCCTGCTGTGGCCCACTCCAGCGCCAAAATCTTGGTCAGGTGGATCATCCCGGCCTTGCTCGCGCCGTAGGCTGCACGCTCTTCGATCGCGACGATTCCGGCCTGCGAAGCGACGTTCACGATGGCGGCCAGTCTGTTGTTCTGGATCCAGCCTCGAGCGAGTTCCGTCGAGAGAAAGAATGTGCCGCGGAGATTCGTGTTGAAGACAAGGTCCCAGTCCTCTTCCGTGACCTCGAGCGCAGATTTCGGGATGTTGATCCCGGCGTTGTTGACGAGCAAATCGATGGCGATGTTCTTGCCTGTCATGGTGCGAACCGTGTTTCGGATTGACTGCGTGTTGCCGAGTTCCATGACCACGGGAATCGTGCCGTACCGCCCCGCAATCGTCTGAGCGGTCTTACCATCGCGGCTGCTCCCGTACACGGTGACACCTTGCGCCGCCAGGCAATCCGCGATCGCGCGCCCGAGCCCGCGACCGGCACCGGTGACGAGTGCGGTCTTGCCGGCGAGCACGTAATCAGCCATGCGCGTCGAACTCAGCTCGCCGCAAACGAGTGATCGGACCACGGGAGTGCCGCGCCGGCATACTTCGCCGCTCTGACGTCTCCCGATCGCGCGTGTCCCTCGAATCGTTCGACCCGCGCAGCACGGCCGCATAACTCGCCGAGGAACACACTCGTCTCGGTGTTGGTCACCTCCTGATAGGTGACCGTCCGGAGGTACTTCCCCACCCAGAGGCCGCCGGTGTAGCGAGCCGCGCCTCGGGTAGGAAGAACGTGGTTGGTTCCGATTACCTTGTCGCCGTAGGAAACGCACGTGCCCTCTCCGAGGAACAGTGCACCGTAATTGTGCATCTTCTCGAGAGCTTCCCGCGGCTCGCGGGTGAGAATCTGAACGTGCTCGAAGGCGTAGTGATCCGCCAAAACATAGGCATCGTCGAGGCTCTCCACGACGTGCACCGCGCCCCAGTCGCACCAGGCAACCGCGGCATAGTCGCGAGTTGGCATGTCGACCAGAATCTTATCGATGTGCTCGATGACGGCCTTCCCGAGCGATTCGCTGGTGGTGATCAGTACCGCGGGTGAATCCGGACCGTGTTCCGCCTGCGAGAGAAGATCGATGGCAACGATGAATGGGTCAGCGTTGTCGTCGGCCACAATGAGAACCTCGGTGGGGCCAGCGAAGAGATCGATCCCCACCTCACCGAACAGCTGGCGCTTTGCCTCGGCTACGAAGGCGTTGCCGGGGCCCGCGAGCATGTTGACGGGCTTGATCGTTTCCGTGCCCACTGCCATCGCCGCAACAGCCTGGATGCCGCCGAGCAGGTAGATTTCGTCAGCGCCGGCAAGGCGCATTGCCGCTATTGTCGCGTCCGGAACTTCGCCGTGGATGAGCGGAGTGCAAGCAACAACCCGTTCGACCCCAGCGACCTTCGCGGTGATGATGGTCATGTGCGCGGAGGCGAGTAGTGGATACTTGCCGCCGGGAATGTAAGCGCCTGTCGCCTCAATGGGAACGTTCTTCTGTCCCAGGAAAACGCCCGGGAGCGTTTCGATTTCGAAGTCGGCAAGGGACTCGAGTTGCTTCTGCGCCATGAAGCGAACCTGCTCCTGCACGAACACGATGTCTTCGATGACCTGCTGAGGCACCCGGGCCATGATTTCGTCGAGCTGTGCGTCAGTCAAAAGGAATGACTCTGGCGCGTAGTTGTCGAATTTGGAGGAGTACGCGCGAACCGCTTCATCTCCGCGCTCGCGGATATCCGCGATCACACCTTCAACGACCGCGCGGACCTCAGAAGTGCTGCCGCGTTCGGAGCCGTCCTTCGCCGGCAACTTGAGATCGCGAGTTCGAACGAGAGAACTCGAAACGGCATTCGGCATGGGAGAACCTCCATCTTGTTTGCGGGGCCGTCCTGCAGGGCAGGTCAACGTCCGCAATGTATACGTATACAAATTCTACTGCACTTTATTCCCAGTCGGTTGGATCGTCCACACCCACCGCCTTCTTAGTAGGTGGCACGCCCCCCGCTGATGTCGTACACGGCACCCGTTGAGAAGCTCAGCTCGTCGGACGTGAGCCAAGCAACGAGGGACGCAACTTCCTCCGGCCTGCCGACCCTGTTCATCGGGATGAGGCTCTTAATGTGAGCGAGAACCTCCGGAGCGGTGTCGTCGTTCATGGGTGTGGCGAAGACGGCAGGGGCGATCGCATTGATGAGCACCCCGGTCTTCGCCAGCTCCTTGCCGACAGACTTCGTCAGCGCAATGACAGCCGCCTTGGATGCTGAGTAGATCGACAGGTTCGGATTACCGTCCTTGCCCGCGATGCTGGCGATATTGACTACACGTCCCCAGCCACGTTCGACCATGCCGGGCGTGAAGCAGCGCATTGTGGCCACAGTGCCGAGTACATTCACCTTGAGGACGCTGCGCCACTCGTCAGCAGTCGTGCTCAGCAGGGGTTTGTTGGACCCAACGATTCCCGCTGAGTTGACGAGGATGTCCACTGCTCCGATTTGCCCCGCTGCTGATCCCAGCGAGACCTCATCCGTGATGTCGACCTGGAAGTCGGCGTCGCCTGCTCGGTCGAGGGTAAATACCCGAAGACCGTCCGCAAGCAGGCGCGCCGCAATCGCTGCGCCCAGACCGCTTGCTCCTCCGGTCACTACTGCTGTCCTCATTTGGTGTTCCTTTCGCTTGAACGCTTTGTCATCGCGGCGCAATCACGCTCTGCCGCTGCACGCCGAGGCCGTCGATACCAAGCTCCATGACGTCACCGACGCCGAGCCAGACCTGGGGTCGAATTCCCATTCCGACCCCCGGGGGCGTGCCGGTGTTGATCAGGTCGCCCGGCTCGAGCACCATGAACTGGCTGATGTAGTGAACGAGGTAGAAGGGATCGAAAACCATGGTCGCCGTGGATCCGGTCTGTCGACGTTGACCGTCAACGTCGAGCCACATGCCCAGATTCGAGACGTCATCCACCTCGTCTGGCGTGACTAGCCATGGCCCGGCGGGGTTGAAGGTTTCCGCCGACTTGCCCTTCATCCATTGGCCGCCCCGCTCGATCTGAAACGCGCGTTCTGAGACGTCGTTGACGAGAACCCAGCCCGCGATGCATCCCGCCGCGTCCTTGACCGAATCGAGGTAGCTGGTTCGCCTGCCGATGACGATGCCGAGCTCGACTTCCCAGTCCAGCTTGGTCGCGGCCCGCGGCATGCGCACCGCGTCATTCGGGCCGACGAGGGTGTTGGGCGATTTTGTGAACAGGATGGGTTCGCTCGGAACTTCCTGGCCTGTTTCCGCGGCGTGGTCGCGGTAGTTCAGACCGACGCAGATGATCTGGTGCGGCCGCGCGATGGGCGAGCCCAGCCGCTGGGCGCCGACTTCGCGCACAGTACCAGCGGCGACTCGGTCATCAACGACCGTTCGAATCCGGTCGAGACCGCCCGAGCCGAAGAAGGCCTCGTCGAAGTCCTCGACAACGTCGGACAGGTCGACGTAGGTGGCCTCGCCTACGAGGGCGCCGGGCTTTTCGGCGCCGGTTTCACCGATTCGGATGAGTTTCATTCGGTCCTCAGGTATGTGGTTGCGTTATGGTCAAGAGCCCCAGGCGGGCGGAGCCGGCAGGGAGGCGCGACTCGCGTGCGCGCGGAGAAGGCGATAGAAGGATGGGCCGGAGGGCGGAGTTGTCATGCGAAGGACGGGGAGAATCGGCAGGCCCTGCGCTATAAGGAGGAGCTTCGAACAGAGCACGGCATGGGCGAGCGTCTGCATCTCGAAGCCCAGGAGGGGCTGCAGTCGTTCGAACGCGGATTGCGCGGCTAGTGGATCCACCAGCCACAGCTCCGCAACCTGCTGCAGGGCCGCGCCGGCGTCAAGGAAGGGAATACTACCCCGCGCGCCGAGCGCCAGACCGTCGAGCAGGCTGGTTCCGGCGAGACCCGTGTAGACGCTGAGGCCGGGCTCCGCTGTAAGTGCCGCTACCGTGTCCGCGAACGGCAATGCCTCCGGCTTCGCAAACTTCACTACGTCCGCATGCGCGCGCGCGAGGGCGCGCACCGCGGCGGCGCCCAACTCAGCGCCGCTCCATGCCGGAGCATCCTGAACCATGAGCGCGGAATCACCGCAGTACGCGACACATAACTCCAGGAATGCGAGCGCCGCGTCCTGCGAGAGAACGTCGAGGGGTGGCGCGACCATGAGCACGGACGCGCCAGCGTCGGCGGCGTCGCGCACGAGTTCGAGCGTGGATGCGCTGGTGAGTGCCGTGCACCCCACGACGACCCGCGTTCCGCTGTCGACTCGCGCGCACACCGCGGCGGTGACCGCGCGTCGTTCCTCGTCGGAGAGCTGCAAGCATTCCGCCCCGAAGCCCAGGATCGCGATCGATGAGAAACGTTCCGTGGCGAAGTCAACGAGTGCGCGGAGTCCGTCCATGTCGACCGCGAGCGCCTCGGTGAACGGGGTCGGGATCATCGGAACGACGACCCCGAGATCACTCGAGATGGAACACCTCCGCAAGCAGGGTCACCTCGTCGGAATCGGCAAAGGTAGCGGGCAACTCCATCAGCGGTGTAACCATCGCCTGCCAGGCGTCGTTGGCAGGGTCCGCCCCGAGGGATGCGATCGAGGTATCAAGATCATCGGTCTCGAAGTAGCCGAAGACCCAGTTCCCGGTGGGCCCGCCGGTGAAGAGTGAATAGTTGCGAAACCCGGCCCTGCGACACGCTTCGCGGATGCCGTCACCGAGCGGATTGCGCTGTGCATGCAGTTCGCGGTACTCCGCTTCTCTGCCCTCCCGAATCCGCATCACGAACCCCGACCGCATCAGCCGCCCAATCCAGCGAGAGCGCCGCCATCCACCAGGATCTCGGCGCCCGTGATGTACGCGGCGTCGACACTCGACAGGAAGGCGACCGCGCCTGCGACATCCCCGGGGTTTCCGATTCGACCGAGCGGAATCCCCTTCTCATAGATCCCGCGTCTCACGGGGTCCGCAAGGAAGTTCGCGTTGAGAGCGGTATCGATTGTGCCCGGCAGAACCGAGTTGCAGCGGATCCCGTGGGGCGCGAGCGAGACCGCCAGCGATTGCATGAGCGAGACTTGTCCGGCCTTCGTCGGCGTGTAGTGCACCTGGAACCGACCACCAACATGGGCACTGATGGAACTGACTGCAACAATGGCACCGCCCCGGCCGAATTCGATCATGTGTTTCGCTCCCTCGAACACCGTGTAGAACGTGCCCGAGAGGTTTACGGCGACAGTTCTATCCCAGGTCTCAACGGTGAGCTCATCGAAGGGAACGAGGGGGCAGATGCCCGCGGCCGCGACGACCACGTCCAGCGCTCCAGTCGAGTTCGCGATGTCATCCATGACGGTTTTGACGGCGGTGGAGTCGGACACGTCAACCGGATGGGCTTCGGCGACGAAACCTTCCGCACGCAGCGCGGCCGCGGCAGCCTCGACCTCCTCTGCGGCGTCCGCGAGCAGGTGCACGGCGCACGCCTCGCTCGCGAGCCGTCTCGCTATGGCGAGACCAATCCCGCGCGACGATCCCGTAATAACCGCGGTGCGCGCGCTCATCCGATGCCTCCCGGATACTGGCCCGCAACGTCCGGGTCATAGAGAGGGATGAAGTGGGGCACGCTTCGAAACCACTCGTAGGCGTCGAGCACCTCATACATGTTCTCGATGATTCCGAGCACCCGACCTGGTTGCAGGTTCTCGCGCACGAACGCCGAGTCCGACGCAACTACCTCGCCTCCGCCCGTCGCGAACGACACTCCCATCGACGCGCGATGGTGGCCGCCCGTGAACCTGACTGACACTCCGGGCAGTATCTCCTGGTTGTCATCGAGCAGGAGGAGCCGGTCATGCGCCTCGTAGATGAGGTAGTTGAGCACCCGCGGCGGAAATACGTTCGGCGGGTAATCGTGTGGGTGCGGCTTGTACCGGGTGTCGAAGAAGAACTCCCACCCGCTGCGGAGGATGCCAATTCGAGCGTTCTGGAAGAGCGGAAGGTTGCCGACGGTGTACGCCTGCAGCGGGGTCACGAGCACAACATCGACATCGGAGAAGCCGAGGCCCAGCGATTTCAGATGCTCCTCAAACGGTGTCTCGATGGACAGCTGGCATCGGGGGCTAACCCCTGCCGCCCACAGATCGTTGAGACGCGCGAGGTCGTCTGGCTCTGGGCCCGTGTTGACGACAACCACGTCGCCCGATTCGTTGGTCGCGATTATCACGTTGAGGGCGATTTCGTACTCGCGATCGAAGTCGGACATCCAGAACAGTTCCGGCCCTGGGATCCCCGACCAAGTGCCGAGTCTGCAAACGTTTACTTTCCACTTGCCCGTCGTCATCGCCGAATCTCCAAACTCTCGAGGACGTCCTGATTCAGTCGAATTCCCAAGCCCGGCGCGGTGGGAATGCTCAGTTGGCCGTCGACCGCCTCGATCTCACCCTCGAAGATGCTCCAAAACAATTCGTTGCCCGTGTCCGGCAACACATTGGGAAAGTACTCGGCCATGGGCACGGCCGTCGACGAGAAGGTGAGGTGCAGATTGTGCATCTCGTTCGAGTGCGGCATGACAGGTATGCCATACGTCTCCGCAAGTGCGATGATCTTCTTCGCTTCGGTGAACCCACCAACCCGGTTCACGTCGGGCTGGATGATGGACGCCGCGCTCCGCCGCAGCACCTCTGCGAACTCGTAACGGTTGTACAAGTGCTCGCCGTGCGAGATGGGAATGGGGGATCGTCGACAGAGTTCTTCGTAGCCGTTCAGGTCCATCGCGAGTAGCGGCTCTTCGACCCAGGCCAGGTTGTATTTCTCGAGGCGCTTCACCATGTCAAGCGTGTAAGGCAGATCCCAGCCCATGTACGCGTCGGCCGCAAGTGTGACATCCTCGCCAACCACCTCGCGCACGGCCGCGATGAGCGCTTCGTTGCGCCGCTTACCCTCGGCGCCGTGTTCCGGCCCGAACCCGAAGCGCTGCTTCATGGCGGTGAACCCCTCACCGATCCAACGACTCGCCTCCTGTTGGAGTTCATCGAGGTCGGTGTACGCGTACAACCTGCTCACATAGGCGGGAATACTGTCGCGCACCGCCCCTCCCAGGAGAGTGTGAACGGGTACGCTCAGCGCCTTTCCCACGGCATCGTGAAGCGCGATATCGATGCCGGCGATCGCAGCAAGCGCGGGCCCAACCCGCCCGAAGCGCACCGAAGCGCGATACAGCTTGTCCCAGATGAGTTCACGGTCGTAGGCGCTTTGCCCCAGCACGAGCTGTCGGAAATGCTGCTCGATGATGTTCGCTGTGACCGCGGTAAATCCGCCGCACGATCCGAGGCCAATGATCCCACCTGCGGTTTCCACCTCCACCACCACGAGGGGACTCTGCCCCCACCATTCGTTCGAGGTGTGCCCGTGGTGCGCGTACCGCGTGGTCGCGCTCACGAGATTGGCCTGCAGTGTCTCGGGAGATTCCGACCACGCCAAAACGTGACAGCGGATGTCGGTGATTCTCAGGTCGTCGCCGCTCATCGCGCCGTCTCCTTCTCGCCTGTAGCGGTGGTTGGTTCGATCAGCAGGAGCCAATCTTCCATCGAGGGAGCGCAGGTGATCGGTCCCGGCCCGAGCATCACCTGACTCCATCCGTCCGACGTGTAGTCACTGGTCGATACGGGATCGCACGTCCGAGGGTCGAGAAAGGTCACGCGATAGTCCGCGTTGGCCGTGCCAACGGGAATCCAAAGGGTCTGCAAGGCGCGGGAGTCGCCAAACATTGACAGCGCCGGCAGGTAGCCGACGACGGTACCGTCCGGGAATGCCGCAGCAAACGGGCGGACGGCATCCACGATGTTGCGGGCGGACCGTACCGACGCGCCCAACGGGAGCAAGTGTGACCAGTCCTTCTGACTGAGCCACCGACGAGCGCTGCCGATGTGCACTGCACCCGGGCGTTTGACGGCATCGCGCCAATTGACGCGCCCCCACGAGCCGGTCACACCCCGCCAGCTCTCGTCCTCGAACGCCCACAGGCCCTGGGCCCCGTAGGTGAATCCACTCGCGCCCTCGAGCATGTTGCTCCACCAGAGGAACCGCTGCATGACGTCGTCGGAACCCCCCGCGATGCCCTCGTAGTTCACTTCGACATTAATTACAGGCTTAGCGTGCCGACCGAAGGCTCCGTCGAAAACTACCTGCGTCCAGTCGAGAGTGCGCCCTGAGAGGTGACCAGTTTGAAGGATGTCGATGTCGAAAATGTCCATACCGTCCCCGGGGAACGTCTCGCTGGTGGCATAGTCGCGCGCCCCCGGCGCAGGATGCGCCGTGAGGAGACGCCCGTAAGGATCGAGTTCACGCACCTGCTCCGCGATTGCATGCCATCTCTCGCGCAAGTTGTTGCGCTCGGCGCTGCTCGCCTCCCGCATCGGTTGGAAGTAGAACGGGAGAGTAACCTCTCCTGCGATCGACCATACGACCGGAAGCGCCGACCACCGGGCGATGACCTCGCGCCAGTGCGCCAGCATCTGCTCGTCGGTCATGAAATCGAGGTAGTAGCCCCAGGAGCCGAAGATGATGGGAACGAGACCTGCGTCGACGAGGGCACGGATCCTTACATCGGCAGCATCCCACCATGCCGTGTTGAGGCCCGTAAAACCCTCGTGCCACGGCCAGCCTTCCTCTGAGTCAGCCATTGGGCTGAATGGCTCGACGTCGACGTTCAGCCCGGCAACGATCTGCACGGCCGTGAATCCCTGCTTGACTCGCAGTGCCGCCAGATGCGCGAATTCGTCGTCGTCTATGCGGTCGCCGAGCCCGTGCCACCAAGTGTCTCCGAGCCAAAGGAATGGAACGCCGTCAGCATAGGTGAGGTGTCGCGATCTGACGTCGCGCACGGGAGCTCCATGCTTCTGGAGTGGCGTGGCCTGCGCCGAGTCGGTTACCTCCCCCGCAGTGAATTCTGCGAAGGGTGGTTCGCCCTGGCCGACTGTGAGCCGATGGACTCCGGGCTCGACGGCTGAAACCCGGACCCGCGTGGTCAGTACGTCCGAGTTATCCGTGCTCTCAAAGCACGGGACAAGAAGCTCACGGCCGGAAGGCAACAGGTGATGGACATGTCGGGCCGACGCTGGGAGTGCCGCCGGAGCGGCAGGCACAACGAAATCGAGATAGTCGTACCGGGAAACGCTCTGCATCAGCGGGCTTCTTCCGGCGGCGGAGCGGCTCCCGCGGGGTCGATCGCGCCCGTAATCAGGCCGACAAGAGTTTGCAGATCGGAATCGGCGGGACGCACCTCGGCGACGAGGCGACCCAGACGCATCACCAGAATTCGGTGCGCAAATTGGAACACTGCAGGCAAGTCGTGTGACACCACCACAACGAGATGACCGCTCTGGGCCAGTCGTTCTACGAGGTCATCCACACGGCGACGCTGAGCGACGCCGAGCGCGGCCGTTGGTTCGTCGAGCAGGATCGCGCCCGGTCCCGATGTCTGCAGCCGGGTTGCCGCACGTGCGATGGCGACCGCCTGGCGCTGCCCACCGGAGAGCATCTCAACCGTGCGCACCATGTTCGGAAAGTCCACGCCCAGGTAGTTGCGCAGCGCTTCCCTTCCCTCTCGACGCATTGCGCCGTGGTCGACGAATCCGATTTTGCCGAGGATGCCACGCCTGCGACGCTCACGACCAAGGTAGATGTTGCTTGCCACCTCGAGAGTGTTGATGAGCGCCAGGTCCTGGTACACCGTCTCGACTCCCGCGCGTTCAGCGTCGCGAGGCGACCGGAAGTCGGCCAGCTGCCCGTCGATGAGCAGATCGCCGGCATCGTGCCGGATGGCACCCGACAGTACTTTGAGAAGCGTGGACTTGCCAGCTCCGTTGTCGCCCACGATCGCGATCACTTCACCGGAGTTAGCGCTGAAGCTCACGTTACTGAGGGCCGTAACCGCTCCGTACGACTTCGAGAGGGCGCGAGCCTCAATCATCTTGTTCCTCTGTGACGATGGGGCCGGCGAGTGAAACTCGTTCGATTGCCCGCGAGATGGCACCGTCTCCCCATACCGCGAGAGCGAGCAGGCCTCCGGTTGTGACGTACGACCAGAAGGTAGAGACGCCGAGCAGCAGGAGGCCGTTATCGATGGTCGCGACGATGAGTGCGCCAACGAGTACCTTGAGCACGCTGCCGCGCCCGCCTGTGAGCAACACCCCTGCGAGCGCCACCGCGGTGATCGCATCGAACAGCGTGTTGTCCGCGAAGGTCGGCTCCGCGGTGCCAAGTCGACCCAGCACCACGATTCCCGCTAAGCCAGCAATCGTGCCGCTCAGCACAAACGGTGCGAAGACGTAAGCGCGTTTGCGAACGCCCGCTCGTTGTGCGGCTTCTGGGTTGCCCCCGACAGCTAGCAACCGTCCGCCGAAGACCGTTTGACTCATTATCAATCCCAGAATCAGGTACATCGCGATCATGATGTAAACCGGGGTCGGAATTCCGCCAGGGCGCCCCTGCCCCAGCCAACTCAGTTGGGTAATGCCGAAAATTGGATTGCCGCCGGACACGATCAACGCGACGCCTGTGAGAGTCGTCAGCGTCGCGAGGGTGGCAATGAGTGGGCTGATTCTCAGGAATTCGACGAGTACCGCATTGAGCGTGCCACACGCAGCCCCAATGAGCAGGCCGACGAGGATGCCAACCCACCCGGGCGCGCCGGACTGGATCGTCAGGGCGGCAACGACGCCGGAAAGTGCTGCAACCGCAACGATCGAGAGGTCAAGTGCGCCGACCAGCACCACGAGTGCCTCGGCGAGTGCGAAGAGCGCCGTAACGCTCGCCGCGGTAAGGATCCCCACCAGATTCGCGACCGAGAAGAAGACGGAAGAACCGAGCCCGAATACCAGGAGCAGTAGTACGAAGAATCCGAGGATGCCGTACTCGCGACCGAGGCGAAGCCACTGTACGGGCGCTGGCACTGCATCCCGTGTTGCCGCTGTTCCAGTCGACTTTGTTTTTCCAGCGCCGGAAGGTGTTGTGGGAGGGGAGGTGTTCATTGCATTCCTGATCAGCATGGAGGGCAACCGGGCGGCAGCGGTGCCGCCGCCCGGTTCGGAATCACTTGGTGACGATTTTGGTGTTGTCGACCATAATGTAGCCCGGTGCGAGCGCCGGCTTCTTGTGCTGAATCATGTCGGTCAGAACGCTGAGTCCGTCCGTCACCAGCTTGTTCGGCTGAAGATCCACGGTCGCGTAGAAGTCCCCACTCTGGACTGCCGCGAGACCCGGCGCGGTCGCGTCGAGGCCGACGATGCAGAGCTTCGATGGGTCTTTTCCTGCGGCCTTGACTGCGTTCACGACCCCTACCATCGAGTCGTCGTTGGTTCCAGTCACCGCATTGATGGTGGGGAACTTAAGGAGAAGCGCCGCCATCGCATCCTGACTCGGGAGGGTCTGACCCTGTCCGTTTTGGTTGGCGACTACCTTCGAGTGCGGCGCGAGCTTCTTGATCGCGCTGACCTCGGCGTTGATCCGGCCGGTCACGATGGTTCCCGGCAGCGTGGGCCCGCCGAGGATCGCAACGATGCCCTTGCCGCCGAACTTCTTGTTGACGCACGCCGCTAGTGCCGTGCCCGCCTTCTTTCCGTAGTCGACCCAGTCGGTCACGACGACGGCCTCGTCAGCGGCGAACGGCTTATCAAGCCCACCGTTGATGAGGGTAGGAATCTTGGCTTTTGCGGCCTCGGTGAGGCTGGGCTTCAGCGCGTTGACGTCGACTGGTGCGACGAGAATGGCACTGACCTGCTTACCCTCAACCCAGCCGTCAATAATATTCGCTTGAGTCAGCGGGTCGTTCTTGGCGTCACCAACAAGCAGCTTGCACCCGTGCTGGGCCGCCCAGGTCTGCGCGGTTTTTGCCTGGCTGGTGAAGATGTCCTGAGTTTGGTTGAGTGGAACGAATCCGATGGTTCCGCACTTGAATGCGGATGCGGATTTGGGCGGTGCAGGTGAGACTGTGGCGCTGCAACCACTGAGTACAACGGTGGAGATTGTGACTGCCGCCAACGCGAGCGCGACGGTCCGGGACTTAATGCTTCGTTGCATCGATACTCCTTGGAGAAATGGGATGTGTATACGTAAACACTTCGCCGTGAAACTGTCAAGTACAGACCGATGGTTCTCCTCTTCGCATACATGATGTGAGATGGGGATAGGCTGTGCCCGTGCAAATCGTCAGACGGTCGCTCGCCGACTCAGTGGCCGAGGGGACGCTTGATCTCATCGTGAGCCGGGGGCTCCGGCCGGGATCGCCACTGCCTTCTGTGGGCGAACTCGCCTCACTTTTCGGCGTGAGCGTGATCGTCGTGCGGGAGGCCATGGCTACTCTTGCGGGGCGCGGCCTGGTGGTCCGCCGGCAGGGGCGCGAGACGCTGGTGCGCGAACCTGATCCCGAAGTTGTCTCATCGATGATTCGTCACCAGATCCGCCTCGACCAGGTCAGCCTCGAAGAGGTGCAGCAGTTCCGTGCAGGACTGGAGGCACAGTCTGCGTCGCTTGCGGCGGGCGCCGAAGTGCGCGATACCACTCGGCTGCGATCCGTTCAGGAGCGACTGCACGCCGCCACCGATCTCGCGAGCCTTCGGGATGCCGACCTCGAATTTCATACTGAGCTCGCAAAGATCTCGGGCAACCGCGCCCTGTATTTCATGATCGAAGCGTTGCACGCGGTCATATCCGACTCGCTCGAAACGCTATACGTTCGCATCATCGAGTCCGGAAGGCCGGCCTCCGAATTTGCATGGTCGACCCATGAACCCATCGTTGCCGCCGTAGAGTCGGGCGACATAAGCGCGGCAGTCTCGGCAATGCGCGCCCACTTCGAACATTCCTTACCCAACGTAGATTTCGGCATTGCCGTTTCGGGCGTTTCCCACAGCAGCAACCACGAGTGACTCTAGACGGAATCGCTTTGGAAACGTTATGAGCTCCCGCTCCGGCTACGAGGGACTTACTCAGCTGTCGTTGAGTGACGGAAGAAACCGCTTGCGATGCGAACTCGCAAGCGCTGGCCCACCAGTGGACCAATCCTCCAGGCGCTGTTCGTGTACCTCAGGACATTTGCCTCGGATCTCGTCGACCCGACACGTCTGTATCAAGCACAATCCACGTTCGCCAACAGCTTGAGCAGTAGTTGAGTTTGCACAAGAACTCGAGTGGACCAAATTATTGGGGGCCCGACATGGGCAAAATTGTGCAGATGTGGGCAATTCACACACTTGCGATTTTCGACTATGCCTCTGACCAGCACTTTTACTGCGGAGACGGTGGGATTTGAAGCCCCCGTCTCAAGCGGTGTCCAAGAGATCTGAACCCCGTCGGAGGCCAAAGCGAAACTGATTCTCCGACACTGGGATTATGAGCCACTGGCTCCAACACGACAAAGTGTGTCCAAAGTGTGTCCACTGAATCGGTTGTGATTTCTCGATCGAAAAGCAGGCGAGAGAAATAGGCCGCTGATCAGCACTTTTTCTTCTGTAGCGAGGGCGGGACTCGAACCCGCGACACCACGAATCCTTGCCTTCAAAGATATTGGGGAAGATTGGAACCGATTGGGTTGAAATCCTGCGATTTTTCGATCAAGACAACCGATTAGAGAGCGCCTCGTTTGTCCTCAATGTGCGGGGTAAGTGCGGGGTGTAATCCCTGCCTTTTCATCGCATCCGGTCCACGTTTTCGTAGTAGGGCTCGACTGTCGCGCCGTTGGACCGCATGCAACGATCCGCACGGAGCATGAGCCGTCGAGCTTCGACAACGGAAGTCGATGACGTGACTTCCCACCCCTGTAGCGACATGTCACTCCTGTGTGATGGGAACCCGCTTCGGCCAGCATCCCGTTATCGGATCTAAACGCGTTGCCTGTCATCCAAGTGTCTTGATTTTCGGCCAGAGCTGCTTCCAGGGCTGCGTGCGTCCGGTGCACCATCGGACTGGGGCGCCGGCTTCTGAATTATCGACCCCGGGAGGGCTTTGCAGTCGCGCCTTGAGGGTGCAACTTGTGTACCAAGACTCGAGTTGTGCCGCGCTGAAGTCACCGACAACAATGGCGTCGGTTGCCGAGCCCGAAGGTGGTCCGAAGTACCAGAAGTCGTTGTGTCCGGAGTACACCGCCGGGAGGGTCGAAGTGTGTTTCGCGGCGGCACGGGCAAGGTAGAGGGCGCCTGCTTCGCCGTAGTTCGACGCCAGGATGATCGTGTTCAACCGGTCACCGGCCGGGATCGCAGCGGTCATCGTCTCCACGGTGCGAACGTATCCGTTCCAACCGATTGTCTCGCCCATATCGGGATTAGGACCAGTACCAATCTGGTACAGGGCGGAACCGATCGGGAATACGGGCAGTGTGAGGCTCACGGTTATGACAATCGAAATGGCGACGAGGCCGCCGCTGAAGATTCGCCGCCATGGACGTGCCCGCGCCCAGTCCAACACTGGCGCCGCTCCGACCGCCAGCAAGGCGGGGTAAAACGCCGCTGGGTAGTAAGCCTTGCCGCCGGTGATCAACATAAGAACGAGGAAGATCAGGAAGCCCACAGCTACCCACCCGTTCTCGCTACGGCGGGGTGCACGAAGCAGCCGCACGACACCGATCGCCAAAACAATGCAGATCATCGGCCCGATCTCCAGTGCGGTGACCGGGATCAGAAGGGCGCGAGGGGTGGACGACCCCGATCCGCCGTTCGCGATGCTGTGTGCGAGCACCAACTCCGGCCAACCGTTTGTTGCTTGCCAAATGATATTCGGGGCAGCCAACGCCGCAGCAATCACCGCCGCTACCCAAGGTCTCCTGCTGGCGAGCGACCGGCGTGGGCCGACGATGAGAATACCGGCGAGGCAGGAGATCATCACCAGGGCGGCCAGAACTTTGATCTCCATCGCGACACCGGTTAGCACGCCGAATCCGATCCACGGCGCCCAGCGCTGGGGGGTGGATCTCAAAGCCCTGATCAACATCCACAGCGCCGCCGCCGTTGTGAGCATGTCGAAAATCGTGGTGCCGAACAGGTGTCCCGTCGCCAACACGATCCCGAGTAATGCGGTCGCCGCGGCAGCGCCAACCTGATGAGCTCGCGAGCTCGAAAACTCCCGCCCGATCAGAGCCCCGACTATGACATATCCGCCGGCCGCGAGCGCAGGCAGGATTCGAAAGAGCCAGAGATTTCCACCCACAAGCGCATACCACCCGGCTGCCAGGTATGGGACGAGCATCGGATTATCAGGTGCGGCAATCGCCGGATGCTGCCCGGAGACGACGAAATAGTACTCGTCACGGTGAAAGCCGTAACGCGCGGCAACGATCATCAGGCCGACCACCACGAGGCCCGCGACCACAAACACGCCGACCGGAAGTCGACGGCTCCGAAGCTCATCCGCTCGACCGCTCACGCGGTAAGCCTAACCAGCGAGGCAAAGCGCCACTGCCTGATCGGCGGCAAAATGTGGGGGCAGCGGGCCCAATAACCGACCCTGGACTGATGCCATCGGTAGCGACGGCGGGGACTCGACTCCCCAACTCCAGCCGCCGGTCGATTGCTCGCAATCGTCCGGACTGCGGGATCGGGGCCTCACGCCAGAGGGGCTTCTCGATCAGCACAACTGATTAGAGAGTTGACCGGCCCCAAGGCAGATAACCGCAAGTTATGTAAAAATCGCGAAAATGTGCTACCTGACCAGCGATTTCCAGAACGCCCCGCGCAAACCCCGCACATTCAAACGGGGTACTTCACCATTTCGAGATTTGGTGAATTTAGAAACATGGCTCTGACCAGCACCTTTGTGGCCCTTTCAGCTTATTCATTTTCGCCCAATTTGCCGCGCGAACACTGGGGACATTTGTGGCGGTCTGAATCCCGTTCCAGGCTAAGCGCCAAATCTTTCCACCCCACTCGAGAAAAGCCGGTCAGTGTGGAGATTCATGCAAGCGGCCGGTTGAAGCTTGACCTCGGAACCCACGACATGCGGAATGAACCGGTTTAGAATTTATTTGCGCTTTGACCGGCACTTTTTGTCGCCATTTCGCTTATTGCATCCGTCGGTACTGAAGGCGGTCGGCCTTGGCTCACACTTCCGTGCCGTTTGTGGCGCGACTTATTGAGCTGTGGTGCGATGACCTCCGCGATCGTATCGGCCCACTTTCGGTAGGTTCGGGCGTCGCGCACACCGAGAGCATTGGTCGGCACGACCGAGGGCAGCGACACATAGGTCGCATTGGAAGACTCGCACAGGCAGAGAGTCGCCTCGTTGATTTGCAGCACATGAGCCGAGATAAACCTGCCTAGCCTAGAGGTGTATCCGGGAATGGTTTGGACCGGCGGTATCCCTGTCACGAACGTTTGAGGTCGTCCTGACGTCTGGTCGAGGCTGTCGAGCACTACAAGAAATTTCTCGCTCCAAATCGACAACGGCATTAGCCTGATGGCGTCGTTTGTGCCAAGCACAATGACAACCGCATCGAACTGGGACATGTCGGCCGCCTTCAACATTGGTCCGGCATTGCTCACCGTGATCCGCATGTCCGCGATCAGTTCGACCTTGGTACCGCGCCCGGTCCTCAGCGTCAGGGCGCGGGCGAGCGAGCCTGGCAGTGCGATTGCATGGGTTAGCACAGCCCAGCCAACGGCTGGACCGGAACCGAATATCAATATCCGATCTGGATCCGGACCTACCGCGGCGGCATCCGCAGCATCACGCGGTCGCGGCGCTGACTGGTTTTCTGTTTGCTGCAGGACCAACCAGCATCTCGTAACCGGAGCCAATATCCGGCAGAGCAAATCGTGACGGTACATCTAACAGACGGCCTGATGAAGGCGTGCCGCGCATCGCCATCCCAAGTGAGAAGTCATTCCGGTCCCGGTGAAGCGAAAAGGTTTGACTTGACCTTGCGCCCACCGGACCATTGCGGTCGAGTTGGCTGGCATGCTCTCTGCCCGGCATAACAGCGAAGAGCCCCGCAGCGAGATGACACCGGGTGAACGGCGAGGGTGTGGATGCTGCAAAGCGATCCCCCCAATGCTCGTATTTCGAAGACCCCGGGAACCGCAATGCGATGTGATCTAACCGCACGCTATCAACAACCATTGAGTTAGCCCAGCAATCGCCACCGCTGGTTCCCCCTTGCACATCTGGGACTGCCGTCGGTTTGGTTGACAAGTCAACTAGATCGACAGCAGTCCCAGGTGCACGTTACGGGTTTGGCAGGCGATTTCATCAACGGCAGCCAATCTAGTCGCCGGTAGTTGACGTGCTCATCTGTGTCGTGGTGGAGCCGGTCATGCCCAACTCCATTTACGGTATGGCCGCAGTCTCCGGATGTCATTGAGGGAAATCCAGGAACGGAACACGGGCTGGGAGGGCACGATTCGCGCGCTCCTAGCCCGGTTCCGGAGGGACCCCGCCCCCTCGTCCCTAACCCCTAACTAAGAATCTCGACGCTGTCGAGTGCAACGGTGTTTCCCGTGCTCGAGGTGTTGTGAGTTCCTGTCACCGTGATGACGATGGTGTGGCTTCCTTCTGCAAAGGTGGAGCTGCTCCAGACAATTCCACTCGCGTTGCGCGATGATGAGTAGTCATCCACGATCACGGGGCTTCCGCCATCCACCGCGATGGTGAATTTTCCCTGATCCGTATCGCGCACGGCGTGAACAGCAATCGCCGTCCCGGTAAATGTGAGTGTCGCTGTCGAGCCCGCGACCGAGTTCCAGTTCGCGGTTCCGGCGTACATGTCGCTCACCCCGGTGGTGACTCCCCAGCCGCTCCCGGCGTAGGTGAAGTGCACACCCGTCGTGGCGTTTGCATCGGATTGGAGCGCACCAAGCACGCCCGCTCGATCGAGCGCGATCGTCGTGCCGCTGCTCGATGCGTTTTTCGTGCCCGTCACCGTTATGGTGACGGTATGAGCGCCGGCCGTTAGAAACGGTGACGTCCAGACGGCGCCCGACCCGTTGCGAGTCGCAGCATAGTCATCGACAGTCGTGGGTGTTGCACCATCAACGGAGATGCTCATGATGCCCTGGTCGACGTCTTTGACCGCGTGAAGGACGAGCTGGTTTCCCGTGAAGTGGACGGTCGCTGTCGAACCCGTGGTCGGACTGTATGTGGCCGTCCCGTTGAACAGGTCGCTAACTCCGGAAGCTTCACTCCAGTTCGATCCGTACTGGAAGTAGTTGCTCGATCCGCTGACCACCGTGTCGTCGACCGGGACGTCGGTCGACGTGATCGGAACGACGTCAGCACCGTCGAGCGCAATGTTGGTTCCCGAGCTGGACCCATTCTTCGTTCCCAGTACGGTGACCACCATCACATGTGTGCCCGGACTCAGCGCGGGCGACGTCCACACGACCGCTGAAGCACTTCGAGTGGCGGCGTAGTCATCCACGGTTAAGGGTATCGAGCCGTCGACGGAAACAGCCATCTGACCCTGATCGGAATCCCTCACGGCACGAAGGTCGACCTGGCTTCCAGTGAAGTGAAGCTCCGCCGTTGATCCGGCACTGTAGCTCCAGTTCGCGGTCCCGGCCTGCATGTCGGAGATGCCGTTCGACTGTCCCCAGCTTGTACCGTATTGGAAGTAGTTCGGCGCGGGGCTCGTCGCGGCACCATCGACTGACGCCGTAGTCGTCGTGATCGGCGTGATCTCGACGAAGTATGCGTCGCTGCCATCGATCCAGTTAATGGGGACTGAGACGCTGCTCGTGCCGCTGGTGATTACCTGGCTGCTCACAACCGGCGGCTGATCCAGGGAGCCATCGTTTGGCACGCGCTGAACAGTCAACAGCGCCCCGGTGCCTCCGAACAGCCAAGAGTCGGATGACAGGCCGTTGATCGCGAGAGTAACAGGGCCTGTATTTCCGGCAGAGTCGCCGAGAAGCATAGCCACGCGTCCACGCGATTGATCGACCCCGGCGATGGCGTCAGTCGTTCCGCTCGCGGTCACGGAAGCCAAATTTCCAGTGACGTCCGCGTAGTCCTTGAACACCCACCAATTGCCGCTCGGTCGGTAAACACCGCTGCTGTTTTGATTCAGGATCCCATCGAGGCTCGGCACCATGCAACAGCTGCCCCAGATTGCTTGAGTGGCGCTCGCGAGGCCCGATTTTCCGAGCTCAGCCAAGTACCACGGTGTGCTCGCGTCGTATTCGTTAATGGTGAGGCTGACGCCCGAGATGCCTTGGGCCGCGAGAAGGCTGCGCGCCGTTTGGGCATCGGTAATCGGATTGTCGCCAAAGTGCCAGTTCAGAACGTTGGGAACGGTGCCGGCGGCCTTCACGTGGGTGAGGAAGGTGCTGATATCGGTTGTATTGAACCCCACGCTCGGTCCGACGATCGTCGCCGTGGGCACTAGCCGACGGATCTCACGAACGGCACTGTCCCACATCGCGTAATACTGGGTGGATTCGTAGCCGGCGCCCCAGAAGTCGCCGCTATTCGGCTCGTTCCAGATGTCGTAGCGAACGGAGACCCCCGAAGCACTGATGTCTCCCACGACCTGATCGATGAACGTGATCCAATTGGTGCAGTCACCGTTTGCGCACGGATAGACGGTGCTGCCGCTCTGCGTTGTGTCCGCGCCGAACAGGTCGCTGACGAGCAGGTCGTAGGTGGCGGGGGTCGGCTGCGAGGTGATGCGCTTGGCTTGAGCTATGGCGGAGGCGATTCTGGCACGGTAGCCGGCGCCGGCGACGTAGCCATCGCCAATCCATCCGTCACCAGCCAATCGAGCGCCGCCGCCACGGCCGGAGGTCACCCCGAGAGGCGTGAGCAGGCTGTCGTCCGGGGCGCTGCCATCCTGGGAGTACCCATAGAGGAAACCGGCCCCTATCCCGGTAGCCGTTCCCGATGTTGAGGCTAGATTCACGGTCACTGTTTGGGCAGTGGCGAACGCAGGGCCAGCAGACGATATCGCGCCGATGGCCAGTGCTCCCACGGCCGCTAGTGCCAAAACCCCGCGGATGCGGGCGGTCTTCACACGTCGTTGTGTCGAAAACATGTACTTCCTCTCCTTAGCTGCCCGCGTGGATCTCCAAGCTGTTCAACAGTGGGCACCTATCAAACCGGTTTGACAATCAAACCGGTTTGATAAACGTAGCACTTGTCGCCCTGCGGCGGAATGCTTCGAAAAGGGCGAGCATGCCCGGAGCGCGGACCTCGCCGTGCGAGCCAACAACGGATGAAGTTGGCCAAATCCGTGATTCGGTGCTAGCTTGTGTCAAACCGGTTTGATGATGGAGACGGAGCGATGGCGACGATAGGCGATGTGGCCCAGTATGCGGGTGTATCCCGCAGCACGGTGTCACACGCGCTCTCGGGCAAGCGCCCCATCTCGCTCGCGACCAGGGAACGCATCAATGAGGCAATCGCCGCTTTGAACTTCACGCCGAACGCCGGAGCAAAGGCGCTGGCAACCTCCAAGTCATCCATCATGGGACTCATCGTTCCGTTCACTCCCGAGGAGTTCGCCCCGGCGACCATGCAGTACGTCCTGGTCGTCTCGGAGACCGCAAGGAGCCTCGGTTACGACGTGCTCATGGTCACCGAGGTCGACGGCGCGAGGGGCATCACCCGGGTGACGGACAGCAACCTCGTGGACGGTGTGCTCCTTCTTGATGTCAAGCGCCACGATGACCGGGTCGCCAGCGTGCTCGAAGCGCGCCAACCGGGCGTACTTGTCGGCTTCGCCGAAGGGAACGACTCCCTGGATTCCATCGACTTGGATTTCGGGGCGGCCGGAAAAATGCTCGTACAGCATCTTTTCGACAATGGCCACCGCACTATCATCTTCATCACGTTTCCTCAGGAGCTGTTCGCCCAGGATGTGGGTTTCGCGTGGCGTTTTCGGGACGCGGCTGTGAGTGCGGCCGATGAGCTTCAGATGTCCATCGTCATCGTCTACGGCGACACCGACCCGGCAACCAGATACAAGGTGGTGGGCGAAGCTCTCGACCTCAACCCCACCGCGACCGCGTTGCTCGTCCACAACGAGGGGGCACTCGTCGACCTACCGATGCTGCTGGCCGAACGCCAACTCTCGGTGCCGCAGGACCTGTCAGTCGTGAGTGTTTTCCCGGACCAGTTTGGCGGCATGTTTTCCCTGCCGTACACCGCCATTGAGGCATCGCCCAGACCCGTCGCCGCCCGCGCTGTCCACTTGCTGGCGGCACGGATTGCAGATTCGGATCGGCCCGTGGTTTCCGAACTGCTCGAGCCCGTGCTCATCGACCGCGGCAGCAGCCGTGCGATCTGAAGCTAGGCGCGTTGCGATATTTTTTTTGTCGTTATATCAAACCGGTTTGATGCCGTCGATCCGGGTCGAGCCGCGGATCGACATGGACTTCGTGGGCACAGACGTGCGCTCACGCAGAAGGTAATACCCCGGCGCGCGAGCGCCAGCAACGAACACCCCACACAATTGCATCAGCAAAGGAGCTCATCACATGAAAGCCACACGGATCGTCGCGGCCCTCGCGGTCGCGGTCCTCGTCCCGATCGGGCTGGCGGCCTGTTCGTCATCCGGCACGACACCCACCGCCAGCCACCTCAAACTCACCGTCGAAGACTACTTCCAGGCACCCCAGGTCGCCATATACAACAAGATCTACCAGACCTGCGCAGCCGCAGAGGGTGACACGGTGACCGCGACCCACGTTCCCGGCGCGAGTCTCATTGCCAAGGTCCTGCAACAGAGTTCGTCGAAGACACTGCCCGACGTCCTTCAGCTCGACAACCCGGACGTGCAGCAGATCGCCGCATCCGGCGCGCTGTCGCCGCTAAAGAACTACGGCATCACGGGCAAGGGCGTTTCGCCGGGCGTCCTCTCCGCGGGAACGTACAAGGGTGAGCTATACGGACTGGCGCCCGCGGTGAACTCCCTCGCGCTGTTCTACAACAAAGACATCCTGACCGCAGCCGGCATCACTCCGCCAACGACCTGGGCTGAGCTGACCGCTGACGCGAAGACGCTGACAACCTCCGCGCACTACGGGTTCGCCTTCAGCGGCATCAACACCTACGAAGGCACGTGGCAGTTCATGCCTTGGATGTGGAGCAACGGTGGCAGCGAGGCAAAGCTCGACTCGACCCAGAACGCCCAGGCACTCGCGCTTCTCACCGGCCTCGTGAAGGACGGCTCGGCATCGGCGAGCGTCGACAGCTGGGCACAGAGCGACGTCGACAACCAGTTCATCGCTGGCAAGGCGGCGATGATGGAAAACGGGCCGTGGCAGATCCCGTCACTGGACGCGGTCAGCTCGCTGCACTGGGGCTACGTTCCGCTTCCGACACGCACTGCGGACCAGAAGTCCCAGGCGCCACTCGGCGGCGAAACGTTCAACGTTCCGAACACCGGCGACAAGGCCAAGATGGCCGCGGCCGGAAAGCTCGTCGCCTGCATTAACAACGCCAAGAACGCCGGGGCGATCGCAAAGGCCAACCTATACATCCCCTCGAATGAGGCTGCCGCTGAAGCGTTCGGTAAGGCCAACCCGGATCTCGCGGGCTTTGCCAAGATCATTGCAGACGCACGAGCACGTACCGCAATTCTCGGTTCAAAGTGGCCTGCCGCTGCGACGACGATTTACACGGCAGAACAGCTGTCCTTGACTGGCAAAGCGACACCGACGGCTGCGTTCGCGCAGGCGCTCTCCACCAACTAAGAATCGGCATATCGCGGTGGCATCCCGGACCTATTTCGAGTCCGGGGTGCCACCGCGCCAGAAGGGGCATGAACAATGACGGCCGCAGACGTTACCACGCTGGGGGAACCTTCCCTCGCTTCGCGGAACGAGTCGCCGCGACACCGGCGCGGGCTTTCGCTCGACCGCGTGGCGCAGTGGACGTTCCTCGCCCCGGCAGTGACTTACATCGGCCTCTTCTTCGGCTACCCGATCGTCAAGAACGTCGTCATGAGTTTTCAGGACTACACGACTCGGACCTTCTTCACCGGCGAGGCGCCGTGGGTGGGCTTCGCGAACTATGTGACCGTTATCCGCAGCAGCCTGTTCTCCACGACGCTGATCAACACCGGACTCTTCACGGTCGGGTCGATCATCGGGCAGTTTGTCATCGGGATGGCGCTGGCGCTGTTCTTCAAGCGGCGCTTTCCCCTCAGCGGCGTCCTTCGTGCGCTGCTGCTTCTGCCTTGGCTGCTGCCACTCATCGCTTCGAGCGCGGTGTGGAAATGGATCCTCGACCAGGACAGCGGAATCCTTAACCAGACCCTTCTGTTCCTGCACCTGACACCCACCGCGATACCGTGGCTGAGCAGCCCGAACGTCGCCCTCGTCTCCGTCGTGCTGGTCAACATCTGGCTCGGTATTCCGTTCAACGCGACCCTCTTGTATGGGGGTCTGCAGGGAATTCCGGATGAACTGTACGAAGCCGCCTCGCTGGATGGTGCGACCGGATGGAAAGCGTTCCGATATGTGACATGGCCGAACCTACGGCCGGTAGTCAGCGTCGTGCTCGTGCTCGGGGTCGTCTACACGCTAAAAGTTCTCGACATCATCCTTGGGCTCACCGGCGGAGGGCCCGCAAATGCGACGCAAACCCTTGCCACCAATTCGTACCAGCAATCATTTGTGCTGTTCTCATTCGGCACCGGCGCGGCGATCAGCAACATCCTGATCATCATCTCCCTTGTTTTCACGGTCGTGTATTTGCGGCTTAACCGACGCGCGATCGACGAATAGAGCACCGTAATGAAGCGAACAAGAGCGAGGCAACTGCCGTACACCGTCCTCGGCATCGGGTTTTTGGCGATCATGCTGTTTCCGGTCTACTGGATGGTGAACACATCCCTGCAATCGGGCCCGGCGGCGGTCAATGCGACATTTTTTCCACTGCATCCGAATTTCTCTGCTTACCAACAGGCGATCAGCGAGCAATTGGGAAATATGGGTACCAGTTTGGCTGTCGCCGGCGGAACGGTGATTTTTTCCCTGGTGGTCGCAACGCCTGCCGCGTACGCGCTCGCAAAGTTTCGACTTCGATGGGTGAGCCTGGTCATGCTCGCTCTGCTGATCTCACAAATGATCCCCGGGATCGTGATCGCGAACGCGTTGTATACCGCCTACAACGACCTCGGCCTGCTCAACAGCATCCCGGGGCTCGTTCTTGCGGACGGGACGACCTCCATTCCGTTCGCAATCCTGATCCTTCGCGCGTTCATGGAGTCCATTCCGCCATCGCTGATCGAAGCTGCGCGCGTGGATGGGGCCGGGCATTGGCGAGCGTTCTGGTCGATCGTCATTCCCGTTAGTCGAAACTCGATCATTACCGCCGGGCTATTCAGTTTCTTGTTCGCGTGGAGCGACTTCGTGTTCGCCGTGACGCTGACAACCGCATCGACGGTGCGGCCCGTGACGCTGGGCATCTACAGCTACCTGACGGCGAACATCCAGAGCTGGGCACCGGTGATGGCGACTGCGGCATTGGCCTCTGTTCCCGCCGTCATCTTCCTTGTCTTTGCGCAACGCTACATCGCGGCTGGGGCTCTCGGCGGAGCGATCAAATGACCGTGGATCACGTCATCCCGTACCCACGTCAAAACAATCTCGAGGAACAGATTCACATGCCGCTTTTCCACCCCATCGCCAACGGACTTGAGGTCCGCCACCGCCACGAGGTGCTCCAAATCGAGGCCTGGGGCAACGACGCTGTTCGTGTCCGCGCCGCTCAGCATTCGATCGAGCCGCGGGATCACGGGGCCTTGGACACGCCCCCGGCGAGCGCACCACCGTCGATCGAGATCGCTGGTGACCGCGCCGAGATAACACAGGGAAAGATTCGGGTGGTCGTCACCCTGAATCGTTTGGAGGCAAACCCGGAACCCTTCCTGGGGTTCTTTCACGCGCAGACGGGCAAACCCCTGCTTCGCGAACAGCGCGAACATTTCTGGGCACCGGGCGCGCGCGTCTACTTCGGAAACCGTGCTGGAAACTATGAGCTGCAGCAGGAGTTCGAGGCGCACGACGACGAGCTGTTGTTCGGTATGGGACAACGAACTCACGGACGACTCAATCTCAAGGGGCTGGCGCTCGACCTCACCCAACGCAACGGTGAGGTCAACATCCCTTTCGTGCTCTCGAATCGGGGCTACGGACTGCTCTGGAACCTGCCGGCGATCGGTCGGGTCGAGTTCGCAACCAACGCGACCCGCTGGCAGGCGACGCAAGGCCGCCAGATCGACTATTGGATCACCGCGGGGGACACCCCTGCAGATATCCTCGCATCGTATGCGGACGCGACGGGGCACGTTCCGGACCTTCCTACCTGGGCGAGCGGCTTCTGGCAATCCAAGCTCCGCTACCGCACCCAGAACGAGCTCATGGATGTGGCTCGGGAATTCAAACGTCGCAGGTTGCCGCTGTCGGTAATCGTCTCCGATTATTTCCATTGGTCGGCGATGGGCGACTACAGATTCGACCGCGACGAATGGCCTGATCCGGCGGCAATGGTCGACGAGCTTCGCGAGATGGGTGTCGAGCTCATGGTGTCCGTGTGGCCGACGGTATCGCCGTTGTCTGAGCACTACGCCGAGTACCGAGATGCAGGGCTGCTTGTTGGCACGGATCAGGGCGTGGAGGCGCACCAGGTTATTCGGGATAAGGGAATGCCGCAGCCTCTCCCGGTCAGTTTTTACGACCCCACCAACCCTCGGACACGTGACTTCGTCTGGAACCTAGTCCGGGAGAATTACGCGAAATACGGTATCCGGGTGTGGTGGCTCGACGCATCGGAGCCCGAGATCAACCCAGCCCATCCGGCGAACCTCTCCTTCTACGCCGGACCCGGCGCCCAGGTCGCCAATATTTACCCGCGGGACAACTCGAGGCTGTTCGCCGAGGGAATGACGGCGGATGGTCTGCCGCAGACCGTATTGTTTTCTCGCTCGGCATGGGCCGGCTCCCAAAAATACGGCACAGCCGTTTGGTCGGGGGACATCCCGGCGACCTGGGAGTCACTCGCAACGCAGGTGCGGGCGGGGCTCAATATCGCGATTTCGGGCATTCCGTGGTGGACCACAGACATCGGGGGCTTTCATGGCGGCGATCCGTCAGATCCCGCCTATCAAGAGCTCATGATTCGATGGTTTCAGTTCGGCGTGTTTTGCCCGCTATTTCGGCTGCACGGAGATCGCGAACCACGAACGCCCACCGGATATCTGCAGACTGGCGGGCCGAACGAGCCATGGTCTTACGGTGATCAGGCATACGAAGTCATCCGCGACCTGATGAACCTCCGCGAGCGCATGCGCCCGTACATCCACGAGCAGATGGCGATCGCTCAGCGCACTGGACTGCCTCCGATGCGACCGCTATTCGTCGATCACCCGGACGACGAGCACGTCTGGCTGGTCGACGATGAATTCATGTTCGGAACAGACATCCTTGTCGCGCCTGTGCTCCAGGCAGGGCAGGCGACGAGAGAGGTGTACCTCCCGGCCGGATTCGACTGGACCAACGTGTGGACAGGGATCACCCACGCGGGAGGCAGAAGCCTTGCCGTGGAAACGCCCATCGATCGCATTCCACTCTTCACCATCGCCGGAAGCAGCATCCTGGCAACACTCCGAGGCTAGTTTCGAGCGTGTTGCCCATCCCCTTTCCCCGTTGCTTCCTCCTGCTGTTGAAAAGGGAAACGGTTACATCTTTGGGTTGAGTCGAGCTGAGAACCTTGCGGGCCTTTCCGTCGTTGCTGGGTTAATCGGTTTCGCGGGAAACTAGTTCGTTGCGATCTACCGCATCCGCGTTGGCAAACAGATCAGTTCGGCAGCACTAGTCGCTGACGGGGTGCCATGCGCGGCTGGACGGTTGACCTCTTTATTTGTCGTCCTTGGTGCGTTCGGTGTGATGATCGGGATTCCGCTGACGGAGCCGATCAGGTCTGCAGATCGCAGATTTCGATCCTCATCCTGTGGGGGAAAGGTGAGAAGCATTACTCGAAGGCTGATGGACGGTATCGATCCGGGCTCCTTGAAGCGGCGTAATAAGCTCCTGAGCACGTGACCGGGACCGCGGCCGTGTCAGCGATCAAGCGGCGGGGGTCGGGCCACCGGCTCCAGGCCACTGCCTTCGTGCAGGTCGCCATCTGAAGCTGGCGGGGTTGAGTTGAAAGTCGAGAGATCACGGGATCGACGCCCGTCGGAGCCACTACATGTAAATAGGCTTTGAGCAGCTTACTTAATAACTTTGGCGTCCGGAATTAAGGTCCGAAGCGGGCGCTCTTGACTACAATTCGACTAGATCTCAATTGGTCAGCCAGTAGTTAACTGGGTTTTGAACAGGCACTGACTACATGATTCGTTCGCCTTGATGGCCCCTAACACCACCGCGACTTTGGCAGAGGCGTCCGCTTCTGCATGCATACTGGCTCTCTTCAGACCAACCGTGTTACACGGCTCGCGACGAGCGCGAGGACTGCCGCGACCAAGAGTCCGGCGGCGCCAATCACGCAGATGAGGGCGGCAGCGAGGCCGGAGACGATCAGGCTCCCTCCGACGGCCGCGCCGACGGCCTGTCCGACGTAGGTTCCGGTGGAGTTGAACGCAATGACGACGCTGGCGGTCTTTGGGTGCATGCCGGTCAGCATGTGGTTGTCTGGGGCGACAAACCCCCAACTTCCGATGCCACCGACGACCGCAAATGCAAGCACGACAGCACCATTCGGGATGAAAGCGATGCCGAGCAATGCCAGAGCCAGCAGTGCAATGGACAGAGCCGAGGTCCTCCCGGCCCCAATCCTCTCCGTCATCCAGCCGCTGCCGAATGCCCCGACCGCGCCACCAACGCCCCAGACAAGAAGGAAAATGGCCAGCGCGCTTCCGGTGACGTGGGCTGTGCGGTCAAGGATCGGCGCGATGTAGGTGTAGACCATGATCCCGGATCCCGTGGCAAGTGCGGTCACACCAACGACGAGCAGCACGCGACGTTGTGCCATCAGGGCGAATCGTGCGCGTAGCGGTGATTGCGCGTCCCCATTGAGGTGCGGCAGAACGATGGAGATGGCGACGAGGGCGACGATTCCGAGGGCTGCGACAAGAAGGAGGCTGCCCTGCCAACCGACCTGTTGTCCGATGGCCGTACCGGCAGGGACTCCAATGACCGTGCCCAGTGCGATGCCACCCAATACCACTGACAGTGCCCGGCCCCGCCGCGCCGGCCCCGCCAGCGTTGTAGCCGCAGCGTTGGCCGTCGGTGTGAAGCTCGCCGCTCCGAGCGCGGTGAGTACCCGACTAATCAGCAGCACAGCCAGCGTTGGAGCGAACGCGCCCGCGATGTTTCCGACGGTGAACAGGGCGAGGGCGATGAGGATGAGGGCCTTTCGCGGGAGTCGCTGCGTCAGCACCGAGAGGAACGGTGCTGCGATCGCGTAGGTGATCGCAAAAGCGGTCACAACCTGCCCCGCCGCGCCTTCGGAGACCCTCAACCCGCGCGCGAGCTCGGGAAGAATGCCGGCCAGGACAAAGGAGTCGGTACCAATGGCGAAGGTGCCGACGGCGAACAACATAGTTGCCGGCAACCAACGGGCTCCGGCGTGCGGCGGTGCCGCAACGGGCGATGATGCTGTCGATGTATCGGTCATGTCCCCAGCGTGCGCTGACGCGTTAAACTGGTACAGAGACGGTTCATGCTGGTATGAAGAGCACCCGTTTGAGGAGGTAGTCGTGCCCGACACTGTGCAGAGAGCTGAACTTGCCGAGTTTCTTCGCGCGAAGCGGGAGGCGACCGATCCCGTCAGCGTCGGGCTCATTCCCGGCGGTCGTCGCCGTACGCCAGGGCTTCGCCGAGAAGAACTCGCCCAGCTCGCCGGCGTCAGCGTGACCTGGTACACATGGCTCGAGCAGGCGCGTGACATTACCGTGAGCCGTCAGGTACTCGAGAGCCTGGTCCGAGAGCTCCGACTTACGCCGGCCGAGCGGGCCCACGTCTTCACCCTCGCAGGCATGGCGTTGCCGGTCGAGGTACCCCATCCCCACACTGTGGATAGTCTTCTGAGCCGACTTGTCCACGACTTCATGCCAAAACCTGCGTACGTTGCGAACCCATGGTGGGACATCCTGGTCGCAAATGAGGCCTACTCCACCCTGCTCGGCGGACTTAACCATCGACCGCCGCCGGAACGCAACATCCTTTGGATCACCGTCACTGAGTCACGCAGGACGGGCTTGTTCGTGGACTGGGCGACGGAAGCGCGTTCCCTGGCGGGACAATTGCGCGTCAACCTGGCGCAGCATCCGGATGATCCCCGCGGTCCACAACTACTGCGGTCCGTTTTGGAAGCAGATGATACTTTCCGCCAGATGTGGGATGAGCATACGGTGGCGCAATTCGAATCCTCCCGGAAACGGCTGCGCCACCCGGGGGTTGGACGGCTCAATCTCGACTATCTGAAGTTCGCACCAGCAAACGATGAACAGCTCTCACTCATCCTTTTTCTACCCGCGGATGAGGCGACCGCCCGAAAACTGACCGAATTGGGTTGAACTCACTGGTTCCGAAAGACGATCGGAACTGGCAGGCGTGAGTCAGAGTTGGCTGTGGCCTGATTGCTCCGCCCACTGATCCGTCTATAGCCGTGTGGCTGCAAGCACGGCGCGACCTTCCCGATAGGGATTTTCAATTGTCCATGCGCCGACACCATCGAAAGCTCTGAAGGATCTAGGCCGCCCAGGCAAAGCGTAGGGGAGCTTCCTTGGTGGTTCATCGTCATCTCATGATTTCATTTGAGACATGCAACCCGTCGATGCTCGATCACGCGAGCTGTCGCGCACCTGTCTCGAGCACCATCGCGGCGAGTGTGTCTTTGCAGTCTGGGCCGCGCCGGGCGCAGCGTCCATCTGTGCGGCTGCAACTGCGTCGTCGTAGAGGATGACCAGTTGGCCCGCGAAAAGGGCTGGGTTTTGCGCGCCCAACGGCCCGACGAGGTCGTCGAACATGCCGTGGAGCGATGCCCGGAAGTTCGCGGCCGCAGCGAGTTCCGGTCCGCCTTCTTGCGCCTCGGCGACCGCGTTCATGAAGGAGCAGCCTCGATAGTCGTGCTCTGCGAAAAGTTCGCCATCGCTCCCACACTTGTCGTGAACGGCAGTCACGACATCGTGATCCCGACATCAACTCCTACACGCTGCAACAACAGATCTCCGGCGGCGAAACTGCTGATCTACCCCGACAGCGGACAGGGAGCGCAGTTCCAATATCCAGCCGACTTTGTCCGCGAAGCGACCAACTTCTTAGAACACTGACGGGGTCGAGCGGCGCAGCGATGCTGCCGATCAGATGGCGATTCGTTGTACCTAAGGCTCCCCGAGGAACAGCTCGATTCGGCACAGCCACGTTCTCACGGGGCAGCGTGCCATTCCGACGGGTCTATGGTCTCTAAGCTCCGCAGCTCGGGCGCACGAAAGTCGAGAACTTGCTCGCTCTGGCCGTCGATAACAATCGCTTGCCCGTCGCTTAAGGTTCGGTACTTGGCGTTGTGGGCGACGAAGTAATCCACGACCTGCTCGATCTGAAAAGTTTGACTATCCCTCGATCGGTAGTGGGGCGCGATTCGATAGGGCACCAGATCAAGCCCGGACCAAACCACGTTGCTCTGATACGAGACCGGAACCTCGTGTGGATCATCCACCAGGTCAATACCGTGAAGTGTTGGACCAGCGACAACCGCGCCTGCGCTGTAACCGCCATACGTCAGCCTTGATGCACGGAGAAGCCGCGGCAGGATCTCATCAAGCCCGCTGTAGCGCATCGCTCGTCTCAGAACGAATGCGTTTCCACCCATCGCCCAGATGGCTCCGTACGCGCCGAGATCATCTTCGAGGTTCTTGGTGTGATCGAAATATCGGCGCAAATCCAACTCTTCGGAATGAAGGCCGATCGCACTCAGACGGGCAATCTCGTTGGCGAGACCAGCAGCCCTTTGGTTCTGGGGCATCCCGTCGTTCGCATTCGCCGTGATCGCAACTGGTTGGTTTTCACCGATCAAGTCTGCGAGGTTGGAAGGCACCCCACCGGGGTCGTACGACGCGAGATACAACTTCACGCCTCTTCCTCTCTCGCACCCACAAACGCGAGAACACCTGCCTCAATATCGGCATCCGAGTGAGCCGAAGAAAGTTGAACGCGGATCCTGGCGCGTCCCATGGGAACTACTGGGTAGGTGAACGCCGTCGCGTACACGCCACGGGTGAACAGCCCGCGAGCGATCGCGGTGGCTTCGAGTTCGTCGGCAAACATGACGGGAACGATCGCGTGGTCGCCGGCAAGAACCAGAAACCCTTCCTCTTGCATCCGCGACCGCATCATGGCGGCGTTGTGCCAGAGGCGGTCTCGGCCCTCAGCATCGGCCCTCACAACGTCAAGCGCCGTTAGTGCACCCATCACGCTGGAGGGAGGCACCGCATTTGAGAAGAGGTACGGTCTCGCCCGCTGACGCAACAGGTCGACCACCTGACGAGACCCGCTCACGTATCCCCCCGTCGCACCGCCCAGCGCCTTTCCCAGGGTGCCGGTCAGGATGTCGACTCTGTCCTCGACACCGAACAGCTCCGGAGTGCCGCGGCCGGTCTTACCGACGAAACCCACCGCGTGCGAGTCGTCGACCATGACCATAGCGTCGTATTTTGCTGCCAGATCGCAAATCTCGGGAAGGGGCGCGTAGTAGCCATCCATGGAGAACACCCCGTCTGTGACGATTAATCTTCTTCGGGCTGACTGCGCTTGGATCAGTTGCGCTTCAAGGTCCTCCATGTCACGGTTCGCGTACCGAAGCCGCGCGGCCTTCGAGAGACGGATTCCGTCAATGATTGAGGCGTGATTGAGAGCATCCGAGATGATCGCGTCATCGGAGTCGAGCAGGACTTCGAAGATCGCTCCGTTCGCGTCGAAGCACGACGGGAACAGAATCGTGGCCTCGGTCTTTAGGAACTCGGTCAAAGACTCTTCAAGTTCCAGATGGATTTTCTGCGTGCCGGAAATGAACCGCACGCTCGCCATGCCGAAGCCCCAGGTGTCCAACGCCGCTTTCGCCGCGCGTATGACGTCAGGATGATTGGCCAACCCGAGGTAGTTGTTGCTGCAAAAATTCAGCACCTCCCGATCGGCCACCTCAACACGCGGCCCCTGCGGACTTGCTAGTGGTCGTTCGGATTTCAGCAGACCGGCCTTCTCGATCTCATTCAGGGTCTGCTGCAACTCGTCACGCAATTCGGTCTTCATCGCGAACCTAACTCCAATCCAGAACAACCTTTCCGCGGGCACCCGCGCGAGCCGTCGCGAAGGCGTCTTCCCAGTCCGATGCCATGAACCGGTCGGTTATAACGGGGGCAATGTCGAGCCCGGTTGCCAACATCGCGCTCATGGCGTGCCAGGTCTCGAACATCTCACGTCCGTAGATGCCTTTGATAGTGATCATGTGTGTCACGACCTTTGCCCAGTCAAGGCTGACCGGCTCGCTTGTGAGTCCAAGGACGGCGATTCGTCCCCCGTGGGTGAGATTGGCCACCATGCTCGGGAGGGCAGACGGATGGCCACTCATTTCCAAGCCGACGTCGAAGCCTTCTCGCAGACCGAGTCGCTTCTGCGCCGACCCGATCGACTCGGTCGTCACGTTCACGGCGAGGTCAACTCCCATGGTTCGTGCAAGGTCTAGTCGGCCCTCGGAGACGTCGGTAACGACGACATATCGGGCACCGGCATGTCGAGCGATCTTTGCTGCCATGAGTCCGATGGGCCCGGCACCGGTGATGAGGACGTCCTCGCCAACTAGCGGGAAGGACAGAGCAGTGTGGGTCGCGTTTCCGAACGGGTCGAAGATTGCCGCCAGATCGGGGTCGATTCGCGTTGCGTGAGTCCAGACGTTTCCCGCGGGCATCGTGACGAACTCGGCGAAGGCGCCGTCACGATTTACCCCGAGCCCGATCGTGCGAATGCACAGATGACGGCGGCCAGCGAGACAGTTCCGGCATGTTCCGCAGACGATGTGTCCTTCTCCGGAGACCTGATCGCCAAGGTGGACGGACGTGACTTCGTCGCCCAGCTCGACAACGGTCCCCGAGAACTCGTGGCCCGGGATCAGCGGAGCATTGACCGCCCCCGCGGCCCAGCTGTCCCACTCGGCAATGTGGAGATCGGTGCCACAGATGCCCGTGCGATCGACCCTGATCTTGACCTCGCCGACGCCCGGAACAGGCTCAGGGCGATCCATCATCGTGAGACCAGGAACACCAGGCTCTTTGAAAAGTGCCCTCATTGCGCTCGACTACCTCGCGCCAACGTTGATCGACCAGGACCAGCGATAAGTTCCGGCTCGGACTCGGAACCGTGGTTCAACATCGGGACCGACCGACGCGGTACCCAGACCACGATGAGCGATATCCAAGTGAACGACCGTCGATTCACCCGCCCCAAGTTCCCACCAGTGAGCAGTGTCGGCAAGCGCTTCATCGCGATGATGAGTTACCGACGCCTGCAGCGGTTGAGGCGCCGTTATCAGGATGGTCTCTTGCGGCGATTGGAGCTCGAGTCGTGTTATCGAGGTACGAGCCCCGTTCTCCTGCGGACGAATGTACGGCACCTGCAGTTGGCTGACGGTGGAGGCCCAGCGCCCCAACATGGCCGAGCTCCGGCGGTCTGAGTAGCACTCATGCGGTCCGTCGCCGACCCATGCGACGTCCTCGAATCCGGGAGCAATATCGAAAACGATTCCCACCCGCGCGATGTCGTTGAGTTCGGACGGCACCACGACCGTCTCGTCAAAGGTGAGGGCGCCGTCTGCAGCAGCATGAATGGCCTGTGTGTGACGAATCACATGACCGCCGGTTGACCGATAGATGCTCTCGACGGCGATCGTCGAGCTATCGTCCTGCGGAATTATTGTGACTAGCTCTCGGATCGGGTTTTCAAGGCCGGCCAATCGAAAACCCGCCGACGCAAACCGGGAGCGATCGTTGTCGGTGGGAGCCCGCCAGAAAGAGAGGGTCGGCCCTTTGGAAAAGAGAGGATGAGCCGCAATGCCCGTTGCATCAACCGCGACAGCACCTGTTGTGCGCGAGGGAAGCACTTCGACGTTTTCGCGGAGGTTCGTCTGAAGCTGAGCCAACTCAGTGCCAGCGATTGCCCATGGGGTCGGCGCCGTCGTCGTGACTCGTACCCGCAAACCGAGGATGCGAGGATCCGCAAGGGCCGTTACTACTTTCGGTGCCAGTCGCAATTCGACTGTCTCGCCCGCTGCAGCGGATGCCTCGACCATGCCGACCGACACCGTGTCATGCACCGACACAAGAATGAGCTCAAGGGAAAGATTCGTGAAGTCCGCAAAGCTCTGCGTATTCCTTACCTTGAGAATCCCGCGCGACACCTCCTCGGCCGAACCAGCCAGGTCAACTGGCGAGAAGATACGACGCAGTTCATACATCGCCGGATGCGGAATTCCATCCGGGAACAACAGCCCATCAATGCAGAAGTTTCCGTCATGGTCTGTTTCACCGAAATCGCCACCGTAGCGGTAATGACCATCGTGATCTGGGTCGAGACCGTGATCCCATAGCTCCCAAATGAACCCGCCCTGAAGACCTGGCGTAGACCGGATCACGGCCCAGTAGTCATCGAGGCTGCCGTTGGAGTTCCCCATAGCGTGCTGGTACTCGCACATGATGAGTGGCCGGATCGTCTGACCCGCTGCGCCGTAGGCCGCCAACGCTTCAATCGACGGATACATCGGACAGGACACATCGGTCTGTGATTGGCCACCGTACCAGTCCCTCGCGATCGCTCCCTCGTAGTGGATTGGCCGCGAGGGATCCGCCGCGCGCGCCCATCCGGCTGCCGCATCGTGGTTGGTGCCGCTCCCACTCTCGTTCCCGAGCGACCACATAAAGACGCTGGGATGGTTCCTGTCACGCTGGATCATCCGCCCCACCCGATCGACAAATGCGTCCCGATACCTGGGATCATCGCAAACCGATCCGTACCAACCGTGGGATTCAATGTCTGCTTCGTCCACGACGTAGAACCCGAACTCGTCAGCGAGGTCAAGGAAGGCGGGATCGTTGGGATAATGGGAGGTCCTGATGGCGTTGATATTGAACCGTTTGAGCAATGCGAGTTGCTCACGAAGTTGCGCCTCCGTCAACGTCCTGCCGGTGTGGGGGTCGAAGTCATGGCGATTCACTCCGTGAATCCAGATCCGCTTGCCATTGACCAGCAGGTCCGGCCCCACGATCTGAACTCGTCGGAAGCCGATGCGCCACTGTGCCGAGTCGATTGTCCATCCGTTGTCCCCGACCAGCTCGACGGTCAATTCGTGCAGATGCGGAAGTTCGGCTGACCACGGCTCTACCGAGTCGACTTCGACCGAGGCCGCGCTCACGCCCACCGCACCGGGGAAGGCCGCGTCCCGCATTTCGTCGGCCAGCCGGCGGTCGAAATCGGACAGTTCGACTCCGACTCCGGCAAGTCCGATGAGGTTCCAAATTGATCGCATCTCGGATGTGCCATCGTCCGAAGTAGAATCCATGACGTGCGACTTGCGACCGTGGGTGGGCACGTCCGTTGAGGCGATGACTTCCCGCCCGTCCAGCAGTGCGCGCACTGTTAGGCCGTCGCTGATCACCCCCGATAGGGAGCCGACTGTTGTCGAGATGCCGAGAAGACCCGTCCCGGTGTCAGGATCGTAGTCCGCAAGAATCTTGACGTCCTGAAGATAGACGGTGGGCGTGGTAAAGAGATACACGCTGCGGGTCAGTCCTCCGTGCCACCATTGGTCCTGGTCCTCGATGAAGCTCGAGTCGGACCACTTGATGACCGTAAGTTCGATCAGATTTACACCCGGGACAGCGACCGGGGTGATGTCGAATTCGGCTGCAAGATGGCTGTCTTTGCTGAGGCCGATCTCCTCGCCGTTCACGCGCGCGATCAGGACGCTCTCCGCTGCGCCAACGTGAAGAATTATCCGCCGTCCCATCCACTCATTCGGGATCTCGATTGTGCGGCGATAGAAACCAGTCGGGTTCGCCGTTGGCACGTGAGGGGGTGCCTCGGGGAACGGCATCCTGGCATCGAGGTAGATCGGCAGGTCTCCCGTTTCCTGCATCGTCCATGCTCCGGGCACCGTGATCGAACGAAACGGGCCGTTTGGCTGCTGATTCGGGGAGCCGAGCAGTTCGAAATCCCAGGCGCCGTCGAGGCTCAGCCGCTCATTGTGGCTGATGCTGTGACTCGGCTCCCGGCCGATCGAGGTCACGGTTGGATCAGACCACCGGATTTCGTTGGCTTGAGGCGTCGCCTCTTTAGCCATGCTCCCTGGGGGGCGGTTGCCCACAGGAAGATCTGGATCTGTTTGGTGCGATTCGACGACTGACATCTCTGCTTTCATTGGCTCAATTCGCTGGCGCTGGTCTGATCGCGTTCGCGGTTTGTGGACTCGACGTGACTTAGGGCTCGGTTGCGTACTCGAAATCTTTGACTTTGACCTGACCTTTGACAGCCTCGAGCCCGATCATGCGCCCGGTAAATCCACCCGCCACTTCGGTAGAGAGGTATCGGCCATCGGCGGCCCCGAGCACGACACGCTCGGCCCCAATGCCAACCGAGAATTGGATGACGTCCGTCGCATGCGGGAAGTCAGGGGTTGGGGCCATGCTTCGAACCTCTAGCACCAGCTCGACCGCATCGACGGTCGAGGACTCAAGATCGACAGAGTGCCCACCAATGCACAACTGCGCCCAAGCCCGCGAATCCGCAAGGTTTAAGGCATACCAGTGCTGATCGTCGATGCATACTACGAGCCGACATTCCGCCTCCGAAGCGACCACCCTGGCGCGTGCCGCCCAGTGGGTGTCCCGCGCCCGAGTGAGCAGCAACGGACTGTCACCGACATGTTCATCGGCGCCGAGCAAAAGCTCACCGGGAGCCTCGCGATCGTTTGCTGATCCGTGACCCAGAACCGTGACCCATCGGGGCGCCAACTCTGGGCGCTCAAAGGTGTCGACGAACGAGTGGTCCGACTCGCCGACGTCATAGAAGTCCTCGACAAAACGCGGCCAGCCATCGATCCATCTAATTCCGGCAAGAAATGTCTCGCGGCCATTGAGGTGGTAGTAGGGCGTCTGTCCTGCCAGTCGAACACCGAGATATACAGCCGCCCAGTCCCCATCAGGTAGGCGGATCAGGTCGGCGTGACCGACGTTTTGCACGGTCAGGTCAAGGCTGCGGTGGCTGAAGATCGGGTTGTTCGGCGCCGGCTCAAATGGCCCTCCGATGTCATACGAGCGCGCGATCGACACACCGTGGCCGCGTTCTGTCCCGCCTTCAGCGATCATGAGGTACCACCAGTCCCCCACTTGGTAGAGGTGCGGGCCTTCTGGGTACGCAAGGCCCGTGCCGGACCAGATATGGCGGGGCGCCTCGAGAAGAGCGCCCGTCTGGTCATCGATCCGCACCTGCCAGATCCCGGATGCGCCGAGGTCGGTATTCCATTGCGCCCAGCTCACGTAACACTTCTCACCATCCCAGGCGATGTCGGGATCGATGCCAGTGACAGGTACGTAGATTGGATCGGACCAGGGGCCAGAGGCGTCCTCTGCCGTGATCAACATCTGCCCGTCCGACTTCGCGTTCATGTCAGTAGTTATCAGCCAGAATCGTTCGGCGTGGTGCCGAAGTGTTGGAGCGTAGATCCCCGTCGACGGCTTTGTTTCGTGGTCCGACTGCGTGCGTCGTGCGTTACCTACGAGCTCCCAGTGGATGAGATCTGTGCTCTTGTGGATCGGAATCTGTGGGTTGTACTCGAACGAGGAATTCGCGATGTAGTACACGCCTTCCCACTCGCAAATGGAGGGATCGGGGTGGAAGCCCGAGATGATCGGCACGCTCATGTCGATTCCTTGCTTTGGTCTGCGGATCATTCGGCGACGCCGGCCCAGGATGTTTTGGGTCGGCGCCGCCGAGTGACTATTGCTTGTCGGCTAGTTGCCGAACTGGGCTTCTGCCTTTGCGAGTGCTGCCTTGTATGCATCAGCTGAGCTCAACTTGCTGGTTTCAGCGTTGACGATCTCGTTCTGATAGACCGTGTCGATGCCGTTGGTGTTGACGCCCTTCGGAAGGCTCGGGGCTTTCTCGGCGAAAGTGCCCAGCAGCGAACCGACCTTTTGACCGCCGAAGTACGGCTGACCCTTCGTCAACGCGGCCGACGAGTACGACGCGATGGTCGACGGGAACAGTCCGTTGTGGGTGAATCCACTCGACATGTTGGCGGCGTTGGTGAGCCAGATCGCGATCAACGTGGCCAGCTTCGGATTCGCCGACGTCTTGGGGACAACAAGCTCCGACCCGTCCTCGGCGCCGTAGCCGCCAGGAGTTGCGGTAGCAACTCTCCACTGGCCCGACTGCTTGGGTGCTGTCGTGCTGAGCAGACCTGCTCCGACCCACGGCGGGTTGATGAACGCGATCGTGTCGCCTTGCGAGACGGATGACGCCCAGTCCGTCGTGTACGGCTGGACGTCTGCGCAAAGGCCCGCGTTCTCGAAGTCCATCGATTTCGTGAACGCATCCTTCACGACCGAGCTCACCGGGTTATAGATCAGGCTCCCGCCGGACTGCTTGTAGAACAGGGCTGACTTCGACCAGGTCAGGTACTTGAAGAGGTACGAAGGGTCGTCACAGGCGAACTTTCCGGCGGCCTTGACCTGCTCCGCGAGCTTCTCGTAGCCCGACCATGTGGAGACGAGCTTGCCGACGGCACTCGGGTCGGTCGGGAGTCCGGCAGCCTTGAAGGCCGTGGCGTTGTAGTAGAACGCTTCGGGCCCGATATCGATCGGCACGCCGATTTGCTCGCCGGATGGGGTCTGGCCGAGCTTCACTTTCCAGGAGACGTACGTCTTGGCGACCGCGGGCGTAAACCCGTTTTCGCCGAGGTTGACGAATTTACTCGCCACTTGTGCGTAGACAACGGGGTCGCCGGTTGTGATGTCCGGCAATCCGGTGCCCGCGCGCAGGGCCGCAGTCACTTTCGCATCGACGTTTGCGGACTGCAGGAGGTGGAACGTGACGTTCGGAAACGCCTTCTTCACTCCATTGACTGAACTGGTGGGGATTGATCCGGGACGATACCAAATGGTGATGTCACCCTTGGTTTTTGTGGAGACACTCCCAGCGGTCGAGCTGGAGGTGCCACCTGACGCACTGCAGGCGGTTAGGGCGAGTGCTGCCAGTCCGATCGTCATCACTGACGCTAGGACGCGGCGTTTGACTGTGAACACTGTGATTTGCCTTCCCTTGCTTTGTTTGTTGAAGGGGCGCTCAGCCTTTGAGCGCCCCGGCACTGACGTTCTCGAGGATCGTCCTGCGGAGAATGAAGAAAACGATGATCAGCGGAAGGGTCGCGACGAGTGTCCCGGCCATCACGGCGGAGTAGTCCGTCGACTCAGAGAGATTGCTAAGCAGTTGCTGCAGAGCCACCGGAAGTGTGAACTCACTCGGCGAACCAAGAACGAGAAGGGGCCATAGGTAGTCGTTCCAGGCCCACATGACTTGGAAGATGCCGAACGCCACCAGCGAGGGTCTCATTGCGGGAAGCCCGATACTCCAGAATGTGCGCATGAAACCTGCGCCATCCATTCGGGCAGCGTCGATAAGTTCCGTGGACACCGATGCCTCTGCCGCTTGCCGCATCCAGAAGACGCCGAATGCAGTAACGGCACCAGGAACGATGAGCGGCAGGAAGGTGTTGATCCACCCAAGATCCGCGTAGATCTGGTAGCTCGGCACGATCGAGACTCCCGTGGGGATGATCAGTGTGGCGAGAAGAACCGCAAAGAGCTTGTTCCGGCCAGGAAACCGCTTCTTGGCGAAGACGAAACCTGCGAGTGAGGTGAAGAAGAGCTGAATCACGGTAATCGTCGTCGTTAACCACAGAGAGTTGACGAACGCGGTAGCGAATGCGGATTCGTTCAGCACCTTGGCAAAGTTCGCGAAGAATTCGAGGCCCGGTATCAGACGCGGTGGCGATGTAAAGATGTCTGCGGTCGCGGTTGTGGCCATCACGATGAGCCAATAGAAGGGGAACGCGAAGATGAGCACGCCGAGCATCAAAATTATGTGACTGCCTATTCGCCCAGGAGTGGCACGGCGAATCGATTGGGAAACGCTCATGGTCAGTTCTCTCTCCAGGAATTGCGAAGCAGCCGGTTGTTCGCCACCGCGATCACGACCAGGAGGATAAAGATCACCCAACCGATCACCGAGGCGAATCCAAGGTCTGGCTGCACGCTGATATCGGCCGACCCCACGCCGCCGAGATATTGGTACTGCAGCAGCATCATGGTCATACCGGCGTTGTTTGGACCACCTGCGCTGGTGGAGCCGCTAAATAGAACCTGAGGTTCGGTGAATATCTGAAGACCCGCGATGGTGCCAGTGAGGGCGACGAACACAATTGTTGGTATGAGCAACGGGATGGTAATTGCCGTAAATATCCGGCGGGGACCAGCGCCGTCCACACGAGCGGCCTCAAACAGCGATTGGTCGATCGACGACATCCCCGCCATGAAAATAATCAGGAAGTATCCGAAGCCGCGCCAGATTATCATCAGCGCAATTACGGCTTTGATCTCCCACGAGTTGCTTAGCCAGCCCTGCTGGGGCAGTCCAATGGCCTTGAGGACATCGTTCATGAGCCCGTACTTGTCGCTGAAGATCGATTGAAACACAATAGCGACCGCGACGAGCGAAGTGACTTGGGGAAGGAAGAACGCCGTTTGATAGAACGAACGAAATCTCAGCCTGGGCTGTGACAGTAAGGACGCCCCGACAAGCGCCCCCAGGATTACCGGAATCTGGCCGAAGGCGAAGATCAGAACGGTATTGCCCAAGGCCTGCCAGACATCGGGTGTGGTGAACAGTCGTACCCACTGGGCACCGCCGACAAATATGGGATTTGAGAGGCCATCCCATTTCAGCAGGCTGAGGTAGATGGCGTAGATCAGCGGGATGATTCCGAACAATGCAAAGAGCACAAAGAAGGGGGAAATCGAAACGTACTCGCGCCAATAGGACCAAAGCCGACGCTTGCCGCGCGTCGTTCCGTGCGCAGTCTGTCGTTTGGCGGATCGCGTCGCGGACGCCGATGAGGCCTGCGCAGTCACTTCGAGTTCCTCATTGAAATCGATCCTTCTCGGGGAGTGTTCATTTTCGTGAACGTTCACGATGTGAGACCGTGAACGTTCACCAAATCAACTGAGATCACACTAGACGCGCCCGGCCGCCGTTGTCAATCGGCGAAACTAGGCGGAGCCGCGCAAGACGAGCGAGTGGGTTACCGTGCGACGGAGGTCATGGCTACTAGTTGAGTGCGTACTCTCCAGCATGGTGACGACCATGTCCACTGCGCTGGCCGCGACCTCGGATATGTCCAGACTCAAAGTCGTCAGCTCCGGCGTAACTAGCGTTCCGATCGCGAGTCCATCGATGCCGACAATTCCGCAATCACGCGGTACGACAATCCCGGCGAGTTGGAATTGCTTCAGTACCCCGATTGCGACTGCATCGTTGTAGCAAATTACCGCGTCGGGCAGATTCTCACGCTTGAGTAGCTGATCGGCCACCGTCACACCAATCTGCATGTGAGCCAGGCCGTCGACATCCGCAGAGAATATTTCGGGGTCAAGCCCGGTCGCGATTGATTGACGAACGTAACTTTCAGCGCGCGACGACGGTTGCCCCTCCTCCGGCTCGTCGACCATTACAACGTGGTGCCTGCCAGTGGACCGTAGGTGCTCGAGAATGCGGACCATGCCTGGGTCGAAGTCGATGTCGACCGACGCGTGCCCGCCTGGCCGAAATTCATCGTTCAGCGTCACGAGTGGCATGTCCCCGAAAATGTCGTCGACCGTGTCCGGGTCGGTCTCGAAATAACCGATTGCGGCGTCAACCTGCAATGACAACTCTCGAAGTCTTGCAATGCTGGCCTTGTTGTTGGGTGCGTTTTCCATCAACAGAAGCGCCCAGCCGTGGTCCGTCGCGAGCTTTGCAATGCTCGAGGCGAGATCCGCAAAATACGGGTTGGTGAGGTCCGTGATCACGAGGCCGAGGGAGAGCGTGTTGTGCTTGACCAGTCCCCTGCCAAAGCGGCTCGGCCGATACCCCAACGTACGCGCAGCATCGAGCACGCGCGACTTTGTGTCGGCACTGATTCCAGGCATGTCATTCATAGCGCGCGTCACAGTCTGGCGAGAAACACCCGCCATCTTGGCCACATCAACTATGCCGGCACGCTTCAACGCGAGCTCTGGAATCATTGGTCGATACTATGCGCTGTTCGGCCTTTTCGGCCGAGGGCATTTGTAGCCCGGGTCGCCCGGATTCCGCCAAACGTCACGACTGACAACTAGCTGATGACTTCGCGAGGTTGGTCCATCTCGAGGTGCCGCGAGCGCAACTGTTCGCTGCCTGGGCGAAACAACGCCCGAGCGACGCCTCGGCGATGAGGGAAGGCGACTGACACTCGCGGCTCGCCATTCGGGTGAAGAAATGCCAGCCCCGTGCAGCAGTCAAATTGTGGGGACGACACGACCCTGGCGCAACGGGGGCCGATCAGAACCTGCTGCTGATCAACGTTTCTACTGCGCGCCCCAAGGTATTTGAAACCACCGTCCCGCCACGGCATGTAGAGCAGGTGTCGGCCTAACACGGCGGGGCCTAGTTTTGCGATCGTCCATGACGCTGCACCTTCTCGCTGAGGCGGCTTGGATGAATTCGCGCATTGTCATTCCAAGCTCATCCGCGGTCGTTTGTGCGCGCTCGACTGCAAGGGGATCTTGTGTCGAGTTCAGTTGCACGCCGGGCGGCTGCCGCCGTTTCGCGCGGACGCTACGCCCGCCTTAGACGAAGTTTTGTGAATCGCGATCCGGTCCCACAGGGCCTTCACGCTCCTCGGCCGTCGGACTAACTGGCAGCGCTGGTCGTGACTTCGCGGGCTCGGTCGAGAGCGGCGGTGACATCGCCGCTGAACAGCAGGCCAGCTGGTGAGGGTTGGGTCGGACGGGTGGCGAGCCAGATTGCGATCGCGTTGTAGTCGGGGATAGCGACCCTGACCGCGGCGATGAGATCGAACAAGCCCGGGAGCACGGTCATGTCTGCGCCGAATTGGAACGATGGGTAGAGGTAGCGTCCGCGAGCCGTCGTTATCGCGAACAGTTCGCCGGTAGTGACGCGGCGGCGGACTGTTCGCTCAGACATGCCCCAGTACCGTGCGAGAGCCGCGGCGTCGTAGGCGGGCCCGATTTCCGGGATACTCCAATCGGCGGGGTACGCGTCGAGCATCTTTCCCGCGAGTTGATAGGTCCGTTCCGCGGTAAAGGTGGGCATGCCGTCGGGAAATCGCACCTGGAGTTGCACAGCAAGTTCGACGAGAAGGCTGATCTCGGCGGCGGTCATCGGCCTGGAGATACCCTCCCGGTCGGACGGGATCATCTCAGCCTTGGTCGGCTGTTCGGCCGCGAGGTCGACGGTGGGTGGGGCGGAGTCGGCGACTTTGGCATCCATCAGGAGGTCCCGCAGCGAGACCCTCAACTGTCCTGCCCGTCAGCGTCAAGGAACGTGACGTTCCGGTCGGCGACCCGGAAGATCGCGCCGACTTTCCGGAATGCGTAGTCGCAGTCGAGGACGATGACTCGGGTCGGGAACTGACCTTCACCGTCTGAGTACTCGACGATCTCGTCGACTGCGAAGTGGTAATGGCCGGAGAACTGGATCGCCGGTTTGACCTGCATGAATCCTTGGTGGAACTTCCGTCGACCCATCTCCGCATAGAACACCCCGAACTGCGAGAACCTCTTCCGGTTGCCGAAGATCAGGTCGTCGAGCGCGGGGACAAACTTGGGGGCGTCGTGCGCCAGAAGAACGTCGACCCGGTCGCTACCCAGGGCCACGAGGTCGTCGTCGGTGATGCCCTCTTCGGTCCACCAGCTCTCGTTGATCACCCGGTGCTCAACGTCGATGGAGTTCGCGCCCCCGAGGGCTGCGATCACGGAGCCGTCCGCCAGCATCGACCGGTATCCCCGGGGGAGGTGGCCGATGGCTGGCGTGAGCCAGCGAATACCGTCATCGGCAATCGGGTAGAGGGCCAGTGCGGCATGGTCCTCATGGTTGCCGTCGACGAACAGGAGCGTCTGGCCATTCTGCTCAAGGTGGGCGTCGAGTTGGTCGAGGTTTTTGGTTCCTTCCAAATCCGGGCGCCAGAGGAATCCGAAGTCGCCGAGGATGACGACGAGGTTGACATCGCATTCCCGGAACGCGTCGAGCATGCCGATGGTAAATCCGAGGTTGCCGTGGGTGTCGCCGATCAGCCCGAAGCTAGTAGCCGTCGAGAAGGTGGCTCGCACCGACATGGTCATCTCCTTCGTTCCCGCCCGCGCACTGCAGTGTCCCAACCAGACCGTACGAGTTTTGGCGCCCGCTTTTCCGGGCTGAAGGTTCACAGCCCTCCCCCACCTGATCGTGAGGAGGTGCTGCGGAGAGGATCGGTGCTTCTTTGGACGGTGCCGCGCATGCATTCCCCGGAGGTCGCCGCCCGTGCGGCCCCGGATGGGATGCACCGTGCTGTTACCGCAGAATATCTTGATGGCCGTGGACCGAATGGCTCCGCTCGACTACGACGACCTGGACCGGACGGAATGGTTTTACGCCGTCGACATCGGCTTCAACCCCGGCCATGCTCCCACGCAGAATATTGTGAGGTGGCTGCGCAATGTGCGCGCTCTCGACGAGTTCGTACGCACCCATGGGACACCTCCGGTGAAGCGGGTCGGCCCGTCAGCGACAGACCCGCTCGAACAGCACCTGGCCCGGTGGGTATCCCGCCAACGCACCCGGCAGGTCGAGCTGTGCTCCTACCAGGACGCGGCTCTGAGCCTGGTGCCGAACTTCAGCTGGTCGCCGCTCGACGACCGCTTCGACCTTTATCTCAGCCAGCTGCAAGGGTTCATTGACGCTCACGGGCACATGCCGGCCATCCGCTCGGGTGACGCCGCCGAGCATCGTCTCGGCCTGTGGGTACGGCGGCAGAAGACGCGGCGGCGGGCCAAGCGCCTGCCCGCCGAACGCACGGTCGCCCTGACGGCGCTTCCCGGATGGGTCTGGTAACAGCGGATTCCGTGTGGTGGCGCCGGCCCGGTCGGGTCGGCGCCACCGATAAGGGGCAATTATGACAAGTGGCTGCGGGGGCCGGGCAGAAGTCCTCACCTGACGTCCGCGGGACCTTAGTTCTCGAGTTTTACGACGCCCTACCAAAGGATCCCCGGATAGTTGCACTGTGATTCCCCGCGAGACTGTGATTCCATGGCACCTTCCGGCTTGCTAAGCCGCCTCCTATGGATTCCCATCGCTGGCGCCTGTCCTGTCGATTCTCGCGCGATACGATCTCCATTCTCACTTGTTAGGTCAGAGGCTAATTGGGATAACCCGTCGGCGAGAGCGCGGAATTCCATACGACGTTCTTGATTGAGTTGATAATTGGGGGCGCCTCAGCGGCAGAGGAACGCAAGACCTGCCCACAGTTGCCCAGCGAATCTGGTTGAATCGGCGACAATGGCTGCACCTGATTACGAATTGCACAAGCTTGGTTGGCACGCCTTCCAGGACCTGTGTGGTGTCGTGTTGCAAGAGGTCCTGGGACAAACCTTCACCACGTTCGCCGACACGAACGATGCCGGTCAGGACGGTGCGTTTCACGGCTTATGGGCTGTCCCGGCGGACCAATCGTCCGAGATCCTAAGAGGATTTTCAAAGACGTCTTTACTGGTAGTCGCTCAGTGCAAGTTCAGCGTCGAACCATCAGGCACTCTGTCGCCGTCAGATCTGGCGGGTGAGCTCGACAAGATCGAGAACCTTCACGCACGCGGGCTATGCGACGGCTACCTCGTGCTGACAAATCTGCGGGTCACTGGTCGGACTCAAGCTTGGTTCGTCGAAGAAGTTCGCAAGAGAGGTCCGAAGACTGCTTTGATCCTCTCGGGCTCCTGGATATGCACCCAAATCGAGAAGAACTGGAACCTTCGACGTTACGTGCCTCGGGTATACGGCCTTGGAGACCTAACAAGCATCCTCGATGAACGCAGGATGCGACAAGCACGCGCACTCTTGATGAGCCTGACTCGTGAGCTGGCCACTTTCGTGCCAACTGACGCATATCGAGGCGCGAGCGACGCGCTCACCGATCATGGGTTCGTGTTACTTCTTGGCGAGCCGGCCAGCGGAAAATCCACGATTGCGGCGATGCTGTGCATGACGGCACTCGATAATTGGCAATGCGATGTTATGCGAGTCGACGGACCGGCCGATATGCTGCTGCACTGGAACCCGGATGACCCGCGGCAGATGTTCTGGATCGACGACGCGTTCGGAAGCATCAGGCATGAGCCACAACTCACGGACGCATGGGCTCGGCGCATGACCGAGGTGATGGCGGCCGTTAGCCACGGCGCTCGCGTGCTGATGACCAGCCGCGATTACATCTATCGGGATGCTCGCCCGCGAATGAAGGAATACGCATTTCCCCGACTCCGCGAGCAGCAGGTTGTCATCGATGTCACCGCGCTGAGCACGACCGAGAAAGAGCAGATGCTCTATAACCACCTGAAAGAAGGAGATCAGCCGGCTGATGTACTGGACCGTTGGCGCCCACACCTTCGGTCCGTGGCAGCGACCGATCACTTTCGACCAGAAGTGGCACGCCGTCTGTCGCTGCAGGCGTTCACGCCGACATCCGGTTTGTCCAGCGAACGCGACCTCGTTCGATACTTCGAGCACCCCAACGCATTTCTTATTGACATCCTTGACGCGCTCGAGCCCGCCCAACTCGGGGCGCTCGCAGCGGTTTATCTTTCGGGCGGCGAGCTCGTAGCGCCGTTCGCGCCGACTAGCCGGCTGTCGGATGCGTTGGTGGCTTTGGGAACAACGGTCGCAGATGCCACTCGTGCGTTCGGCGCGATGGACGGAACGTTCCTCTCTCAAGTTGAAAACGCCGACGGCAACACGGTCTGGAGGTTTCATCACCCGACGATCCGGGAAGGTTTTGCAGCGACCGTCGCCCGTGACATCGCAACGTTGTCGATTTATCTCGTGGGCATGACCGAGGACGAGCTCGTCTCCGAGCTCGACTGTGGTGGGATCGAACAGCAGGGAACGCTAGTGCGCGTACCGCCGACTCTGTACCCGAGCATCGTCAAGCGAGTCCCCGTCCCGAATCGGCGGGACTGGTCCGGTACTTCGAGTTCATGGTTCCTTCAAACACGATGCTCAGACGAGTTCTTGCGTATGTGGGCAGACGCTCACTCGACCGCACTTCCGGGGATGGCGAACTTCGGCATGATGATGGACGCAATGTGGCAACCGGGCGTATTGAGCCGACTCAACCAAGCCGGCGCGTTACCAGAAGATGTGCGTCTAGCAGCAATCAAACGAGTCGCTGAGTACGGCATCGACGATCTCGATCCCGGATGGGCTGATACAGATCTCGAGCAGCTCTTCACTCCAGACGAGTACGCAGAACTCCTCCGCAGGATCGAAACGGAAGTGCTACCAAATCTTGAGGAACGCATCGCTGAACAAGTGAACTCGATCGTCAGCAGCATGACATTAGAGGAGCTGTACCAAGCTCCGCGCGAATACCTAGACGCCATCCGAACAATGTTTCCTGAACGCGTCGACATCACGGTGCGGTGCCGTCAGGTCGAAATGTACATCGACGAGCACGCATTTGACCCTGACGAGGAGAATGAGTCATTGCCGGCGCAGTCTCGACTGGCAGCGCCCGCGCAACCGGTGATCGCCGAAACCGATAATTCGCGCGACCCGTTTGAGGACGTGGCAGCCGGGCACTAATTGTTCGGCGTCACGACCCGGTCTTATTTCCGTACATGGGCAGCTAACGGTCGACAACCGTTTGCGCGTGGTGAGGCGAAAAACCGAGGACGTCAATCGGCCTTAGGCGCCGCGCTCAGCAAGAGCCGCGTCGCCGGCCGATAGCAACGACGCAACAATCTCGGTGGTGAACCTGAACATGGCTTGCGGACCGGTTACCAACGGCGCCACGCCGCCCTGGTCGTGGAGCACGACGAGGCGATACGGGACGTGAAGCGTTCCGCCAACCGATCGAATTGGGTCGTCCACGGATTGCGAGATTTCAAGAGTCCCGTCCGTGTCTAGCCGGTCTGTAATCAGGTAAGGCTTTTCACGGTTGCGTTGAGCGCCCTTGTGACCCTCGAAGGTCACCACAACTGCGCTCGAAACCCAGTCGGTAAGGTTGCCTGCCAGCGGCGCAACACGGTGCTTGTCCATGATGTCGTAACTGTGAAGCTGCGCGAGGGGCGTGTGCTCCGGTGACAGACTCACGTCAAGGTCACGACCAGTGAATGGCTGGAAGAAGCGAAGTGCATGGAGGACCTCGTTTGGAAGCTTGCCCACAGAGTCTCGGAGATCAGCGTTCCAGGCCGATTCCGTGTAGCACACGGGAAAGTGCACACGTGAGGTCTTCGTGGGCTCCGCTTCGAAGATCCGGACGAGATCCCAGACGATGTTGTCGAGATCCGCCCGCAGCTGGTGAATCGCAGTGCCGAATAGGCCGCCCCAGCCATCGGAGTCGATTGGCGTGCGCACACGAGCCTGCATCTTCCAGCTCAGGTGGTCCGTCGCAATCGTGGTTGTGATCTCGAACGGATCACCATCCCGCCATGCCTGGACCTCCGACTCGAGCTGCGCGATCGCTTTGTGCGCCTGATCGAGCCTCCGCTTGGAATGGTCGTAGACCAGTTGCATCTCAGACATGGAGCTTGTGCGCGTCCTGGGCCTAGAGCAACACCTGCAGCTTAGGACGATCTTCTCGTCCCGCCTGCACAATCTCCGCGATGATGCTCGCGGGAAGACGGCTTAGCTTAGATAGCGCCTCCATGTCGATCCCCGATTCGGTTAGCAAATCGAAGGCCGCGCCGAGAACGTACGGCGACTCGGGCGGTCCGAGCGAGCCGGGCTCGGGATAGCCCTGAGCTGACAGGTGCTGCATGGCGCGACGATATGTCGCATCCCCCCAGAGACCAATGTCGTGTGCTCGGTAGACGAGGGCGCTGAGGCTTACGCCCCATTTCTTCTTTGCTTCTTGCAGGGCGTCCCAGTCGACCCGTTTGGGAAGGTCTTCGACGAGTTCATCAATGGGGGCAAGGAAGGCAGCAGCGAACCTATGAGCCGCGCTTTCGATGGCTTTCGAACCGGGTTCCTCGTCCGGGTGCATGACGAGATGTCCGAGTTCATGGGCGCTGTCAAATCTGCTCCTGGCTCGGTCGGCCTTCGCCAGTGAAAGCAAGACCAAAGGCCGGGAACCGGCCTGGCTGGAGAAGGCATCGACCCGCTGATCGATGCTTTGCGGCAGGCGGAGCGCGACAATTCCGTTGGCTTCCAGCAGACGAACCATGTGTGGGACAGGACCATCGCCCACATTGAGTTCTGCACGAGTGAGCGCGGCAGCGTCGGCGATCTCGTCCGGCGTCGCAGCCTCGCTGAGTGGATGAAGTGGAATGTTCACCTGGGGGAAGTCGACGTACTGCTCGAGCATGTCGATGACAGCAAGCGATACTTCGGCGAATGCGAGTGCCTGGTCGCGGGAAATGGCCGGTGTCGCGCGGAGCGACCGGAAGTGGGCTGACGTCGAAGGAACTTGCTCAATGGGCCGCCCGAGAAGGAAGAACTCCGCAGGTACGCCAAGGGCCAGGGCCAGTTCGGCGACGGTTGTCTTGGTGGGACGGGCATCGCCCCGTTCGAACTGGGTGATGGCGGCGGGACTGACGTGCACCTCTGTTGCAAGTGCCGTGCGCGGCCTCCGGCTCATGCGTCGCGCGAGCGACAGTCGCTTCCCATCGAAGTCGGTGACAGTGCCGCTCGACCGGCGTTCGCGCGCTCGAATGGTTGGCGCTTCGTTGGGATCGCTTTTGCTCATCATGCCTCTGCCTGGCCTACACGCTCGCGAAGCCGAAGGACAGGCGTCGGAACAGGTCTGCCACCAATACCGTTGTCACCATCGGACGCGCTCGTGATCCGAGTCTGCTTGGATTCTGGGGGAGTTTCGTCCCACCATAACGGTTGGACAGCTAGGAACGAGCCTCCCACGGTGGTCGGCAACCCAGCCCACCCGGCCGTCAGGCGCGATTCAACGTCGCCTCCCCAGAACAGGAATACGTCACGACACCGCTCTATCCGAGAGGCGGCATCCGGGAGAACAAGTTCGAAGAGAGGGTCATGGCCCGGCACGATCGCTGGCGCCCTGTAGTCGTTCCGAGAGGCCGCCGCGTAGCGACTCTCTCGATTTCGCCAGTCGAAGTCAGAGCGCATTCGTGGATTCCGCCCAACCGCTCCCGGTGTCTTGAATATTCGGATGTCGAAGTCGTCGATCGTGAAGACTGGCACGCCGAAACCGTCGACGGTTGTGGTCGCCAAGCTCTCGATTCGGACCAATTCCCGAACCGCGTTGAGGACGTTCCGTGATGCGGAGAAGCCGAGGGTCGCGGCGTCGTCGAACAGCTGTTCAGGCTCGTGCCGCTCGCAGTTCGCACGCCACAGTTGCCGCACTTCCTCACGAACTGCCCCGATGAAACCCGCCCCCGTCATGGAGGTGACAGCGGTGGCGAGATGCGCTGCTGCGTACGGGTCCCATTCATCCATGTGTAAAAGTTAGCATTCTGCGCTCAGATGCCATTCCTTGACACGCGAATTAGTCGTCTGCCAACTGTTTGTCGGAAAATAAAGCAGAAACGCCGTAATTCTGTTGTGCGAAGTACTACGTGGTGGAAGACTGCGATGAACAGCGTCACCGATTGCACCAAGAAAGGATTAATCATGGCGAAGCCGCCCGCGAATAGCGGAAAGCAGTGGTCCCCTGCCGAGGACAAGCAGTTGAAGGTCGAGGCGTCCCACAACACTCCAACGCGCGTCATCGGGCTGCACATGGGCCGCACGCCCGGTGCCGTCCAGAGCCACGCCTCCGACATCGGGGTCTCGTTGAAGCCGACGAACCAGAGTCCATACGGGACCAAGAAGTGAACCGCACCTTGGCTGGACGTTGTAGGCCCTGCATGTTCAGCCCGGCCGACGGCGCACGCCCAGCAAGGGAGGAGTCATGATCGTCGACATCGCGGGTATCTTCTGGGCAGCCGTCTTCAAGGACCTCGGCATCTTCTGGGCTGCAATAACCTCGAACCCGTGGACGTTCCTGGCCATCATCAGCCTCCTTCTCCTTGGCCTCATGGTGAAGATCGTCGAGCCCCCTCGTCGACGCTCGCGAGCCAGATCGACCTACTACCGCTAGCGAGTCGTAAGTCGCGAATACCCTTACGGCATGACTTCGAGACTGGACGCGCGGTGGAGCGATTGGGCAAGCTATTTCGACGATGTGGAGCAGGACATGGCCACTCTCTTTCACACCCGCTGGATGTGGAAGACCATCACCGGAATCCTCGACAACTCAGGGATCAAGCAGTACGTGGTCGTACAGAACTACCTCGTACGCACCTATGCGGCGACGATGTGTACCGGGATCCGGCGAGAGTCGGACATCGACACCAAAACGACTAGCTTGGCGCGATGCCTTCAGATCCTAATTGATTCACCCAAGGTCTTCACTCGCCGACGTTTCGATCAGCTACTACGTCAGGGCGGCAACACCGACTGGTACAACGATTTCGGCTCGGGCGGATTCGACGTCTTCGCGTCCAAGGACGGAGAACTCCTCGATCCAGGCAAGGTGCAAGCCAGCCTCGATCGCCTTCACGCCGCCGTCGAACCAGTCCGGCGATACACGAATGAGGTCGTCGCGCACCGACAGCGCGCAGACGGGGCGATCGAACCGGTCGTTGTGACCTATGACGAAATTGACCATGCCCTCGATGAGCTCGGGGTGATCACCAAGCAGTACTACTCACTCCGGCACCCGGACGCCCAACTCGCTTTCCTCACCCCCATCGTCGACCTGGGTTTCCTTAACATGTTTCAGGTTCCGTGGTTTCCCGCCGGATCAACACTCGCCGACAATCGACGCGACCACCTCTAACCGAGGCCAGCATTGGTCACCCCGCAGACCCTCCGAGCAACTGCAGCGGAGTCACCGTGCGGTTCCCCAAGGGCACGCTGAACTCGAACTCTGCGATCCCGCGTCGGTTGCGCGCGACGACGCTCGCATGAAAGACGCACTCTGATTCGGGCAACCCGACTACCAGTAGCACGAACGGTTCTGCGGCGATAGAAGCGCCGGCGTGCAGTGTTCCCATCGGGAACGTCGCGCTCCGACTTTCGTTGTGGAATTCAGTCTCGGGATCGTTGGGTCTATGAATTCCGCCAAGAAAGGGCATTCTGGGCGCACGGTAGAAGGCGGTGAAACTGCTTCCCCACGGTTGAGGCTCGTCTGGTGTCTTCGGGTCGACCTGATCAAAGAGCGGCTCGAAGGGAGAAGGAAACCGCAAGCGGAGCTGTACCTCTTCTAAAGCCTCCAGTCCTAGGTTCTGGAGTCGCAGGTGGACGCTATGTGATTCGAACAACTCGAATGCCCTGTTTCGGGCGAGGTTCGGCACGCTGACCCCGTACGCCTTTAGGTACTTGTCGACTTCGTGTCGAAACTCTGCTGGCGTGCGCAATTCAGTAAGCCCTAGGCCGGTCGCCAGCCCGAATCGCGTTGACTTGGTTCGCTCGAATTCCTCAAGTGGCGCGATCAACTCCGCGCGCTTAGATACCACTTTCCGTTCAATCGCCGTGTCGGTGAGGTCGAGCAGTACGACTATCGGGTCGTTGGTCGAATCGAGGGTCAGCTGTACGTCCATGTCGGGCGCATGCACGCCGCTCAAGAGCCTGTCCTCAAGTTCGCGGATGTCTGCTGGGTTCGCTCGCACGCTTGTGCTGCCTCGTCGAATGAATATCTCGCCCTCGACCGCTAGGACCTTGCCCTTTTGGTCGCTGATCTCTTTTCGCACCGTGTGAATCCGATCGCCTTTCGACGGTGCTTCCACGGTAATGACGAGCACGCTCCGCCCGTCCACATCGATGTTGTCGTGGTGCCAGGTCGGTCCGTCTTTGCCGAGGTATCGAGAAAGCAGCGGCTCAAGCTGCTGGCCATCCCATTTGTCGGTCCCCGCGACCGCCCCCACGTCGGCGCCAACAACCACGTATCCGACTCCACCGAAATGCCTCGCGGCTCCGGCCACCGTCCGGTTCGACATTGCAAGGATGGCGCGCGCCACGGCCCACTGAGCCTCGCGGTCCTTCAGATCGAGCGAACGCTTCCACTCGATCGCGTGGTGTTCTGCGCCGGGATCGCCACAATCCCGAATCCCCTCCACCAGCACCTTCAGACTTGAGTAGTTGCGCAGCGGCTTTGACGAGTCGATGTTCAATGCCATCTCGCACCAGCTCTCGAAGTACGGCCAATGTGGCCAGACTCAACACTAGGAGGCAGTACTGACCTGGGGGCTTGTCAGTAGTTGTTCCAAACCGCCATCTCAGTTTTGAGGACGGTAGCAGCGCGCTTAATTGCCTCCGGGGTCACGCCGAGAAGGCCAAGAACGACTATTGAGAGAATTGCACGCGTGTGACCTTCAACATAATCCAAAGACTGGCGGGCGTCGCCGTCCCGCTGAGTGACGTGAGCACCGGTGTGCGCGAGCGGGTTCCGCACGCGCTTTGCTGCAGCGATCCACCCAGTTCGGTCGATCCCGAGCTCGGCCGCGGCGTCAGCGTCCATACGGTCGAAGAGCTCCTCCAATTTGGTCTGCAGCGTCGGACGTACGACCTGCGTGACCTCCCTGAGAAAAACTCTGAAGGGCTTGTTCCCATCACCAGGAACCGCGCCCAGGATCAAGGCTTTGTTCCGTTTGAGAAGCTCGGAGTCGAAGCGCTCCTTGGTGGTTCCGACATACTCGTGGAGGCGCTCCGCGGCGGCGAGGGCACTACTTGCCGAGCTTTCGACCACGCGACTTTGAATGTTCAATCGCATAGCGAGGACCTGGAGGACGGGAAATATCTCGTCGAGAAGTCGGTACCAGTTCGGTAGGACCACCGACGGATCAAAGTCGTCTGCGCGAAGGAGCATCCGATGCCACTGATGGGTGACCCGTGAGCCTTTGTCCGTCGGGTGATGCGTATGGATCCGAAGCCAGTCGTCATCTGGCTGCACTTTTGCGCGTTCCGTGCTGTAGACCGCAGATGACTGGAAGGCGAATGCCATGAATGCCTGCAAGTCGGCGAGAACCTGTTCGGCCAACTGCACGGGTGCGGGTCGGCTAAACACCAGCCGGAATTGGGCATTCTCGCCAGTGTGATCTCGGATCACGCCAAGAGGCCACTCTTCATCGGTTTCGACCCGCTGGGGATCCTCCAGAGTGATCGTGACGTTGATGCCGGAGCCGTCCGGGTCCAGGATTTCCGCGGTCGGATACGTCGGCAACTCAGCTACGTCGGTTCCCGCTGGCACCGGTTCGAGAACGCGACTCCATTCCTTCATGCCACCGAATCGAACCGCCACCTCCGACCAGATGGTCTCGTCTCGTGATGGCAGATGGCCGCCGATGATGGCGTGAGTGAAAGTTCGATGTGCCGACATCCACGGTGATTGGCTGCGTCGGGTTTCATGGATGGCTGGTTGGTCGAAAGGATCCCAGAGGGTGACGCTCTCTCCGGAGGTCAGGATTCCGTGGATTGTGGTGTGATGGGCGAGCATGTGAATCGAGCCTTGGCCGTACTCGGCGGCCTTGATTGTGAGACGCGGCCGCCCCTTCTTCATCTCTAGCTTTCCCACGAACGAAAGATTCGTATCAGAGGGTTCCCACCAGGATCCGTCCTTGCCGCCAATGCCCGCGCTCACGTCAAACTCCTAACAGTTTCGAGTTTCAACAGAGACGAGTTGGGCCGCACTTCGGCCACACCGTCACGACCCTGCGCCCGACGCTCGGTCCGTGGGATGAAGGCGGACCACATTCACACTCGCGCGGGCGGCACTCGACGGTCTTTGTAGATGCCGTCCGCCGAGTAGACCATCTTGCCGGCCGCGTCGGTACTGCCGTAGATGTGGACCATCAATCGGCCTGTGATCCCGGCCTGCTGGTCCTCATAGATCAGCTGCCACTTGTCGTCGTGCCCGGCTGACAGTTCGCCGATCACGTGACCGTCAATGCTGATTTGCCCTTCGGGCTGGCCATTGAACTTTCCACCCGTGTGCGTTTGGAATGTGACCGCGGCTTCTTGCGCCTTCCCTTTCGGGTCGTACGCGGCGGCCAATCCGTCTTGGTGCCGGGTGATCATTTGAACGTTTATCGGACTCTCCGCGGGAGCCCAACCCTTGGGCAGCAGAGTTTTCAGCTCGGACAGCGACGGCAACGCGACCGCGAGGTAGCGCGGCACGATGTCGCCGCGACGAACTTCACCGTCAACGACGACGGGCGGCAGGCCGAGATTTCGCATTGCTGCGAGCACCGTGTGGAGGGACGCGGAGTAGTCGATCTCGCCCACCCGTTCACTGTTGACCTTGGCGGTAATCGTGTCGCCTTGCTGCCATGGCATCAGCTCGACCTTCACCCATCGCGGGAGAGCAGCCAGGATTTGCTGATGTCTGCCGACACCCTTGACGTGCGTCATCATGTCGATCGGGGCAGCCGTGGCTTTCGGTGCCACAACAGCTACTGGTTGCTTCCTTCCGAACCCGAACAATCCCATGCGGGCAACCTACCAGTCAGCGCGCGCCGATCCGAGGAGCCGTTGGGGCTCCACTAATCTGTTCGTCAGCATCGCTCCTCAGGCGAACTTCCGACCGTGAAGGGAACGCACCGTGGCTAGTGAGCGAGTTCTCGACAAATACTACGACGGTCTTACCAAGTTCCTAGATGCGGTCCGCGACCGGGACTACCAACTCGCTGCGCAGATCCAAAGACTGAATATTGCCGAGTTAGAGAAGAACGCGCTTCCGAACTTTCGGAAAGAGTTCGGCGCAGTCCCTTCGATTCCGGTCATTGAGGCGGTCGGTATCGCTGTCGCCGCCATGTATCCATCAGCGGATATGCAAGCTGCGTTCGATCGTCTCGCAACCAGCCCAGAGCTGCCGGACTTCCGCGATGGCGGCTTGACCCTTCGCACGGCCACGGAGATGGTCGCCTCGATTCGTGCAACCGTCGACGAGAAGCCGGGGTTGGACCGTGTGCAGCTGCGCAAGGCGGTCGGCGTGGCTGACGGCCGATTGTTTGGGAACCTGGTCGGCTATCTCGTCAAAGCGAAACTGATCTTTGAACGAGAAGGAACCTACAGCTCCCTCGCAAAGCCCCAAGCTCTCCGGCAAGAGAAACAATCCGGCTTCCGTTCGGGACAAACACCCAACACCCCAAGCATGATCAGACTTTGGGAGCTACCACCGATAGTCGGTACCGAGTCGGCAACCGATCCGTGGGCATATGCTCCGCCCGAAATTGGACCAGCCGCTCCCGACGCTGCGGTTGCGGACCTCATCGTCAACTTCAGCGGAACCCGGCCGCCGTGGGCGCCTTCCGCTATTCCCGCCGAACGCCGCCGGAAGGGCAAGGCCAGCACTGCGACCATGCAGGACAACACTTGGCTATTCCGATACACCCGACCAGCATCGGCTACCGAAGACCAATACACCGCCGAGATTCTCGACCGTGCCGGCAACTCACTTCGCACCATCACCTTCGAACATGCGGTGTCACGAACGGTCGCATTCTCCGACCGCACCACGATCGCCATTGTCGACAACGATGCCTGCATCACTGTGTATCGGCAGGACGGCGAACTACTCAGCGTATTGCCGTTGAGCGGCAACCCTGAGCTCGAGACCGAATTCGCCGCCCACGGCGACGATCACAGCAGACGCGTATCCCGCGTGCACGCATTTGACGTCGACCCGGAAGAAGGTCGGATGCTCTTTGCTGCACGAAACAAGATCTGGTGCGCAAACCTCCGCGGTGACATCCTCTGGTCGCTCCAGACGCCATCGGCCCCACGAGACAAGGTCGGGTGGGACAGGGCAACAACACCGAAGGAGATCAGTAAGGCCGCCGAGCGTTTGCACGTACGCCCAGACAACACTCCCCGCGAGATCGCCGCGTATCTCGATTCCGAAGGCGACCTGAATGACAGTGGCGGACTGACATTCTCAATCGGGCTGGGGCGCCATCACGCCAGCGCGAAGGAAGTCCTGCGAAACCAGCTCAATGGTTGGTCCTCCGACTGGGTGTATTCCGCAAGCCTGTCCCGCGGGCGGGCGAGCTTCTCCACATACTCGGGGCTCAACGTTGATGTCACCGACCAGGGGCAGATCGAAAGAATGTGGCTCAGCCCAGGGACATTCCATCCGTTCCAGTCCGATGCAGCGTCAACCCGTATCGGCCAAGCCGGATACAACCTCGTGACGCTCGCGGCAGAAGCGGTCACCGGTGACTTGAGCGGTGCGGATCCCCTGCGCGTTATGGCACCCTTTCCCGGATCCGCATTCGGCACCGAACAGTGCGCGGTCTCCGTGGATGGAGCGACCGTGTCCGTCTGGGATGCCAAAGGCCAAAAAGTGAATTCGTACCGGTGCCCCAAACCAATCACTTCTGCGTATCCGACGACAAATGGCATCACTATCGAAATGGGAACCGCCTGGGCGACGCTGCCCGTGTAGCTGCACCCATTTCCCTGATTCGTCGGCCGCACACCGCCTGACTGTCTCGAAGCACTTGGTCGACAGTGCGCAGCCAATTGGCGACCGATTGCTGAGCGCGAGTGGACGCGGCGAACAGCCCACCGTTGACGACCCATCTCAGTGGGCCTTGATCTGATCAGCTGTCGACGGGACCATTATTCATCCGCACCGCCGAGACGCAGCTCGGATAGCAGCCTGACCTCGAGGTTCCGTTCAACCCGCAGCACGTCTTCGAGCCGTAGCACGATCTGGCCGTTCAATAGGCGGAGCACTCGCCAGTAGTTCAGCCCTTCGCGTTCTGCGTACTCCTTGGCGGTCATGTCCACACGCGCGAGCGCATTGCGTACTCGCCAGGCCCACTCGTGCTGGATCTTCGCCAGCGCGAGCCAATCCAGCTCCTTCTCGGTCAGACCTTTGTCTTCGCGCCAGCGCATCCGACGTGAGGTCCCGAACCCATCCGGGGTGAGACTCCACTCCATTGGAATGAAACGCGGCTTGGTCACCCAATCAGGGTAGCTGTCACCTGACCCTTAGGGTCAATTGACCTTTAGGGTCAGTCGGACGCCGAATGTCTACCTCACATGCAACCAAACCAGTCCTCACCCCGCCCACGGCCAAAATCAATATTGCGCATGGAGACGAACCATCAGCCGACGCCCGAACAGCGGTCTCAAGAGAGCACGCACCGAAGGGGTACGACATCTCACCAGATCGTGGAATCAGCGCGAACCAGTACCAGGCCAGAGCGGCCCGAACTCTCTCTCGAGCTTGGCGAGGGTAATGATGTCCGGCCAGGAGCCCCCGTTCAGGATGGTGCCGATGGTCGCCCGGTCGACGCCCGTGGCGCGGGCAGTCTCCCGGAGGCTGGCTCCTTTCATGGCGGCTCGAAGGCGCAAGGCGAGCTGTCGGGCGATCTCCGCGTCGGCGTCGAGGGAGGGAATGTTGGGCCAGTTGTCACAGAGTTCCGCAGGAACGGGGCGGGCCGGACGGGGACTCATGCGCCGAGCCTAGCGCCGTCCACCGGGACTGCCGACTTGAGAATGTCGGCAGTTCCCCTCAAGCTGGACGGCGGTATCTACAGACGCTTTCTTGAGGGGGTGATAGTCGAGTTGGAAAATTTTGCTCCCGTCAACGACGGACCCGAGTGGGTGGCGGTCCGCGCTTTCGTCAAGGACGCCGTCATCATCAGCTCCACTCGCACCACCTACCCCCTCAGCCGGCTGTTCCAGGTCATCACCGCTCATGTCATCTGGTGCACCTCCGCCCAAGGACTCCCCCTCGACCCCGCCGTCATCTTCACACCGCGCGTGATCGATGCCTTCTGCGTTCAAGCCAGCGACAACGAAGCGACCCAGGGCACCTACCGCTCGTCACTCCTCACCGTTTCCAGGGCGCTGTACCCAGACCTCCACCCCGAGCCGCTGACTCCCATGCACAAACGGGAAATCCAGCGGCCGTACTCGATCTCCGACTTGGAGCACTGGCGCGGCTGGGCGAAAGGACAACGCACGCTGCTCCACCGAGAGAAGGCCAGCCTCCTCCTCGGATTCGGTGTCGGAGCCGGACTGACACCCGTCGAGATCGCCGGAGTCGCGCGCGACCACCTGCACATCGACCAGGGCGGTGTGGTCATCGAAGTCGTCGGCCGCAATGCCCGCGAGGTACCCGTACTCCGGGAATGGGAACGAACGCTCACCCGGGTTGCCAAGCTGCGCGAGCCCGGGGAACCGATGTGGGGTAACCACTGGCGCAGGGACACGAAAAACCTGCTGAGTAGTTTCACCGCCGTCTGCGTAGGCACATCGCCGAACTACGCACGCCTTCGCGGCACTTGGTTGGTGACTCACCTGCAGCGTGGAACACCGATGAAGGAGCTCTTCCAGGCCGGCGGACTCAAGCACTTCTCCAACCTCAACCAATATCTCCAGTACGTCGATCCTGTCGATGAAGCCGAATACCGCAAGCTGCTCCGCGGAGACAAGAAATGACCGCCCTCGGTGCGGCGCTGCTAGAGGAGCGCATGCAAGCGACCTTCGGGATGAGCCACCGTGAGTACACGTCCAGCGCCGTCGCCCCGGTGCCAAAGGCATACCTCGCGAACGCGATGCGCATCGTCGACGACTCCGGCGTGATGGCTGAGATGGACCAATGGAATCTGGAGCGACGCAAATCCCGTGCCGGACGAAAGCCCATCATCCCTATGCGTGCGGTGCTTGTATTGTTCATGCTGAACGTTCAGATGGGCAAGGGCGTCGCTTATCTCGAGCTTGCAACCACCCTGGACCTTCGATTCCGAGCGGCCGACTTCGAGCTGCTTGGTATCCGAGACCTCGCCGGTGATCTCGACGACTGGTACAAGCGAATCTGGGCCGCAGCAGACCGGATGCTCGAACTCATCAACCCGTACCCGGCGCCGCACAATAGAAAACTCGAGCCGGAAGAATTTCGACAGCTCCGTGAACAGGCTTCCACCGAGGCCGCGCTTGAAAACACGCGGATAAAGCTCGACCGGATTAACTGGGTTTGCCGGAAGCTGGTGAGCGCGTCGGTGCGCATGCTTCCCAAGGATCTCTGGGAGCGATACCGCGGCAACACCATCATCGACGCAACGAGGCTCGACATCGCGGGCCGGCCCAACTCCTCCAACCCCAACCTGAAGCGCGCGAACCCAGACCCGTTCTCCAATCGATACAGACGCGAAGGCAGCCACGGCGGCAAGGGCGCGAAAACTGACCTCGCAGCATACGAACTCGAGACAGCCGTAATGGGATGGAACAACCCCGGGGAAACGGAACTCTTCCCCTTCCTCATTCATGCCGTTAGCGCCCACCGCTCAGGAGCCCTCGTGGGACACGGTGCCGGCCTCGTCAACACCGTCCGCGAAGAATACGGACTCGACCTCGACCGGTTCCTAGTGATCGCCGACCGCGCCTACAACGGCGAAGCAATCGAAAACTTCCACGTCCCGGTGCGGCTGATGGGCTGTGAGTTAGTCGTTGATTACAAGGCGCGCAGCTTCGGCGAGCAGGGCACGTTCGAAGACCTGATGATGGTCGACGGAGTCTGGTACGTCAACTGGATTCCGCGGCTCCTTATTGATGCGACAAAAGAACTCGCGCTCGTCAAACAGAACGTCTCAACGGCGCGCGATACCCTCTACGCGGCAAACCAGCGAAAGCTGAAGAAGCCCGGCACCCCGGAAGTTGAGAGGAAGCGAGCAATCAAGGTCGCCGCGGCCAAGGAGGTACTCGCCCTCGCGGCAGGGGAGGAAGCCAAGCTGCTCAAGCGGGTCGAAGACCGCAAGAGATACCAGATGAATGCGAAGGGCCTTGTTGATGCCGACGGGTACCAGCGATACTCCTACCCCGACCCGAAATCCGATCTGACCGGAAAAGCCAAGCGGTCATCGAGGAAGAGCATCACAGTCCCATTGCTCATTCCCGAAAACAAAAGCCACGCCAAGCGAAACCAGAAACTACAACCGCTCAAGTTCCTTCAGAAGTTCCCCTGCAAAAGCGCCACCTGGCGAAAATGGTACGGGATGCGGTCGCTCGTCGAAACCTCCAACAACCTTCTAAAGCTCGCAAGCGCCGAAGACATCGGCAACAAGAAGAAGCGCTCCGGTCGCGGCTTCGCGTTCCACTATCTCGCCGCGACCCTAGCTGCTGCATCATCGAACATTCGACGCATCATCACCTACTTCGAGGAAGAAGCGCAGCGTTCTACCCCGGAACGCATTCGAGTTCGACGGAGAAAAGACAGCCAAGGAACTCCGTTGCCACACAGCACCGAAATGGCAATCGCCTCACCAGCACCATAACCGGCCGGCCTTCTCTGCATTACTGAACACCCGCAAGACCAGCACAATTCAGCCTGCCCAAAAGCAGGCTGAACGCATTTAACCGCTGAACAATCAGCCACCGCACGATCCGTCCGCGATCACGAACGACGAAAACCGGGCAACCAGCGCACCAAACGGCCCAGATCGCGAACTGTTTCTCAATTTACTGAAGCTACGAGACCAATTCAATGAAAGGGCCTTTGTAGCGAGGGCGGGACTCGAGCCCGCGACACCACGATTTATGAGCCGTGTGCTAGTTGTACTGCCCCGGGGAGGTTGGTTGATTTGTGATGAGTCTGTCTGAGTTCTGGACGTGGGAGGACCTCCGGTCGAAAGTGGAGTTATTCAGAAACCGCTTCGACCAGGAGGTCCTCGTGTCTCACGCTAACGCTGCTCTCACGCCAGTTCAAAGGCTCCGGATTGGGAAACTGATCGTCGACGACGATTGGCCGATCGCTCGCGCTGCCATCTTCTTTCATGTGTCTTGGCCGACCGCCAAGCGGTGGGCCGAACGTTATGCGGCCATGGGCCGTGAGGGGATGCTGGATCGGTCGTCCAGGCCGCATCGATCACCGAATCGGACCGACCAGAATATGGTGCGCAAGATCGTGCACCTGCGATGGAAGAAACGTCTGGGCCCTGTCGCGATTGGCGGTCGAGTCGGGTTGCCGGCCTCGACGGTTCACGCGGTCCTCGTACGATGCCGGCTCAACCGGCTGCGACATGTCGACGTTCGAACTGGGGAACCGATCCGCCGTTACGAGCACGACAAACCAGGCGATGATCCATGTCGACGTGAAGAAAATCGGCAATATTCCTGACGGTGGTGGGTGGCGATTCGTCGGCCGCCCTCAAGGACTCAAGAACCGAAATGCGACGCCGAACAAACCTCGCAGCGCCCACCACAACCCAAAAATAGGCACGGCGTTCGTTCACACCGTCATCGACGACCATTCCCGGGTCGCCTATGCCGAGATCCACGAAGACGAGACAGCAGCGACCGCGATCGGAGTACTTCGCAGGGCTGTCAGCTGGTTTGAGGCCCGCGGCGTGACCGTCGAACGAGTGCTATCCGATAACGGGTCGGCTTACCGTTCAAACGCCTGGCGCGATGCCTGCGCAGAGCTGAGCATCGGGCCCAAGAAAACGCGTCCCTACCGGCCACAGACCAACGGCAAGATCGAACGCTTCCATCGCACACTCGCCGATGGCTGGGCGTTCTCACGGCACTACAACTCGGAGTCAGCTCGCCGAGCAGCACTCCCGGCATGGCTCCACGAATACAATCACCACAGACCCCACACCGCCATCGGCAAGGTCCCACCCATCACACGGTTAACTAACCTCCCCGGGCAGTACAACTAGATCAGGGCCCGCAGGACTCCAACCCTGCCCCGGGAAACCCGGAAAACCCGGGTCAGCAAGACCAGATAGAGCCTCCTCCGATCACCGAAACTGATCGAGTTGTGTCCAAAATCTGTCCACACAACTGGACGGGCTTCTTCCCCATAGCCGTTCAGCGGGGCAGCCTAGGCGGGCAATCCCGATAAAGCGCGAAGGTCCGAGGTTTACCGCAAATACGCGTCGACACCTCGGAGTGAACGTGCGAGGCGATCGAGCGTGTCGTAATCAAGGGAAGCAGGCGCCACTTCTATCCAAGTGCAGGTAAGTCCACCGGGCAAGACTAGAAACCTCTTCGTCACTGCCGCAGGTTTGCATGAAATTCTTCGATCTTTGCCCAGGAACTCCGCGTCTGACGCGGCCGTCCAGCCCCATGCGACGCGGTCGCCGTTCGACAGGAAATCATTGCCATGCACCGGTTGATCAGCGTCGCCCCAAATCCAGAGACTGTCAAGCGGGAACTCGAGCACAGCGGAACCTCCATCCATGCACTCACAGCAACGAAACGCGCATTCTGTGATCGATACCCGCGCGGCATAGCAAAGCAACCAGTCGAAGAAGTAGTTGGTGGCTCGACCGCCCGAAGTAACCGTCGTATCCACGGCCGAAGGATCGCGGGATGCGGCGCAAAAGCTCTACCCGGTATGAGACCACTCCGGATTGATCAGAGCGGCTGATGACAGCTGCTGGCAACTAGGCTGGCGGTCGCCGATTCCCTCACGCAGCTGCGAGTCCCTGCGTGCGAGCGCGTCTAGCGTCGCCCGACCGTACCGAACAGGCGTGCGATCGGCACGAGTATGAGGGGCCTTGCCGCGACACAGGCCGCCACGATGATGACCAGAGATCCCGCAAAGATCCAGAACCCGGTCCAGTTGACGACATCCTGACTCGCATAGATGTGATTCAGGTTCCGAAGCGCACCCGTTGCAAAAACAAGTGAGACGTGCACCACGATGAACACGACGAAGTAGAGCATGACAGGGAAGTGAATCGAGCGTGCCCAGTGAATCGGGTAGACACGGTTGGCAAGCTTGGCGTTCCTCGGCCACAAGCCACTCATGCGCACACCAGTCACGACCGCCAGCGGTGCCGCGACGAAAACTGTGGTGAAGTACGTGAGCTGCTGCAGGCTGTTGTAATTTGCCCAGCCGTTCTCGGTTGGCCAGTTGAGTGAGGCGTACTGCAGCGCCGCGGAGACCGCGTTGGGGAATACGGCCCACGATGTGGGGATGATCTTCATCCACTCACCCGATACGAAAAGGAAAATCACATAGACGACCCCGTTGACCAGCCAGAGGACGTCCAGGGACTGATGGAACCAGAGCGCGAGACTCACCTTGCGCACCCTATCCCAGCGCGGAGACCAAACAATCTTTGGACGCTTTTCCGTGCGCACTTGCAAACCGCTGCGGATGATCAACACCATCAGGAACATGTTGAAGAAGTGCTGCCAGTCCAACCACGCTGGGATTCCAACGGGGGCGCCCGCGGGAAGCGAATACTTGCCGGGGAAGGTGGCGACAAAGTCGCGAACGGCTTCCAGCTGCAGCATCCACCGGGCGACAAGAACAAGAATCGCCACCACGACGACGATCGCGCAGACGCCCACGATGACGACCCACGCCAACCGAACGCGCGAAAGCCTCGCGATCCGTGCGGGAGCAAGCGGTGAGGCATCTGGGGATGGCCCACCTGCGCCGGTGAGGGCGGATCGGGATCTCGCACCTGCGGGTGCATCGGGCGGAGTCGACTGCCCCCCACTTGCACGAGGCAAGCCTCGACGCAACGGTTCGGCTGGTCGGGATGACGGGACTTCCTTATCTACCGGCTGGGATGACGGTGGACCAGACGACGCGTCGTCGATCGGTTCGGCCATCCGGCTATGTTCTCCGGGCTTTGAGGGCCGCGATTAACTGCGGCACGACGGTGAACAGGTCGCCGACGACCCCGAAGTCGGCTATCTCGAAAATCGGAGAGTTGGCATCTTTGTTGATGGCGACGATCGTCTTCGCGGTCTGCATTCCGGCCCGGTGCTGGATCGCGCCCGAGATCCCTAGAGCGACGTAAAGCTGAGGCGAGACAGAAACTCCGGTCTGACCGACCTGGTAGGACTGCGGGACGAAGCCTGCGTCGACGGCCGCTCGTGATGCGCCAACCGCTGCGCCGAGCGTATCGGCAAGCTCATCAACAAGCGCGAAATTCTCCTTCGAGCCGAGTCCGCGACCACCGGAGACGACTTTCGTCGCGCCGCGCAGCTCAGGGCGCGATGACTCGACGACAGCCGAACTCACCGAATCGATCGTGGTTGCCTTTCGACCGGAAGGACTCACGGATAGTGCTTCCACCTGGGGTGCCGAGACACGCTGTGCGCGAAGTTCGATCGCTCCCAATCGAATCGTGATCACCGGCGCCCCCCTCGTGACCGCGGAGTCCACGGTGTACGCACCGCCATAGACTGAGTGGTGAGCCACGACACCCTCGGGGTCGCGTGATACACTCACCGCATCGACGCACAATCCCGATCGGGTGCGAGCCGCATAGCGTCCGGCAACATCGCGACCCTCGGTCGAGTTCGAGATCAGGATGGCGTCCGGGCGTACCAGCTCCGCTGCCGCCGCCAATGCGTCCACCGTCGGTATGGTCAGCACATTTCCCTGCGGAGCGACCAGGACGGATGCGGCTCCCAGCTCAACCGCGGCGTCAGCAATCCCCGGGGCATCACTAACCACAAGGGCCGTGGGCGTTCCCAGCGATGCGGCAGCTCCCAGTAGCCCCGCGGCCGCAGGCGTCAGTGATCCTGCGGGAGCGACCTCGAGCAGAACCAGGATGGAATCGTCGGCGAAGTTCATCGGCTTCTTCCTCACGCGAGCTTTCGGTCGACAAGGAAGTCCGCGAGCTGCAATCCGGCGTCGCCGTCATCGACGATCTTGACGCCAGCACCGTGTGGAGGGGTCTCCGACAATGCAAGCACGATCGATCGCGATGCTGCGGCGTTCTCCGGCTCGATACCCAGATCGTCCAGTGTCAGCTCGTCGAGCGGCTTTCTCTTCGCCGCCATCGTGCCCTTGAGGCTCGGGAAACGGGCCTCGGGCAATCGCTCGGTGACCGAGACGATTGCCGGAAGGGTCGCGGTGACACTCATCATCGGTCCGTCGCCGACGCGCTCGCCGGATACCGCATCCGGCGAGATGTCAACGGTATTCAGCGCGGTCGCGCATGGGATGTCGAGCAATTCGGCGATCATCGCCGGTACGACACCACCCGAACCGTCGGTGGACCGATTGCCCGCCATAACGAGATCGAATCCCATTCGAGCGAGTGCGGCCGCTAACACTTCCGCCGTGAGACCAAGGTCGGCACCAGCCAGCCGATCGTCCGTCACGATCACGGCCGAGTTTGCGCCGATCGCAAGGCTCCGTCGCGCTGTTTCGGCCGACGCAGGAGGACCCATGGTTAGCACCCTCACCTCCACGTCCGGGTTTCGGTCCGCGTATCTCAATGCGACCTCGAGTGCGCGCTCGTTGATCTCGTCCATCACCTGCTCGGTTGAACTCCGATCCGCCAAGCCCGTCTCCGGATTGAGTGTGCGGGTTCCGTAGGTATCGGGAACGTCCTTGACCAGGACGACGATCTTCACTCTGTTCTCCTCTGGGTCATGCATGAAACCTGTACTAGCGACTCCGCGTCCGAAGCGCGACGACCCCGAACACGACGACGACCACCAACAAATTGACCGCCGTAACCACGATCGAGAATGCCGCGACCTGAGGATATGAACCGTAATTGAAGAGGTCGAGCATCACGTACCCGGCGACGGGTCTGGTGGGGCTGGCGAGGATCAGCGAGATATTGGTCTCGCCACTGCTGAGCTCATACATCAACAGGAACGCACCGACCAGAGCGGCGCTAGTGAGCGGGGTAACAATACGGACGAACGTACGGCCGTCACCCGCGCCAGCCATTCGTGCGGCTTCGATCAAGTCCTTACCGATCACCTGCTGCCCCGCGGTCGTCATTATTGAGGCGAACGGCAAGAAGACGACGATATAGCCAAGAAACAAGATCCAGGCCGTCCCCGACAGATAGAAGGGAGTGCCACCAAATGTTACGAGCAGCGCAATTGCCAGCAGGATTTGCGCAACCATCGACGGGCTCTTCATGAGCGCGTCGATCGCACCGCCGAATCTAGGGAACAATCGCTGGCCGTAGCTCACCACGTGTGCAATGACAACAACCGTGACTGCCGCGCCCAGGCCGAGAACCACGCTCCAGAAGATTGCGGTGCCCGTCTGCCCGTTACTCAACGTCGCCTGCAGTGGCGCGAGGATCGACCAGCCACCGGAGAGTTGGGAGGACCACACGTCGACGCCGGCCACATAGATCAGGCTTGCCAGCGGAAGCACGACTCCGACGGCGACGTAGGCGAAGAAGACGATACGACCGATGACTTTGCTGCGGCCCCCGAGACGCAGGTGGGTCGAGTTGGACGAGCGACCGCCGATCAAGGCAACTCGACCGCCGGACGCTATCCGTCGTTGCACCAGCCACAACACGACAATCGGGATGAGGAGAAGCGAGCCGATGAGGAACGCGGAGCCGTAGGACGGCACGGACTGAGCCGTAACGAGGTTGACGAGCAGCACCGACAGTACCTGGATGTTCGCTCCGGTGCCGATAGCCTCGGGAACTGCAACCATGACCAGCCCGACGATCAAACTCATGAACAACGCGCTGAACAGGGCGGGCCGCAGTGCGGGAATGACGATCCGGAAGAGGATTTTCAGCGGTCCCGCGCCGGCCATTTTCGCCGCCTCCTCCAAACCGTCATTCAGATTTCGCATGGCACCATTCATCACCATGTACGAAAAACCGCACAGCACGAGGGAGTACAGAAAGATCAAGCCAGGCCACGAGAAGATGTCGAACGGTCCGGATTCGAGATGAACACCGACCAGGGCCAAGGCGTTGCGAATCAACACGTTGAGGATGCCCGCCTGCGGGGAAGCGAGAAATACCCAGCCGAGAGGCAGCGAAAGCGCGGGCATGAGGAACGGCACGAGAGGCAGGACTCGTCCGATGCCTCCGAGCGATGCTTCTGTTCGTTCGTTGAGCCATGCGAGAATCGTGGCCGCAAAGGTGGCGATGACGCACGACACCGGAACGACGATCACCGTATTGAGCAGCGTCCGCATGATTGCCGGGTTACCGAAAATATGGTCAATGTAGTAACGCGGGATGCCGGCGATGCCGTACTGCTCTACGGTCCCCCACGCCAGTCGGACGATCGCAACGAGGAGCAGTGCGCCGACCGCCAGGCTGAGCACGAGCACCACGACACGAAACACGACCGAACGACGACCAAGTCCGGGAGGCAACGCCGATGATGTCTCCCCGTTCGTCCCCGTCCCGAGCGCTGCGCTCATGGTGTGTCCTCGCTCAGGGCCTTGAGGGCCGTCATCCCAACGTGCACCGTTACCCACGTATCTTTCGAATAGCCCATGTGTCCTTCGGGCGGTAGCCAACAACGCAGTTGCTGCCCAGCAGCATTCACCAGCACTTCCCAGTGGGTACCCAGAAAGCGCTCGCTGACGATGGTTCCGGGCCAATCGTTGGCAGCGGGGCCGGTGCCCTTTGATCCGGGCGCCCCGATCGTGAAGTCCGCCAGTCTCCCGAAGGCTGACATCGTCTGGCCAGACCTCACCGAAGCAGCACTTTCTCCGGCGATCCGAGCCGATACAACGTCTCCGGACGCCACTTGACCTGTCACGGTCGAGCCGCTCGCGGCGTCGACCGTGAACCGGATCTCATTGCTCTGCCCCAAGAAGCGGGCGACGTGGATGTCACGCGGACTGTCGTACATGACCTGTGGCTCATCCAGCTGCGAGATACGGCCCAGCGACATCACTGCCAAGCGGTCTGCGAGCTCCATTGCCTCGGTCTGGTCGTGCGTGACATAGATCGCTGTGAATCCCAGCGTCCGCTGCATGCTTACCAGTTCGTATCGCAGCTGCTCCCGCACCTGCGCGTCCACGTTCGACAGAGGTTCGTCGAACAGCACGATCCTCTTTCCCACTACGAGCGCTCGCGCGAGGGCGAGACGTTGTTGTTGCCCACCGCTCATCTGACTGGGGTATCGGTCACCGAGGTGGCCGATACCCACTTTGTTCAGAATCTCGTCGACGCGCGTTTTGATTTCCGAACGCTTGACTTTCGCGCATTGGAGTGGGAAGGCGACATTCTGTGCCGCCGTCATGTGCGGCCAGAGCGCGTATGACTGGAAGATCATGCTGATCGGACGTCGCTCCGCATCCACATGAATTCGACCCGCTCCGTTGAAGACTTCCTGTCCGTCGATCGCGATCGTGCCGCCGGTCGGCTGCTCGAGCCCCGCGATCGAACGCAACAGTGTCGTCTTGCCGCATCCACTCGGCCCGAGCAGGATGAGGAACTCCCCTTCCATTACGTCGAGATCGATACCCTTGAGAGCAAGGTCCGCCTCTGCCGTAGCACCCTTTTTGTAGGCCTTCGTGAGGCCGCGGATCGTGATGACGGGACGGCCCTCCGATGACACCCGATCACTATCCTGACGATCTGCCCTCACAGCGCCAACGCCTTTGCCAGCGGCATGCTGGTACTCCTCACAGTCGAGACCCTGACGGGTCGTTGCGCATTCAAATTCAGCTAGTTGGTTACGTTCTGCGCTACTGCAGTCCGAGGAGCTGGGTTAGTCGCTGACCTTCCGCGGTGGATACAGAACCCTTGATCACGAAGAAGTCCTTTTCCGGGGCGACGGCGCCATTGATGACGACGTTGGGCAACACCGATGGCTGGTCGGAGGCCGACCCCATGAGACGTTGGCCCTGAGGCGTGAGCAGCCAACTCAGGAACAGCTTCGCTGCAGCAGGGTTGGGCGAGTTCTTGCTCACTCCGGCGTTCCAAATATATCCGATGTGAAGATCACTGAAGATGTGGACGGGGTTGAGATTGGCGTTGGGGGCCGTCGCGAGAACCGGAGCGGTAAAGCCCTGGCTGCCGCCGTAGAACGCCTTCTTCTCACCAGCGGCAATTGCTTCGGCGCCGGGAAGGCCGCTTGGCGTCCACTCGACATTCTGTTTTGCAACTCCTTCAAGGAACTTGTCGCCGTATTTCTTGTCGAGCTCTTCCCACACGTACATAGCTACTGAGATCGGGCGCGGATCGAGCGCGGCAACCTGTCCCTGCCATTTCGGGTCCGTAATCGACTTCCAAGTTTTGGGGACTTCGGACGACGAAACCGACTTCGAATTGGTGATGACGCCGTCGAGCCGCTGGACGCCAACCCCGAGGCTGTTCCCATAGAAGTACTGCTTCGGCAACTCGCGCGCGTTGGGGATGTCCTTGGTATTCACGGGCTGGAACCACTTTGCGGACGCTCCATCGTTGAAGAACGTTGGGTCACCGCTGAACACCAGGTCAGCCTTGACGTTTCCCGCCTGTGCCTCTGCGGTGTAGCGGGCGATCATCGGTCCTTGAACCAGATCGGTGTAGACAACGTTGACGTTGTACTCCGCTTCGAAGGCCTTGATCATGTTAGCCATGCTCGTCGGGTTGACCGCACCATAGATGCTCAGGGGCGGACCGGCGAGGGCCGACTTAAGCAAGCTGGCCTCGGTCACTTTCTTCGAGCCACTGACATCGTTGCTTTTCGCGGGAGCCCCGGCACATCCGGCGAGAACGAGCGCCAGGCTCAGACCCGCAACGATCGCGGCGACCACCCCTCGCGAACGACGCCGCGAATGAGAAGAACCGGACTTCTTTCCGAGCGTGAATGACATCATTATCTTCCTTCTCTTACGGTCAGCGTGCACGCTTTCATCCTCGAAGCGATTGCACGCTGATCCTCACGGTGGTAGCTGCGGGCAATTTTTCGCATACCAATGTATGCATCTGTTCGCATACCAATGTATACCGTCGTGCGCGAGTGTCAATAGCATCCGTGATCTGTTCAGATTTCGATCGATGCGGCATCTAGAACGACCTCAATGAGATAGGGCCCGGGGAAACCCGACTGCCGCTCCTTCTCCACCCACACAGCGGCCGCCTTGAGTTCGCCGATGTCAGTCACGCGGCGCGCCCGGGCCCCGAATGCGGCCCCGATCTCGGCCATCGGCGGCCACGTCAGTCGCGCAAGCTCGGAGTCGAGACCGAGGTTGCGCAGGGCACTAAACTCTGCACCGTACGCCATGTCGTTGAGCACCACGACGACCAGAGGTAATCGAAGTCGAGCGGCCGTCGCCAATTCGGTGCAGCCCATCATGAATCCCCCATCACCGGAGACACAGACAGTCAGCTCCGCGCTTCCGGAAATCGCCGCTCCGACGCTGCAGGCGAGGCCGAGCCCAAGGGCACCGAATCCGATCGTGTGGCTGAAGAACTCCGGACCTCGCACGCGAAGCCCCTGCCAGACTGGGCCCTTGAACCTGCCGGTGTCTGTCACGACAATACGGTTCTCCGGGAGCATTCGATCGAGCGTTGCGACGACCGAGTGCAGTTCCAGTCCTTCCGAATGCGCTTTCGGAACAGGTACCGACCTGTCCAGACGCGGCGCCGGCCCGGTATCGAACCCGGCGGACCGAAGCGCGGCAACCATACTGCGCGCCACCGGATCCGCATCGCCCAGAATCGCAACATCGACCGGCCAGTCGCCCAAGGACTCCTCGCGAATGTCGCAGCGAATCACGCGATGATTGGTGAGCAGGGCGCCGTTCATCGTGGTGAAGGAATCGAGTGAAGTCCCGAACGCCGCGACGCAGTCAATTGAGGAAATTGCACTCAAAGCGTTCTGCGTTGACACCGTCCCGACTATTCCCAGATTTCCCGGAACATTTCGAAAGAGGTCCTTCCCGAGGACAGTGGTTCCGAGCCACGCGCCCGTCGCAGCGGCGAGCTCCACGAGCGAGCTTCGCGCGGAGATCGCACCCCGACCGGCGAGAATCAGCGGATGGCGAGCAGAAACCAGAAGTCCAAGTGCGACATCCAGCACATCGTCGTCTCCCATGAGCTCGACAGCGTCGGTGTGTCCAAATGTGGGTATCCGCAGGTCGCCGCCCTCCGCTACCTGGACCTCGACGGGCACATCGAGCACAACCGGCCCGCCAAGACAGGTCCTGAGTGCATCGAATACGGCATCTCCGATTCTCGCCGGGTCCAGCACTTTTCGATACGTCGCGCCCGTAAGAGCCACGGCAGCGGCGAGATCGAATCGCTGCAGATGTCGGCGTCCTGGTGGGTGTGATGAAGTCACCAAGACAAGCCTGCTGTGGGCGCGAACCGCTTCCGTCAGAGCAGTAAGGCAATTAGTGAGAGCCGGGCCGTGCGTAATGGCGGCGACACCGACGCCCTTGGAGAATCGCGATGAGCCATCGGCCATGCCGACTGCTCCGCCTTCGTCCACGGCTGCCACGTAGTCACCGCGGCGCGAGAACGCGGCAATGTATCGAAGATTGCCCTCACCCATCACTCCGAAAACACGCTCGACGCCTCCGGCGAGCAGCGCTTCTGCAAGCAATTCGTATCCAAACATGAGCCAAAACCCTTCAGTCACGTCCCACGGTATACAATTGGACACATTACTATCCAACGCTTCGAGAAAGACGCAGAGACAATGATGTTGACGTTCGGCCTGGTTCATGGTGGATTTCATGGCGCGTGGTGCTGGCAGCGAGTCATTGGAGCTCTTGATGCGCTCGGCCACCGCGGAATTGCGATGGATCTCCCCTGCAGCGATGATTCCGCCGGTGCGAGTGAATACGCTGACAGGGTCGTTGACGCGCTCCAAGACTTCGACGAACCGGTCATTCTGGTCGGTCATTCCCTCGGGGGCTTGACGATCCCGATCGTCGCGCGTCGACGTCGCGTCCGTCGACTCATCTTTCTATCGGCACTGCTCCCCGTTCCTGGCAAGAGCCTCATGGAACAGCAGGAGACGGAGCCAGACATGCTGTTCCCGGACCTCGTGGGGCCGTCGGGATTCGGCGACCGACTGTATAACAAGGCGACGAAGGCAGACGCGGAGTTCGCACTCGCGCAAATTCGGCCGCAGTCCCGCACTCCGCACAACGAGAAAACTCCGCTCGACGAGTGGCCCGACGTTCCGATGTCATTTATCGTCTCGACGGACGATCACGCCTGCAATCCCGCGTGGGGACGGAAAGCTGCGCGCAACCGACTCGGCATCGAAAATTGTCACGAGCTCATAGGATCGGACCACTCGCCATTCATCAGTCGGCCAGCAGAGCTGGCTCGAATCCTGGTCTCCGAAGCAGAATCCGATTGATCAGCCGCGTGAATCCTCCAGAGGACCGCGCGCGGATCGCCAGACACTTCACTTCGGTAAAGGCGATCGAGGATGCAATCGGCGAGTCAATGGGGCCGACTGACTGGCTCACCATCGCCCAATCCCGTATCGACTCCTTCGCCGAGGCGTCGGGGGACGACCAGTGGATCCACGTGGATCCGGAACGGGCCCGTCGTGGTCCATTCGGTGCTGCCATCGCTCACGGCTACCTGCTCTTGTCGCTGATTCCGCTCTTTACCTCGCAGCTCTACACAGCGAACACGGGAAGCCTGCGACTGAACTACGGGCTTAATCGAGTTCGGTTTCCGGGTGTTGCGCGGGTCGAGGATCGAATCCGGGCGCGGGCAGTATTCGAGGCTCTTCGCCCCCATCCCCTCGGCTTGCTATTGTCGACGACTTACACGATCGAGGCCGAGGGAAGCGATACGCCTGCCTGCGTTGCCGAGGGCGTTTCTCTCCTCGTCACTTGATATGGGATCGTCGATGCCGCTGATAATGTATACGCGTGTATACCAATGAAATGAACCCCAGAACGGTAGCGATCACTGGCGCTGGCCGTGGACTGGGCAAGGCGTATGCGATCGCGTTCGCCGCTGCCGGCTTCTGCGTCATCGTGAATGATCTCGGGGTCGGTGTCGATGGCACAGGGCCGCGGTCATCGCCAGCCGAGGACGTAGTCGACGAGATCCGCCGGGCGGGGGGCGACGCGGTAGCAGACTTCTCGGACGTTTCGGACCCGGAGGGGGCCGACGCCCTGATCGACCACGCAGTCGAAACCTACGGAGCTCTGCACACGCTCGTCAACAATGCCGGCATCATTCGCGACAAAACGCTGGTCAACCTGACGGTCGAGGACTTCGACGACGTGATCCGAGTCCACCTGAGGGGCACGTTTCTCACCAGCCGCGCCGCAGCACGACACTGGCGCACGATGCATGGAACCGGCCGAGAGCTCCAGCCGCGTCTTATCAATACGACTTCCAACTCCGGACTCTTCGGCAACTTTGGCCAGACCAATTACGGGGCCGCCAAGGCGGGAATCGCTTCGATGACTCAGATCCACGCGCTCGAGCTCGCTCGCTATGACGTGCTCGTCAACGCTATTGCACCCGGCGCCTCGACGCGGATGACCCAGGCAGTGGAGACAACACTTGCTGGCTCGTCGAACGAGTCCCGGGACGCCGATGACCTCGCCCCTCTTGTCGTTTGGTTGGGGAGTCCGCGAAACACGGATATCACAGGGACGATCTTCCTCGCCCGGGGTCATTCTCTCGCGGTCGCACGTCCCTGGACACCCGGGACGTCGCTGAATCTCGGCCGGAGATGGCGGCTGGAGGATCTCGACGTGCAGGTACCGGGGCTCGTGAATGAGGCACACGCCGAGAGTTGAGATTTTGCCCACGTCGGTGCCGGGTCGCGTGGCCTTATTATGTACACGGAGGTATACGAGCGTGCTCGATTGCCCCGCTCGTATCGCCTCTCGATCCACTACCACTTGGAGGCCCTAAATGGCAGGGACCGCAGTTCCTCCACTGGCGCGTCGCGATCCAACTCCGGCCGCATTTGAATTGATTCGCGATTCCATCCTCGATGGGACCGCGGAGCCGGGCAGCCCGCTCGTCGAACTGACACTTGCTCAGCTCTATGGCGTCAGTCGCACGCCGATCCGGGAGGCACTCACCCGCCTCGAGCAGGCCGGCCTGGTGGCCCGCACCAGTCGCGGCCTCGTGGTGCGAGAGCGGAGCCCCGAGGAAATCCTCGACATCTACGAAGCCCGAATCGTGCTCGAGGCCAAGGTCGCCGAGGTCGCTGCCAACCGACGCAATGAGTTCGATACGGCAAGAATCCAGGCGGCATTGCGCGCCTGTGATGAGGCCGACCCCGCACAGCCTTCGGAACTAATGCGGGTGAACGACCTGTTCCACCAGACCATCTGGGCGGCGAGTCACAATGACACCCTTACGCGCCTTCTCGACCAACTGAGGATGCACCTCGCACGCTATCCCGCGACGACCCTCGGCCACGGTGATCGATGGAAAGAGGCGCTCGCCGAACACCATGCCATCGCCAGCGCCATCATTGCAGGCAAGGCCGACCGTGCCCACAAGGCGACAGCAGATCATTTCACGCGCGCGCGAGAGATCCGCATGGAGCTGTGGCGCCTCGGTATCAGTTAGCCTTGCCGGCCTTCGAGGGCTTTGCGGCGCCCAAAGCCGACCTGGCGGCACTCGCGCCGGCGATCTTGCCGAACACGGCGCCAGATGTGAGCCCGGACCCACCCGGGTAGTTTCCGTAGAAGATCCCACCAACCAGTTCCCCACAGGCGAACAATCCGGGAATGTCCATCCGATCGGTGTCGACGACCGCGGCCGATGTCGGATCGATACGGAGCCCTCCGAAGGTGAACGTGACACCGCAGGTTACTGCATAGGCTTCAAAGGGCGGCTCGCTGATCTGGTTCGCCCAGTTCGTCTTCGGCGGGACGACGCCTCGTGCGCTTCTACCGTCGCGGATATTCGGATTGAACGGAGTATCCGTATCCACTGCCGCGTTGAATTCCTCGATAGTGGCAACCAGGGCTTGCCCGGAAACGCCTTCCATCCTCTCGGCCAACTCTTCAATCGAGTTCGCCGTCACGCGCGTGACCTGCTTGATCCGATATTCGTCACGCAGAAGGGACGAGACGCGACTGTCGAAGATCTGCCAAGCCTGCTGTCCAGGCTGGTTAAGGATCTCTCGTCCGTATTTCGCGTACGTGTAGTTCCGGAAGTCTGCTCCCTCATCGACGAAGCGCTTACCGAGATTATTGATGATGATACCGAAGGGATAACTATGCTTCTGAAAGCCGTCACCGACTCTAAGGTCGCCGAATTCTGGCGCATTCAGATCCCACGCCACGGCGTGACATCCGGACCAGTTGCCTGCCGGATTCGCGCCCAGTTCAAGCGCCATGCGAATCCCGTCTCCCATGTTGTGGCGCGTTCCCCGCACACGGGCGAGATCCCACCCGGGTCCGAGATACCGAGCCCGCCACTCTGGATTCGACTCGAATCCGCCACTGGCCAACACTACGGATTTTGCGAGGATGTCGAGATATCTCCCCTCGTGTCGAATCCTCACGCCGATGAGCGATCCGGCCTCGTCCTGCAGGAGCTTCACCGCGCGATGTCCGTAACGAATCTCGACGCCGTTTCGATCACACGCTTCGGTAAGTGACTCGATTAACCCGGGACCGCCACCAACGGCTTCGATCGTCAGACCTCCCCAAAAAGTAAACCGGCCATCGACCAAAAACGCCTGACGACCGTAGATCGGCGCAAATCGCACTCCCTTGTCGCGCATCCAGGACAGCGTCGCGTGGCTACGATCCACGAGCGTGGCGGCGAGTTCCGGATTGGAACGATAATCGGTCACACGCTCGATGTCATCGAAGAAGTTGTCACGGGTGTACGCGCCGAAGTCTGTATTAGCCGCCTGCTCAGCATCGAGGTCAGGCATCAACTCAAGCAATTCATCGACACCGTCATACACAACTCGCATGGCGCCCGCGGTGAACGTCGTGTTGCCGCCGCGTTCATTCACATTGGCCGACTCGACCACTATTACGCGGGCGCCTTGCTCTCGAGCGGAAAGTGCCGCGCATAGCGCCGCGTTGCCCGCACCGATAACCAGCACGTCGGTGCTCTCGGGAGTCATGTTGATGCTTCTTTCTGTCTACGCTTTAGGAGCTGCATACTGCCGTATACAATAGCTTATGAACTAACCCTAACCTGAATACTGTTGTATGCGAAGAAGGAGATAAATGTGAGTGACACCACTGGTGGACACGCTCTGGTCGAGGCACTGCGCGCCGAAGGAGTCAAGGACGTCTTCGGTGTCGTCGGCACAGCGATGCTCAATGCCTATGACGCTCTGCACTCGACACCCGAGATCCGGTACGTGGGCGTGCGCCACGAACAGAACGGTGTCCACATGGCCGATGCATACGCACGTATCGCGCGTCGACCGGGCGTGATGCTCGCCGCCCAACCGGGCCCCGGCACTACCAATCTGGTCAGCGGAGTGGCTGAAGCGTTTCTCGCCTATTCGCCCGTGGTCGTGATCGCCGGTGACACGACGCTCGCGCACGTCGATCGTGGAACGTTCCAGGAAATCGACCAACAGTCGCTGTTTGCGCCGATTACCAAACGCACCCTAACGGTGCACTCTGCTGATCGGATCTCAGAGTATGTTCACGACGCGTTCCGTATCGCAAACACCGGCCGAAAAGGTCCGGTCGTGCTCAACGTTCCCGGCGATCTCCTCACCTCGGCCCTCGAAGTGAGCCCGGAGGACCCGACACGCTATTTCCCGATTCCTGCCACGGCCCCGCGCAGCGAGGATGTCGCCGCAATTACGGCCGAGATCAAGAACGCCCAGCGACCCGTGATCATCGCCGGCGCCGGGGTGAAATGGTCGGGAGCCTCGACTCAACTCGTGGAACTGGCGCACCGCATCGGAGCACCGATTGTGGCGTCGGGAGGTAACGGGGACGTCGCGCCCAACGATGATCCATTGTTCGTCGGGCAGATGGGGCCCCGTGGTAACTCTGTGGCTGACGCCATCGTCGCGGAAGCGGATCTAATCCTTGCGATCGGCACCCGACTCGGATACAACACGACGCTGTTCGACGCTGCGAGAATCCCCCGAACAGCGGTACTGGTGCATTCGGACATCGAGCCATCCGCCATCGGTCGCCACTACCCGGCCAAGGTGGGTGTCGCCAGCGACGCGCGGGAACTGCTGCGAGCCATCCTGAAGGACTGCCCGCCCTCCGGTGAGTCTCACGCCGAGTGGGTCGGTCGCGCACGCGAACGGCGAGAGTCGCTGATCCAGGAGCGCGCCGCCGCGGCACTGTCGCCCCAGAAGCCACTTCATCCCATCAACGTGTTCGCCGCGCTGCAACGAGTACTACCTCGCGACGCAATCGTCACCATCGACACCGGCACGATTTCAACGCCGGCGACTGACGGCATCATGACGTTCGAACCCCCATCGCTGCTGGCGCCCCTCGACTTTGGCCTCGTCGGTTTTTCCTACCCGGCGGGACTCGGGGCGAAGGTCGCAGCACCATCAAGACCCGTTGTGAGTATCGTCGGTGACGGCGCATTCAGCATGTCGATGATCGAATTGGCCACCGCGGAGCAGGCCGGGCTGCCGACCGTGACGCTCGTGCTGAACAACAACTCATGGGGCGCAGAAAAGGCGTATCAGAGGGACTTCTTCGGTGGGCGCTATTTCGGATCCGACCTCATCAATCCGGACTTTGTCAAAGTCGCCGAGGCCTACGGGGTCCGAGGAGTCCACGCCACGACAACAGACGAGGTGAGCGAGGCGGTCGCACACGGTATCGCGGACGGGGTCTCTGTCGTCGTCGATATCGAGATCGACCAAGCGTCGATCACGAGCCTGCGCAAGGATTACTTCACGCGCTAAGCCTGGGCGAACGGATGGGCGTCAGGACTCCGCGAAGTCCACACCTGTCCATCCTTCCCACAACCGCGCAATCGCGGCGTAGTCATCCCGTCCAAGGCCGCCGTCCATCGCGACCTCATAGACGGTGTGCGCCGCCTGAATGGCGAAGAGCGGGACGTGATGTTCTTGGGCGAGGGCAAGGGCAAGGGCCGAGTCTTTCCGTGCGGCTTCTGTCGTCATACCGCCGTCATAGTCTGCGTGCATTATCCGCTCCGCGACCCTGTGGGTCAGCGGGCGCATGAGTCCGCCATCGGGTGCGGCAAGAAGCTCGCACATGACCTCGGGGGGCACGCCAGACAGCTTTGCCGTGGTGATTGCCTCGATAAGGACAACCATGACGGCGTGCGATACCGCGTTGTTGGCGACTTTCGCAGCCATCCCCGCACCGAGGACGCCCAGAAGCACCCGCCGTGGCGTGAGCAGTTCGAGCGTGGCTGAAGCGGCGTTCACGGCGTCGGAGTCGCCGCCGACGAGTAGCGTCGTCGTTCCCGCTCGCATCAATTCGACTCCGGAGAGTATCGCGGCATCGACGAGGTGGATGCCGCGCGATTGCAGAACACGCTCACACTCAATGACGGCAGAAGGTAATACCGTACTGGTCTCAATGACCACGCTACCGGCCGGAATAACGTCGGCGAGTGCACCGATTACCGTTGCGGATATTTGCGGGCTGGGAAGGGACAGCACGACAACCTCACAGGCGTCAAACTCTTCAAGTGAGCCTGCGATGACGACCCGCTCGGAAGCGAGTTGATTTGCACGTTCAGTGTCCCGGTCGTATAGCAACACATCCGCGCCGAGGGCAAGGCGATGGACAATCGCGGAACCCATGTTGCCGGCACCGACAACGCCGATGGCGGTCACTTGTTGTACTCGGGAAGGCGTCCGGCAAGACGCGCCTGTACACCGACGGTGCCGTCACGGCTATCTCGTGCCGTCACGATGAGATCAGTCGCAGCGGCGGGGTCGCGCGACTCCTCCCCGGCAAGCAATGTCGCCTTGATCGCTCGTAGCGAGGCCAACGAGTTCGCGGCCAGACGATCGATGATTCCAGTCGCCTCGGCCTCGAGGTGGCTCGACGGTACTGCCGACGCGATAGCGCCAAATCGTGCCAATTCCGCGGCGGTGATGGGATTCCCGAGGAGCACGAGTCGTCGCGCGAGTGCGGGTCCGGCGATCATGCGCAGCCGATTGGTCAACTCGAACGGGGGCGCCAGGCCGATCTGAACAAGGGAGAACCAGATCGATGCCGCCTCCGCGGCAACTACGAAGTCGCAGGCCATGGCCAGGAAGGCACCTCCAGCGATCGCGTCGCCGTGGACTATCCCGACAACCGGCAACGGATAGTCCCTTATCACCGCGCACAGCTCCGCGAGGGGTGGAGCGCCGTGCACCAGTCGTTCATTGAGGTCGATGCCGGAGCAAAACACCGGGCCTGTACTGCGCAGCACGGTCACGCGCTCTTCGTCCGACGGCACCTGCTCGAATAGGCCGATCAATTCATCGAACATCACCCTCGAGAGCGCGTTTCGTTTGTGTGGGCGGTCGATCGTGATGGTGCGAATTCCACCGACACTGTCAACTTCAACGTTCACTCTGATCCTGCCTTTGCCTGCGTGGGTCAATTCTCGGTACACAACAGTATACTGTGGAGAATGGGGCAGCCACGGAGCCGATATCAGTACACCGTCGAGATGACGATTCCCGAAGAATTGGAAGTCGAGTTCAACCAGTGGTACGAGCACGAGCACGTCGCGGACATGCTGAACTATCCCGGCGTGATCAGCGTTCGGCGCTATCGCAGGATCGGTGACGCTGCACGCTATCTGGCCGTCTACGAGATCGACGCTCCCGAGGTCATTCTGTCGCCGGACTACCTGCAGCGCGAGGTCAGCGAGTGGACTCGTCGTCTTGCACCGAGCTGGATCGACATAGAGCGCGGAGTCTGGGCGAGAGAAATCACGGAGAACGACTGAGGATGTCCGACGTCTCGTTTGAGCGCCAGGACGACGTCGCGCTGATTACCCTCAGTCGCGCGGAACGGCGCAATGCCCTCGATCCCCAGATGCTTGCTGAGCTTGATGCGCACCTGATCGAATTTGATCAGGCTTCGGAGTTGCGTGCGGCCGTCATCCGTGGAGCGGGACCAGTATTTTGTGCGGGAGCAAAACGGGAAACCGGCGAGGTGCCCCAAGAACCGAAACGCAGTCACGGCAATGGCCCCGGTCTTGCGCAACTGGTCGTAAACCTGCGCGAGAACAAACCCGTCATCGCAGCGGTTCACGGATACGCGATCGGTGGAGGCGTGCGAATTCTGCTCCATTGCGACCTGGTCCTCGCGGGACGATCCACGCTATTTCGAGTGCCCGAAATTCTCCTCGGCCTCGAGGTCCGCCCACTGTGGGAGCTCATCCGCGCTCGCGCCAACACGGGGTTCGCAGATGATGTCTGCCTCACCGGCCGCTACTGGACTGCAGAGGAAGCTCACGCCGCCGGAGTCGTGCAGAAAGTCGTCGAAGACGCCGACGTGTTTCAAGCGTCCCTGGAAGCCGCTGCAGAACTGGGCGCGCTCCCCGCAAATGCACTCAACGAATTGGTCGGCGCCAAGCGAGAGATTCTTCGAAAAGTCGAATCCGGGGTCGAGCACATTCCCCGGCGGCGAGACTCATCGGCCAACACCAACGGAGGAAACTAGTGTCGATCGCGCATTCCCGCCCACTTGAAGGCGTTCGGGTCCTCGACCTGACCCGATTTGTTGCGGGCCCGTACTGCACCATGCTGCTCGCGGATGCCGGCGCGGATGTTGTGAAAGTGGAACCACCAGGCGGCGAGCAGACGAGATCACTCCCGCCCATGACGCAGACCGATGATGCTCAGCCGATCAGCACCTACTTTCTCCGATTCAACCGCGGAAAGCGCAGCGTCGTCGCCGACCTGCGAACGACCGAGGGCCTCGAGGTGCTTCGGCGCCTGATTGGAGTCGCCGACGTACTGGTCGAGAATTTTCGGCCCGGCGTGCTCGAGGCGATGGGGCTCGGCTGGCCCCAGCTCCAAGAGCTCAACAAAGGCCTGATCTACTGCACGCTCACCGGATACGGCTACGAAAACTCACCCCTCCGTGAGCGCGGCGCATTCACTCCCATAATCGAGTCGTCCGCCGGCGCTGTCATCCATCAGGAAAACAATGAGCCACCACTGGTGGCCGGATACCCTGTTGGCGACATCTTTCCCGCCAGCCTCGCTGTCGCTTCGATCGCGATGGCCCTCTTCCGAAGGACGACGACCGGAGAGGGTGCGCGCGTCGATGTCGCTATGTATGACGCAATGCTGTCAATGAATGAGCGGGCTATTGCAGTATCAGCGATGCTGGGGACCGAGGTGCTGCCCGGCCGGAAGTCCGACGTCGGCGCCGCACCTTCCGACACGTTCCGCACTGCGGACGGATTCGTGTCCATCGCTGTTGTCGGGGAACCGATTTGGCGACGCTTCTGCGAGGTCATCGGTCAGCCGAACTGGGCCGACGATGTGACATTGTCGTCAGGGCAGCTGAGGGCCGAGCAATATCGCGCCTTACTAAAACCCGTGATCGATCAGTGGTTAGCACAGCGGAACAATGATGATGTCGTGTCAGAGTTGAACCGCGCCGGCGTTCCCGCCGCACCTGTCCTGCGCCCCCTTGAGGTGGCGCGCTCGGAGCAGGCGCAGGTGCGCGGGATGATCTGGACCCTCCGAAACGCGGGCGACAGTACGAAGGTCGTCGGCAATCCCATTCGATTCGCCGGCGAGCACTGGCCCCGGTCGACGGAGTGGGCCAAGGCTGGCGAGCACACGGATGAGGTGCTCTCCGGATGGCTGGAAACGAACGCATGAGTAAGGCACACATCCGGATCGCCGGCGCGTACGAACATCCGGGACGCGAGCTCCCCGATCACTCCGTTGCACAAATCCACGCCGAGGCCGCCCGAGGAGCTCTTGCCGACGCGGGACTCGATCTCAGCGACGTCGATGCCTATTTCTGCGCCGGGGATGCCCCGGGCTTCGGAGCTGTCTCCATGGCGGAGTACATCGGCCTGTCCGGCGATCAACTGCGATACGTCGATACAACCGAGGCAGGGGGAGCGTCCTACCTCTCGCACATCGGTCACGCGGCCGCCGCAATAGCAATGGGGCGCTGTTCGATTGCTCTGATTACGCTCGGGGGGAAGCCGCGCACAGGTGGATCCCCTCCGGGAGGTTCCATGCGCGGCGAGAATCCGCCCGAGGCGCCATTCGAACACCCATACGGCCCCACCCAACCGGCGCTGTATGCGCTTGCGGCGCGTCGTCACATGTACGAATTCGGCACTACGTCACGTGATCTGGCGGAAATCAAGGTGGCTGCCTCGAAGCACGCCATCCACAATCCACGAGCTTTCCTGCGCAAAGAGGTCACGGTCGAAGAGGTACTCGACTCCCCGATGGTGGCCGATCCTCTTCATCGACTTGACTGTTGCGTCATCACTGATGGCGGCGGAGCACTGATCCTGACCAGTGTTGACGTCGCCAAGAGCCTGACCAGGCAAACAGTGTCGGTGCTTGGGCAGGCCGAGGCGCCGAAGACGGCCGACAACGGCCGTATCGATCTGACTTACACTGCGGCGCGATGGACAGGACCCCGAGCTTTCGCCGAGGCGGGTGTTACGCCGAGCGATGTCGACTACGCATCGATCTACGACTCGTTCACGATCACGGTTCTTGAGGCCATCGAGGATCTCGGATTCTGTGAGAAGGGCGAGGGCGGACGCTTCGTACGTGATGGCGCGCTTGTCGCCCCGTACGGAAAGTTGCCCTTTAACACAGATGGCGGCGGGCTGTGCAACAACCATCCGGCGAATCGGGGCGGCATGACAAAGGTCATTGAGGCGGTTCGCCAGCTGCGTGGTGAGGCCGCATCAGAAGTACAGGTGCCGGACTGCGAGATCGCGCTTGCCCATGGCAACGGTGGCGCGCTGGGAACACGGATGCACGGTGCGACGGTTATCCTCGGACGCGAAGCATGAACTCGCCAATGCCGCTTCCCACCCCCATCCCCGCGGAGACATCCGAAACGGCTCCCTTCTGGGAAGCGACGACCCAGCAGAGACTCATGATCCAGTGGTGTGCGGGATGCGAGAAGATGGTCTGGTATCCGCGAGCGCACTGCCCTCGCTGCGGCAGCAGCAATCTGGAATGGTCGACCTGCACCGGCCGGGGAACTGTCTACAGCTACACCACGGTTGCACACGGCACGGATGCCTATTCCGACGTGACCGGGTATGTGCTCGCTTATGTTGAATTGGACGAGGGTCCTCGTGTGCTGACTAACATCGTGGGATGTCTGCCCTCCGAGGTCAGTGTCGACATGCGCGTCATCGCCGAATTCCACCCAACGACGGGACACTCGGCTCTCTTACGATTCCGTCCAGAAAGCTGAGATCATCGCGCATCCTCGATGGTGTCGACACGCTCGCGTACTAGGACCATGCGCCACGGTCTCGCCGGAGGCAAGGCGACGATCACATGGACATCTGAGCACAACTCGATCCTTGGATCCCAATAATTCCGCCGCCCGCGCACTCCTGACATGGCCAGCAGGCTATCGAAACGACTCCGGTCGTGAACAGGTCACACGGGGTTGCTCGGCGAATAGCTGCAATGGTCGGCGCTCGCCTTCAGCGCGGCATTGGCCGCAAACGCTCGCCGTGTACTCAACGATCAGCCAAGACGTTCTCGATTCAGTTCCGACCGCCTACGTCGGCCGGCGGGTGACTTACGCATAGAGAAGGTAAATCGTATCCAGGGATGGTTCGACCTCGCAACAAGTGCCCGTGGATCAGTTGTGCCAGCGCTTCTTGCTCTCAGGCAGATTGTCTTCCAAGAACGTCGGCAGCCTGAGTCGGTTTGAATCGTCTTCAAGCATCGCTTTCGCCTCATCCCGGGTCAACGATAAATTCGAGCAATGAGAGAGCGAGCATCGACGAGATTGCTGCCGTTTATAGGGTCGGATAGCTCACCTTGACCTCTGCTTCATGCCGAAGAGAGGTCGTGCTGTTGTCTGAAGCGAGGTACGCGCTGACCGTCAAGTGTGTCGGATGGACGCTCAGGGAGAGGTTTGCGTAGCTGGTGCGCAAAAAATCGCCCGAGTCGAGATTCGTCATCATCTCGGTGAACTTCGGTAGTCCTTTGCCAGTCCTCTCTCGAAGGGCTTCTGCCTCCCCTCGCAGCTCTTCGTTGTCGAGATAATGGCTCATCTGTAAGTAGTGGCGGCGAAACTTTCGATTCACGTCTACTGCGAGTCGTTCGATTCCGCCTTCGACGAAGTAACACCAATGGGCTTCGACCGCGTGCTCGAAACTGCATCGCACGAGCGCAATCTCGCTTCGCGTTCGAATCCCTGGTCGCGGAGCACGAGATAATTGGACGCGAATCGCGCTGCTTGAATGCAGAAGCCGTAGAGGAGTTGGAAGTCGCGCGCTCGCTCGACGGGCACCGAGAATTCGTCGCGAGTCAAGACCCCGGCGACGTGTCGAGTCCACTCCTCGAGATCTCGTTCCGATGGATGGTGAGATGGGAGCGAGGGGTCGTCGGTCATGGTGCTTCGCCACGCATGAGCGCGTCCATCCGTGCGGCCGCGGCGGCTCGTTCCTGCTGGGCGGCCTCCCGGCTTTTCTTCGCTCGCGTGGAACGGTCGAGGATGTAAGAAGTACCGAAAGTGATGAGCGCAATGCCAAAGCCAATCACGATTCCGAACAACGACGAGAACCAAGGGTTCTTCGTGGCATCCACGAAGGGCACGGTAACGAGGACGAGAATGACGCCGACGACGTAGGTAACCGTTGAGACACCGCGCACGATTCTTCGGCGTCTTGCGTTGTCTGGGTCGAGCCATGAGTTCAGGCTCGCTATGGCGCCGGTCACATGGACCTTGAAGGCGTCCTTTTCAGGAGAGTCGGGCATGACGGCATAGACCGTGCCCAGCCGCTCGACGCGCAGCATGCGGCGACCTTCTTGTGTGACTCGGCGACTCAGCCACGCCACGATTGGGATGCCGATTACCGCGAGTGCGCCAACAACCGCTCCGATGATTCCCGGCATGGCGCAACGATACCCAGCGGCGACGACAATGACCGCCGCGTTGGCACGGCAACGAGAGGCAATCCGACACGACGGAGGGTGCTTGACACATCTCCGAAACTGGGGCGACTTCGAGAGTAGGCTCGCCTTGCGCTGATAAACGACGCCCCGAACCTGGCAATTGGATCGGGTTCGTTTTGTTTCTCGGGCGACATGCTTTGCGAGATCCTTGTTATGTCCCACCTCGGCTTTAGGGTTGCCCCCTGAGCTACTGCGCGTGCCTACGTCGTTCACGAGTCGGCTTTTGTGAGCTTGTTCCTACTCGGTAAGAAGTGCGCCCGATTCGGGGTGTCGCAGCGAATTCGAGAAATTCGCGAACTGTGGTCAAATAGTGCGTCAGAGTCGCGCGCAAATCGCCGGTTACTGAACCGGCTTTTTTCGTATGCGGAATTATGCTGTGGAAGTCGTCGAATAGCTCCGCCCGAATCCCGGCGTTCTGAGCTTCTACTCGATAGCCTCGAACCACATGGCATTACCACGCCTTGTTGGAGTCCGAAGGCAGTATCGGCCCGTGGCGTACTTCTCCGCCTTCTTCCGGTCTAGCCCCTAGACTCGTTCCGCATGGCGATAATCACGCCCAGTTTCAGCCAGTCCTAATCGACTGGCTTTTTCTTTGCCCGAAAGAAGTCGGCGACATTCGCCACATCTCTTCTCGTCGTTGACCCACAACGAGAACAAGTCAGTCGAGATGACTGGCAATCGCCCCACCCCAAGGGAGGTCGCGCATGGACATCAACACGGTCCTAGCCGCTGGTCTTCTGCTAATCGACTTGGCGACCCTCGGGTTCGCTATCGATTCGAAGGTGCGAGAACGTCGGGAGTACCGGCGCTCTCGATCTCCGAAGCACCGTCGCTAGCAGAACCCGCGAAAACGCAAACTCATCTTGGGAGGGAGGACTCTGCCCAAAATCAGGACGCCCTCGATTCGGACCGCGGGAATTCCGCCGAGGGGGGATTTGAACCCCCCCCGGTAGTGACGAAGGCGAGGCTCGAGTCCACAGGACGGCGATTGTTAGCCATTGGCTCGAACACCACGAAGTGTGTCCAAAATGTGTCCACTGGATTCGTGAAGCAATTTCAATGAGTCACGGGTGATAAAAAACACCGCCTTGACCAGCATTTTTCTTGACAGTAGCGAGGGCGGGACTCGAACCCGCGACACCACGATTATGAGCCGTGTGCTCTAACCACCTGAGCTACCCCGCCGGGACGCCTGACAGATTTTGTCTTTCAGGCGAGAGCCCCCTGTGGGAATCGGACCCACTACCTCT
>DATAZY010000097.1:0-9618 GCA_036271795.1 Galbitalea sp.
TCACGTGTTACTCACCCGTTCGCCACTGATCCAGAGGAGCAAGCTCCTCTTTCACCGTTCGACTTGCATGTGTTAAGCACGCCGCCAGCGTTCATCCTGAGCCAGGATCAAACTCTCCGTAAATGTTTGATTGCACGAGCACCACAAGTGGCACTCGGCACATCTAGTGCAACCTGCCGCCGGAATGGGCGGACAAGGCTGCAAGTTTGAAACTGACAAGAACAAACCAAACCGAATAAATTCGGACTGACTTGCTTTGTTTTGTTTATATCTATTCCAAAGGAATCCGTCGCGGCATGCAGATAGATATGGCTTCGAATAAATTCGAAGCCAACCTGCAGAGACCGCTACGGGTTTTTGGCATTTGACATTGTGCACGCTGTTGAGTTCTCAAGGATCGGGCGCGCCTACTTCTCACCTCACGGATCGAATTTAGGGCAACTGCTCTAACCTACCACCAAGGAGTGCCCTGTCAACGTGACGCGCCGCGAACCGAAGTTCTCGCGCGACCCGCTGGAAGATGGATCCTGGTGGGTCTTGCATCCAGACCAGTAAGACGCGCGCTAGCGGCCGAACTTGACGGTTGGATTTTGTCCCTCTTGAGGCCGGTCAGTTCTACGACTGGGCCAAACCTTTGGGGTGACAAGGGTTTACTTTACGGGGGTTATCAGGGCCGGGCAAATTTGAAGCATCCCGGGCGTGTCGGGCTTCTGAACGATCGACTCGACCTACTTGCAGTAGTCAGAAACCCAGGTGCTGATGCCCGTTGTCGCGACGGCGTTCTGCATCTCGGCAACGTTGCTGGCATTGTCAAGCGTGCCGGTTGACTGAACGGAGGAGAGGATGCTGCCGGCGGCTGCTTCCACCTTCTTTGTGTCCGCGAGGATGCCCGTTGGAGCGACCGTGACGAGCGACTTCCAGGTCGCGTCGTAAGCCTTGATCGCCGTGATCGAGTCCGGGATGGTGTCACCCGGGGAAGGCCATCCGAAGGTGTCGCTCGTCAGGGTCGCCGGGTCGGACTGAAGCTTCGCGCAGTAGGCGCGTGAGCTGGCAACGATTGCGTTGTGCGCCGCCTGGTCGCTGTCGATCTTGCTGACGACGGCGAAGGCCACGCCGAGTACCAGGCTGAGCCCAGCACCAATTCCCATCGCCGCCTTCGCGACGGATGCGACGAACCCCTTGGTTCGCGAGCCCGAGACGGCGGCCGCGATCCCGGCCAGCAGACCAACTGGCGGAGCGAGGAACGCCAGGACGAACGAGACCCAGTCGAGCACTCCCGTCCCCGAGCGAGAACCGCCATGATGGCGCTCAAGCGTGAGAGTGCCAAGTCCGATCGGGACGACGGGTGAGGATGCCTCGACCGGTCTCGGAACCAGTGGCGACCGTGGCGCGAACTGCTCTGTCGGAGGCGGTGCATCGCCAACAGCGGGTGATGCTGGCGCTGGCGACTGCAGCTGCGGCTGCGCGTAGGAGGCGGGTGGCGCTGCCGGATCGGGAAATTCGTACCTCGGCTGCGCCGGTACCGGCGCGGGCACGTCGTCCGTCAGGGGCGCCATGGGCGCGGACTGCTGGTGTGATTCGACCAGCCAGTCGAACGCGTCGCCTGGTGGCTGAGATACGGGCGCCGGCGCGGATGGCGCAGCGGCTGGCGGCTCGGCGGACGGCGCCGGATACCCAGCGCTGTTGTCGTCGGTCACTAATGATCCCTTCTCACGGTGAACCACAGAGTAGACCGCTTCGATCACCCTGAGGATACTTCAGTGCGCCGCGCCTCGAATCCCGGCCATGTTCTTCTTACCGCGACGAAGGATCCAAAACCGGCCGGCGAGCGAGTCATCGCCGAGCAAATCCGACTCAGACTCGACCGCCACGTTGTTGAGATACACACCGCCCTGGCCAATCGCACGTCGCGCCTCGCTCAGGCTCGCAACGAGACCCGTATCCACGAGCAGCTGGGCAATTGGGGTGGCCGGGGTGGCATCCGCGCTGGGAAGCTCGGCAATCACACCGGCGAGGGTTGCGGCGTCGAGCGCCGTGAGGTCGCCCTGGCCAAAGAGGGCATCGGCCGCCGCAATCGACGCCGCCATCGCGTGCTCGCCGTGGACCAGACTCGTGACCTCGGCTGCGAGCAAGCGTTGCGCCTCGCGTTTGAACGGGCGCTCGACGACCTCGACTCCCAGTTCCTCGATCCGCGCGCGCGAAAGAAAGGTGAACACCTTGAGTCGGTCGATGACGTCCGCGTCATCGGTATTCAGCCAGAACTGGTACATCGAATATGGGCTGGTCAGTGCCTCGTCGAGCCAGATTGCGTTGCCCTCACTCTTACCGAACTTCTGGCCATCCGCGTTGGTAATAAGAGGTGTACCGATCGCGTGAACGGTCCCGCCCTCTGCGCGTTTGACCAGGTCGACGCCGCTCGTGAGGTTGCCCCACTGGTCCGATCCCCCGGTTTGCAAAACGCAGTCGTAGTCGAGGTAGAGCTGGCGGAAGTCCAGTCCCTGCAGTATCTGGTAGCTGAACTCCGTGTAGCTGATGCCCTCGTCGGAATTCAAACGCGTACTGACGGCATCCTTCTTGATCATGGTGCCGACCCGGTAGTGTTTGCCGATCTCACGAAGGAAGTCGATCGCGGACAACGGCGCGGTCCAGTCCAGGTTGTTGACCAGCCGCGCGGCGTTGTCGCCATCGAAGCTGAGGAACTTGCTCACCTGCGCCTGCAGGTAGCCCACCCACTGCGCAACCGTCTCGTGGGTGTTCAGAGTGCGCTCCGCAGTCGGCCGCGGGTCACCGATGAGACCGGTGGATCCGCCGACGAGCCCGAGCGGCTTGTGGCCGGCAAGCTGGAGCCTGCGCATGAGGAGCAACTGCACAAGGTTGCCGAGGTGCAGGCTGGGCGCCGTCGGATCGAAGCCGCAGTAGTAGGTGATCGGGTCGCCGGCCAGGAGTGACCTCAGCTCATCCGCATTGGTCGAGACGTGCACCAGACCACGCCACAGAAGCTCCTCCCAAATGTCGGGAAAGGATGCGTCGTTGGTCTGCGAATGGAGGGCGTCGGATGCTGCTGCTGGCACGATCTACAGGGTAGCCGAGGGCGTGCGCTTCTTCGGAACCGAGGCCTTGTAGGGCGAGACGGTCGGGTCGTCCGGGATCCAGAACCGCCATGGATAATCGACGCTGCCGCCCGCTCCCGCGACACCCGTGCGTGGCCCCTGGGCGTAGCGCGACGGCTCCCCCGCGAGCTCCAGAGCGACTTCCCCGGACTCGAGGTCGGCTCCATTGTCGGTGAGCGCGATGCCGAGGGCGACGACCAGGCGCGCCGGACCTCTCGCGAGGTCGGCATCCGTCCTGCTGGTGGTTCGACGCTCGTGAGCGAGCTCAAGTCCGTCCACGACCTCTCCCGCCCGGAACAGCACGGCAGTGGCTGTGCCGAGCGGCGAGCACACCACGTTCGCGCAGACATGCATCCCGTAGGTGAAGTAGGTGTACAGATGACCTGCCTCGCCGTACATGACGCGGTTGCGCACCGTCTCACCGCGGAAGGCGTGGGAGCCGGGATCGAGTTCGCCGAGATAGGCCTCGACCTCAGTGAGCCTGACGCTCACCCCGCGACCGTGAATGATCGCACCGAGCAGGAGCGGCGCGGCCTCGATCGACGGCCGTTCGAGCAGGGCGCGATCGAACAACGTACTGAACTAGAACAGCTTGGCGTGCGACACGATCGCGATGATGACGGCCGCGATGATGGCTGCCCCAGCCACGCTGTAGGTCACCCACATGGTGATCTTCTGCACGCGAGTCTGCGGCTTCTTGGGCTGGTCTCTTTCGAGGGTCATGACGTTGCCTTCTCTAGTTCTCTAGTTCGCGCACTCTGAGGGTGAGAGCCGCGAGTTGTTCGCTCACGCGCGCCGGGGCCGTGCCTCCCGGGCTCGACCGCGCATTCAGCGATGCCTCAACCGTAAGGGATGCGCGAATGCCCGGGGTGAGCTTCGATGAAACGGCGGCGTACTGTTCGTCCGACGGCTGGTCCAGCTCGAGGTCATGTTCCTCGCAGAAACGCACCAGCGCTCCGCTGATTTCGTGAGCCTCGCGGAACGGAACCCCGTCGCGAACCAGGGCGTCGGCGACATCCGTAGCGAGAGCGAATCCCGCGGGAGCGAGCGCGGCCATCCGCGCCGTATCGAATTCGAGCGTCGCGACCATCCCCGTGAACGCGGGAAGAAGCACCTCGAGCGTCGCGACCGAGTCGAAGACGGGTTCCTTGTCTTCCTGCAGGTCGCGGTCGTAGGCGAGAGGCAGTCCCTTGAGGGTCGCCAGCAGCCCGGCAAGGTTGCCGATCAGGCGGCCGGACTTGCCACGCGCTAGTTCAGCGATGTCCGGGTTTTTCTTCTGCGGCATGATCGACGAACCTGTCGAATAGGCGTCGTGGAGACGCACAAAACCGAACTCTTTTGTCGCCCACAGGATGATGTCCTCCGCGAAGCGAGACAGGTCGATGCCCAACTGGGCGGCAATAAACGCGAACTCGGCCACGACATCCCGGCTAGCGGTCGCGTCCAGCGAGTTTTCGCCGGGAGCGCCAAGCCCGAGTTCGCGGGCAACCAACTCGACATCGAGTCCGAATCCGTTGCCCGCGAGCGCTCCCGCGCCGTAGGGCGAAACGGATGCCCGCGCCCGCCAGTCGCGCAGCCGCTCAAGTGTGCGCACCATGGGCCAGGCGTACGCCAGCAGGTGATGGGCCAACAGGATCGGCTGAGCGTGCTGCAGGTGGGTGCGACCCGGCATCGACGCGGTGCCCGCCTCCTCCGCCTGTGCCGCGATCGCGTCGATGAGGTCGACGACGAGTTTCGCGATGCGCGCGGCGTGGTCGAGCAGGTAGAGGCGGATGAGCGTGGCGATCTGGTCGTTGCGGCTTCGCCCCGCGCGCAGCTTGCCGCCGAGCTCTGCACCCGCGATCTCGATCAGTCCGCGCTCGAGCGCGAAATGGACGTCCTCATCCGTGTCGAGCGGACCAAACGTGCCTGCCTCGATCCTGGACTGGAGTTCGATGAGCGCGGCGATCATCGCATCGAACTCGACCTCGGTGAGATAGCCGCCCTTGGCCAGTGCTCTGGCGTGAGCCTTCGAGCCGGCAATGTCATACGGATAGAGCTGCCAGTCGAAGTGAGTCGAGCGACTGAGTGCCGCGAGTTCCAGGGACGGGCCGTCGGCGAAGCGGGCACCCCAGAGGGCACCGGCCTTGCTCTCGCCATCGGCCCTCGCCATTACTTGCCCTGCAGATCGCGGCGAGCCGAAATTTTGCTCGGCAGCGACCAGATCTCGATGAAGCCTTTCGACAGGGACTGGTCGAACGTGTCGCCGGTGTCGTAGGTCGCAAGGCTGAAGTCGTACAGGCTCTGGTCGCTCTTGCGGCCGGTGACAACTGCGCGTCCGCCCTGCAGTTTCAACCGGACCTCACCCGACACATACTTCTGGGTGTCGTTGATGAAGACATCCAGCGAGCGCTTCAGTCCCGAGTACCAGAGCCCGTCATAGACCAGGTTCGCCCACTCAGATTCGACTCCGCGCTTGTACCTGCCGAGATCGCGCTCAAGCGTCAGGCTCTCGAGCTCCTCGTGCGCGGCGATGAGCGCGATGGCCCCCGGCGCCTCGTACACCTCGCGGCTCTTGATACCGACCAGTCGATCCTCGACGACGTCGATACGCCCAACGCCGTGCTTGCCGGCGAGGGCGTTCATGATCTCGATCACCTTGAGCGGAGAGTATGCGACGCCATCGATCGCGGTCGGGATGCCTGCGGTGAACGTGATAGTGACCTCATCGGCGGCCTGGTCAACGGCGGGATCCTGGGTGTACTCGTACAGATCTTCCACCGGCGCATTCCACGGGTCCTCAAGGAAGCCCGTCTCGACGGCGCGGCCCCAGACGTTTTTATCGATCGAGTACGGGTTTTTCGCGCTCTGCCGAATCGGAAGATCGTGCTTCTCGGCATACACGATCGCCTTATCCCTGGTCAGCGCGAGATCCCGAACCGGCGCGATGCTGGTCAGCTCGGGCGCGAGCGCCGCCACTGCGGCCTCGAACCGCACCTGGTCGTTGCCCTTGCCGGTGCAGCCGTGCGCCACAGAGTCGGCACCCATTTCCTTCGCGACTCGCGCAAGGTGGCGCGCGATCACCGGGCGACTCAGGGCCGAGACCAGCGGATATCGCTTCTGGTACATCGCGTTGGCCTTGAGCGCCGGCATCAGGTAGTCGGTGGCGAACTCGTCCTTCGCGTCGACCACGACCGCCTCGACGGCGCCGCAGTCGAGCGCGCGCTGGCGGATGTCCTCCATGTCCTCGCCGCCCTGGCCGACATCGACGGCGAGGGCAACGACATCTTTGCCGGTCGCGTCATGAAGCCAGCCAATGCCAACCGAGGTATCGAGGCCTCCCGAGTATGCGAGGACAACGCGCTCTGTCATATTTCTCCTTGTGATTCGTTTGAAAGTTTAGGGCTGGCAGGTTTCGACTCTTCGACAAGCTCGGTGCGGGCCCCGCTTCGGCTCACTCAACCCGAAAGTCACTGGCGCAACAGCCATACCAGCAGCGCCTTCTGGGCATGAAGCCGGTTTTCTGCCTCATCCCAGATCACACTCTGCGGTCCGTCGATCACGTCGGCGGTGACCTCGAAGCCGCGGTCCGCTGGGAGGCAGTGCAGGAAGAGTGCGTCCGGCTTGGCGAGGGCCATGAGCTCAGCATTGACCTGATATTGGCCGAAGCTGCGCAGGCGCTCGGCCTTCTCATCCTCTTTGCCCATCGAGACCCAGGTGTCCGTGACGACGACATCGACTCCGGCGACGGCCTCGAGGGGATCGGTGAACAGCGCGACGGAGCCGCCGGTCTTTGCAGCGATGGCATCCGCATCCGCCACGACCGCGTCATCCGGCGCATAGTCTGCGGGACTCGCGATGCGGACATGGATGCCCGCGGTCGCGCACGCAAGGACGTAGGACTGCGCCATGTTGCTGCGTCCGTCGCCGAGGAACGTGATTGCCAGCCCGGCGAGTTCGCCACGGTGCTCACGAATGGTGAGCAGGTCGGCAAGCAACTGGCACGGGTGAAAGTCGTCGCTCAGGGCGTTGATGACCGGCACTGTGGTACCGAGCGCCATCTCCTCGAGTCCCGCCTGCGCGTACGTGCGCCAGACGATCGCCGCGACCTGGCGCTCGAGCACCCGCGCGGTGTCCGCCGCTGTCTCCTTGCCACCCAGTTGGCTATTTGCCGTGGAAATGATCAGCGGGCTGCCGCCCAAATCGGCGATGCCGACGGCGAAGCTCACGCGCGTGCGGGTCGACGACTTGTCGAAGATGACGGCGACTGTTTGCGGTCCGGCGAGCGGTTTAGTCCCGAATCGATCCTTCTTGAGCGTCTCAGCAAGATCGAGAATCTCGAGCTGTTCGGCTCCGGCCAGGTCGTCGTCGCGAAGAAAATGCCGGGTCATCCCACTGCCTCCAGGGCCTTCGTAAATTTGTCTGTGAACTCGTCGATCTGTTCGTCCGTCACGATCAACGGCGGGGCGATCCGGATGCTGGTGTCGCTCGCTGCGTTGACGATGAGACCGAGCGAGAACGCGGCATCGACAATCTGGTGAGCGACCGGTTTGGTGAGACCGACTCCGATCAGCAGTCCCACTCCCCTGGTTTCCGAAACCAGCGCCGATGCCGCAGCCACGATGCCAGATCGGATGCGCGCACCCTTCAGGATCGCAGTATCGACCAGACCGGCCCGCTCAATCTCGCCGAGCACCGCGTTGGCGGCGGTCGTCGCGAGCGGGTTGCCGCCGAACGTGCTGCCATGCTGGCCGCGCTGGAACAGTTCGGATGCCGCGCCGAAGGTGATCAACGCACCAATGGGAACTCCCCCGGCGATGCCCTTTGCCACCGCGATCGCGTCGGGCTGGATGCCCTTCTGCTGGAAGTAGAACCAGCTACCGGTGCGCCCGGCCCCGGTCTGGATCTCATCGAGGATGAGCAGAACTCCGTGTTCCTGCGTCAACTCTCGAGCCCGCTCGAGATAGCCGGCGGGCAATTCGATGACGCCGGCCTCGCCCTGGATGGGTTCGACGAACAGGGCGGCGACGGTGTCGTCGATCGATGCCTCGAGTGCTTCGATCGTCGCGTCGATGTGTTCGACGTCGGGGATTAGTGGCTGGAACGGATCGCGCATCGCGGCCTTGGCAGTGAGTGAAAGCGACCCCATGGTCCGGCCGTGGAAGGCATTGTTCAGCGCGAGAATCCGAGTTCGTCCCTGGTTGAGCCGGGACAGCTTGATGGCAGCCTCGATCGCCTCCGCGCCCGAGTTGCCGAAGTACACCCGGCCCGTGTCTCCCGCTCCACTGATCCGTTTAAGCCGCTCGGCGAGTTCGATCTGGGATGGGGATGCGAAGTAGTTGGAGATGTGCGCGAGTGTCGCGACCTGCTCGCTCACGGCATGCACCAGCACCGGATGCGCATGGCCGAGCGAGTTGACCGCGATGCCGCTAAGAAAGTCGAGGTATTTGTTGCCCGCGTCATCCCAGACGTAGCAGCCCTCGCCACGAACCAGCACCGCGGTCGGCGGCGGCGCCGAGCCCATCATCGCGGCGTCGAAGCGGGCGGGCCACCCTTCAGAAAGGGACGGGACTGCGCTCATTTCGCCACCACCTCTGTTCCAATTCCATCCGCCGTGAAGATCTCCAGCAGGATCGAGTGCGGGATGCGGCCGTCGATGATCGCCGCCTTCTCGACTCCGGCTTCGACGGCCTCGAGGCAGGCGAGCATCTTCGGAATCATCCCCGACTCGAGAGACGGCAGCAGCGCGGTGAGCTCCGCTGCGGTCAGGTGCGAGACGAGCGAGTCGCGATTCGGCCAATCACTGTAGAGGCCGGCGACATCCGTCAGGATCACCAGCTTCGTCGCCTCGAGGGCAACGGCGAGGGATGCCGCGGCAGAGTCCGCGTTCACGTTCAGCGATTGGTCGGGGTCATCCAGGTCGGGTGCAACCGACGAGACCACCGGGATGAATCCATCGTCCAGCAGTTCGAGGATGATTGAGGGATCCACTTCGACGACGTCGCCAACCAGCCCGAGGTCGACCTCGTCGCCGTCGACGACCGTGCCGCGACGGCGGCCGCCGAACAGGTCCTGCGACTCGCCCGACAGACCGACGCCGTACGACCCGTGCCGGTTGATCAGCTCGACCAACTCACCGTTGACCTTGGTTTCGAGGACTTCCTTGACAACCGTCATGACCTCCGGAGTCGTGACCCGAAGCCCACCCCGAAACTCGCTCGCGATTCCTCGTGCCGTGAGCTCCGCCGAGATCTGCGGGCCGCCGCCATGGACGACGACCGGCCTGAGTCCGGCGTGGCGCAGGTAGACCATATCCTCGGCGAAGGCCTCCTTCAGCGCATCGTCGATCATGGCGTTGCCGCCGAACTTCACCACGACAATTGCGCCCGCGAAACGTTGCAGCCAGGGCAGGGACTCGATGAGGACCGCGGCCTTGACCGCGGCATCCAGCTCACTCAGTTGTCGGGTCATGAGCTATACGCGCTGTTCTCGTGGACGTAGTCGTGCGTCAGATCGTTGGTCCAGATCG
>DATAZY010000098.1:0-13657 GCA_036271795.1 Galbitalea sp.
GACCGCGGAGGGGCTCGACGTCAAGCCCATACAGCTATCGATCATGGACACCCTCGAACGCAGCTACGTCACGGTCGAACTTAACTTCTCCCAGTGGGCCGAAAGGTGGCGCGCTGACGGAAATGACGAGAGGGCAGTGCAGACGTTGCAAGAGAGGTGGGCAACGATTCCCGCGCTCGCGGAGGCGATGACTCACATACTGGCGGGAGAAGGAGCACGACGCTCATTACCTCTGGCGAAGTTCGATGAAGGGTCCCAGCGCAAAGCCACGGACGCACTCCGCGCGTTTACGTCAACAGTCTGAATGCCGTCAATTAGTACGATGCGGCAGACAGTCGCATTTGAACGATTGGCCGGGCGCGCTGGATGTGCGCACTCGAGATCGCTGGCAACATTTTGGCAACATCCGTACTAAATCACCTTGATTCAATGAGATCAGGATGACTGAATTAAGCCCAGAAACTCGCGGAAATCACGACAAATCCGCGCTGCAATACGCCTCCCGCTCGCCCTCTCACGGCGGTAACACCGGTTCGAATCCGGTTGGGGTCACCATTGCTTGGATGCCAGTAATTTGCTGGCGTCCGGGCTCTCGTCGTCAATTTGCGCCGCTTTCGCTAATTGCGCATGGACTTCCTTCGTTCGTTGGCGCACTATCAGGCGAAGCGTCTATGCCGGGCGCGGAACAACCCTCACTCAAGGAGCGAACCATGCCGACCAAGATCACCGTCATTTACGACAATCCGACCGACTCCGAAGCCTTCGAAGCCGCCTACGCGGAGCAGGTGCCACTCGCAAAAGCCCTGCCCGGGCTGCAGCGCATGGAGACGTCTAAGGTGTGGCCGAAAGAGGATGGCAGTGCCACGCCGGCGTACCGTATGATCGACCTCTATTTCACCGACTACGACGCCGCGAGTGCCGCAGTGAAGACTCCCGAGGCTGGGGCGTTCATCCCGACCATTTTCGGGCTGGCGACCGGAGGGGTTCGACTCCTCTTTTCGGATATCGAAGAATCCTGACCGCGCCTCGTCGGTGACACCGTTTTGCATTTGACGCAGAGATGCACTCGTGTACTATTGCAGTAACTGCAAAAATAATGCACGTTCTGCTGCTCATCTCGCTGGATAGATCAGGGTCCTGAGCGTCACATCACAACCAACCACCGTCACTGAAGGACCACTTTGTCTACAGCAATTGCGCCTACCGGCGCGGAGACCGCCGCGGAATCGACGCCTCATTTTGGCGGGAAGCCGATCATGTCGCATCGGCAGATCCTTCTCGTCATTTACGGCCTCATGGCCGGCATGTTCCTCGCGTCACTCGACCAGACCATCGTCGGTACCGCCATCCGCACAATCGGCGATGACCTGAACGGCCTCAATGATCAGGCCTGGGTCACCACGGCGTACCTCATTACTTCGACCATTGCCGTACCGATCTACGGAAAGCTCTCCGACCTCTTCGGACGCCGCCCGCTGTACATCTTTGGCATCGTGGTATTCCTCATCGGATCGCTGGCATCGTCGTTCTCGACCTCAATGTTCATGTTGGCCGGATTCCGCGCGTTCCAGGGCATCGGAGCCGGTGCGCTCATGTCGCTTCCCCTCGCGATCATGGGCGACATCCTCGCCCCTCGCGAACGTGCAAAATACCAGGGCTACTTCCTGGCCGTCTTCGGTATCTCTTCGGTCATCGGTCCACTCATCGGCGGGCTGTTCGCGGGTGCAAACCAGATCCTGTGGATCACAGGATGGCGCTGGGTGTTCCTCGTGAACATCCCGATCGGAATCATCGCGCTGATTATGGTCCTCGCCTTCCTGCACCTGCCGAAGTTCACTGCGCTGAAGAAGCCGCGCATCGACTGGTTCGGCGCTGCCGCTGTCATCGTGACCCTGGTTCCCGTTTTGCTCGTCGCTGAAGAGGGACGCACCTGGGGCTGGGGCTCGGCCGGCTCGATCGCGTGCTACGTCACCGCAGGTATCGGTCTGATCGCCTTCATCCTCATCGAGCGTTACATGCAGACCGATGCGATCATCCCGCTCTCCCTGTTCAAGTCGCGCACGTTCTCGATGGCCACCATTCTCGGTGTGCTCGTCGGATTCGGGATGTTTGGAGCCCTGCTGACCCTGCCGCTGTACCTGCAGATTGTCTTCGGCCTCAGCCCGACGAACTCGGGCCTGGCGTCGCTGCCGCTCATGGTTGGCCTGCTGATCGCATCGATCGGTTCAGGTCAGATCATCTCCCGGACCGGTAAGTACCGCATCTTCCCCGTTACCGGAACGCTGATCCTGGCGGCCGGATATATCGTCCTCACCTTCCTCACCTACGACAAGCCGCTCTGGTTCATCTTCATTGCGATGTTCCTCATCGGACTCGGCCTCGGTCAGATGATGCAGACCCTGACGCTTGCCAGCCAGAACTCGGTGCTGCCGACCCAGATGGGTGTCGCCACTGGTGCCTCGACGTTCTTCCGCCAGATCGGTGGAACGCTGGGCGTCGCAGTCCTGCTGTCGGTGCTGTTCGCGGCGCTGCCCGGCAACATCATCACGGCCAACGAGAACAAGGCGACCATCACCGAAGGGCTGAATGCGGCGCTCACGCCCAGCATTGCGGATGCCCCGAAGAACAAGGGCGTCATGAAGGAGCTGTGGAACAAGGAGGTCGACCCGATCAAAGCCGGTGTCGCGAAGGAACTCGCACCTGCCAACGCGCAGCTCGCGAAGATTCCGGCCGGCCCCGCTCGCGACGCCGCCCTCACGTCCGCCGCCGCGAAGGGAAACGTCAGCGTCATCGATGGCACGCTCCAGATCGACTGGGCGAACGCGAGCCAGCGTGAGGCGGTCGTTACCAAGACGGTGCCGACGATTCTCAAGGAGCTCAAGAGCGCCAAGACGAGCAGCAGCAGTAGCTCGGAGAGCGACACCTCGTTCCTGAACGGAGCGACCCCGGCACTGACAAAGGCGTTCAAGGTCGCGTTCAACTCCTCTGTCATCAGCATCTACTGGATCGGCTTCGGAGTTATCCTGCTCGCCTTCGTCATCACCCTGTTCTTCCGGGTGCCACCACTGCGCAAGACATCCGCGCTGCAGCAGCGCGCAGATGAGGGCGGCGTGACCGCAACCGGAAGGATCAAGACCCAGGCCTGATCGAGTCTCGGGGTGGTCGCGATCGGCGACCACCCCATTCAGGTCCACCTTAGGCAGAACCACAATGACAACCATCCACGAAGATCGCGCCGAAGAAGTCGGGCTCCGTGAGCGCAAGAAGCAACAGACGCGTGTCGCCATTCACGAGGCGGCCTTCCGCCTGATCGACGAGCAGGGCCTCGAGGCCACGACGATCGAGCAGATCTGCCAGGAGGCAGATGTATCGTCGCGTACCTTCTTCAATTATTTTCCCTCCAAGGCGGCAGCGGCGCTCGAGCTGCCCGGGCTTGGGATTGACGACGAGTTGCTGGCCCGCTTTCGCACGGCCGAGGGCAGCTTGGTCCACGCGCTCTGCGAGGCCGTCGGAGCCAGTGCCGATCGCCGGCCCGACCACGCCGCAGTGAAGAGCCTCGTCATGCGTCACCCGGATCTGTTGGCGATCGTCTCAAAAATGCTGGTCGAGGTCCGAGATCAGTTTGTCGCTTTGGCCGCGGAGCGCGCGGATACGTCCGAGCAGGCCGAATTGGCCGTCACCCTGGTCATGGCGGCCATGGGACGGGTGACGCACGATGAGAACGTACTCGACGTTCCCTTGGCAATACGCCTGCGCGAATCCGTCGACCGAATGGTCGAGGTCGCGGGGATCCAGATGCGTCCGATCGTAGAAGAATCCTGAACGTTCGAGGTTGCTCAGGCGTTTTCCAACTCCATAGCTTCGTTGTCTTTTTCTGACGAATTTCCATGAGGGGCGTGGATTAGCGCGGTGTATCCCCACCTGTGGGTTAAGTTTGCGCCGGTGGAGAGGGGCGCGACGAAGTTGGTTTTGGGGATTCCAGTGGACATCAATGGCACGACGAGTGCCTTCGCGCGAGGGCGAGGTCGTCGAATTCGCTTGCGGCTTGCGGCCGCCGTCGGTGCGGGCGCCTTTCTCGTCGCTGGCTCTCTTCTGGCGAACAATGCCCCGCCCGCGTACGCGACGACGTATCCAACGTGGGCCGATGTTGTTGCTGCGCGCAATAGCGAGGCCGCTACCAAGGCGGCGGTCGCGCAAATTCAAAGTGCTCTCGCGGCCCTGAACAGTCAATTGACGACGGCGAACGCGCTGGCGGCTGCAACGGGAGCCGCGGCAGAGTCGGCGGCGCAAAAATACGCCCAGGCTGAGAACAAGCAGCAGACACTGGAATCGCAGGAGAAGGCCGCCGCAGCGAGGGCGGCGAAATCCAAACAGGAGATCGGTGGGTACGCATCTCAACTCGCCAGGGGTCCGGCCGGCGCCGGCGGGTGGTCGACGATGTCGCTCATTCTGAACGGAGACTCGGAGGGCCAACTTCTTAACAATCTCGGTGCCATTGGCCAGGTTTCGAAAGAGGAGAACTCCCTCCTGCAAAAGGCCCTTTCCGACGAAAACTCGGTGAAGCAACTGACCGCCCTGGCGAGTGCCCAGTCGCAGATTTTGGCGGTGCAGAAGAAGGCAGCGGTTGCCGCCGAAGCTAAAGCCGCCGCCGCTGCCGCAAGCCTCCAGACGGCCGTGACGGCAGAGGCCGTGCACCAGGCTGCGCTCAATGTTGAGTTGGCCGCGTTAACCACCAACGCCAACATGACCTTCACGCAATATGAAGCGGGAGTGGCGGCCTCCGGCGGTGCAGGTCAGGCCGGCGTGGTGGATTCCCAGGGCTGGGCACTACCAACGGCGGGACGGATCACCTCCCCCTGGGGCTACCGCTATGACCCCGCTCAGGACTATCGATGGGCCATGCACTACGGCGATGACATTGCCGACGGTTGCCTTAAGCCGATCTACGCCGCCACCGCGGGCACGGTCACGTATGCAGGTGTCTACGGCGACTATGGCTACTACATCGCCATCAGTCACGGTGGTGGTATCTCGACGGCGTACGGGCACATCGCCAAGGGCGAGACGTTTGTCCATGTGGGGCAATCCGTGGCGGCCGGGCAGAACATCGCTCGCACCGGGTCGACCGGTGCATCCACGGGGTGCCACCTCTATTTCGCAGTGTCGATCAATGGCGGATGGGTGGATCCGGTTCCGTTCATGCGGGCGCGTGGGATCACGATCGGTTAGCGCTTCGGCTGACAGTTCTTCCAACGTTTGCTTCCACGGGATGGGCTGGTCAAGCCGAGAAAGTACACTCCCACCATGGACAAGTCAGAGTTCTATGCGTTGATTGACAGTGCGCGCGAAAATTCCGGTCCCATGCAGCCGAGTGCCGACCCTCAGGCGCTGCGTGATGTGTTGAACGAGCTCGAGGACGACGTCGTCGCCGAATTCGCGGCCGAATTGACTCGGGAGCACATCCGGCTCAACCGCTGGTCAATCTGGGGTGCCGGGTATGTCATAGCGGGGGCATGAGCGACGAGTCCTTCCACTACTTCCGGTCCTGGCTGATTGGCAAGGGCAGTGACGCCGTCGAGCAGGCAATCACAGAACCCGATGGTCTCGGTATCTATGTGGACGACGCCGAGGTCGACAACGAACTACTCGAATACGTCGCTGTCGAGTTGCTTGAGGAGCGCGGTGTCGAGGATGACCCGCGGGACGCCGTCGACGGATCGCCGGACGACGACCCAGTGGGCGATCCGTTCGATGAGCAGACCGTCGACAAGGACTACCCGAACCTGGCGAGCGCTTCGGCGTAGGTCACGAGGTCTGTGCCTTGCTCCGGATCGTGGCGAGTGCAACATCGAAGCCGTGGCTCGTGAGTGACGATCCGGCGACAGTGCCAACGCTGAGGGTGCCCAGGTCCTTGCCCACGGCGACGGCAGAAATACCGCTCGCGAACTGAGCCTCGTACTGGGCAGCCTCGGCATCGGCCGCGACGGTTCTCACCGAAACCGCCCTGATGAGGTCGTTCTTGACCGTGATGGTTACGGCGATCTCCTCCTGGCCGCCGGGAGAGACGTAGCTGCCATCTGCGGAGTACGTGCCGTCGTTGTACGTGCTCGAGTCGTCGGAGGTGGATGTCGCTGTCGTGCCGCTCGAGGTTGCTGTGCCGCCCGTCGATGAGTTCGCGGAAGTGGTCGAAGCGCATCCCGCGAGTGCACCGACCAGCGAAAGGCCGGCGGCCGTTGCGAGTGCGGTACGAGTTCGGGGGATGCGCTTCATGTGTTCACCTAACCAATTACGCCTTGGCGAATCCTATGAGCGGGCAATGGTCTTAGTCAGCGTTACCAATCGCGGTCGCCCCGGGGAACGGGTCCTCGTTCTCGACCTCGTCGAAATGCGTGAGCGCGGGCTGGGCAATTTCGCCCCGATCCGCCGCCGTGAGTGCCTTGTGTACGCGACTCAGGATGATCGCGGCGGCGACCAGCGTGGCTGTACCCAGCAGAAAGGGAACCATCGGGTTGAACGCGGTCACGAGCAGTCCCGCGACGAACGGCGCGAGTCCGCCACCGATGAACCGCACGAATCCGTACGTGGCGGACGCGACGGGTCGCTCGACCGGCGCGATCGTCATGACCGCCGTCGTCACGAGCGTGTTGTTCACACCGATGAACGCGCCGGCGATAATGACGCACACGATGACCACGATCGGGTTCGAGTAGAAGATCGCAATGATCGCGAGGTCGATAGCCATAAGTACGAAGTTGACGTAAAGCGTTCGGGGAGTGCCAAATCGTCGTTGGAGCCACGGCGCGCCGAACACGGCGAAGAGGGCGACGAGGATGCCCCAGCCGCAGAACACGAGGCCGAGCTGGATAGGGCTGTTGATCCCCATCAGGAATGGCGAGTAGCCGAGCAAAGTGAAGAACGCCCAGTTGTACAGAAGTCCAACGATGCTCGTCATTCGAAGTGATCGGTGTTTGAGAGCGGCGAGCGGTTCCGACAGCTTCTGCCGGTGTGTGGGTTTCGCCTGTTTCGGCAGGAACACGACGGTCGCGACCAGGGCGATCGCCATCAGGACCGAGACGCCAAAGAACGGCCCACGCCAGCTGATGTTGCCGAGGAGTCCGCCGATGAGCGGACCGAGCGCGATGCCGATTCCGAGAGCGCTCTCGTAGAGCACGATCGCACCGGCGAATCCGCCGGAGGCAGAGCCGACGATTACGGCGAGGGATGTCGCGATGAACAGGGCGTTTCCGAGACCCCAGCCCGCGCGGAACCCCACGATTCCGGCAATGCTGTTCACCGAACCGGCGGCTGCAGCGAACACGACGATCAGAATCAGGCCGGCGATCAGGGTCCACTTCGCCCCAATTCGGCTCGACACCCAGCCGGTGACGAGCATCGCAAGAGCCGTCACGACGAGATAGCTCGTAAACAGTAGTTCGACCTGGGCGGGAGTCGCACTGAGCTGACCGGCGAGCGTCTTCAGGATCGGGTCGACGAGGCCGATACCCATGAAGGAGACGACGCACGCAAACGCGACAGCCCAGACGGCACGAGGCTGTTTGAAGGGGCTCGGCCGGCGCTCGCCGTCGGAGATGGTCGCGTGTGAGCTCATGAAACGTTTCCTCGTTCGTTCTGTCGTTGGGATGGTGCAGGTTCGGTAAAGGCCAAGAGCGCCGGGAGCGCCGCGATGAGTGCGGCGCGATGCTGAGTGGAGAGCTCGCCGAGCCGAGCCTGGATGAGAGCTGCACGGGTGTTCCGGTGTTCGAGGACTCGAGCGTTGCCAGACGGCATGATTGTGACTCGCACGGCACGACCGTCGGTTGGATCGGGCTCACGGACCGCGAGACCGGCCTCTTCCAGCCGATTGATGAGGGTAGTCATACCGGGCTGCGTCAGTTGCTCGAGTTCAGCGAGTTCCGTTATCCGCAGTGGGCCAAGCGTGTCGAGCCGACTTAGGGCACTCAGGGCGCTCGCTGACAGCCCGGGTGTTTCGCGGGAGTCCCGAAGCCAGCCGATGACTCGCTCAAGAGCGTTGGCGACCGCACGCTGCTCGGTATCCGAAATTTCCATATGCTCACTATATAGATGCTCTATGTAATTTGACCACACGCACACGCTAGGGTCGAAAACTGTGATCCCTCGCTGGCTCGAGATCGGTTCGCTCGCCGTGATGGGCGTGGTAATCGTGGCCGACCTGCTGCTGGCGTATCGTCGCCCGCGCATCCCGAGCATGCGGGAGTCCGCGGTCTGGATTGGTTTCTACGTTGCACTCGCGCTTGCCTTCGCGGGGCTCCTTCTGGTGTTCAGCGGACCAGATTCATCCGGGCAGTTTGTCGCCGGCTGGCTGACCGAATACAGCCTCAGCATCGACAATCTCTTTGTCTTCGTCATCATCATGAGTCGATTCGCGGTTCCCCGCACACTCCAGCAGTCGCTGTTGCTGCTGGGGATCATCCTCGCGCTGGTTCTTCGCGGGGTGTTCATCCTGCTCGGTGTGACGCTGATCGATCACTTCAGTTGGATTTTCTACCTCTTCGGCGTGTTTCTCCTTTATACGGCGGTGCAGCAGGTGGTCTCCAGACGGAAGGAAACGGAAGAAACCGAGAGCCGAGCGATCCGGTTCCTGCGTCGGCGCATCCCGATCACCCAGCACTATGACGGGGTGGCGCTGACCGTGCGCAGGGAGGGGAAGCGACTGCTGACGCCGATTCTCGTGGTGTTCCTCGCGATCGGCACAACCGACCTGTTGTTCGCGCTCGACTCCATTCCGGCGATATTCGGAATCACGCAGAGTGCATTCATCGTTTTCGCCGCCAATGTCTTCGCCCTGATGGGGCTGCGCCAGCTGTACTTCCTGCTCGGCGACCTCATGACCCGACTGGCCTACCTGAGCTACGGGATTGCGCTCATCCTGGTGTTCATTGGGGTGAAACTCATCCTCCACGCGTTGCACGAAAACCAGGTTCACTTCCTCAACGGCGGGAAACCGGTCGCCTGGGCGCCGGAGATCGGCACATTTACCTCGCTGGTGGTCATTGTTTCGACGCTCGTAGTCGCGGTCGGCGCCAGTCTCGTCAAGCTCCGGATCGAAGTCACACGCGAATCATCCGCATCACCCTGACCCCCGAAACAGGGAATGGCCGGGAGACCCGGTTGGGGATTATGGTGGCCGGGAGAACACCTAGTGCTCGAGGGGGAGCATCGTGCAGTACACCCGAATTACTGCAACAACCGTTGCAGCCATAACGTCCGTCGTCCTTGCGGCGACCCTGAGCGGATGCGCGTCCGGCCCAGGTTCGACGGTTTCCGTCGGTTCCGCCAAGCAGCAGGCGATCGCCTACGAGCAGGAAATCGCCGCCTTCGTGCCGGCCGAATACGTCATCAGCACCAACGTCACCAAGACTTCGCGCGTTATTTTCCCGTGTCTCGGCAAGAAGAACGAGTCATATTGGCCCGGCAGCCTCACGATGAGCCTGAAGGCAGGTGTCGACTCTGACTCGATTCTCACCGCGATCGGTTCGCATTGGACCAACAAAAGCGGCTGGAGTGTATTCAAGGTCAACGCAGCGGATGGCAATCCGTCCCTCGATATCAAATCGACTTCCGGCTACAGCTTCACGGTCGAATTCGACCAGGGCCCAGCGTTGACGATCAACGCGCTGTCGGCCTGTTTCTCCAACACCGGACTTGCTGGCAAGGCCAGCTACTAACACTTCAGTTCTGCGCAAGGGGGAACCAGCGTGACGTACAACAGGATTGCCATGGGAGCCTGCGCGCTCGCAGCCGCTGGGTTGCTCGCCGTATCGCTGAGCGGATGCTCCGGAAGCGGCACATCGCCTAAAGCGGCCGTGGATCGCGCCAAGCAGACCACGCTGACCATCGAATCCCAGATCGCGGCATTCGTTCCGGCAGACAAGGTCGTCAGCACGCACCAGACCCTGACGTCGAAAGTCATCTTCCCCTGCCTCGGAAAATCGGGACAGTCATACTGGCCCGGTTCGACGATCGTTGATCTGAAGTCCGGCGTCGACACCGGCGCAGTCATGTCGGCAATCGCCGCGAACTGGACGAATGACAGCGGGTGGACGGTCTTCCAGAGCAAGGATGCCTCCGGCAATCCCACGCTCATCATCAAGTCGAGCATCAACGCGAGCTACACGGTCTCCTTCGTGCAGGGGCCGCAACTGAGTATTGTCGCTCTTTCGTCGTGCTTTCCGAGCGCGGGACTCGAAGGCCTGACGTCGTACTAGGCGCGTTCGTCTGGTCGCAATGACGCTCGAAGCGCCTCACCGTCACGGGTGATAGCCTCGATAAATGCTGTTCGATCGGCTCCTTCTTCTTCGCCGCGACGGGTCTTAACCCCTGGCCTCACTCGTCGCGGAGTTCCGTCGTTGGCTGACCATCGAGATGAAGAAAGACCGCACTAATGCCAAGCAACGCTTCTGAAGTTCGTACCCCCAAGACCCTGGCTGAGAAGGTCTGGGATGACCATCTCGTCGTCAAAGGCGAGAACGGGTCACCAGACCTCATCTACATCGACCTGCACCTCGTACACGAGGTCACCAGCCCGCAGGCGTTCGATGGGCTCCGCATGGCGGGCCGGCCGGTTCGCCGTCCTGACCTCACCATCGCAACCGAGGATCACAACACCCCAACACTGGCAATCGACAAGCCCATCGCCGATCTGACCAGCCGCACGCAGATCATGACGCTGCGCAGCAACGCAGAGGAGTTTGGGGTTCGCCTCCACTCGCTCGGCGATATCGAGCAGGGCATCGTCCACGTCGTTGGACCTCAGCTCGGCCTGACGATGCCGGGCATCACCGTCGTCTGCGGTGACTCGCACACCTCCACTCACGGCGCATTTGGCGCCATGGCGTTTGGCATTGGCACGAGCGAGGTCGAGCACGTCCTGGCGACGCAGACTCTTCCGCTGCAGGAGTTCAAGACCATGGCCATTACGGTCGAGGGCGAGCTTCGTCCCGGCGTCACGGCAAAAGACATCATCCTCGCGGTGATTGCCAAGATCGGCACCGGCGGCGGTCAGGGCTATGTAATCGAATATCGCGGCAGCGCCATCCGTTCGCTGTCAATGGATGGCCGGATGACGGTCTGCAACATGTCGATCGAGGCGGGAGCGCGCGCCGGCATGGTCGCGCCCGACCAGACCACCTACGACTACCTGAAGGGTCGTCCCCATGCGCCGGAGGGCGAGGAATGGGATGCCGCTGTCGAGTACTGGGAGACGCTCAAGACGGACGACGATGCCGTGTTCGACGCCGAGGTCTACCTCGACGCGAACGAGCTCGAGCCGTTTGTCACCTGGGGCACCAACCCCGGCCAGGGGGTCTCACTGAGCGACAACATCCCGTTACCGGCCGACTACAGCGACCCGAACGAGCGGGCATCCGCCGAGCGAGCACTCGAGTACATGGACCTGACCGCGGGCACACCGATGAAGGACATCCACGTGGATGCCGTGTTCATGGGCTCCTGCACTAACTCACGAATCGAAGACCTGCGCGCGTTCGCCTCCATCATCAAAGGCAAGAAGAAGGCCGACGGCGTTCGCGTCATGGTGGTGCCTGGCAGCGCCCGGGTTCGCATCGAGGCGGAGGCGGAGGGCATCGACAAGATCGTCGAGGAATTCGGCGCTGAGTGGCGATTCGCCGGCTGTTCGATGTGTCTCGGGATGAACCCGGATCAGCTTGCGCCGGGCGAGCGGTGCGCATCCACCTCGAACCGGAACTTCGAGGGTCGGCAGGGCAAGGGCGGTCGCACGCACCTCGTCTCACCTCTCGTCGCGGCGGCGACCGCCATCCGCGGAACGCTGAGCAGCCCGTGGGATCTCGAAGATCCTGGGTCGAGCGCGTCGAGAGCGCCGGTTTACGAGAGCGGTGACTACGCTTCGGCAGAAGCAAGCGGAAACGCTGCCAACCGGGGGGCCAGGACTCTGGACGTCGACCACGACTACGTGGATGGCGTATCGGAACCGGGCACAAGCGAAAGTCACGAGGTGAACCGCTAATGGATAAGATCTCCGTTCTCACCGGCACCGCCGTACCGCTGCAGCGGGCCAACGTCGACACCGACCAGATCATCCCGGCGGTGTTCCTGAAGCGCGTCACCAAGACCGGGTATGACGACGCGCTGTTCTACGCCTGGCGCCAGGATCCCGATTTCGTGCTGAATAAGCCGGAGTACGCCAAGGGCGGAATTCTCATCGCCGGGCCAGATTTCGGCACCGGCTCAAGCCGTGAGCACGCGGTCTGGGCGCTTCGAGACTTCGGTTTCACGGCAGTCCTCGCACCAAAATTTGGCGATATCTTTCGCGGAAACTCAGGTAAGCAGGGCTTGCTCACCGGCACAGTCAGCGAGCAGGATGTTGAGAAGATCTGGTCGATCATCGATGCCGCCCCCGGAATCGAGATTTCTGTCGACCTGAACTCCCGGACAGCGACGATCGGTGAGACCACTGTGCCCTTTGAGATCGACGAATACACTAGATGGCGTTTGCTCGAAGGCCTGGACGATATTGGCCTGACCTTGCGCGATGAGGCACGGATCACAGAGTTCGAATCCCGCCGTGAATCCTGGCGGCCCAAGACATTGCCGGTGAAATAGTTGAGTCTCATTACGGATGCCCAGAAGGCTGGGGAGCGGGTTGGCTTGAAGTCCGACAAGATCACCATCAACGGTGGCAAGCCTCTTCGCGGACGCATCGAGGTTCGAGGCGCAAAGAACCTCGCGACCAAGGCTATGGTCGCGGCACTTCTCGGTGACACGCCGAGTGTGCTGAAGGACGTCCCGGACATCAGTGATGTCGGAGTAGTTACCGGCATGCTCAATGCCTACGGCGTCTCCGTCACCGAGGTCGCGCCGGGTGAACTCGTGCTTGACCCGAGCAACGTGCTCAAGGCGCACTTCGCGCAGATCGATGCGCTCGCCGGTTCGAGTCGCATCCCGATCCTGTTCTGCGGACCGCTGCTGCACCGCCTCGGCGAGGCGCTCATCCCGGACCTCGGCGGCTGCCGGATCGGTGACCGTCCGATCGACTTCCACATGGATGCGCTCCGCGCGTTCGGCGCGATCGTCGACAAGAGCTACGAAGGCTTCCGCCTCACCGCCCCGAACGGTCTCAAGGGCGCGAAGATCGAACTGCCGTACCCGAGCGTGGGGGCGACCGAGCAGGTGCTGCTCACCGCGGTTCGCGCCGAGGGCGTCACGGAACTGAAGAACGCGGCCATCGAGCCGGAGATCATGGATCTCATCGCCATCCTGCAGAAGATGGGCGCGATCATCAACGTCGAGCCCAACCGCGTCATCTTCATCGAGGGCGTCGAGAAGCTTTACGGGTACGAGCACCGCGCGCTGTTCGACCGCAACGAGGCCGCCAGCTGGGCTTCCGCAGCACTGGCAACCGAGGGCGACATCTTCGTCGGCGGTGCCAAGCAGCAGGAGCTCATGACGTTCCTCAACATCTTCCGCAAGGTCGGCGGTGCCTTCGACATCCACGAAGACGGCATTCGGTTCTACCACCCGGGCGGCCCGCTCAAGCCGGTCGTCGTCGAGACCGACGTGCACCCTGGATTCATGACCGACTGGCAGCAGCCGCTCATCGTCGCGCTCACCAAGGCCGAGGGTGTGTCTATCGTGCACG
>DATAZY010000099.1:0-66786 GCA_036271795.1 Galbitalea sp.
GATGAAACTCGCGCCCGCAGCCGGCGCGATGCCGCTGAAGGTCGTCGTGAACATCCGTCCTACCGTGATGGCTGGGTTTGCGAAGCTCGTCGAGCTTGTAAAGAAGTACGCCGATCCAATGTACGCGCCGACGGCGACCCCAACGAGACGCTTATTTCCGGATTTCGACAGTGCAAAGACGACGATCACCAGTCCGGCCGTCGCGACCACCTCGGACACCAGGTGAGGCCAGCTCAACCGGTCGTTCGAGCTGAGAGCGATCGCGGGTACCGCGAAGAGAAAGTTGGCAAGAATCGTGCCGGCAATACATCCAACGACCTGCGCGGGGACATATGCAAGCACGTCTTGCCAGCGTCGCCGCCTGAGCACGAGGTCGACAAGCGAGATAACCGGATTGAGATGCGCGCCGCTCACCGGAATGAACACTGCGATGATCACGAACAACGCGAGGGCCGTAGCCGAAGCATTGATTCCCAGCTCCTCGCCTGGATTGCTGCCGGCGAGATCCTGCGCGGCAATCCCGGAACCGACTACCGCAAGCGCCAGGAACATCGTTCCGAGAAGCTCAGCAAGTGTGCGCCGCCACAAAGGCGCGGACGCGAGAGGTCCCGATGTACCATCCATCGTGCGGCGCGTCAGACGGTCGCAAGCAGTGCCGCCACGGAATCCAGCGACCCAGGAACCAGGCGGTAGTAGTGCCAGGTTCCGCGCTTGCTGCTCATGAGGTAGCCGGCGTCGACCAACACCTTGAGGTGGTGGGACACCGTCGACTGGGAGAGCTCAAGGGGATCGGTGAGGTCGCACACGCAGGCCTCGGCGTCTTCGTGCGCGGCGACCATCGAGACCAGTCGAAGTCGCGCGGGATCTGCGAGAGCCTTCAGGGATCGTGACAGGCTCTCGGCGTTCGTGACGGAGACGGGTTCACGGGTGATCGGAGCGCAGCATGCGGCGAGATCGCGCAGCGGGATCAGTTCGGCGACGGGCATGACAGTAGTCTGGCATAAACATTGACAGGCATCGATGTTTAATTGCACACTTGGTCCATCGACGCCCGTCGATACAAGGGAGGTGCAATTATGAATATCGATTGCGACCCGGCAACCTGCTCGCCCGAGTGCGAGGCCGTCTGCGGACCAGGCTGCTGCTAACCGTTTGGCCGTCCTCCACGGGCGGCCAAACCCTCCCCGTTTCATCCAGGAGTCCAATGAACCAGAGCCCAACGGTGTTGTTCGTCTGCGTCCACAACGCGGGTCGCTCCCAGATGGCCGCCGGCTACCTGCGCGCCTTCAGCGGCGGTGCGGTGCGCGTTCTGTCGGGTGGCTCGGAGCCGGGCACTGCCATCAATCCGCTCGCGGTCGCAGCGATGGCCGAGCACGGCATCGACATCTCCGGAGCGGTTCCGAGCATTCTCCAGACCGAGGATGTGCGCGCCTCGGATGTCGTGATCACTATGGGTTGCGGCGACGCTTGCCCGGTCTTCCCCGGCAAACATTACGAGGACTGGGACCTCACCGACCCCGCCGGACTGCCGATCGACGAAGTGCGACCGATCCGCGATGAGATCAGGCGACGCGTCGAGAAACTGCTGGCAGAACTCCCGGCTCCCGTGTGATGGGGTATTTCGGGGGGCTTTTCCGCGCATTTTGCTCAGTTCCGACTTAAATGCGCAATTAATCTGCGTTTTGCCCTAGTGAAATGCGTTCGCCGGAGGGGTACGGTCGAATTCGGCAGACCGACCCGACGTTCTGTTCTGCCCCGCAACGTGTTGCGCACGGCAGACAGCGTTTGAATATCCCCCGTTATTTCGCAGTTCTACCGAGTTTCAAAGGTGGTCCGTTCGTGAATTCTCGTCGTCCATTGAAATCGAAGCTGTTTCTCGCGCTCGCCGGCGCGGCAGCTCTCGCTTTACCGCTCGCTATGTCCGGCACCGCCGGCGCGAGCACGCCAAATCCCAATACACCAACACCGGTGCAGGGAGGCGTGAGCGCAAGTTCGCTTCCGAACGCCACCGTGTTCGGCACGACGCCGTCCGATACTCCTGAGTCGGTGTCGTTCATCATGAAGGTGAACAACGCGACGCAGTTGCAGTACAACGCGACGCACAGCCTGAGCAAGTTCGTCACGGTGAACCAGTTCGCGAACACCTACGGCGCAAGCACCTCGTCCATCAAGAGCCTCACGGCGTATCTCGCGAAGTTCGGCATCACCAGCAAGGTCTATGCCGACAACGTCGACATCGCGACCACTGGCACGGCCGGCGAGTACGACGCCGCACTCGCCGTGACGCAGCAGCAGTACCACGTGCCGCGCATCCAGGGCAGGAACGGCGAACGCTCGATTCCGGCCCAGACGGTGCACGCGAACAAGCAGCTGCCGGAGCTGCCCTACGGAATCGCCCAATCGGTTCTCGCGGTGCTCGGCCTGACCAACTACTCGCCGTTCACCAGCCACGCCGCACATGTCACCAGTAACATCGCGACACCCCAGACGGGAAGCACGGATGCCTGCCTCGCCCTCACCGGCCTGTCCACCGCGTGCCACCTGCCGTCGGACTTCACGGCGGACTATGGGCTGAACTCCCTGCACGCTAACGGTGCAGGCACGACCCTCGCGATTGTGACTCTTGCCGCACTTGACCCGGGTGCACCGCAGTACTTCTGGAAGAACATCGCACACGTTCCCGCGTCGAACCGCTCGCTCACCGTCACGAACGTCGACGGTGGCCCGGGAGCACCGAGCGATGTGTCGGGCAGCGGCGAGACCGACCTCGATGTTGAACAATCGGGCTCGATCGCCTCAGCGGCGAACGTGATCGTCTACCAGGCGCCCAACACCGACGCCGGATTCGCGGACTCGTTCTTCGACGCGGCCAGCCAGAACACGGCGGACAGCGTTTCGGCCAGCTGGGGCGAGTCGGAGACCTACTTGCGTTCCGCGGTCGCATCCGGACAGGAGACGGCGGCGTACGAGGCGGCCTTCGACGAAGCGTTCATGGAGTTCGCGGTTCAGGGCCAGTCCGGCTTCCTGTCCTCGGGTGACTCCGGTGCCTACGATGCGTCCGCCGACCTCGGAACCACCGACCTCTCGGTCGACTCCTCCGCGGACAGCCCGTACATCACCTCATCCGGCGGCACCACACTGCCGCTGTCTGACACGCTCACCAGCTCGGATGGCACCGTCTCGGCGTCGATCTCGGTGACGGCCCAGCGCGCATGGGGCTGGGACTACCTCTGGCAGGCGGTTGCAACGACCAACGGTATCCCACTGGCGACAGCGGCTGAGGCCGAGGTTGCCGGCGACGGCGGTGGCTACAGTGTGCTCGAGGCCACCCCCGCGTACCAGCAAGGAGTCTCGGGCGTTCACACGTTCAGCGCGGTCCAGTACCTCAAGCCGACCGCCTACCAGAACGTCGATGGGATCATCGCGCCGACCGACTGGATCTTCAACGCCACACCGGCCGCGACCCACGGCACCGGGAATGGCCGCGCGGAACCGGATGTCTCGGCCAACGCTGACCCGATCTCCGGCTACCTGCTGTACGAGCCTTCGTTCGCGACGGCCTCGCCTGCTCAGCCGGTGCTGCAGGGCGGATGGGGTGGCACGAGTTTCGTCGCCCCGCAGCTGAATGCTTCGGCAGCCGTGATCGACTCCTACCTCGGCCACCGCGTTGGATTCTGGAACCCGGCGATGTACGCCGCGGCGACGGGACACAACTCACCGCTGACGCCGCTCAACCAGAGCGGTACCAGCAACGACAACCTCTACTACACGGGCACGCCCGGCACGGTGTACAACCCAGCGACCGGACTCGGCTACCCGAACCTCGGTGAGCTGGCTGGCCACCTGGCCGCGGGTCACTGATGATCTGACGCGGTAAATACGGAACGGGTGCGTTGGTCGCTGACGGGCGACGCACCCGTTCTTACTGTCTCTGGCGCGTCGTTGGGGGCACGAACGACGGTATTTACAATAGGACGGATCCGTATAATATGGAACCGTGTTATCCGAATCCGCAAGATCAGAACAGTCCATGTTGCTCGCTCTTCAGCGCGCAACTCACTCCACGCTCGAAATTATCGGCCATGAACTCTCCGACCTGTCGCTGTCCAGTTCAGAGATCAACGCGATGGCAAACCTCGCAGACGGCAACGCGCGGACGGTGAGGCAGTTGGCAGCCTCTATCGGCGCTCGCCCGAGCACAATGACGGGGGTGCTCGATCGACTCGAGCAAGGCGGATTGGTCGTTCGCACCTCGCGCGGCGATGATCGTCGAATCGTCTCAATCTCTCTGACCTCCAGCGGAGAACGTGTCGCGGCCCACATCCGGCAAGTCTTCAGCGACCTCGAGCACCGCGCGCTGCGCGGGCTGGAAGCCGAAACAATTTCGGCTCTGAAGCTCGGCTTAGCGGCGCTCGCGGAGCTCACCCATGAGTAGCCACGCACCCGGACAGGCCGAGTTCGACGAACTGGTGTCACTAGTCACGGCCGGCGTCCCAAAATTCGGCCATCGCGAGCACGTCCACCTCACCTGGTTGGCAGTTCGACAGTACGGGATGCCCGCTGCGATTACTTTCGTCTCGGATGGAATCCAAACGACAGCGCGCTACGCGAACGCTCCGCAGAAATACCACGCGACGATGAGTCGCGCGTGGGTCGAACTTGTTAGCTACCACATCGAGGAGAACGACGCTCGCGACTTCGACCAGTTCATCGCGCTAAGTCCGGCACTTCTCGAGAAACGCTTGCTCACCGACTTTTACAACAGCACCACTCTCGCCAGTCCGTCGGCACGAGAGAGGTGGATCGAACCCGACCGTGCCCCGTTTCCCAGGCACTAACACCGGCCCGGTACTGGACGCGCTAGACCTCGCTTAGCCCCAGGGTTTCAGTGCAGCTCGCGTTGCCGCGATGATCCGCCTACGCCGGATGTTTCGATCGATTTTCTGCCAGGTCGGGTCATCAAAAACCACTTGGAGTGCGGAGTCGATAGCGCCGACGAAGGCGCCGACCATTGCCGCGGCGCTCAACTGGTCCAGCTCGTTCGGATACGCCTGTTGCAGGTGCGCGGCGATCCGCGCTTTCGCCTCGCGCTGGATCTGCTGTCCCCGACCGGCAACAGCCGGAACGTCTCGGATAAGGGACATCCGGAGCGCCGCCCTCTCGTCGACGAGGTCGGTGCTCGTAACGCCGATTTCGTCGAGGGCGCGGATGAGAGCCGTGGCGGGAGTGTCAGTGCTCGTCCGCGCGTCGATCGCGGCAATCGCCGCATCAATGCGAGTCGTCGCATCCGGAAACAGAAGCTCATCCTTGGATGCGAAGTAGCTGAAGAAGGTGCGAAGCCCGACATCCGCTGCCGTCGCAATGTCGGCGATCCGGGTTTGTTCGTAGCCATCGCGAAGAAACAGGGTCGTCGCGGCATCCACGATTGCGGCCCTCGTGCGCTCACGCTTTTCGTCCCTGAAGGTCGCCACGACATCAGGCTATCCGCCCGACGGGTAAATTGCATCTATGGCATTTCAGCATTCAATGCTATTTTGCACTACATGCAGAAAAGTGCCCTTCTTATTTCCGGTGCGGGAATCGCCGGCTCTACCCTCGCCGTCCTCGCTGCGCGAGCGGGATTTGATGTGACGGTCGTCGAGCTGGCGCCCGGTCTTCGCTCGAGCGGCAATCCCGTGGATGTGCACGGAGCCGCATTCGACGTGGTCGACCGCCTCAACATTGCCGAACGCCTCCGAGCGTTCGCCACTCACACGCGCGAGCTTGTTTTCGTGGATGACACGGGAACGCCTCAGGCAAGGCTGGCCATCAACGGAGCCGTCGACTCTCGCCACATCGAAATCGCGAGGACTGACCTTTCGGCCGTCCTGTCGCACGCAGGACGGGACGACTATGAACTCCTCTGGTCCGACCACATCACGGCGCTGCGCGACCGTAGCCCTGCTCCCGGAATCGAGGTCGAGTTCGCGTCATCTCCGCCGCGGGTCTTCGATGTCGTGGTCGGAGCAGACGGCTTGCACTCTGGCGTCCGCACGCTCGCGTTCGGTGAAGAGGACGAGTTCGTGAAGTTTCTTGCGCTTTACGTTGCGACACTGCAACTGAACGAAGCGGCCGCGGACCCGACCCAGGTAGTGATGCACAACGATCCTGGCGTTTCACTTTCCCTTCATCCGGGCACCGGAAAGCCAATGGCGGCTTTCATATTCCGAAGCGAGCAGCGGCTCCCGTACCGTGACTCGGACGCAAAACTCGAACTCCTCAGACAGGCGTATGCCCGATCGGGCTGGCGGGCGGCCGAACTCCTCGATTCCTTCGCCAGTTCGGGTGACCTCTATTTCGACGCCGTGAGTCAGGTGCGGATGGACAGCTGGTCGGTCGGCGCGGTCGGACTCGTCGGCGACGCGGCCTCCAGCCTGTCCCTGTTCGGTGATGGATCAAGTTCGGCAATCGTTGGTGCGGCGACCCTGGCGAACGAACTGGCGTCTGCCAAGGGGGCCGACCGTGACTGGGCGGCGGCGCTTCAACAATATGAGCGAACCCACCGTCGGGTTATTGCGCCGAACCTTCGCGGATTCGCGCTCAGCGCGCGACTTCTCGTGCCGCGCACCTCGGCTGGCATCAGCATCCGGAACGCCGCCCTCAGAGGTGCCGCGCGTCTCCGTCCTCGTCGATAGCTCTGAGCGTCGCACCGTCCCGGCAACCAACGCGCGCTTGACCTCCGCCACAATCAGGATATTTTTGCGTGCATGACCGAACAACTGACGTACGGCACATACCTCGCTCTCGATGAACTGCTCGGCGCGCAGCATTTGCGGAGCACTCCCCCACATCACGACGAGTTGCTGTTCATCATCCAGCACCAGACCTCGGAGTTGTGGCTCAAGCTGATGCTGCACGAGCTGCGCTCAGCGCGTGAAGCACTCCGCACCGATGATCTGCACACCGCTCTCAAGCGAACGGCTCGGGTGAAGCAGATCCAGTTCTCGATGACCGAACAGTGGTCGGTGCTTGCGACCCTGACGCCGTCGGAATACGTGGAGTTCCGCCGCTTCCTTGCGACGTCGTCGGGTTTCCAGTCCTACCAGTACCGCGCGGTCGAGTTCATTCTCGGCAACAAGATCGCGTCGATGCTCGACGTGTTCGACTCCGACCCGCCTGCCCGCGCGATGCTGGCCGAGCTCCTCGAGGAGCCCACGCTCTACGACGAGTTCCTGCGGATGCTCGCGCGTGCGGGCTTCCCGGTGCCCGTCGCGCTGTTGGAGCGCGACGTCTGCCTCGCTCACGTATTCACACCCGAGTTGGTGCCCGTGCTGCTGTCGATCTACCAGTCACCCGCCGAGCACTGGCGCTACTACGAGGCATGCGAGGAGCTCGTCGACCTGGAGGACAACTTCCAGCTCTGGCGATTCCGTCATCTTCGCACCGTGCAACGCACGATCGGAATGAAATCCGGCACCGGCGGGAGTGCGGGTGTCGCGTTCCTCGAACGAGCGCTCAGCCAGACCTTCTTCCCCGAGCTCTACGCAGTGCGCAACGAGATCGGAGCCTGACGCTTGCTCTCCCAGACGACCAGCTAGTGATCGGCCGCAAGTAACGACGGCTCGCGCCAGCTCCGCAACGTGGGGAAGCGAGACTGGCGATCGACCCACGGGCCGTCCGCATCAACCGCGAAACACGGACTGGAGCGACGACCAGGCCGACTCCCGCACGTACAGGGGGATCTCGTCGATCAGAGTCGGACGCGTGATGAGCTGGCCGCCGCGCATGAGCTCGCCGGTCCAGGCATCCACCCACTTCCCCTCCGGCAGGTACACGTCCCAGTCGTCGCGGCCCGCCTCGGTAACCGGTGCGACCAGGAGCGCGGTGCCGAGCATCCACTGCAGCGGATGCTGCCATGCCGCCTCGTCGTTCGGAAAATCAAAGAACAGCGGTCGCATCAGTGGGGCGCCGCGTGCGATTGACGAAGCAGCCTGCTCGGCGAGGTATCGGACGAGGCGCTCGCGAACCTGGACGAAGCGTCGAAAAATCGGTATGACTCGAGGATCGCCCGTCGCTTCTGCGACATTCCACGGGGTGCGGTCGCGCGACGGAAGCCGGTGATGGTTGAACTCGGAGTGGTACTGCATGATCGGAACGAAGGTCGCCGCCGCGACCGAGCGCAGGTACAGCTCTGCGCTCGGTACCTCCCCGGAGAAGCCCGCGAAGTCCCAGCCCCAGTACAGGATGCCGGACGCCGAAGCCGTGAGCCCTGCCGTCAGCGACCACCGAAACGCGTCCCAGGTTGAGTTCTCGTCGCCAGCCCAATAGGCGCCCGTTGCCTGAGAGCCGGTAAACCCGGCGCGGCTGAACGTGACGGGCGCCTTGCCCGCCGATCCGAGCAGGTCGCCGTACGCGCGCGCGTACTCAACGGGGAACAGGTTGTTCCCCTCATCGCCGTGCATTCCGTTGAGGTAAACCAGCTCGCGCCCCCATGCGTGCTCGCCTCCGTCCGTCTTGAACCCGTCGATCCCGATTTCGTCTACAAGGTAACGACGCCGCTCGGTCCACCACGCGGCAGCGCGCGCATCGGTCAGGTCGGGCATGAGTGCGAGCGGGAACCACCACCCCCGGTTTCGATACGGGCGCAGCGTACCGTCCGGCGCGGGTTCACGGATTAGTACGTTCTGCTTCACAGCCTCCATGGCGTCGATCGCCGCCTGACCGGTCGGATGCGGACGCATCTTGATCAACGGAATCTGCCACAACACGACCTTCACGTCGTTGCGATGCAGCTCGTCGACCATGTCCTTGGGATTCGGCCACGCTCCATCCGCAGGGAAATCGAAGTCGGCGAGCACGTGCGGACGCACGGATGGCTCATATCGAGCATCACGGAACACCGTGAACGTGCTCTCGTCGCTCCATGCCTCGATGACGAGCGCACCGAGCGGGATGTCATGCTCTCGATGCAGGCTCGCCTGTCGCAGCACTTCGGCCTGTGTGTTCCACTCATTGCCGCTCGCCCACAGCCGGAAGATCCAGTGAGGAAGCTCGGTCGGCCGGCCGACATCCTCGAGGAATCCGTTGAGTACCTCGCTCGGACGGCCCGAGTAGAACCGCACGGCCAGGGCTTCGGATGAGTCGCTCGGCGCATCCACCTCGGCCTCGATCGCGATGCGAGCCGGGTTGCTCGCCCCGACATCGAACCAGACCCGTCGCAACGTGCGGACGTGAAAGCCCCAGCCATCGCCGCCGGTGACGTGCGCAAACGGCATTGGCAGGTATGTCTTGCGCTCGGCGCCCTGCGACTTGTACTGCTCGAACACGACGGAATCGAACGTTTGACCGCGCTGGTCGACCCGGTCGAATCGTTCGCCAAATCCGCTGACTCGTTCGCGTTTCCCCACCGCGAGCCCGAAGCGAATGCGGACAAGGCGCTCCCCGTCATCAAGAACCGAGACCGCGCCAACGAGTCGGCTGCGGCCAATCGACTCGATGAGAGCTGCCTCCGCCAATCGCCAGGCTGCGACCCGAACCTCGAACCATCGAGTGTTTTGCGATCGTCCCGAATCGTCCTGACCAACGAATCGATAGCGCAGAACATCGCCGGCCTCGAGGTCGTCGACCGTGGTCTGCCAGCCACCGGCGGCACGCGCAAGGCGTGCCTGCGCACCGGCGAGATGGCCGCCGTCGATGATCTGCCCCCGCGACGAGCGCGCGATCGGCTCCAATACGATCGCACACTCGCGGGTTCGCCCAACCGCCGAACCGACCTTCAGCTCGCAGCGCACGGCCACAACATCCGGAGAGGTTCGCACGCCGAGAGTGAGCGTCTCGCCCGCTACCGGATCAACCGGCGAGCGCTGCTCAGTGTCAACGGAGTACGGATGCCCCGTCCCGAACGGCCGGTGTCGGATCACGCTTCGCCCGTCTTCGTGGGCGAGATGACGTTCAACTCGATCGCGAGCTTCAGGAACATCGCGTGACTCCACACCAATGGGTTCGCCACCGGACCCCAGCGCTCAATCCATTGGTCTCGAAGCTCGGGCGCCAGCAGGTGATTCGGCACCTGCTCCGGCAGGCTTCCGGATGGCCCTTCCGTGCCCGCGGCCCACATCAGCGAGGCGAACGCCCCCGCGGAATTTCCGGCCGCATTGAACGCCAACCCCAGCATGCAGCTCAGCAGTGGCCATTGGCCGCCTCCGTAGAAACTGTCGAGCAGGTAGCGGTGCACGCCGCCCTCGAATGCGAGCTCGCTGCTGATCCGTGCAATCGTCGATAGTCCGATCGGCGACGTCGCCTCAATAAGTCCGAGCGGTGCGATCAGCGCCAGGAGGCTCGCATCGGTATCCGACGACCCGAGCCACTTCGCCAGGCCGCCATTCGCGATTCCTTCCTCGAGGATCAGGGCACGGATTTCGCTCGCGGCTCCACGGGCATGCTCGGCGATGTCGGCGTCCAGCCCAGCTGAATCCGCGGCCCGCCTGAGGCCGGCCGCGACACATCCGAGCGTCGAGACGTGCACCTGCTCGGTGGATTCTTCCCACCAGTCGAAGCAGGGTCGCCGCCAGGAGGACAGCAGATACCGTATGGTCAACTCAATCGCGCCCGCCCAGCGTCCGGCATCGAGCTCGTGACGTTGTGCGTGGGCAGCGACCGCCCACAGCCATGTCCCGTATCCATCGAGCTGAAAGTCCCACCAGTCGTCGTCGCCCGTGGATCCGTCCAGGCGAAAACGCGCGGGAAGCATGTCGGCATCGGGAAGCGGTTTCCCCGCTTCTGCCGCCGCGATGATCTCCTCGATCTGCGCAGCGCGATCGAGGATTGCACGCGCGCACCAGTCGAAGAATCGATTCGCGGACTCCACCCCACCAGCGGACGAAACGGCGTCAGCCGTGAAAGCGCCATCCCGAAACCACGCGTACCCCTTGTAGGCGGAAAATGTCGGGCTGGCCAGGTACGCCCCCGATGGGTCCTGAAGCTCAATAATTCGGTCGAGGCTGATGCGGGCAAGGCGGCTGGCCGCGTTGCGACCCGTTGCGCTCGCCGTGTCAGTCATATCGGTCACTTTCGGCGCTTCCTTTCGGATAGTGTCGCTTCGAAGTGGGCGGGAGCGAGCTCCAATCGCTCCCGCCCACGCTGGACTACTGCCCGAGCAGCGCGTTGATCTGCGAAGCCGCCGCCGCGAGGGCCTGAGCCACCGTGGAGCGACCAGCCTGCGCCTCGACCAGCTCGTTGGTCATGATGTCCTGGATCTGGTTGCCATTGGATCCCAGCACCGGGGACTGTGCGATGCTCTTCGCCGCGTCGAACACTGCCTGACGGTTGTCGGGCGCGCCCTCCTTCAGGTACTGGGCCAGCTGCGTCTTGTTCGCAATGGTCGGAAGCTCCCAGCCTTTGCTGATCCGGACGTTCACCTCTTCCTTCGACGACGACAGGTATTCGGCCCACTTCTCGGCCGCATCCTTGTGCTTCGAGGTCACGGCAATTCCGACGGCGTTCGAGAACGTTGCGCTCGCCTGCTTGGTGTTACCAGGCTCCACGGCGATGTCCCACGGGCTGACGGCCTTTGCAAACGCGCCGATCTCCCAGGTGCCCGTGATGTCCATCCCGAGCTTGCCCGCGAGGAACAGGTTGGTATCATCGTTCGGCGTGCCCTGCCCCTGCGCAACGGTCGGCATCACGGTGCCGCTCTTCTGCACGAGCCAGTTGGCCGCGGCGACACCCTTCGCGTTGTTGAACGCGACCTTGGTGCCGGCCTGGTTCAGGAAGGATCCGCCGTTCTGAACGAGCACCTTGTAGAACTCGTTGTACGTGACGGGCTGGTAGAGACCGAAGACGCCCTTTGCGGGATCGCTGATCTTCTTGGCCGCGGCCATTTCGTCCGACCAAGTCCAGCTGGAGCTCGGGTATGAGACTCCGGCCGCGTCGAACAGGGCCTTATTGTAATAGAGGATGACGGCCGAGAACGACGTTGGGAGGCCGTACTGCTTGTCGCCCGTCTGGTAACTGTCAAGCAGCGCCGCGCTGTAGAGGGAGGCGTCCGCGCCAGTGATCTGCGCGAGTTGCCCATTCGCCTGGTAATTCAGGTAGTTGCCAACCCCGTCGATGTCGAAGACATCCGATGCGGTCCCAGCGGCAAGATCGGTCTGAAGCTTGGTGTCGTAATTGGTGTAGGGCACCGTGTCAACCTTGACCGTGATGTTCGGGTTTGCTTTCTCGAACGCCTTCACGATCGTCGTGAGGTTGGCCTCGTTTCCCCCCGCGGAAATGAAGTTCGTGTAGGTGATCGTGACGGGGGCGCTGGCTTTCGGCGGCGCACTGGACGAGCATCCCGCAAGCGCGAGAGCCCCTGCGGCAGCGACGGCCGCTGCGGCCATCCATTTCTTGTGTTGCATTGGTATCTCCTTCGATATGTGATGGTGCGATGGAACGACGAGTCGGCCGGATTTACTTGATGCCTGAACTCGCAACGCCCTGGATGATGTACTTCTGGGCGAAGATGTAGAGCGCCAACATCGGCAGGATGCTGATGACGGAGCCGGCCATGACGACATCCCACTGGGTTGTGTACTGGCCTTGAAGGTTCGCAAGCGCGATCGGCAGGGTCTGCAGCTGCGGCGAGCTCAGAACGATGAGTGGCCACAGGAAGTTGTTCCAGCTGCCCATGAACGCGAAGACGACGAGGGTCGCGAGCGCCGGGCGGATGTTCGGCAGGATGATCGTCCAGAAGATGCGGAAGTGTCCCGCGCCATCAAGGGTTGCCGCTTCATCCAGCTCCCTCGGAACCTGGTTGATGGCCTGCCTCAGCAGGAAGATTCCAAACGCGGATGCGAGGCTCGGCAGCAGCACGCCGACGTACGAGTCGAGCAGGCCGAACACCTTGAGCTCCGAGAACAGCGGGACGATGAGCACCTGCAGCGGGATCATCATGGTCGCCAGGTAGATCCCGAAGACGACGGTACGGCCACGGAACTGCAGGCGGCTAAAGGCGTATGCGGCGGTCGAGCCGGTAAACAGCTGGATGACGGTTGTCACCACAGCGAGACCGAGGCTGTTCGCGACGACTACCGCGAACGGGGTATTCGCGAACAGTTCTGCGTAACCGGAGAGGGATGGATCCGTCGGGATCAGCGACGGCGAAACCGTCAGGCTCGCCTCGGGGCTGATCGACGTGATGATCGTCCACACGAATGGGAAGACCATGAGCGCTGCGCCGACGACCAGCACGACGTACAGCGCGACCCGCTTCGCCAACTCTGAACCGGTCATCCGGTGCCGCCGCACGGGAATCGTCAGCGCCGGGCCGGCGACGACAACGACGTCAGCCATAGTTGACCCACCTGCGCTGGCCGCGGATCTGGATTACCGTGACGGCGAGGATGACGATGAACAGCATCCAGGACAAAGCGGATGCCGTCCCCGCCTGGCTGTAGCGGAAGGTCAGGTCGTAGATCTCCTCGACCACGACCTCACTCGAGCCATTTGGTCCGCCGGCCGTCATCGCATACACCTGATCGAAGACCTGGAAGCCGTTGATGAGAGAGATGACGACGACAAAGAACGTGGATGGGCTGAGCAGCGGAAGGGTAACGCTGAACAGCCGCCGCCACCAACCGGCACCGTCGACTTTCGCCGCGTCGTACATGTCGGTGGGGATCGATTGGAGTCCGGCCAGCAGGATGACCATCACGAAGCCGATGTCCTTCCAGGCCGACGCGATGATGATCGACGGCATTGCCCAGGTTGGGTCTGTCCACCACCCTGGGCCCGTGATGCCGAAGAAGCCGAGCACGGTGTTGACGACTCCGCTGTCGGGCGCGAGAAGCCAGCGCCAGATGACGGCAACGACGATCCAGCTCGTGACAACCGGCAGGAAGTAGATGCCGCGCAGGAGCGAGCGCCCCTTGAGTGCCGTGTTGAGAGCGAGGGCCAGGGCGAGACCGCCGATGTAGACGAGAGGCAGGTAGCCGACGATGTAGTAGACGGTGTGCAGGAAGACGGCGCCGGTGGTCGGGTCGCTGAAGAGGTGGATGTAGTTACTGAGCCCGACCCATTTCATCGCCGAGAGCAGGTTCCATTGGTTGAGGCTGACCCACGCCGACGCGATCATCGGGCCCAGTGAGAACAGCGCGAGCGGGATGGCGCTCGGTAGCAGGAAGGCGAGCACCGTCAGGACGTGCCGCGCCGACACTTTCTTCCGCGGTCGCGTCGTCAGCGCTGCATCCTGCACCGTCATCAGCGGGACGCCTCGCCGATCCGGATGTGCTCGATCAGTCGCTCTCGAACGAGCCGCCCCTGCTCGCCGGCGATGCCTTCCGTGTCGAAGGACGTTGCCAGCACGAGTGCCGCGGCGCCCTGCGCCCATCCATCGTCCTGCCATGGCTCGACGACGACCGACACCCCACGTTTCCCCGGCACCAGGGATCCGCGGAACGCCGGCTCAAACCCGTACGACCAATGCGACCATGCGGCCGCACCTTCGCCGAGCAGCACGACAACTTCTGGATCGAGGATATTGACGGCCCCCGCCAGCGCACGCCCGAGGTACTCACCCGCCTGTCCGAAGATCTTCTGCGCTGCCTCGTCGCCGCTGTCGGCTGCCTTCTTGAGCGCCTGAATTCCCGCATGCTCGCCAATGATGTTCTGCTCGCGGGCCTCGCGAACCAGGGTCTGCTCGCCGATGAATGCTTCGAGGCAGCCACGGTTTCCGCACTGGCAGACCGGGCCGTCAGTGCCGACCGGGATGTGGCCGAGGTCACCAGCGCCGCCCGCGCTACCCCGCAACACGGCGCCGCCGGCGACGATTCCGCCGCCGACGCCCGTGCCGACCGTGACCACGAGGAAGTTCTGGTAGTTGCGCCCCAGCCCAAAGAGGCGCTCGGCCATGCTCAGTGCGTTGACGTTGTTGTCGATGACGACTGGTAGGGCGAACGCCTGTCGCAGCGCGGCCCCGAGTGGAACCTGATTCCACCCGAGCTGCGTGGAGTCGACGACGCCGGCATCCTGTTCGTTGACCGTGCCCGGGATGCCGACTCCGATACCGAGCAGCGGAGTGTCGGACCCGCCATCGATGAAACGACGCAGGATTGCGATGAGATTCGTGATGGCCATGTTCGAGAGCGCGTCGAACGGTTCCGCGCCAGAACGGGTCACGGCCCCGTCAACCCCGACCTCAACGAATGCGACGTGGTCGACGACGACTTTGACGCCGATCGCGCGGATCGCGGTAGATACGACGCCCAGAAGTCTCCCGGGACGCCCACCCTGCGATGGGGAATTCTCGAGCTCCTGGACGAGGCCATCCGCGATCAGTTCACGTGAGAGCTGCGTGACCTGGGCCGGGGATACGCCCAACATTCGAGCGAGGTCTGCCCGCGACGCCGGCCCCTGCGCGCCGAGATGCGCCAGAATCGCCGATCGATTGATGTCGGTGCGGAGTGGGGGAACGAGCGCCATTGACTACCCTTTGTTCAGAACTAAACAAAGAATATAAATAAGAGCCGAATTAAGTCAATGACATTGGCCCGCTACCAACGAATCACTCCGACAAGTCGAGGCTCGGGCGAGCCAATTATGCGCGGGTTCGTTCGCTCCGCGATTCAAACGAGCGCAGGTATCCGATGGCCGCGTCGAGCGACGCCTCGAGCGGCGCGGTGCTCTTGTGGGTCTTGCACAGCAACAGGCCGCCCTGCACTGCCGCGAGGACGGCGGATGCCAGCGAGTTCAGGTCGACATCATCGCGGACGAGGCCCGCCGACCGCATCCTCGATATCCCATCGCGAAACGCGAGCTGCCAGCGGTCGAAGCTGTCGACGAGGACGACCCGGGCGGCTTCGTCGGTGTCGGCGAGCTCGTTGGCGATCGAACCGAGCGGGCATCCTCCCGCGCAATGGTTCTCGCGTTGTTCCTGGATCACCTGGTCGCGCCAGCCGGCCCACGACTCCCAGCTGTCGAGCCGCGAAATGTAGGGTTCCTGCCCCTCAAGTACCGCGGTGGTCTGCCGGGTGACCACTTCGCCGATCAGTGAGGACTTGTCGGCGAAGTAGTGGTAGATCTGCGACTTGCCAACCCGGGCGGCCGCGCCGACATCGTCCAGGCTCGTCCGGGCCACACCATCCTCGAACACCAGCGCGGCCGCGGCATCCACGATCCGGGCGCGCGTGGCCTGTCCCTTCTGGGTTTTGGGCACGGGGAACGTCTTGCCTGCATGTGTGGTCGTCACGTCGAGTAGCTTAGTAGGAATGTACTTGACAGTACATTTTCTGATTTCGACAATGAACTTGTCCCTTTTGGCCGAACGAGGAGTATCCCATGGCGCAACTGTCGCCCACCATTGCCGACCAGGTCGCTGAAATGCAATCCAAGCGCACACCGACGCCTGCTTCCGAAAAGTTCAGCGCCGAACAGCACGCCCTGGCTCGGACGATGCCGCAGAGCGTGCTGGAAGCCGGGTCGGTGTTTCCTGACGGTGACCTGATCGACGCGGAAGGACGCCCAACGACCCTGGCAGAGACCTTGAGCGGTGCGCCCGGAGTGGTGATCTTCTATCGCGGCGCCTGGTGCCCCTACTGCAACATCGCATTACGCACCTACCGGGACCAGCTCACGCTTCCATTGAGGCAGTTGGGTGTTGTCCTCGTCGCGCTCAGCCCACAGTCGGCCGATGGCTCGATGACCATGAAGGAAAAACACGACCTCGAATTCCCGGTGCTCTCCGACCCGGGCAACCAGATCGCGGGCGCGCTCGGCATCCTGACCCGGCCAACGGATGGTGCCCGGCACGCGCAACTCGAACACGGCCTCGACCTTGAAAAGGTCAACGCGGATGGGACCACGACCGTGCCGATGCCCACGGTTGCGCTCATCGACGCCGAGGGGGTCTTGGCCTGGATCGATGTCCACCCTGACTACACCACCCGCACCGAGCCGAGCCAGGTGCTGGATGCCGTGAACGAGTACCTGTCGAGCGCCCAGCCCAACGGGAAGGCCTCGTGATGACTGATCTGGGCGGAAAAGTCGCACTCGTCACTGGTGCCGGCCGTGGCATCGGTCGTGCCATCGCAATCGAACTCGCCGAACGAGGCGCCCACGTCGCCCTGGTATCCCGCTCCGTCACCGAACTCGATGGTGTCGCGAACGAGATCACCGAGGCTGGCGGCCACGCGCTGGCAGCCCTTGGCGATCTCTCCGACCTGAGCGAGCTCGGGCGGATCCTTGACGCGGTGAGGAGCGGCCTGGGCGACCCGGACATCCTGATCAACAACGCGGCCACCGTCGCTCCGCTCGGCCCCACCACACAGCTCGACCCGCAGGATGTGACGAACGCGCTGGCCCTCAACGTGGTCGCCCCCATCGTCCTCGCCTCGCGGGTGGCCCCCGCCATGATCGAGCGAGGATGGGGTCTCATCGTCAATGTCTCGAGCGGCATCGTGGCACACCCCGCCTCGATGATCGGTGGCAGCGTTTACGCGGCATCGAAGGCAGCCCTGGAAGCGAATACGCTCAATCTGGCAGCGGAACTGAAGGACACCGGAGTCGCGGTCAACGTCTACCGGCCCGGCACTGTCGACACCGAGATGCAGGCGTGGATACGCGCTCAGGACCCCGAGAAGATCGGTGCGCAACTCCACGACCGGTTCACCCGCTCGTACGCCGATGGTGCCTTGATCTCTCCGCAGGAATCCGCGCGTTCCCTCGTCGCACGATTGGGCCAGAGCGTCACCGGGCAGATCTGGAGTGTTTCGGACGTGGCCTAGCCGGGCGCGGGCGCGAATTCGATCTCGGAGATGCCCGCGCAGAACGCGGAAGGTCAGGTGGTTGCGGGGAGGATCAAGTCGAGCTGGAACCCCGCAGCCGTGCGTCGTGCCTGGACATGACCGCCGTGAGCTTCCACGATGCCCCGCACGATAGCGAGGCCCAATCCTGCTCCCCCGGTGTGGGTCGTACGGGATGCGTCTGCACGCCAGCCGACGTCGAACATGTGGCCAAGATTCTCGGCCGTGACACCGGCGCCCTGGTCGATGACGCTGAGGATAAGCTCGCCGTCCCCGAGGGTATCGGCTCGGATCAGGATGGTGCTGTCCTCCGGAGCGTGTCGTACCCCGTTGGCTAACAGGTTGCCGATCGCGCGGGTGAGTTCTCTCGCGTCCGCCCAGATGATGTGGCCGTCGATGCCGTCCTGCGCGATGTCGATTCCGCGCGAGGACGCGATGGCATGCACGTCGGAGACGGCGTCGGAGACCAAGTCGAGAAGGATGACGGGTTCTGGATGGAGTTCGAGAGTTCCCGTTTGAAGTTTTGAGAGCTCGAAGAGGTCGCCGACCATTTGGGTGACCGTATCGATCTTTCCGCGGATCAGGCGGATGTATTCATCGGGATCGGCCGCCGTGCCTTCCTCTATGGCTTCGGCCATGGCCCGCATCCCGGCGAGAGGCGTGCGCAGATCGTGTGAAATCCACGCGAGCAATTGTTTGCGCGCATTGTCGAGCTCGGCCACCTGGGCACGCGCTTCGGCGAGCCGTCGAGAGCTCTCGGCGAGCTCTGCGGAGACGGCATCGAATTCTGGCAGGCCCGTCGGCGACGGCTCGACGACGTCGCCGTGGCCGACTCGGCGGGTGGAAGCGACGAGGGCGGCGACCGATGACTTCACGGCCGAGCGGGCGATCAGCCATGCCGCGACTGTGCTCATGATCGCGGAGATTCCGATCACCCAGGCCAGCACGGTCACATCATGGCCGGAGAGGTACATCTCGATGGCGACGGCTACCGTCGACGCCGCAATTGAAATCACGGCGCCACCGAGCACGATCGCGGACCTGGTCGCCGCTCCTGCCCGTCGCGCCAACCGCAGCAGCAGGAAGGTGAGCAGGGTCACAGTCGCCGTGGCCGTCAGGGTGGTCACCGCGACGAGCAGCAGCTCGGAGAGTTTCAACAAGGAACACCTTCTTCGACCGTCAACCGATAACCGGCGCCCCACTCCGTGGTCAGGAAGCACGGGAACCGAGGGTCAGTCTCGATCTTCTCCCGGAGCCGTCGGACGTGGACAGTGACAGTGGATTCGTCCCCGAACGCCCACTGCCACACCTCCCGCAGAATCTCTTCGCGGCTGACCACCCGTTCGGGGTTGCGGGCCAGGTAAAGAAACAGCTCATACTCGCGGGCGGTGAGTGCGACCTCTCGCCCTGCGACCCAGACGCGGCGGTGGGCAGGATCGACGCGAAAGCGGCCGGCCGTGAACTCCAGCGGAACCGCTGTCGTCGTTGCCCGACGCAACTGGGCATTCACCCGCAACTGCAACTCACGCAGGGAGAACGGCTTGGACAGATAGTCGTCCGCCCCACGCTCGAGACCCGCGATTCGATCGTCCACGCTGTCGAGCGCGGTCAGCATGATGATGGGCACGTCCGAGAAAACCCGTACGAGGCGACACACCTCGTCGCCATCGAGAGCCGGAAGCATGCGATCCAGGACCACCAAATCCGGGACCCGCGCCCGAACGGCTGCGAGGGCGCTCTCGCCATCCGCGTACTGGACGACCTCGCATCCCGCGGCACGCAGGTAATCGGCGACGACCGTGCGCACGGTGGCGTCATCCTCGACGACCATGATCCGGGCTCCAGCATGCATATCTTCGAGCGTAGACGGGAACCCTGATCGATTCCGCGGATGAATATTACGGCTCTGAAATGTTCGATTACGGCGTTGAAAGCTTCGGCCAGCAGCCCCGCTCGGGTTGATTGTCTTGTCGATGTCGTCGCAGTTGCGGCCGTTACACAACACCAGAACAGGACATATTCCTCATGCGCACCAAGACCCTTCTCGCCACCGGCGCCGTCGCACTCGCCCTCGCCGCCGCGCTCGCAGGCTGCAGCAGCCCATCCAGCGCGCCCACCGCCGGCACCAAGGCCGCCGCGGCAACGTCAAGCGTGAAGCTGACCGGCACCTTCGCCGGGCTCAACGGAAAGAAAGCTTCCGGAAATGTCACCATCACCGGCGACACGATCAAGCTGACGGGGTTCTCCTCAGACCAGGGGCCTGACCTTCACCTCTACCTCGCCAATGGCACCAGCGAGTCCGAGACCACCGCCGGGGTCGAGATCGCGGCCGTTGCGTGGAACAAGTCCACGCAGACGTTCACAATCCCCTCCGGCGTGGACGCCTCGAAGTACAAGGACCTCGTCGAGCACTGCGACAAGGCTCTCGCCGTCTTCGGTGCGGCGCCTCTCTCGAAGTGACATTCCCGACAACGGCCAGGCAGAGGGTGGCGACCATCGTCGCCACCCTCGCCAGGGTCACGCTCGGCGCACTGTGGATCAACGAGGGACTGTTGAAGTATCACGCCGGTTTCGGCCGGGCGGATATCCTCCTGGTCGTCCACTCCACAGCGCAAAACCCGAGAGTCCCCGACTTCTACAAATTCTTCACCGCGAACGCTCTGGGTAAGGTTCCCGACCTGTTCGGATTCGGGGTGCCGCTCATCGAGACGTGCCTCGGCATCGCGCTGGTTCTCGGTATCTTCACTCTTCCCGCGGCGCTCGTCTCGGTAGCGGAACTGTGCAACTACTGGCTCGCCGACCAACTGATCACCCAATACCCGATCATGATGGCGCTCTCGGCTGCGGTCGCCACATTCGCACCGTCGGCATCCCACTACTCGCTGACCACGGTCATTCTCCGCACCCGGGCGACAACGAAGCCAATGGCCCTCGGCTTGCGACGCTGGGTGTAGCGACTCCTCCGCCGGCGTCGCGGAGGGTTCGAGTTGGTTCGGCGAACCAGCCATAGAACTCACTGGTGGTCAGCTCTTTTGCGAAGTGCCCTGGAGGGACTCGACTCAAGAAACGGCCTCTGATCACCACGGACTTCGCCGAAGATCCCCAAAAAATCAACGGTTTTGGGGTCAACGTGGTTGAACGAAATCGACTCGTTTGCCCACGGATGTGCGCAAACGGTGGGCAAAAGAGGGGGTCCGCTGAGGGTTTGAACTTCTAAAGCTGCGACGGGTACGTCGTGACGAAGTTTATGTCCGAGACCAACTTTGTGAGTTCGGCGTGCCAAGGCGACCTGGTCGACATGGGTCTCCTCGCCACCGATTTCGGTGTGGCGTCCCTCACTGTGCGTGCGGAGGTCCGCAACATGGTCACCCGTAAGAGCATTTTGACGATCGACAAAATCGTATTCGTGAATCTCGACGAAGGCTGGGCACCAGTCGCGCATGGCTTTACGAGTATCACGTACGACCACGATAGAATCCCGGAGCCACGAGGCTTCGGGGGGCGCGGTCTAGTTGTTCTCCGCTAAACCCATCGTCCAGCGCCGCTCGTCCTCCGGCGGCCTCAGGGCGACGAATTCGGCGGCCAGCTCAGGATCGATGGGTTCATTTGCAGCCTCTATCGCTGACTGGAGGTGGCGGGATTTTCCAGCGCCGACAACCGTGGTCGGCGCGCCGCTGCATTGGATCGCGTACTGAGTGGCCAGGAACGCGATGTCGAGGCCGCGTTCGGAAGCAAGTGCGACCATCCTGGCAGCGGCGTCTGACACCGCTCGCGGCCACGGATGCTCAATGAGCACATTGGGTCCCTGGGGAGTAAGCAATCCGAGTGAGACGGCCGCGGCGTTAATGACTCCGACGTGGCGTCGATCCGCGATCGGGAGCAGTGAGTCGCGAAGCGAATTGTCGAGCAAGTTCCCCTTGGCATAGGTGAGGATCACATCAACATCGGTCTCCTCGAGCACTCTGGCGAACGTCTTGACCGGGTAGCCTGTCATGCCGATGAAGCGGCACTTGCCTTCATCTTTGAGCTTCACCAGTTCAGCAAAGGAGTCGGTGAGGACGGGATCGATACCGACGAACTCGATGTCGTGCAGTTGAAGAATGTCGACGTAGTCGGTCCCAAGCAGCCGCAGACTGCTCTCGACAGTGGAGCGAATTCGGGCGGGCGAAAAGTCAAAATCGGCGAACCCGTACCGACCAGTTTTCGTCCCGATGATGATGGCCTCGCGCTTGGCGGACGTCAGCGCCTTGCCGAGCCGGTACTCCGCGCTCCCGTAGTAAGGCGACGTATCAACGAAGTTGATTCCCGAATCGAGGACCTCATCGACCAGTCGGAGTGCGCTTGATTCATCGAGCGGGCCGAACAACTCTCCGAGCGAACCGGTACCAAATGACACGGCCGACACATTCAACCCTGTCGCACCGAGGGGGCGGTACTCCATTCGAACTTTGACCTCAATCCACGTGCTGGGTTGGAATTCTCCCGGTCAGCGCTGCGAGCTCCTCTTCGAGTTCAGCCATCGCCTCGCCACCAGCCATTAGGTCGGTTATTTCGGCACGACTGCGCTCACCCTTGAAGAAGTCGTCTGCTTTTTTCCCATGAATAAGAACCGCGAACCGGTCCCCCACGGTCATTGCGTGCAGCACGTTGTGCGTGACGAAGATGACGGCGATGCCCTTTGCCCGAGCCTGCATGATCATGCGGAGCACGTGCGTGGCCTCTTTGACGCCAAGGGCGGCCGTCGGCTCGTCGAGAATGAGAACCTTTGCACCGAAGTAGACGGCGCGGGCGATCACCAGCGCCTGCCGCTCGCCACCGGAGAGGCTTCCGACGAGCTGGTCTCCCCGGGTCACGCGGGTTATTCCGAGCTTGCGAACCTCATCGACGGCGACCTTGGCTGCCTGCTTTTTGTCGAAGACTTTGAACGGACCCCAGCCTTTTGTCGGCTCCAGCCCGACGAAGAATGAGCGCTCTACCGTCATCAGGGGGAAGGAACCTCCGAACTGATGAACGGTTGCGATGCCCAAGGTACCGGCGTCTTTCGGACTAGCGAAGCTAATCTCTTCGCCATTGATTTCGACCGTGCCTTGCGTGGGGCGGTGAACGCCGGAGAGGACTTTGATCAGGGTAGATTTGCCGGCACCGTTGTCGCCCAGCAGGCAGAGGACTTGTCCTGGCTCGACCTCGATCGAGATATCCTCGAGCGCGTAGGAGCCGGCAAAGGCCTTGGATACATTGGTCAGTTTGATAATGGGAGTAGCCATGACCTTCGTCCTTATTTCGCTGACTTGCGTGAATTGCCGCCGGAGAGAGCTAGTCGTCGGAAGGTGTTGTTCATCAGCACCGCGGCGAGCAAAAGGATTCCGAGGATGAGGTTTGCCCAGTCCGAATCCCAGCCGGTGTAGTAGATGCCCTGGCTGACGATGGAAAAGGTGAGCGTTCCGAGGATAATGCCGACCACGGAGCCATATCCGCCCGTAAGGAGCACGCCGCCGATGACGACGGCGATGATCGAGTTGAAGACGAACGACTGGCCGTTCGCGGTCTGGGCACCGTTATAGAGGCAGGTCTGGATGACGCCGACGAGGGCGGCGCCGAAGCCGCTTGCCATATACAGCGAGATCTTCGTTCGTGAGACGGGAATACCCGCGGAACGGGCACTCTCCTTGTCGCCACCGATAGCGAAGATCCAGTTGCCCCAAGGTGTCTTCGTCAGGATCCAGGCAACGACAACGGCCACGGCCACACACCAGATGATGGAGACTTCGAATTGGTTTCCCAGCAACTGACCGAAGATGGCTTTGGACACAGGATCCGGTGTGACCGAGACGCTCGTCGTTCCGGTGATGACACGGGACAAGCCGAGAGTCAGGCCGGCAAGGGCGAAGTTGGTTCCGAGTGTGACGACGAATGAGGGGACGTTAGTTCGGGTAGTGATGATGCCGTTGACGAAACCTGTTGCCAAGCCAACAAGCAGGGCACATATGATGCCGACAATCATCGGCAGTCCCCAGTACCCGGAAATGATCGCCAACGTCATAGAACTGGAAGCGAGAACGGAACCCACCGAGAGGTCGAGTTCGCCCGCGATCATGAGCATCCCGACCGGGATTGCGATGATGCCCAACTCGGCCCCGACATTTAGCCAAGACGTGAGCCCGCCGATCGAGAGGAACTTCGTGCCGCCGACGATGCTAAAGAACACGAAGACCAGAAGTGTACCGACTAATGCTCCTGTTTCAGGGCGACGAGCAAAGCCGTAGAGCGAGAATCCAGCCCTGGCGGGTGGAGCGGCCGGGCCGCTGGCGTCCTTTTGGGATAACCGTCGGGCGGTGTTCGCGGTCATGAGATTCGATTCCCTCTAACAACTTCGTCTTTGAATTGATGGTGGATGACTTTGGCCACAACGGGTCGGGCCGCTCGCGGTGTCGCGAGCGGCCCGGTTCGATGCTGCTAGCGGGTTCCCGCGGCGGTACCTGCTATCGCCTTAGCCACATTACTTTTGTCAACGATCGCCGGACCAGTTAGAACCGGCGAGGAAGAGATGTAAATGCCGTAGGCGGCAGCCTGGAATGCTGCACTGGTCGCATAGTAACCCTGGGGGTATGGAAGCTGGTCGATGGTACCCAGCTGGGTTCCCGCTTTGATGCGGTCCAGAGTGTTCTTGTCGAGGTTGAATCCCATCAGCTTCACCCTTGAGCCCGCACTCGCTTGACTGATCGCACTTGCAGCGCTGGACGCGTCCTGAACCCCGTAGGTCGCAATTCCGTCAACGCTCGGGTTGTTCAGTAGCTCTGACTTGATCGCTTGCGCAACTGCAGTGGCGTTGCCGAAGCTGGATGCCGGGAGGTTTAGCTCGGTGTACTTGTCTCCTGCAGCGGTCATGGCCTGCTTGTAACCGGTGCTGAACTCCTCGGACGATGCGTCGCCGGGAACGGTGTTGACGAAGACGACATTCTTGGCGCCGGCGTTCACGAATTCCTTACCACCCGCAACACCGGACAGTGTGTAATCACCCCCGATGTAGGTGAACGCTCCGACGCTCTTCGCGTTGTCGATAGTGCCGGAGTTGTAGATGACGAGCGGGATACCCGCCGCGCTAATGGCCTTCAGGTTCGGATCCTGAGCCGTTGGAACCCAATCCGGTACTGCAACGGCGCTGGGGTGCAGGCTAAGTGCCGTGGCCTCAAGCTTGGCCGTGTCCGGTCCAAGGTTGTTGTAATTTGCCAGGGAAAGGTAGGTCACTTTCCCCCCGGCTGCTTCGATGGACTTAGCGGCAGCGTCAACGCCATTCTTTACGGTTGAGAAGAATGGGTCATCAGATGTGCCACCGATGACGACGATGTTGATGTTCTTGGCGGATCCATTGCTCGACCCAGCTGCTGCTGTGCCCTTCGATGTGGGTGTGCCAGACGAGCACGCTGCCAGCAGTACAGCTACCCCGAGGATGGGGAGCGCCTTGGCGAGCGTTACGAACTTCTTGCGACTGCCGTGACCTGAATGGCCGATCGGGTATGACATGAGTTGCCTCCTCTTAGTGCTGTTAGCCGCGCTGCTTAACGCCTCACGGAGGGTCGCTGTAAAAACTAAATCTAAATACAATGCTTTGTCAAGACATTTTGACTAACTCGAAGGCTGGACGCACTGCGGTCGATACTTTTGCTGGTTGATAGGTTGATATAAGCTATTGACATAACCACAAGTTTGTTAGGTGAGGAGCGCATCGTGGCAAGTACGATCGGCGAGAGCCAAACCCTTCCATCTGACCTCTTTATGGATATCGACCGCTCCAGCCCGGTACCGCTGTACTTCCAGATCGCCAACCGAATCGAATCCGCGATCGTCTCCGGGGCATTGCCCCCGGGCGGGCGGCTGGAAAACGAAATCGACCTCGGCGAACGCCTTGGCCTCTCGCGTCCAACCATCCGTCGTGCCATCCAGGATCTCGTCGACAAGGGACTACTCGTTCGCCGACGTGGCATTGGGACCCAAGTTGTACAACGCCCCGTGACCCGAAAAGTTGAACTGACGAGCCTGTTCGATGATCTGAAGCGCGGCGACAAGCAGCCGCGCACGGATCTCCTTGTTCACGAGGTCGTCGGAGCGGACGATGATCACGCTGAGATCCTGTCTGTTCCTGTGGGCGCCAAAATTCTGCACATCAAGCGACTGCGTTACGCGAACGGAGTTCCGTTGGCCGTACTGGAGAATTTTTTGGCACCCGAATTCACCGACATCACGGCAGATGCACTGGGCACCCATGGGCTGTACCAGTTGATGCGAGGACGTGGCACAACCATGAGCGTCGCGCAGCAGCGGATCGGTGCGCGCGAGTCCTCCATCGAAGAGAGCAGGCTTCTTGAGATCAAGAGCCACGGTCCGGTGCTGACAATGGATCGCACCGCATACAACAACGCGGGCGCCGCCGTGGAGTTTGGCCACCACTGTTACCGGCCCGATCTCTACTCGTTCGAGATCACTCTCGTTGGCAACTGACCACGCATAGACCCTCACGGCGGAGATTCTCGATCGCGGGGTTATACAACCGGAAGAAGGATGTCCCGAACCAACGCGTCGAGCTTTGCATCCGCATCGAGGAACTGGCGCAGCGTTACCCGCGTCGCACCAAAAGTGTCGAAGTCGGCGACAGTCATACCCTCGACTTCGTAGGCCTTTCTGAACTCCGGGGACTTGTCGAGAAGGGTCTGGATGATCCTCTCATCGATAGGAATATCGATCCGGTTTTCCACTGGCAACAGGTTTTCATTGATTCGAAGCTGCCAGTCGAACGGTGGCGATACGACCAGGTCACCGCCAAGCAATTCAGACCATTGCAGCGCGTTTCGGAACGCTGCAGCGAGGACGCGGGAACGATAGTCGCGTTCCCGGAACAATTGATACGCCTTTTTCAATGTGGCGACGCCGGCCCACTCGTAGTAGCCCGGATCGATTAAGATTCTGGACCGCTCCGCGGAGACCTTTAGCCAGTCATCCAGGCGACCTCCCATGATCGTTACGACCGACCCAAACTCACGGTCAGGATGTCCGGCCTGTGCACGCCGATTGAGGCCGCGCTCGATCGCGTCCGCGGCTGCGAGCGCCTGCGACACGGTGAACGAGACAGTGACGTTCACACTGACGCCTTGGAAAGTTGCTTCTTCGATCGCTCGGATCCCCACCGAGGTTGCCGGGATCTTCACGATGATATTGCGGGCCAGCTGCGAGAAGCGCACTGCCTGCTCGACGATCGCGTCCGCATTCCGGTGCAGGCGCGGATCAGTCTGAATTGAGAGCCGCCCGTTGCGACCGCCGCTGGCGTCGAAGGCCGGCTCGAGCAGACGTGCCGCTTCGACCGACAAGGCTTCCACTGCCTTCCACCCGATCTCTGCTTCGCCGGACGCCGGGTACTCCTCAGCGATGCCTTGAATGCGAGGGCGCCACCGATCTAGATGTTCGGTTATGGCGGTGAGGGCGATGACCGGATTGCACGTCGCACCAACCGCTCCGAACTCGATCGACTGTCGAAGCTCGTCGGGGTCCGCCGAATCGTTCCACAGTGCGGTCGGGGTCGTTTCAGATGCAAGCTGCAGGGGCAACAATGCTTCCAAGCCGCCGGCACTGCGAGCGGTCCCACTGACAAGCGACATTGCTAATCCCTTTCACATAAGAATGTTCTGACATTCTAACGTGAGCGGGCCTGGATGTACAGGTTTAGCTACCCGCGCACAAGGCGAGAATGTCCTCGAGTTGTTGCCGCGACGTTTCGTCTGCTGTTTCGTCTTCTGCAAAGACGTTCGACACGATGATCGCGTCGTCGCGTTCGAGGAAACCGCTCGAGCGGAGGACGCCGAATAACTCCCGCCAGGCCACGTCGCCGTCGCCGATCTTTAGGTGCTGGTGTACTCGCACGGCATTGCCGGGAGGGTTGGTGATGTAGCGAAGCTGGTGCGATCGTCGGTGATCGAAGGTGTCTGCCACGTAAACAGAACCGAGCCGGCTGCCCAGTTCGGGGATCAACGTATCGGCCCGATCCCCGTAATGGAAGGTGTGCGATGCGACGTAAACAAAACCGATGCTGGGCGAGTTCAATCCCCGGAGGACTCGCCAGGCCTCCAATCCGTCCTCGACGAAATCGTCTGGGTGGGGATCGAAGTTGACTGTTAGGCCCTCCTGTTCAATGAGAGGAAGCAACTCCTCCATCGATCGATAGAAACTAGCTTCGGATTCTTCGGCACGCTCGGGCCTGCCGCTGAACTCGGAATTGATGACGTGCACGTCTAGCTCCACCGCCAGCTGAATGATCCGCTTCCAGTTCGCGACCGCGACACGTCGAGGGCCCTCGTCCGGCGATGAGATGCGCTGGACAGGCAGCAACGATGAAATGCCGACTCCAGCGTCGATAACCGCCTTCCTCAGCCGTCGGACAAGATCGTCATCGGCGCGGGGGTAGCGAAAGAACGGGGTGAAATCGACGTGCGGTGTCAGCTGGAGGTGGCTATAGCCAAGGCGCGCCGCGACGTCCGGGAACTCGAGCAGCGAATTCGTGGCGTGGTAGGGGGTCGGATCAAGCGCGATCTTCACCATCGAAATCTCCTCATTGAATTGTGAACGCTAGACGGCAACCGGCACCTCGTCGGTCGCATAGAACGCCGGAATCGCCGGCAAACCGAGCTCGACGGGGCCCGACGTTGTGAGTGCTTTTACTCCAGCGGCGCAGGCCACAGCGACTTTGTACCCGTCCCAAGCGGACGGTCCCCCGATCCTGCCTGCACGTGCCGCGTCCACCCAGTCCTGCACCTCGATGTCGTAGGCCTCCTTGAACCGGGTCGTGAAACTCTGGTGCTCGTCGATTTGGAATTTGCCGTCCTGCCACAGTTGCAAGCCGGACGGTTGCCCGATTCGAGCAATCCCTTTTTCGAACACCGCTTCCGTGGCGACTTGGTATCCGAACTGGACGCTGACATTCATTTCGACATCGACGAGCACACCGTTGTCCAAGTGCATGAGAACCAGGATCGGCTCCTGCAGATGTTCCGGGCTGAGCGAGTTTCTACGTGCATATTGCACCTCAACAGACTCGATCGTGGCACCAGCGAGCCAGGGAACGACATCGAACTCGTGCACGACGGAGTCGTTGATCAGCATCTCCTGCGTATAGCTGTTGGGGACGACTCCGTTGCGGTGTACCCCGCGCAACATCAGGAGATCCCCGGCAGAGCCTTGACTGATGAGTTTTCGGAGTTCCCGATACTGGGGGTCGAAACGGCGCATGAAGCCCACTTGAATGAGTTGCTTTCCGCCGCGCTGCTCGGCCTCGATAATACGCCAAGAGGATTCTGGGTCCTGGGTGAGTGGCTTCTCGCAAAGTATTGGCAGGCCGGCCGCGAGAGCCGGCAGGAGGACAGGCTCATGGAACTGGCCGGGTGTTGCGATAAGCACTGCATCCACAGCGTCCGCATCCAGCGCGTCCTCGATACGGGTGAATGTTTGGGAGCCAGGCGCCAGAGCGGCGGCGGCTTTCGAACGCCCTGCGTCGGGCTCGATGATAGCCGCGACTATGGCGCCCTGGGTGGCGTTGGTGATGCGGGCGACGTGGTCGGCGCCCATCATTCCCGCGCCGACTACGCCTACCCGGAGGTCAGAGGTCTTGCTCATTTGTGGATTCTTTCCAGTCGAATTGTGAGAGACGGTTGGGTTAGACGGTGCGCGCGAGATGCGTGCAGCCGAGCATGTAGGTGCGCGTTCGGCGGGCTATCCCGAGTGGCTTGTCGATATCGACGCCTGGCATGTCCTGCTCAACGATTGCGAAGATTTGTGGGTCGATAGCAGCGACCGCCTCGATGATCGGCGCCAGGTCTGGCTCCCCGGCGGGCGGCTCAACCATTACGTCGATCGCGGCGTCGGCGAAGGCGATGTCGTTCTTGAGCACCTCAAAGCGCAAGCCGGGGTCGATCTGCTTAAGGTGAAGGTACCCGATGCGCGTCGGATGCTTCTGGATCAGGCCGACGTTGTCACCGCCGTAGTACGCGAAGTGCCCAGTGTCGAGGCAGAGATTTAGATACTTGGGGTCGGTCAGCTCCAGGAGATGTTCGACTTCACGGGTGGTACCGACATGGCTGTCGGCGTGGGAATGGAACTGCTGGTGCACGCCATACTCCTCGAGCAGCGCCTTGCCGAGCCGATCGTGGCCAACGGCAAGGCTGTCCCATTGCGCCTCCGTGAGGGTGCGCGTCTCGAGCGTTTCGCCAGTCGCGTCCGACCGCCACAGGTCGGGAATTACGACGATGTGCTCAGCGCCAAGGGCCTGCGTCAACCCTGCGACCTGGACCGCCTGATCCCAGGCGCGCTGCCACTGGTCGGCGCCCTTGTGAAATCCGGTAAAGACCGTGCCCCCGGAGAGCTCAAGGTCTCGCTTGCCCAGTTCGTCCTGCAGCCGGTTCGGATCGGTCGGCAGATAACCGTACGGCCCGAGCTCGATCCAGTGGTATCCAGCGACCTGCACCTCGTCGAGGAATCGCTGCCAGGGGATTTGACGAGGATGATCGGGGAACCATACTCCCCATGAGTCGGGTGCGGTGCCGATTCGCAAGCCTTTGCTGGCGGTTTCGGTGGACGTTTCGGTGACGGCTACGCCGGTCATTGGTTTTCCTTCGAGAGTGAGTGAGTGAGGAGTGGGTCCTTGCGGGTTCAGCCCAGCAGCGGCCTTTGTTTCTTCTGCAGCTCGTCGTACTCGGCCCGGGCGGCCTGAGTGCTCGCGAGTGCCGAGACGGCCGCGACCGGAACGTCCCACCAGCCATCCCCATCCGGCGCATAGACAAAGGGGTCGGAGTTGACGTGGATCAGGGTGGATTTGGCGCTTGCCTTCGCCGTGCGCACGGCGTCGAACAGCTGAGGGATCGATTCCGCGCCGGGCGGGATCTCGATCACGTCGATTCCGTAGCTGCGCGCATTGGCTGCGAGATCGACGGGCAGGAATTCGCCGGACTCAAAGTTTCGAGCCTCGGCGTCGAGGTATCGGTAGCGGGTGCCGTATCGTTCGGAACCAACGCTCTCAGAGAGGTGACCAATCGACGCGTATCCGTGATTCTCGATGAGGACGACGATGATCTTGATGCCTTCCGCCACTGCGGTCGCGAGCTCGGAATGCAGCATGAGATAGGAGCCATCTCCCACCATCACGATGACGTCCCGATCGTCGTCCAGCGCGTCGAACCCGCGCTTGACACCCAGCCCGCCGGCGATCTCGTAACCCATCGTGGAGAACGCATACTCGACGTGGTAGCCGAGCGCGTCACGCACGCGCCAGAGTTTGTGCAGGTCGCCGGGCAGCGATCCGGCCGCCTGCACCACGACATCTCGGGGATCCGATGCTGCTTGCACGGCACCGATAATCTCCGGCTGGCCGGGGAGCTCCGCCCCGGTACGCTCAAGGGACTTATCCACCGCTGTATCCCATGAGTGTTTCTCGCGGCCAATCCGTTTCGCGTACTCGCCCTCCACCTGAAAACGCTCTAACTCGACTCTCAACGCGTCGAGCGCCTCGCGCGCGTCGGCGATGACCGGCAGTTGGGAGCCGTGCTTGTAAGCGTCGAACGATGCAACGTTGATGTTGATGAAGACGACGTTAGGATTCTGGAAAGCGGTCCGGCTCGCGGTCGTAAAATCGCTGTACCTGGTGCCGATTCCGATGACCACATCTGCTGCGGCCGCGATCCTGTTGGCGGCCAGTGAGCCGGTCGCGCCCACACCGCCGAGATATTGGGGGTGGTCCCAGTGCAGCGACCCGCCCCCGGCCTGGCTCGTTCCAACGGGAATCCCCGTTGCCTCCACAAGGCTGCGCAGCGAATCCTCCGCACCCGCATAGATAACTCCCCCGCCAGCGACGATAAAGGGTGCCTTCGAGGCCCGGATCGCTTCGACCGCTCGTCGCAGTGCGCCGCGTTCAGGCAGCGGACGACGCACGTACCATTCGCGGTCGGCCAGGAACTCCTCCGGAACATCGAGCGCCTCGGCTTGCACGTCCTCGGGCAGTGCGATGGTGACAGCGCCCGTCTCGGCGGGGTCGAGCAAGACGCGAATTGCGGCGAGCGCGGTGGAGTACAGCTGCTCGGGCCGGTCTACGCGATCGAAGAATCGGGACAACGGACGGAACGCGTCCGTGACCTGGAGCGACGTGTCGTGGGGATGTTCGAGTTGCTGAAGAACCGGGTCACTAACCCTAGTTGCAAAGGTGTCAGACGGAAGAAGAAGCGCCGGCAACCTGTTGGCTGTGGCCAGGGCTGCGCCAGTAAGCAGGTTCGCGGCACCGGGCCCGACAGATGCGGTGCTTGCCAGCGTTGCTCGCCGACGGTGCGCTCTCGCGAATCCGACGGACTGGTGCACCATGGCCTGCTCGTTTCGGGCCTGATGGTAGGGCAACAATAACGGGTCCTGCTCGTTCAGCTGTTTGAGCGCCTGCCCTACTCCGGCGACATTGCCGTGACCGAAAATCCCGAGTACCGCCGGGATGGTTCGTTCGCGCGTGTCACCGTCGACAGTCCATTGATGGCTCAGGAATTCGACCAGGGCCTGGCCGACCGTCATGCGTCGTGAGTTCATGCGTTCACTCCTGACGAGGTAGGAAGGAAAGGGAGGCGTTCGTCAGGCTGTTGGCTGTCCCATTGGCTGCGAATCCACGCTTGGGCGGGGTCATCGGCTACCTGCCACACCCGCTCGGGGTCGGAGCCGGCCATGACGTTGAGGTAGTAGAGGTCGTATTCGGGCGCTGCGGAGGCGGGTCCGTGATAGCCGAACGGCACGAGAGCGATATCGCCAGTGCGAACGAGCGCGTTGGTGTCGATCTCACCAGCGTCGGAAGAATAGGTGGCAAATGTGCCAAAGGGCTTAGCTACGTTCGGCGCAGTCGTTCCACGAGCAGCAGCTACTTCGAAGTAGTAGATCTCCTCGAGGCGGGACTCGTGCCCGGGGCGGCGTTCGTCGTGCTTGTGCGCGGGGTGGGAGGACCAGTTCCCGCTGGGCGTGATCACTTCACACACGATGAACGATCCTGCATCGAGGATAGCCGGGGTGCCGAAGTTGTGCACCTGGCGGGTGTCGCGACCTGCACCCCGAATCTCAACGGGAACGTCCTCGCGGGCAATGTATCGACTGGGTTTCTGCTGGGTGGTCGGAGCTTCTGCTACGGCGACGCGACCAAGGCCGTGAAGGGAGAGTGTACGTCTGGTGCCGACATAGACGACGTCGGTTGGGCCGTCGAAGACCGATCTGCGTCCGCGCAGCGTGGTTGTCGTGTCGTCGTGGTCGATCCAGAACGCGCCGGACAGAGGGATCACGAGTCGTTCGACGTCCCCGGCGGGCAGCGATATTGTCCCGCCATCCAGCGACGCAATCCGAATACCGGCGTGGGTCCATCCGGCGATCGATCGGTCGACGACGGACTCCCATCCCCCGCGGGTCAGTGTGCCGCGCGGGAAATACCATTCGTTCCGCACTGCCATAGTGCTTACGATCCCTTTCTCTGACGCTGTCTTGGGGTTTAGTTGTTCTCTGGGAAGCCCAGGTTGATACCGCGGTGCGACGGGTCCAGCCAACGTGACGTGATCGCTTTCTGCTGGGTGAAGAATTTCACCCCTTCCGCGCCGTGAGCTTTGGTGTCGCCGAACAGGGATTCCTTCCATCCGCCGAACGAGAACGTGGCGACGGGCACGGGGATCGGTACGTTGATCCCAATCATGCCCACTCGGATCTGCTTCTGGAACCGCCTGGCCGCGCCGCCATCGTTGGTGAAAATCGCCGTGCCGTTTCCGAAGGCCCCGGCGTTGATGAGTGCTACGCCCTCTTCGAAGGTATTTACCCGCACGACCGCCAACACTGGGCCGAAGATCTCTTCGGTGTAGGCGCGAGACGTTGTCGGGACATTGTCCAGCAGGGTCGGGCCGAGCCAGAATCCGTTCGCATCACCGTCGATGTCGACACCGCGTCCATCCACGACGACGTCCGCTCCGTCCGCAGCGGCAATGTCGATGTATGAAGCCACCTTGTCACGGTGCTGTTCCGTGATGAGAGGGCCCATGTCACATTCACGGCGACCGTCGCCGATCTTCAAGGTCGCCATCCGCTCAGTGATTTTCTTGATGAGCTCGTCGGCAACCGGTTCAACCGCGACGACAACACTGATGGCCATGCATCGTTCTCCGGCGGAACCGAAGCCAGCGTTGATGGCAGAATCGGCGGTCAGGTCGAGATCGGCGTCCGGGAGGACGAGCATGTGGTTCTTTGCACCACCGAGGGCCTGCACGCGCTTGCCGTGCGCGGTCCCTGTCTCGTATACATACTTGGCGATCGGAGTGGAACCGACAAAGGAAACAGACGCGACGTCAGGGTGGGTAAGGAGGCCGTCCACGGCTTCCTTGTCACCGTTCAGAACGGTGAAGACACCGTCTGGCAGGCCGGCTTCTTTCCAGAGCTGGGCAAGCCAGATCGCCGCGGACGGATCCTTTTCACTGGGCTTGAGAACAACGGCATTGCCGGCAGCGATGGCAATGGGGAAGAACCAGGAGGGCACCATGGCCGGAAAGTTGAACGGGCTGATTATCGCGACGACGCCGAGCGGCTGCTTGGTGGAATAAACGTCGACCCCGGTCGAAACCTGCTCGGAGAATTCGCCCTTGAGGTGGTGCGCGAGCCCGGTCGCGAACTCGACAACCTCCTGGCCCCGACTGATTTCGCCGAGAGCGTCGGACAGCACCTTGCCATGTTCGCTCGTGATGATTTCGGCAAGTTCGCCCTTGCGGGCATCGAGGAGTTCGCGAAACTTGAACATGATCGTCTGACGACGCGCGAGGGACAGGTCAGACCATTCCTCGAATGCTTCTTTCGCCCCCGCCACTGCCGCATCGATTTCGGCCTTGTTGGCGAGAGCAACTCGCTTCGTCACAATGCCAAGCGCAGGGTCGTAAACCAGCGCGGTCCGACCACTCGTCGACGGATACTCGGCTCCGCTGATCCAGTGCGGAACGACAGGCAGGTCTTCGTCCGAGAGGGTGCCCGCAGGTTGCTCGGTGGTATTCGTGCTCATGATCGTTCCTTATGTTGTGGTGACAAGTGACGCGCTGACGGTTGCGATGGGTGCGGCGAGAAAAGTGAAACTATCGGCCGTGCACGAGTGAGGCCGCCATGTCAACGGCGCCGGCCACGTCGTCATCGGATGGATAAAGCAGGGTGCGCCCGACCACGAGGCCGTGCACTCCCGGAAGTTCCAGCGCAGTTTCCCACGCGGCGTACGTCTCATCAGGACTCGAATCCGAGTCACCGCCGAGGAGGAGCGTTGGCAGTGTCGCTGCCTCCATTACCCGTTCCATCTCGGCAACAACAGGGAGTTTCAGCCAGGAGTACGCCGACGTTGAGCCCAGACCTGATGCGATCGCGATCGAAGTGATGACCGCCTCAGTGCTGAGGTCATTGGCGATGTGGCCATCGATCCAGTTGCTGACGAATGGCTCGAGCATGACGGGCAGTTCTGCCGCGGCCGCCGCGGTCACGGCGTGCGCAGTCTCCTCGAGGGTCCGCGCCGTCTTGGCGTCCTGGAGGTTGATTCGCACGAGGAGTTTCGCGGCATCGAGCCGGGAGGAGACAATCGAATGGACGTCATAACCGGTGTACCGGTCGTCCATTTCGAAAACGGCACCACGCAAGCCGCCTCGATTCATCGAACCAACAGCCACCTTGTCTTCCAGCGCACCAAGAAGAGCGAGATCTTCGAGGATGTCCGGGGTGCCCAGAACGCCGTCAACGCCCGGCCGGGACAGGGCGAGTACGAGTCGCTGCAGCAGTTCATATCGGCTGGCCATCGCGAGCGGATCTTTTCGAACGCCTAGGGCGCCTCGGGCCGGATGATCCGCAGCAACAATGAACAAGCGTCCGTCCCCGCGGACGAGTGGACGGCGGGCTCGGCCGTCGAGCTTGACCTTAATGGCTTCCGGGTTGAGGTGGCGCGCAGCGCGAAGTGCGGAGAAGTCCGCATCGCTGATCATCTGCGTCGCTTTGTCTGCGAGGTTAGGCGTGGACACGATCGAGCTCCTTGATGACGTCGTCTACCTCGGCCGTTGTCGGCATCGCGGTGGAACACTCGCGACGAGTTGCAACGATGGCTCCGGCAATGTTCGCGAATCGGATCGTTCGCTCCAGAGGCCAGTCCTGCAGCAGTCCGTAGCAAAGGGCGCCGCCGAAACCGTCGCCAGCGCCCAGGCCGTTCACCACGTCGACGCGGTGTGGCAGAACTTCGACCGTCTCGAAGCGAGTCTTTGCCAGAACGCCACGAGGACCCTGCTTGACGATCGCAAGCTCTACGCCACGCTCCAGAAGGGCGTCAGCCGCACGATGGGGATCAGTCTCACCAACGGCAACCTCGCACTCCTCGCGATTGCCCACTGCTATCGTGACTTTCTCGAGCGCCTGGGACACCTCCGCGGACGCGACGTCAGGGGCGGGCCAAAACATCGGTCGGTAGTCCAGATCGAGGATCGTCAGTGCGGACCGCCCACGAGCATCCCACGCCGCATGGTGCGCGTGACGGCTTCCCTCGCGCGACAGACCGGTGACAGTTGACCAATAAATTCGCGCCTGAGAAATCGCATCGAAGTCAAGGTCGGCGTTCGTCAACGTAAGGTCGGGGGCGATCGGATCTCGATAAAAGTAGAGCGGGAAATTGTCCGGCGGAAAGATTTCGCAGAACGTCACCGGAGTGTTCAAATCGCCTCTGGTGGCAACGAAGAGATCATCGACTCCAAGGCGACGCAGTTCGCGGTGCGCGTAGCGCCCGAAGGGGTCATCTCCCGTTGCGGTGATAACTGCAGAACGAAGACCATGTTGCGCGGCCGCAATTGCGACATTGGTGGCGCTTCCGCCGAGATATTTTCCGAACGTCTGCACATCTTCGAGACCGACGCCGTCTTGAAGCGGGTAGATGTCGATGCCGATTCGGCCGATAGTAATCAAGTCGAAAAGCGAACCACTCCCGATTGTCGTCATCCGCTTCGCAGCTCCTCGTCATCGCGTGCCATCTCGTACTACGAGTACAATACAGCATTTGTCCTGTCATACTTACATTATTTTCAGAACGATCTATTCGATCGAGCGGTTCTCACGCGTCAAACTTGATCGGCAACCGCGAGAACCCGCGGATCATTTGCTTGATCCACCGCTCTGGCGTGCCTTCGATGCGGAGGCCCGGCCCATTTAGCAGCTCTTCGATCATGACCTTTGCCGCCAGACGCGCGAACGGCGCGCCCATGCATGCGTGGATACCTTCCCCGAACGACATAATCCGATTTTTCGGCGTGAACTCGCGGGCGAGGTCGAAGACCTCAGGGTTCTCATATTCGCGTTCGTCACGATTTGCTGAGCCGAGCAGGAAGAGGACCCGAGAATCCTTGGGGATGACAGTGCCTGCAATTTCGACGTCTTCGATCGTCTGCCGGGCTAGATCCTGGGCCGGCGCCTCGAAACGAAGTGTCTCTTCGACGAATTGTTTGATCATCGATGGGTTCGCTCGAAGATAAGGCTGGAGTTTCGGGAACTTGTCGAGCATTTGAATGCAGTTCGTCATCAGGGCGGCCGGCGCGTCGCTGGCCGCCGACAGCACGAGGTGTGCGAGTCCGACGATTTCGTCGTCGTCGACCTTTCCCTTCTCGTTGAAGAGGAGGATCTGCGTGAATGCGTCGTTGCTCGACGTGTCCGCACCGGCGGCTATATCCAGTCGGCGGGCCTCGATCCGCTCACCTATGAGCTCTTCCGAGCCGACATTCGCGACGACGGCCGATTCGGGGACACCGAGGTGCCCGACGGTTCGTTCCATGACTTTCCACAGGTGGTCGATTATGAAATCGGCATCTCCCTCGGGTGCTCCCACCATCGAGATGCCCATGGCCACAGACATCGGCACCGCAAACTCGCTGGTAAAGTCGCCGCCGCCCTTTGCCCACATTTCCGCGAGAAGCGTTTGGGCGAACTCGCGAACTCCATCCTCCTTGGCGAGGATTTCACGAGCCGCAAACGTCCGGCGGATCGCCTGGCGAAGGGTCGTGTGTCGCGGCGGGTCCTCGGCAACGAGGAAGCCCTTGCCATATGAGTCGTGCGTGCCATCGACGTCATTGCCCTTTGCATTCACCAAGCGCGCGTCGTCATTCAGCCCCGCACGCACGTCGGCGTACCGCGAGACAACGTAGAGGTCACGCTCCTTGTTGTAGTAAACGGGTGCCTCGTCACGAAGGCGCTTGTAGATGTCGTACGGGTTGTCATAGGACGAGTAAGACAGGGGGTCGTAGGAGAGCGTGAGGTCGGCTGGGGGCGCAGGAACGCCATCGAGAGTCTCGGGGTCACTAATGCCGTCCGTGGGATGCTCCCCAAGAGTGGCGCCGTCCGCGCCTTCTGTTCGTGCGGGCACAACTGGAGCAGCAGGCGCGAGAGTCGAGTCGACGCTGGTCTCGACGGTTTCGTTTGCGGCAGCGTGTGCGGCCAGCATCGCTTCGATGAACGCAGGATCCATTCCAGGAATAGTGCCGCCTTTGGCCAGCAACTCATGTGGGAACGGGCACTTGGCTGCGGACGTGGCAACCGTGTCTGGTGCGAGTGTCATTTTCGACCTCATTGTCTGTTCGTGTTTGTCGTGAATGCCGCGCGCTGCGGACATCGTGATGAACTTTCATCCCGAAATCGGCGAGTAGCGACTCAGCGGTGCGATTGACGAATTGCCGCCGCTCATCTAAGAATGTTAGGACAACAGTTCAAAGAAAACTAGCGCGGCAAGTCGTCTGCACCTCTTTCTCGTCGGAGAAGCCAGCAACGCTTTGGTTGCCGTCTCGCCGCGTGTTATGTTGTTATGTAAGGACAATATCGTCTAGTTGCATCTCGAACTCACACCGGAATCTCTGCGAAGGAGCAGCTCATGAGTACAGCCGGACTGCCGAGCGCGGTGCCGGCGATCGCGATCGTTGGAAGCGGTCCCTCCGGATGTTACGCCGCACAGTTCCTTCGCAAGAAGTGGCGCGACGCTGAGATCGTCATGTTTGACCGCCTCGAACAACCGTACGGTCTCATCAGGTACGGCGTTGCGCCCGATCACGTCGGTACAAAGGCGATTGCCCGCCAATTCGACCGACTGTTCGAGCGGGAGAACGTCAACTTTGTCGGCCAGATTGAAATTGGCGCACAAATCACCCTTGACGAGTTGCGAAGCGCGTTCGACGTCGTCGTTCTCGCAACGGGCTTATACGCCGATCGCCCGCTCGGCGTTCCCGGGGGTGACCTGGCGGGTATTTATGGATCTGGCCGGATCACCCGATTGATCAACGGACACCCCGACGAGGACGCGGCCGGATTCCGCCTCGGCTCTCGAGTCGTCATAGTCGGCCACGGCAATGTGGCCATCGACATCCTGAGACTGCTCCTCACTCCCCCCGAGGATCTTCGTGCACTAGGCGTCGCGGACGAAATAGTGAGCGCCATTTCGGCACCCCCCGTCGAACACATTGATATTGTCGGTCGGTCGCTACCTTTCGCGGCGAAGTTCGACACCGTTATGGTGCGCGAATTGGCCAAAATCGGGGATGTGAGATTCCTCGCCGACGGAATCGGGCGCCACGGCGGCTCGTCGCCGAATTCCGAGACTCATGATCGCACGCGGCACGAGGCCATCACCGAGCTCGTAGACGGTTCACCGAGCGACGCCTCTCGCGTTGTGCACTTTCACTTCGGATGGACGCCCCGCGGGATCACCGGAAGCGACGTTGTCACCGGAATCAGCTTCGGCTCAACCGATGGCAGTGCCGAAACACTTGAGCTCAAAGCGGACTCAGTGTGCACAGCAATCGGTTTTGTCGAAGCCTCCACCGCCGCCATTCGCCGCAGCGAGCACGAGACGGAGACAACTGATCTCGATCGCGGAATCCTCGCCCCCGGGGTATTTTGTGTCGGCTGGATACGCCGCGGTCCGCGCGGAACCATCCCGGAAAATCGCGTTGACGCCCGCATGGTGGTTGATTCCGTCGCCGCCTTGGTCGGCGCGGGCGATCTCGTGCTGGGCAAACCCGGCATCGCCGCGCTCAAGGCGCATATCGAGCGGATCCGATCCGCCAAACCCGCCCTAACACCATCAGACGACCCCGCCGGACTGCGCGCACTAGTGAAGGACCTTCCATGATCAAGATCGTCATCCTCTATGGAACCGAATCCGGAAACGCGGAAATGGTGGCGGAGGATCTCGTCGACGAGCTGGGTTCAGACTACGACGCCCATTCCGAGGACATGACCGATTTCGACATTGCGGGTTTCAACCCGGATGATTTTTATATTGTCGTCTGCTCAACGCACGGCGAAGGCGAATTGCCCACCAGCGCGCAGCCGTTCCATGCGGCCCTCGAGGCCGACGCGCCCGACCTCTCCGGCTACAAATACGCAGTGTTCGGCCTCGGCGATTCGAGCTATGAGAACTACAGCCACGGCAGCGAGATCATTGATGAGAAGCTCGCCGAGCTCGGCGCTAAGCGGGTCGGTGTCTACGGCCGTCACGATGCAAGCGACGGGTCCCTGCCCAATGAAACCGCGCTCAAATGGCTGCGCGAATTGACGGCCGAGTTCGTGCCCGCCTAACGCGCGAGCTCCTCAGCCGCCAGCCGGGCCAGCCAGGCCGTCATCGCCTCAGAAAGCTGCACCGCGTTCGCTGCATCCAGGTCCCTCGGATCAGGTCCGAACACACCCCACAGCGGATGGCTTGGGTCGTGACGATGCGCGCCCGCCGGATCGCCGCTCGGATCGATGCTGGGGTGTTGCCTTTGTGAGGGCAATCGATCCACGTGGACCAGCCCCGGGTTCATGGCGTAAAGCAGACTGGACTCGAAGATGCCTGCGTGGTCCGGCGCGAGGGGCCCTGACTCGTTTCTGTTCACGCCAGTCGCAAGCACTCGTAACGAATGAAGCCCCGTTGCGTTCCAGCGCTCAGCGATCTGATCAATCATGGCTAGCTGCTCATCTGCGAAGTGCCCGGTGAAGAGAATAGCCAGCTTTACATCGAAGGATTCGAGGTAGGACAGTGTGGTCTCGATCAGCGCGCTCACAAGATCGGCCGAAGGCATCATGATCGTCCAAGGGTAGGAGGTGTGGCCACCACCGATCCCCTGGAACAACGGGGGAAGGACAAGGCCGCCGCCACGGGTCGCCGCCCGAACACACAATCCGTGCGCAGTGAGAGCGTCGAGACCGATGGGCAGGTGGCTCCCGTGAAATTCGAGGCTACCCAGCGGCATATAGACGACCGGGAAGCTCAGGAGCGCCGCATCCAATTCAGCCGGAGAGAGGAGTTCGACTTGGACGTCGGCGCCGCCCGTTGCCGCCCGTTCTGTCATGGCGCGTCCTATTTGTAGTAGTTGCGGGGCCAGTTGTGCTCAGCCAGCTGTTGCCGAAGCTCCGCCGGAAACGGCTTGCCATCGGAGTACGCGACATTCAGGTCAACGTGATTGATATTGCGAATGCCCGCGATCACCGTCGATACCTCCTGTGAGCTCAGTGTGTAGCGCATGGCGGCCTCGGCCAGGGTCGGATAGTAGGGAGCGCACAGCTTCTTGAGCGCCTCAACCCGGTCGAGGGTCTCCTTGAACCGGCCCCCGCGGAAGAGTTCGTGCTGCACTGAACCTTCTTCCCACGTCGCGTAAGTGTCTTCGGTCCATCGACCAGAGAGCGACCCAGAGTCAAACGCCACCCGGTCGATAAACGCTGTCTTCGTGCGCCCGCCAGCAGGGAACAGCTTCTCGATTGGTCGTTGCTCGAACAGGTTGAAAATCACCTGGATGGAGTCGATCAGGCCAAGCTCAGCGATATCGACGCCTTCATCGGGGCGGTAGTCGCGAATCGAGACACCGATTCGATCGATTTTCCCCTCCACCCGAAGCGCATTCAGGGTCTCCAGCCAATCAAGGTTCGCTGTTCCATCAGCGAGCCAACCGTGAAGCTGCAATAGGTCAAGACGTTCAACACCAAGTCGCTGCAGGGCCAGGTCAACTCCGTGACGCAGGTGCCACTCGGGATATCGCCCGCGCATGAGGGGATTGTCGTCGTCCGGATTGGGCCAGACAGTGGGCTGGATTTTAGTGGCGACGTAGATCTTGTTGCCTTCCCAACGACGCAGCGACTCCCCGATTACTTCTTCGCTGTGACCTGCCCCGTAGAGCTCCGCAGTGTCAACGAAGTTAATGCCCTGCTCATACGCGTGCAGCAACGTTCGGATAGATTCCTCGTCGTCGACGTGGCCCCACTGGCCACCAAGTTGCCAGCCTCCGAATGAAATTTCGCTGATGTTCCAGCCCGTCCTGCCGAACTCCCGGTAATGCACAGCAGCACCTCCTTGCGACGGCAAGACTCCGGATCCGCCTCGATAACCCTTTGTCCAGAAACCATATCATAATGTCAGTACAAACTATCTTTTCCTGTTATGAGTGGTAGTGCGTGAGAAAATGCAGTCCCAATGACAGTCCGAATTGACGCGTCGGATCAGCACTTTTCTAAGGTGCCCCTGGGGGACTCGAACTCAAATCCCCCCCTTTTAGCACTGCAGATTTTGCTGAAAATCCCCGGAAAATCAACGGTTTTGGGGTCAACGTGGTTGAACGAAATCGACTCGTTTGCCCACGGATGTGCGCAAACGGTGGGCAAGGTCGCGACAATCAGTCTTCTGGCATATTCCATATAAACATGGATACTAACTTCCGTATTTATATGGAATATGCAAGCATGGACTCATGAAGAACGTAGAGATAGTCTGGCGCACCCTGGCCGACGGCGCGCTGGATGGCCGCCGGGACTGGAACAGCATCGGCGACATTGCGGATGCATCCTCGGTCGCGCCCTCTACAACTCATCAAGCGTTGGGACGACTGGTCGATATCGGAGCAATCCGCCCCAATTCGCGCCGCGGGTACACGGTCGTCTCGCCAGAGAAGCTCCTCGAAGCGTTCGCCGCGCATCGCAACCTTCGTGCCGACACCATAGTGTCCACAACCTTGACCGCCGCCCAGTCGTTTCTGGCCGACGTCGAGGTCGACTACGCACTCAGCGGCAGCCGAGCAGCGGTGCACTACCTCGGTGGCCGCAACACCGTCGCTGACCTGGGGCGACGAATCGTCTACACAACCCACACCCTTTCCCAAGCCAACTTCCCAACAGGAGACGAAGCGATCATCCTCACCGAAGATCCGGTCGCGGCTCGCACCTGGAAGTCCGGATACGCGAGCCTCGCCCAGACCTACGCCGACCTTTGGGCGAGCCCGGGCTGGCAGGCCGCGGAATTTACCCGAGCGCTGAAAGCCAAGTTGTTCGCGGACGCCGACTGGGAGCAGCGGACCAGTGCCTAATCTCTACGAAGACGAGAGCGGAGTCATCCGGGCGCTCGTTGACCGACTCGGCCACGACCTTGAGCCGTCCATCCTCATCGGAGGATGGGCGACCTTCGTTCGCGTCGGCGGCGAGATCAGTCTCGACATCGACCTCATTACTTCGCAGGAGAGCCGCCACAAACTGGAGCAGCTCATGACGGACCTCTCCCCTACTAACAACGATCAGGGCCGGATGCTACGGGCAACAGTCGACGACGTGCACCTAGATATCTACCTGCCCTACGAATCCCAACTGGGCAGCAGACTGCGACTCAGAGTGGAAGTGCTGGCCGAGTATCCTGACGAAGCCCCGTTCGAAAGCTGGACACTTCTGCGCCTCGAGGCGCATATCGCCACCAAAATCGCGGATCTCCTCGACCGACACTTCTCGGAGAAAGGCCAGAAGGATGCCCGCGAGATCCTCGCGCTGCTGAAGCTCGACGGCGTCGACCCAGCCGTCGCGGCCGAGGTCCTGCACCGAGCATCCACAATTGAGATCGACGTGCTGCCCGACATGATCGGCCAGGCATTCGACCTCATCGCAAATATCATCACGCTGTCGAAGGCTGAACGGAAGCTTCTGGCCGCAGCAAGGAAATCTTGGGTAGCCGAACTTCACCGTCAAGGCACGCAACCGCAGACGGCGCGACCGAAACTCTGAAACTCAATCGCTCGTGTCCAGCAACTCAGCCGCTGCGGCACGAACGTCCCGATCCTGCGCCTTCGCTACGGCAATTACACTTCCCGCGACAACGACCGCGCCGCCCTCCAGGATGGCAAGCCCGGAATGCCGCCGATGCAGTACCCCGACCGAGTCGAACGCACGACCTTTTCGAGCGAGCGCCAAGATGTCCGCAACAGCACTCCCCTGGTCATCCCACTCCGGAACTGCAGTCCTCGCGAGCGCGCCGATAAGTCTCTGGTCGCAGTGCCAGCTGTCGGCCAGCCCCGCACTCACCCCGATAACCTGTCCTACGGATGCCTTCGCTGCGTCGGTCGGTTCGGGTTCGATTCTCCAGAGCACAGCTTCCGCGAGTCCACGCTGGCCGTCGCCGAGGGCTTCGGTGACAATACGCAGCACCGTGCGGGCATGCCGGGCTTGTGGACGATCGTCGGCCGCGATTAGGGAAGGGCTCTTTTTTGCACTTAGAGCATCACGCGCAAATTGGTCTTTGCCGCGTTCACACTCAGAGGTCGATCGTGCGGTGGCTCATCCGGGTGCCGACAACTCTGCTCCGCGGGGGATTCGGCGCTCCGTGGTGAGAGGCGCAATGGGTTTCGTGGTTCAGCGCAGACGAGGTGATGTCCCGCTGAGTGGTGACATCGCCCAAGAAATGGGAAGCAACCACCTGCGCGGTTTGACATCAAGGTAACCGAAACACCCGCCCGCCCGGACAATTTATTTGGTGCTTCTCATTGGGCGCCGGTCTGTCCGACTGTGCCTAGATACCCCGGCCTGCCGCCCAGCGTGCCAGGTCGGGATAGCCGCCGGCTGCGAGGTCTTCGAGCAGACTCGGATGGGCGGGCATCCAGTTGAAGCGCTTGCGGGTCAGCGCGCTCGAGGATGGCTGGTCGACCGCGTAAATGGCAGCCAACGGTCCAAACCGCTCACCCGGTACCTGTTCGACCGGGATCGCGAGTACTTCGCCTATCGCCTCGGCCAGCGACAGCATTGTGTCGCCCTCGTCACCGACAGCGTGCAGGTTCGTGCCGGGAGGGGCGCCCTCAACGGCGAGGCGGAAGAGGGTCGCGGCGTCGAGGCGGTGAACTGCGGGCCATCGCTGGGTGCCATCACCGACATAACCCGAGACGCCGGTTCGCTGCGCGTTGGCAATGAGCGCGGACGCGAAGCCGTAGGCCGACCCCCGTAGATGAACCGACCGCGGCAACCGCACGACGGATGACCGAACGCCCTGCTCGGCCAATGCGAGCACCGCGATTGAGTTGAGGCCACGACCGCCCATCGGTCCCTGGGTGGCGGATGGGTCATCTTCAGTCGAAGCTCGACCAGGAACGAAAGGTGTTCCCCCGGCGTGCACAAACGGCTTGCCGGTGCCCGCGAGCACTTCGCCGATGGTCTTCACCGTGTTCGCCTCTTCATCGATGCCGGGCCCAAGGTTGCCGAAGTCGGCGCTGAAGGCAAGGTTGATGACGCCATCGGCTGCCTCGGCTCCCGCGCGAAGCGCCGTTAAGTCGGCAAGTTCGCCACGAAGCGGGGTACCACCGGCCGCGACGATGGCGTCCGCGGAAGCCTGCGAGCGAGCGAGCCCAATGAACTCGTGGCCGGCCGCGATGAGATCGGCTGCGACGGCCGAGCCGATGTTTCCACTTGCTCCCGTGATGAAGACCCGCATGTTAACTCCTGACAGTGATGGGATAGATCTCGCATCACTATACGCCTGATGCGATAGATGTCGCATCGGATAGAATGACGACATGCCACGTTGGGAGCCGGATGCACGCGAACGGCTCGTAATCGCCGCAGTGCAACTCTTCTCCGAGCAAGGGTATGACGAGACGACCGTCGCCGAGATCGCTCAGCGGGCCGGTGTGACGTCGAGCACCTTCCACCGACACTTCCCCGACAAGCACGACGTTTTGGCTGCAGGTCAGGAGACGGTCTCGCGCCTGCTCGCCGAGGGAATCGCCGCCGCGCCCGTCGACGCATCCCCGCTCGACGCAGTGGCCGAAGGGCTCAACCGTGCCGCGAGCGCGTACAAACCAGAACGGTCTTCACTCATTGCCGCCGCCATTGCGACCAGCACCGAACTGCAGGAACGCGCAGCCCTCAAGCAGGTCGGCACCACCGCGGCCATGTCCGATGCCCTCATCGCACGTCGTGTTACTGAGCCGTTAGCCCGTTTGGCAGCCGAAGTCGGCGCGCTAGCCCTCAAGGGCGGGTTTGCTGCCTGGGTGGCAGGCGGGACAGAACAGGACCTGAGCAGGCTGATGCGTGCCGAACTCGATCGGATCCGCGCGACGGCGGCTCAACTCTAAGCCGGCGCACTCTACGACCCCACGCCGCTCCAGATTGACGTTGAGAACTGGGTCCAGTCACGGTCGACTGGCTCGCCTGGATTTTTCGAAACGTGGGCAGAAAGTGGGCACGAGGCCCGCAATTGCTTTTCAATGCTGCTCAATTGTGGGCATTCAACCCCTAAGAGGGCAGTTATTTGTTGCCAAAACATGGCTCTGATCAGCACTTTTCTTAAGTGCCCCTGGAGGGACTCGAACCCCCAACCGTTTCCTTAGGACGGAACTGCTCTTCCATTGAGCTACAGAGGCTGGCGGGACGAGTTTATCCCGATCACTATCGGTGCCCGGCGTTAGGCTGCCGACGATGACTGAGAAGACCGGGCGGGCGTACATCGGGACATCCGGATGGAAGAAGCCGCAGTGGCGTGGCGACTTCTACCCGAAAGGGCTCGTCCAGCGGCGCGAGCTCGAGTATGCGTCTCGGCAGCTGACCTCGCTCGAGATCAATTCCACCTTCCACGGACTTCAGAAACCGTCCACCTTCACCAACTGGAGAATCGAAACGCCAGACGACTTCGTCTTCGCGATCAAGGGGCACGAGGTCGTCTCGCGCACGGCACTCTTCCCGACAGCGCGCGTGCATCTCGCCGACTTCTTCGCATCCGGGGTCCTCGAGCTGCGCGAGAAACTCGGACCCCTGCTCTGGCAACTGCCCGAGAAGTCGAAGTTCGACGCCGAGAGGCTTGACCGGTTTCTGTCCCTGCTACCCCGGTCCGGTGCAGAGGCCGCCCGTCTTGCCGAAGAGTCGGAAACTGGCGACGGGAGTGGTAGCCACCTGCCCGACCGTCCACTTCGGCACGCGATCGAGGTTCGCGACGCCAGCTATCTGGATGCCGACTTCGCCTCGCTTCTGAAGTCGTACAACATCGCAATTGTGTTCACTAACGCGCCAGGTGCGCCCGATTTTCGAGAACTCACGAGCGACTTCGTCTACCTTCGCCTCAGCAGCGGCGAAGATAACTACGCGAATGGATACGACGACGACTCCCTAGATGGCTGGGCGACGCGGATCACCGCCTGGGTCGGCGGCCCGCCGTCGCGCGACGTCTTCGCCTACTTCAAGAACCCTGCCGGCGTGCTTCCGCACACACCGCACAACGCGACCAAACTCATTGCACGTCTCGAGCCACGCGTGCAAGCCCGGGCGTCCGAACCGCCACCTTATTAATATGGCTTCGTGCAGGCGACAGGTACGGGAACGAAACGGTCCGTAAAACTGAGGCTCACGATTGCGGCCTGGATCACCATCCTCGTCCTGACCGGCGGGTTCCAGTTTTATCGCGCCGCGATACCGGACGGGGCCGTGTTCATCGCGATGGCGATCGCGCTGATCGTGGGCGAGACGGGGATCCTCAGCCGCCTCGACGGAAAGGGGCTGAGACCGCGTCGCCTCGTTGTGGCGATCGCCCTCGCTGTCGACGCCGCCGTGCTGGTCCTCACTCCGCGACACGGCTACGCGGATGGCATCGCAATCGCCGTAACTGGACTGTCGGTGTTCTTGGTGGCCTGGCCGAAGGAGTCATCGGGCGAAACCGCACCCGAGCCGTGGGCGCCGCGCATGACTCGCGCGGCGATCGCCTGGGCGATCCTCGGTATTGCCTTCTGCATCTGGGAACTGGCGATGTACTTTCTCGGCTACGGCCAGGACGGCCGCACCGCGTTTCCGGCGCTCTCCGACATCCTCGATCCCGTGCTGGACAGTCCAATTGGACGATTGCTCGGGGCGGCAGCGTGGTTGGCCGGCGGGATAGCGCTCACTCGGCGGGGACGGAAGTCGGCATGATCGGCGACATTGGTTTTGCAGTCGAGGGCATCTGGCTCATCGCATTAGTCATCTGGGGGTACCGGGACCACGTTCGCTTCGCGACGTTCGGCGAACTGCTCGATCGAGTCATGGCGACCCGAGCCGCCCGCATCTGCATCCTGACGTTCTGGTGGTGGCTCGGCTGGCACTTCTTCTTCGCGCAGACCGTCGACCCTCCCGTCATCGGGCACTAGCGACTAACCCCAAGAGTGCGGCCGCAGCCTGTCCTCGATCGGAAAGCCCACCGAATACTCCGCGAAAGGGGCATCGATCGCGCCCCAGTCCTCCCCCTTGAGTCGGACACTGTCTGCCGAAACCTCGACGATACGCACTCGAAGCCAGCGACCATTGTCATCGAGAAAGTCGTACGGATCGGCGAGATATCCGATGCCCATCGACTCGAGCGTCTCCTCGGCACCGAGCCAGTCGACCACATCGGTCACCGGCCGACGCAGCAGATCCACGACGACGAAACCATCGGCCTCCGGACGCATCCAGCCGACCAGTTCGCCGTCGCCACGACGATGCTCGATCCAGTCAGGAGATATTGACACCGCTTGACGATAGCAACAGCGCCGTCCTGATGTGGCCGAATTCATCGGGAGTTCATTGCCTGCGAGGCCACCGCGTACGTAACCTCGAATTATCGAGGACTCTGAGGGGTGACCATGACTGACACCGTCGAACGCATCTCGGCGATCATTGCGAAGAACCTTTCCACGCTGCGCAAACCCGGGGTACTCAGCGTGCGTCCCGGCTTCGAGCTGAAAGGCGGATGGCTGACCGGCAAACCGGCCATCGTCGTAACCGTTGCCGACAAACGAGTGGATGTCGCACCATCCGACCTCCTGCCCGATGAGCTGGACGGAGTGACGGTAGATGTCCGCCAGGCGTCTCCCAACAAGCGGACGCGTCTGGCCGACCCCGCCGCCTACTCGGCGAAGGCGCTAACGGCACCGGACACGGGCGCGATTCCTGAGTTCTCCAATGAAATCGACCTGGTCGACGAAGCTCCACGAGCCGTTCCCGTGCTCGCCGCCAAATCCGCGCCAAAGCCCGAGCTGCCATACACCGCGCCGACGGGGGTCGCGCTCGAACCCGTCACGGGGTCGACGACAATTCATCTGAGCGCAAGTCCCGACTCCGGTTGGCCGACCCTCAAGACCTTCCTCGGCGCAACCAGCGACAAGCTCTCGGTAAGCATGTACGACTTCACGTCGGCGCACATCCTCGCCGAAGTCGAATCCGTGACCACCGGAAAAGACATCAAGCTCACGCTCGATCATCCCGCCAAGAACCCCACCGCCGACCAGACAGACGAAGAGACGGTTGCCGCGCTGAAGAAATCCGAGGGCACGCGGCTCACCCAGGCGTGGGCGCTCGAGCGAATGGATCCCCTCGCCGCTGACTGGATTTTCCCGACTGCTTACCACATCAAGGTCGCCGTGCGGGACTCGTCCAGCATGTGGTTATCGAGCGGAAACTGGAACAACTCCAACCAGCCCGACATCGATCCGGTCAACAACCCCGGCGACGCGACAGCGGCGCGCGACGGCGACCGCGACTGGCATGTCGTCGTCGATCATCCCGGACTCGCGTCAACTTTCGAGGCGTACGTGCTCAACGACCTCGAGATCGCGGGTCAGCACGACGTGACGCCCAAAGCGACGGCACTGCTGCCCGCGGCAACACTGCCCCAGGCGACCACCCCGCCATTTGCGCAGTTCTTTGCCGCCGAAACCATCACGGACGAGATGACGATCACACCGCTCCTCACGCCCGACGCCGGGGTCTATGCGCCAGCCGTCAAGAAACTCATCGCGGGCGCGAAGTCTTCGCTGCACATGCAGTTCCAGTACATCGAGCTTCCGTCGACACCGTCAGCGACAGGGCAGGCGTTCGTCGACCTGGTCGACGCCGTCATCGAACGTCAAAAGGCGGGCGTTGACGTGCGAATCATCATGAGCGAGTACGAAACAAGCGGATATCTCGAACAGCTTCAGACGGCCGGTCTGGATGTCGCGACATCGGTGAAGATCCAGAACAATGTCCACAATAAGGGGATCGTCGTCGACGGTATGTCCGTGCTGGTCAGCAGCCAAAACTGGTCAACGGATGGCACGCTCTACAACCGCGACGCCGGAGTCATCATCGACAATGCGCAGGTGGCGAAGTACTTCGAGCAGATCTTCGAGCACGACTGGCAGCACCTCGCCGAGCAGAAGGCCGCCGACGACTGATGAGGCTCCTGCTGCTTCGCCACGGGCAAACCCAGTCGAACGTGATCGGCGCGCTGGACACAGCCATCCCGGGCGCACCGCTCAACGAGCTGGGTCTGCGACAGGCCGCCGCGGTTCCGGGCGCGCTGGTCGGTCAGAAGATCGGCGGGATCGTCGCATCCACGATCCTGCGTGCACAGCAAACCGCAGAGCCGCTCGCGACCGAGCGCGCGCTTGCAGTCGACATCCTGGATGGCCTGCGCGAGATCGGTGCCGGCGAACTCGAGATGCTCTCCGATCCCAAGTCACAGGGCATCTACACCGCAACCGCCTTCGCCTGGGCGAAAGGCGACCTGCAACTCCGGATGCCCGGCGGCGAAACCGGGCTCCAGTTCTTCGACCGCTTCGACGACGCGATCGCAGACATCCTTGCCCAGGATGACGCAACGGTAGTCGCGGTCAGCCATGGCGCGGCGATCCGCACCTGGGTTGCCGCGCGCTGCGAGAACACCGAGGGCGGCTTCGCGGGAAGCCACCAACTCGACAACACGGGTGTCGCGATTCTCGAAGGCGACGAAGTCAAACGCTGGCGTCTCATCAACTGGCGCTCGGAACCGCTCGGCGGCACCGATCTCGCAGACGAACGCGCGGTCGACCCGACCGGCGAAACACTCGGGTAGAGGTCGCTACGCAGCAGGTACCAGGTATTCGTCCCACTGCGGCTCGGCGCGCTCAACACCGCGAACGAGCCAGGTCGCACCGTGTGGCGCGCGCGGACGGATACGAAGAGTCCAGCGCATTTCTCCCGGCGTCTTGTCGCCCTTGAGGTTGTTGCAGGAGAGACAGCACGCGACCAGGTTCTCCCACGAGTCGGCGCCGCCACGCGAGCGCGGCAGAACGTGGTCGATGGTTCCGGCAGATCCACCACAGTAAGCACAACGGTGCGCGTCACGGCGAAGCACGCCGCGTCGGGACACCGGCACGTTGCGACCACTCGGGATGCGCACATAGCGGCGAAGGATGATGACGGATGGCCGGTCCCAGAGGCGATCCGATCCGAACACAGGATGCTCATCATCGCTCGCGACGATCGTCGCTTTCTCGTTCATCACGAGCACGATTGCTCGTTTGAAGGACACGACGGCGAGCGGTTCGTACCCGGCATTGAGGACCAGTGTGCGCATTGTCATCCTTTCGACGGCGCCTGCACGGCTTGCAGGCGTTTCGAATGCACCCAGGGCGTTTCGAGTCAGGAGTTAGTAGCTACAGAAAAGGCACTGTCGTTGTCGACAGTGCCTCGGCCATTCAATGCGTGAAGTTGCTCACGCAGGGGTAACTGCTGTGGCGTATGAAGAAGAAGGCGCGCGCGTCCACGGTTTGGACGGTGCGTATCGACAACATTCGCTCTCCTGGCGGCTCAATAGACCCAAGGGTTACAGGGTAACGCAGAAACGCAGGGTAGCCCGGGTAACGCAACGCGAACGAGATCCGACGAAATCGGAAACGGTTTCGCCCCCCCCAGCGGCTAGATTCCGAACCGTACGAAGTAATAGTCGCTGTCGTAGATGGCGTCGTTGCTGACCACCCGTCCCGGTTCGGGCGCGTCGATCATCCGCCCGCCGCCGATGTAGATGCCGACGTGCGAACCGCCATCCATCACGACCACGTCACCCGGCACCGCCGCAGACCGCGCGATCTTCGTTCCGATGCCGCCCTGCTCTGCCGCGGAGTGCGGCAGACGGATCCCGAACTGGGCGTAGACGTAGGCGACCAGGCCAGAGCAGTCGAAGCCCGACGGGCTCTCGCCGCCAAGGAGATACGGCACCCCGAGGTATCGGCCAGCGACTCCGACGACCGAGGCGAGGTTGAAGCTCGGGTATGGCGGATTCACCAGGAAGGACGCTACAGAAACGAATGGATGTGCGACCGGCGCCGTCACCCCGAAGGACGGCCGCTCGATGCTCGCCGCCTCGGTCACCGCGTTGCTGACTCGAAGCGACTGCGTGCCCGCGTTGCTCGAGTCCCGATTAGACCCCATGGTGGGATTCGCCCCAGCACCGTAGGCCGGAAGGGCGACGGTCGCGAGGAGTCCAGGGACTACCAGCGTGCAGACGGCAACGCTCAGAAACGTTCGCTTGCTCACGAGTGCAACCTCCTGCGCCTCGGCTGCCCGCCGCATCGGGCCGCGCTGTCGCGCGCCGGAGCGGGGCTGCCCCATCCGTTTCGTATGTCTATTCACGTCCCGTGACAAGAGACGGGTTTGTGAGACATCTTCTCGCGGGGCCCGCAACCGGCTGTGTGGTCGGCAGGACTGGTCGAGACGACGCGACGACTACGGCGTTGTCACATCGAGAAGGAGGACCGGGGAAAACCTAGGACGCGGCGTAGATGTGAGTAGCGACCTCCACGGGCAGTTCCAGGGCATCCGCGAAGCCGTCGACCTGGACCAGAACGTACGACCCCAGAGTCGACACCACGGCTGAGGCGCCGGGCATTACTCCCGCACCCTGCAACTGCTGGAGCAGCTCCGGTTCGAACTGGACCGGCTCGGCGAGACGACGAATCGTCACCGCGACCTCACCGTTCTTCGGGGCAAGGTCAACGATGCTCGTCACGCCATCCATGAACTGTGACGCCGGCGCATCCCCGAGTTCCGCTAATCCCGGAATCGGGTTGCCGTACGGTGACTCGGTGGGATGATCGAGCATCTCCAGGACCCGCCTCTCTACCTGCTCGCTCATCACGTGTTCCCAGCGGCAGGCCTCGTCATGGACGTAGGCCCAGTCCAGTCCGATGACGTCGGAAAGTAAGCGCTCGGCCAGGCGGTGCTTGCGCAACACGTGCGTGGCCTTGCTGCGACCCTCGGAAGTAAGCGCCAGATGACGGTCGCCCTCGACGATGACGAGACCGTCGCGCTCCATCCGGGCAATCGTCTGCGACACAGTGGGGCCCGAGTGACCGAGGCGCTCTGAGATGCGCGCGCGCAGGGGGACGATGTGCTCTTCTTCGAGATCGAGAATCGTGCGCAGGTACATCTCTGTCGTATCGACGAGATCTGTCATCGATGCCTCCAGCCCTTTCCCTGCGGGGTCAAGCCTAGCGGCGGCGCCCGCGTCTCACGTTCCAGTGCGCGCTCCAGGACCCGCGTCCTTCAATAGGATTATGGGATGCCCCAGATCACGATTCCCTCTACGTTGCTGCCCGCCGACGGCCGGTTCGGCTGCGGGCCATCCAAAATCCGTGACGCCCAACTTGAGCACCTGACGAGCGCGGGCGCGAAGCTGCTCGGAACATCCCACCGTCAGGCACCGGTCAAGGATCTGGTGGGTCGCGTGCGCAGCGGGCTCGGCGAGCTGTTCCGCCTGCCCGACGGCTACGAGGTTGTACTGGGCAACGGCGGATCGACCGCGTTCTGGGATGCGGCATCCTTCGGCCTGATCGAACGCCGCGCCGAGAACCTGAGTTTCGGCGAATTCGGGTCCAAGTTTGCGCAGGCCGCCGGGGCGCCCTGGCTCAAGGCGCCGAAGGTCATCACCGCAGAGGGCGGATCACGCAGCGAGATCGAGATTCTCGACGGTATCGACGTCTACGCCTGGCCGCAGAACGAAACCTCGACGGGCGTCATGGCCCCCGTGAAGCGGGTCGACGCGGAGGCACTGACGGTCATCGATGCGACGAGCGCCGCGGGCGGGATCGACTTCGACGCCAGCCAGTCCGACGTTTACTACTTCGCGCCGCAGAAGAACTTCGCATCGGATGGCGGTCTGTGGTTCGCGCTGTTCTCTCCCGCCGCGATCGCCCGGGTCGAGGCCCTGCACGCCGACGCCGACCGCTACATCCCCGAGTTCCTGAGCATCAAGAATGCGGTCGACAACTCACGCCTCAACCAGACACTCAACACTCCGGCAACCGCGACCCTGCTACTGATGGAGAGTCAGATCGATTGGATCAATGGCAACGGCGGTCTCGCCTGGGCCGATGCGCGCACGAAGGAGTCCTCCTCAGTTCTCTATGAGTGGGCGGAAACGGCGAGCTTCGCGACCCCGTTTGTCGCGAATCCGGACCATCGCTCACAGGTTGTCGTCACGATCGACTTCGACGAGTCGATCGATGCAGCCGCGATCGCGAAGACACTGCGCGAAAACGGAATCGTCGACACAGAGCCCTACCGCAAGCTCGGACGCAACCAGCTGCGCGTCGCCACGTTCGTCGCAATCGAACCGGACGACGTGCGCGCGCTCGTCAAGTCGATCGAGTACGTCGTCGAGAACGGCTAAGCGCTGTGCCTCTAAACTGAGGCACGTGAGGATTTGGCTCAAGGACAGCGAGCGCCGACCCGACCCGACCCCCGTGAAGACGGATGACCGCAAGGCCATTGTCATCGGGATGACGGTTTGGCTAGTCGCCCTGATTGTCTTGCTGTTCTTTACTGGCCCGCTTGCGGCGGCCGGTCACGCGTGGTGGGTTTTCACTCCCGCTGTCGCTCTCGGGCTTGGACTCTTCGGGCTCGTCTACCTGCAGGTCAAGCGCCTCTAGCGCCTCGTCGATGTCGACACCGTCGAGATCGCCGGCGTGCAGATTGTCACTCCCGAACTCGTCGTCGTCTTCATCGTCATCGTCATCGTCGTCGCCGATATCCTCGTCGGAGTCCGCCGCCGCCTCGCCGAGAGCAAGCTGGGCCGCGCGGTAATCATCCATGCGTTCCGACCACGGCACCCAGTCGGGAGCGAGCAGGGCGCCCTCCGCCGGAAGCAGCTCGCTTTCGACGATCGTGGGTTCCTCATCGGGGAGGTGGGCTACGGCGACCGTCCAGTTCCACCCCGGGTAGCCCGACAACGTCGTCGCGAACCGGTACGAGACAACGTAGTCGCCCTCATCCGTTTCGCTCACGAACTCCCCGACCGTAGATGTCGGAGTCACGTCAAGGAGTGCGGCGAGCGCGAACTTCTGCGCCTCCGTCAGATCATCAAGCACGGTACCCACTAAGCATCGAGGTCGTCGGCGACCTTGCGCAGCACCGCTGCGATCTTGCTGCCGTGCGACTTTGCCGGGTAACGGCCGTGGCGCAGGTCGGCGCCGATTCCATCGAGAAGCTTGACGAGGTCCTCAACGATGATCGCCATGTCGTCCGCGGACTTGCGGTTGAGTTTTGCCATGGTCGGGGGTGCCTCGAGCACGCGCACGGACAGCGCCTGGGCGCCCTTCTTGCCATCGGCAATGCCGAATTCGAGCTTCGAACCGGGCTTCACGGTCACGCCGGCCGGCAGCGCGGACGCGTGCAGAAAGACCTCCTGGCCATCATCAGAGCTGATGAACCCGAAGCCTTTTTCGTCGTCGTAAAACTTAACCTTGCCGGTAGGCATCCCAGTACCTCTCTTCCACCGAGCGGTTCACGGTGCGGGTATAAGGATACGGGGTGCACGCGGCGCGCGGTGCGACCCGTATTCTTAGCTTGTGGCCAACAGCAAGAAGAATCGCGACGCATCGGCGGAGCCTCCCGTACCCGTCTCTCGACTGCAGCGCTCCCTGATGTATATTGCCGGGTCCGTCCTCGGCCTGGGCATCATCGCGATCGTCGCGTTACTCATCGGCGAGGCCACGCTCAAGCCGGCGACCTTCGAGAGTTCACCGTTCTGGGCGGTGGCTGCGTTCCTACCCGAGATCGCCATCCCGCTGGGCTTCCTGCTCTTCATCGTTCTCATCATCGTCACGTACCTGCAGCGCAGCCGAACCGCCAAGGATGCCGGCAAGTAGCACGTCCACTCTCTCGTTGGCGGGCCGCCTGCGAGACCTGGGCGACGAGGACCTCACGGCCCTGCTCACCCTCCGCGAGGTCCGGGATGTTCGAGTCAGGGACTTCTTCGACCTCGCCGACTCGCTGCTCGATCCGGCCAGCGTTCGGAAGGCGTGCGCCGCTCTCGATCGCACAACACTTGCCGCGATTTGGGCTCTCGGGGCACAGCCTGACGGCGCAACGACCGCGCAGATTGCCGAGACAATTGCGACGCTCGAGACGGACGCCGAGACCGTTGAGGCTGATCTTGCGACCGCCTTTCGGCTCGCGCTGATCGATCGAGCCGACGCGCTCTGGCTTCCCTACGACTCGATCGTCGAGCAGTTCGAGTCGTGGTCGGACGAAGGGCTTCCGGATCTCGCTTCGCTGCGGGGCGATCCAGCGCCGGCATCGCTGTCCCCCGTCAGCCAGACCGACGCTCGTTTCACCGATCACGCCGCGAGTGAGCACGCCTTCAACTCCACCAATGCCGTCGCAGCACTGCTCGCGGAACTGCAGCGCGATCCCGCGCGAGAGCTGGCACGCGGGGGCATCGCGCTTCCGGAATCGAAGCGACTCGCAACGGCAATGACCCTCGAGCTTGAGGATGTCGCCCCGATCGTCGAGATCGCGGCGCGCGCCGAGCTCGTCACGCTGGAAGGCGGAGTGTGGCTACCGACCGAGCGGGCGACAGAGTGGATGCTGCTGTCGAATGACGAGCGCTGGGCGCGACTCGCCGGCGCGTGGTCTTCGCGGCTGCCCGACGACATCCGCCGGCTGCTGACCAGCCGAGCTCGGGCAACCTGGGGCGAGCGGCTCGCTGAGTACGTGCACTGGCTCTACCCGGCCGGTGGCGACTGGATGCGCGAGCGAACCCTCGAGTTCTCGCACGAGGCCGAGGTGCTGGGTATCACCGCGAACTCGACCCCCGGCACCGCGGGTAGGGCGTTGCTGATCGATGGCGAAGCTGCCGCGGCCGCAGCCATGACGGGCCTGTTTCCGCCCGAGATCGACAAGGTCTACCTGCAGCACGACCTCTCGATCGTTGCGCCGGGTCCGCTGCTGCCGAGGCTGGACGCGCGCCTCCGAACGATCGCGGACGTCGAGACGCGCACACTCGCGACGACGTACCGGGTGAGCGAGGTCACCATCAATCGGGCGCTCACGACGGGCGAGACCGCCGACAGCATCCGCGAGTTCCTGGGCAGCATCGCGTTGACGGGCATCCCGCAGCCGCTCGAGTACCTCATCGTTGGTTCCGCGGCGCGCTTTGGATCGCTTCGTGTTGGTGCGATCATCGAACCGCCGACTGCGGCCGACCAGCAGGGCGCACAGTCCTATATTGTCGCCGAGGATGCGTCGATGATGTCCGCGATCATGGTCGACCACGGACTCATCCCGCTCGGTCTGACCCGCGTCGGTCCGTACAAAGCGGTGAGCAAATTCGAGTTCGAAGTGGTCTTCTGGTCGCTGAGCGAGGCACGCTATCCCGTTGCGGCCGAGGATGCTGCCGGCACGATCATCCTTCTGGACCGTCTGCGAACCGCTCGCTCCCACGCCACGGTCCAGGAATCGCCCGCCGAGACGATCGTGCAGAGACTTCGGCTCATCGGTGTCTCGACGTCGGCGGAGAACGGCAAGGCCTGGCTGGAGCGCCAACTCGATACCGCGATCAGGGCGAAGATCGGACTGACGGTCACCGTGGCGATGCCGGACGGTTCGTCGGTCGACCTGCAGCTCGAACCCGCCAGTCTTGCCGGCGGCCGCCTCCGCGCCCGCGACCGGCGATCCGACCTGGAGCGCACCCTGCCCTTAACCAGCATCACCGCAATCAGCCCGGCTGAACTGTAGCAATCGCTACCGGGACAAGCCACCACCCCACCTCCCCAAGCTAGGCTGATCTGATGCCTTTGGTTGACGGTCCGCTCATTGTGCAGAGCGATCGAACCGTTCTCCTCGAGGTGGCACATCCTGCTGCCGAGGATGCCCGCCACGATCTTGCGGTCTTCGCCGAACTTGAGCGGGCGCCCGAGCACATCCACACCTACCGCATCACGCGACTCGGACTGTGGAACGCACGCGCGGCCGGCCACACCGCCGAGAACATGCTCGAGACTCTCGAGAAATACAGCCGTTTCCCGATACCGCAGAGCGTCTCGGTCGATATCGCCGAGACGGTCGCGCGCTACGGCCGCCTCGTCATCGAACGCGCCGACGACGGCGCCCTCACTCTGACTGCGACTGATGCCGCGGTCTTAAGCGAGATCACTCGGGCCCGAAAGGTGGCCGGCCTGCTGTTCGAGAAGCGTGGTCCGCACACCTACGTCATTCAGGCCTGGGCGCGTGGCCAGCTCAAGCAGGAACTCCTCAAACTGGGATGGCCGGCAGAAGACCTCGCCGGCTACACGCCCGGTACGCCACATCCGATGGCTCTCGTCGAAGATGGCTGGGCGCTTCGCGAGTACCAGAACAAAGCGGTCAGCAACTTCTTCGACCACGGATCGGGTGTCGTCGTGCTCCCCTGCGGCGCGGGCAAGACACTTGTGGGCGCGGGAGCGATGGCGACCGCCCAGACGACCACGCTCATCCTCGTCACCAACACGGTGTCAGCGCGCCAGTGGCGCAGCGAACTGCTCAAGCGCACGACACTCACCGACGAGGAGATCGGCGAATACTCTGGCCTCGTCAAGCAGGTTCGTCCGGTGACCATCGCGACCTACCAGATCCTCACGGCCAGGCGGCAGGGCGAGTACACGCACCTCGCCCTGCTTGACGCGCTCGACTGGGGACTCGTCATCTATGACGAGGTCCACCTGTTGCCTGCCCCCGTCTTCAAACTCACCGCAGAACTGCAGGCCCGCCGCCGCCTCGGGCTCACCGCAACTCTCGTACGCGAGGATGGCCGCGAGGGCGACGTCTTCAGCCTGATCGGCCCCAAGCGTTTCGATGCTCCGTGGAAGGAGATCGAGGCACAGGGCTTCATCTCGCCGGCATCCTGCTACGAGGTTCGGATCGACCTGCCAGAGCTGGAGCGACTTGAGTACGCGGCCTCAGCCGACGACGAGCGCTATCGCCTCGCGGCGACCGCCCCGGCAAAGCTAGGCGTCGTGATGGCGCTGGTGAAGAAGCACCAGGGCGAGCGCATCCTCGTGATCGGCCAGTATCTCGACCAGATCGACGAGCTCGCCGATGTCCTCCACGCGCCTAAGCTGACCGGTGCGACACCGGTCGCCGAACGCGAACGCCTGTACGAAGAATTCCGCAATGGGACGACCAAGCTGCTTGTCGTTTCCAAGGTGGCGAACTTCAGCGTCGATCTCCCGGAGGCGACGGTCGCGATCCAGGTCTCCGGTTCGTTCGGTTCGCGTCAGGAGGAGGCGCAGCGCCTTGGTCGACTGCTGCGCCCGAAGGAGAGCGGACTACCCGCCAACTTCTACACGCTGGTCGCCCGCGACACCGTTGACCAGGATTTCGCCCAGAACCGGCAGCGCTTTCTCGCAGAGCAGGGCTACAGCTACACGATTCTCGACGAGGATGATCTGGGCGCAGCGGCCTAGACGCGAACAACCCGATTTCCACACCGCCAGCAATCGGCCGGCAGCTCGGCGTCGATCAGGGCCCCGCAGTCGGGGCACACGCTCTCGATCCAGCAGACTCGATCGCCGACCGCCTCGAATTCCGGCGGATCCGTGAGCTCCATCCGAGCCTCCTCCGTTCCAGTATCCACCCCTCAATCGGTGTTTGCCCCCGTGCGGAACGTCGGCGCCCGCTCGAACGGGGGCGTACGTTCCGCACGGGGGGACACGCTTCGAGTGTGTACGCAAGTAACGCAGGAGCAGGGCGCGGTCGGACCGCGGCGCTCCGGACGAGACGGATCGAGCCGTCGTCGTTGTCCACGACCTGAACTGAATGACGCTCCGCACAGTGACAGGGGTGGGTCGCGTGTCAACTCCCAGAAACCTCACAGACAACGCGCAGATACTGGCCCCATGACTGATGGCCCCAAGATCCTGATTGTCGACGACGAGCCCAACATCAGGGATCTCCTCACTACGAGCCTCCGGTTCGCTGGATTCGCGGTTCGAGCGGTCGGAAACGGCGCCGGCGCCATCTCCGCGGTCCTCGAAGAGGAGCCGGACCTGATCATCCTCGACGTCATGCTGCCCGACATGAACGGCTTCGGAGTTACCAAGCGGCTGCGCGCATCCGGGTATACCGCGCCGATCCTGTTCCTGACCGCCAAGGATGACACAGAAGACAAGATCACCGGCCTCACTGTCGGCGGCGACGACTACGTCACCAAACCGTTCAGCCTCGACGAGATCGTCGCGCGACTCAAGGCCATCCTTCGTCGCACCATGCACGACGACGAGGAAGCCATCATCCGTGCCGGCGAGCTCAGCATGGACCAGGACACGCACGAGGTGACGATCGGCAGCGAACAGGTGGAGCTGTCTCCCACCGAATTCAAGCTGCTGCGCTACCTCATGCTGAACCCCAACCGCGTGCTTTCGAAGGCGCAGATTCTCGACCACGTCTGGGAATACGACTTCAACGGCGACGCCGGCATCGTGGAGAGCTACATCTCCTACCTGCGCCGCAAGCTCGACCAGTACTCCGACGAGCCGGTCATCCAGACCAAGCGCGGTTTCGGTTACATGCTTCGCGCCGCAAAGGTTTAGCCTTACCCCCTAATGCACGAGCAGCTCACGGAGTGGTGGAACGGGATTTCACTACGCGGCAAGATCACGGGTGTCACCGTGATGCTGCTGACCCTGGGGCTCATCGTCGCTGGCGTCGGAACCATGAGCTTCCTGCGCAGCTACCTGCTCAATCAGGTCTATTCGAATAATCTCATGAGTTACGCGTCCAGTACCGCTGACCTGGTCGCGGAAGCCTGCAACCAGGACAAGGTTCCGCCGAAATACTACTTCGCGGTCATCAACCAGGCGGGCGAAGACATCTGTCCCGACGGGCCGGACGACTCGGCAGTCCCGGTCATCTCCAGCAAAACTCTGCCCAAGGTAATTCACAAGGGCGTCTCGTTCACGCTGAGCGACAAGCGCGGCCTCAACCACTGGGAGGCGGTCGGCTTTCCGGTCGTCGGCACCGACGGCACCGCCCAGAACGCGCTGATCGTCGCCTACAACCTGGACGAGAATGAGCAGATCATCGGGCAGTTCGCGCTCATCTTCCTGTTCTTCGCATTGACCGTGGTCGTGCTCGGCGGGGCGCTGACCCGATTGCTCGTCACATCCACGTTCGCTCCCCTGCGCGAAGTCGAACAGACGGCGGCGCGATTCGCGGCCGGCGACTTCAGCCAGCGCCTCGAACGCGCGCCGCGCAATACCGAGGTCGGACGGCTCAACGAATCCCTCAACACCATGCTGGCGCGCATCGACGCGGCCTTCGCCGCACGCCAGAAAACTGTCGAGCAGATGCGGAGCTTTGTCGGGGATGCGAGCCACGAACTGAGAACGCCGCTCGTGTCCGTTCGGGGTTATGCGGAGCTCTACCGGATGGGCGCGCTCACCACCCCGGAAGAGGTCGGCCAGGCGATGGAGCGCATCGAGAAGGAAGCGATCCGCATGGGCGAACTCGTCCAGGATCTGCTCGAACTTGCGCGCATCGACGAGGCGAAGCCGCTCAACCTCGTTGCGGTGGACCTCGTGCCGCTGGCCACTGACGCGGCACTGGATGCGATGGCCTCCGCCCCCGATCGACTCGTGCAGGTTGTAGTCACCGAGCCGATAGCTGCGGCGCGACCCGTCGAGCCCGCGGTCGAGGCGCCGGTCCCCGCAACTGCGCGGACGGGATCGGTCGCAACCAGGAGCATGGCTCTCGCTGGCGCGACGATCGCGCGACTCACCACTCGTCGACCGCGCGGGGCAAAGCAGCTCGCTACCCAGGTCGTGGTCATAGATGACCCGAACCCGCCGAGTGCGACCGTACGCGCCGAGGAGAACAAGATCCGCCAGGTGGTCACCAACCTGATGGGCAACGCGATCCGCTTTACGCCGGAGGGCAGCCCGATCGAGATCGGCATCCAGGTCGACGAGCCCGGCGATTCTGCCTACCTCTCCGTCATCGATCACGGCGACGGCATCCCGCCTCAGATTCGAGAGAAGATCTTCCAGCGATTCTGGCGCGCAGACTCCTCGCGCAACAGGGACACCGGCGGCAGTGGCCTCGGGCTCGCGATCGTCGCATCCATCGTCGCATCCCACGGCGGAACGGTGGATGTGGTCGAGACCCCCGGAGGCGGCGCAACTTTCCGCGTGCGGCTTCCACTTCTCCACACCACGTAATCCGTCTGGATTGCCCACCGTCAGCTACCCGATGTCGGTCGTCGGTGCGGGCCGGACCTACCGTCGGTGCATGACGAGTTATCAGGTAGACAGCGAAGCGGTCCTCGGTGCGACCGCATCCATCCACGCGTCCATGGAGCGACTCTCTGGCGAGTCGAGCGCGCTGCTCGGCCAGCTGGTGAACCTGCAGGGTTCGTGGTCGGGAGCGGCGGCATCCGCGTTCCAGAATGTGGTCAGCGACTGGCGGGCGACGCAGCAGCGAGTCGAGGAGAGCCTCGGTTCGATCGGTCACGCGCTGGGAGCCGCGGCCCAGCAATACGCCGAGGCAGAAATGACCAACGCGAGGCTTTTCCAGCACTAGCTCTCACGGCGTCTGCCGGCAAAGCAAATGGGCGGCTCCCCGAGGGGAACCGCCCATTTGCATTACTTGACTCCTAGAAGTCCATTCCACCGCTCGGGTCGCCGACCGGAGCCGAAACCTTCTCAGGCTTGTCGGCAACGACGGCCTCGGTCGTCAGGAACAGACCGGCAATCGATGAAGCGTTCAGCAGTGCTGAGCGGGTCACCTTGACCGGGTCGTTGATTCCCGCGGCGAGCATGTCGACGTACTCACCCGTTGATGCGTCGAGACCGTGACCGGTCGGAAGGTTGCGCACCTTGTCGGCGACAACGCCGGGCTCGAGTCCGGCGTTGAGCGCGATCTGCTTAAGCGGAGCGTCAACCGCAACGCGCACGATGTTCGCGCCCGTCGCCTCGTCACCGGTGAGGCCCTTGATGGCCTTGGTCTCGAACGCGGTCTTGCCGGCCTGGATGAGCGCGACGCCACCTCCGGCGACAATGCCCTCTTCGACGGCTGCCTTGGCATTGCGCACTGCATCCTCGATGCGGTGCTTGCGCTCCTTGAGTTCAACCTCAGTCGCGGCACCGGCCTTGATGACGGCAACACCACCGGCCAGCTTGGCCAGGCGCTCCTGCAGCTTCTCGCGGTCGTAGTCACTGTCGGTGTTCTCGATCTCGGAACGGATCTGGCGAACGCGACCCGCGATGGCGTCGGCCTCGCCGGCACCCTCGATGATCGTGGTCTCGTCCTTGGTGACGACGACCTTGCGGGCACGGCCAAGCAGGTCGAGCGTCGCGTTCTCGAGCTTGAGGCCGACCTCCTCGGAGATCACCTGGCCGCCCGTCAGAATCGCGATGTCCTGCAGCTGTGCCTTGCGACGGTCACCGAAACCGGGCGCCTTGACGGCGACCGACTTGAAGATGCCGCGGATCTTGTTGACGATGAGGGTCGCGAGAGCCTCGCCGTCCACATCCTCAGCAATGATGAGGAGCTGCTTGCCGTCCTGGATGACCTTGTCAACGATCGGCAGCAGGTCCTTGATGTTCGAGATCTTGCTGTTCGCGATCAGGATGTATGGGTCCTCGAAGACCGCCTCCTGGCGCTCCTGGTCGGTGACGAAGTACGCCGACAGGAAGCCCTTGTCGAAACGCATACCCTCGGTCAGCTCGAGCTCGGTACCGAAAGTGTTCGACTCCTCGACGGTGACAACACCTTCCTTGCCGACCTTGTCGATCGCCTCTGCGATGAGAGCGCCGATCTCGGGGTCGCCAGCAGAAATGGATGCGGTGGCCGCGATCTCTTCCTTGGTCTCGATCTCCTTGGCCGAGGCGATGAGCGCCTCGATGACCGCGGCGGTGGCCTTCTCGATTCCGCGCTTCAGGCTGATCGGGTCTGCGCCGGCCGCGACGTTGCGCAGTCCCTCGCGAACCAGAGCCTGGGCGAGAACGACGGAAGTCGTCGTTCCGTCGCCCGCGACGTCATCCGTCTTCTTTGCAACCTCTTTGACCAGCTCTGCGCCGATCTTCTCGTAGGGGTCGTCCAGCTCGATTTCCTTCGCGATCGACACACCGTCGTTCGTGATGGTTGGCGCGCCCCACTTCTTCTCCAGCACGACGTTGCGGCCGCGCGGGCCAAGCGTCACCTTGACGGCGTCGGCGAGAATGTTGAGGCCACGCTCGAGGCCACGACGGGCCTCTTCGTTGAAAGCAATGATCTTTGCCATGTGTTACTTGTCCCTCTCGGACTAATGGTCTGCGTTAGCACTCAGTGGCGTCGAGTGCCAAAGACATTCTGGCACTCCCCCGGGGCGAGTGCAAGGCGAGCGCACATGGCTGAGGGGCGCCAGACGGTTCCAAAAGCGCTAGCTTTCGGAACGATTGACGCCCCTCAGGAGTTCGTCGGAGAGTTCAGGCCAGACGCACCGACTCCGCTTGGGGGCCCTTGGCCCCGGTGCCCACTTCGAAGGTGACCTGCTGGCCCTCTTCGAGCACCTTATATCCGCCCATATCGATCGCGGAATAGTGCACGAAGACATCCTGGCCGCCGCCCTCGACGGTGATGAATCCGTAGCCCTTTTCCGCGTTGAACCACTTGACGGTCCCGTTCGCCATTTCTTACTCCCTGCTGATAACTGGGCGGCGCGTGCGGTGTTGCAGTGAGCCGAGTCGCGTGGCACGAATGGGCGACCAACCCAGATATTAGCGGAGCGGAACCGCCGCTGACCCAGAAGCGGAAGGATTAAACATGCCAGAAACACGCACTCTTGCAGGCGCAGTGACGACCGTGATGCCGAACGAACTAGCCGGAGAAATCACTGCCAACAACAACGGTGATGGATGATCCCGGATACTGGCTCGTGAAGCCGATGTCCTGCGCCCCGAGCAGGCTCTGGATGCCCTCGGCGACATCCTCGTTCGCCGCGTCAGAGTAGTAGACGGTTGACGTCTTGATGTTGGTCGCTGTCGAGTTAGCTGTCGCGATCACGTCCCAGCCCTTCGCGGTCAGCTTCGCGGCGGCCTTCGTGTCCAGTCCGACGATGTCGGTCCCGTTCAGAACCGTGACGGTGATGTCGCGCGAGGCGATCGCGCTCGGGTCCACGATCGGAGTGATCACCGGGACCGGGGTGCTCGAGGCGGTCGGAGTGGAACCGGCTGTTGCGCCGAGGCCGAACTTGATCGAGCTATTGAAAATGGACAGAACGTAGAGTCCGCCGACCACGAGAATCGCCGTCGCCAGAACTGCCCACGCAAAGGTAATCCAGCCGCGACCCTTGACCTTCGGGCCACGATGGGCGCCGACTCGGTCAGGGTTTTCCGGCAGGTTATCGAACTGGTCAGTGCGGAAGTTCGCCATGTCTAGTTGGGGGATTCCTCGCTGGTGGGATGGCTAGGGGTGCCGTCAATTCCGGATCGGGTGAACGCACGTGCCGATCGCGCCTGCGTGCGTGCATCCCGTGCCCGCAGCAAACGCTTTACAAGCATTGGATCATGGCGCAGCGCACCGGGCAAATCAATGACGGCGTTCAACAGTTGATAGTAGCGAGCAGCAGAGAGAGAAAACTGGGAACGGATGGCCGCCTCCTTGGCCCCGGCGTGATGCCACCACTCTCGTTCAAAGTCAAGGATCCGGATGTCGCGCTCGCTCAGTGCGGGCTCGCTCACCCGGTTCCGTGCCGCGTCGGCAGACATCCTTCTCTCCTTAGTTTCGCGGCAATCCTAGGGCTGCCCTCGAGCGATGTTCTGGCGCAACGCCCATGCAGGAGGGATCCTCAGAATCGAGTCGTTAGAGCCAGTCAAGCCGGTCGCCGTGCGGACCGGTGAACGCTAGGGGAACCTCGTTCAACGACAGGAGCATCTGACCGAGCACGGGTGGGATGCGGTCGCCCAGCGCGGCTGCGGCGACGGGCACAATGCCCGACCCCTCGTTCGAAATCCACGCCGCGTTGAGCGATCGAACATACTCGATGAATCGGGCCCTTGGTTCTGGCGTCAGATAGACAATCGCGGCGGAACTCACAATTACGAGCGTGGCGTTGGGCGGTGCCGCAGCTACGAGAGGCGGCAGGTCGTCGATGGCGTCTCCGCGAATGATTCGCGGCGGGTCGGCCCGCACGATCTCGATTGCCGCGTGGATACGCGCCAGGCGCTCGTGCTGTGCCGGCCAGATCAGCGTCTCCAGCCAGTTCACATCGTCGGCATTGGTGAGGTCGAGCGGGTTCAGGTCGATGCCGGCCCGCCACACGATCTCCGGCAGCGCCGCAGGAATTGGTGGGTTTCCCGTCGTCGCACACTCGAGGAGAACGGTGCTCGGACCCTCGACCGGATCGAGGCGACGACCATCGTAGGAATAGCTGTAGCGGTCGGGATAGAGGCAGAGACCCGCGGATGCCCCGACCTCGAGCAGCGCGATCGGACCCTCGATCTGCGCGAGGACCGGCAGCAGCACAGCGCAGCGCCGCGGCTCATTCGTCTGTGTTCCGCGCCCGCGCATTTCCGCGGAGACCGCTGGCCAGTTGGCGAGCAGCCACTCGCGCCATTCCGCATACGGCCCGAGCGGGCATCCCACCAGTCGTGAGCAGGCGAACAGCAGGTTCGGCTGCCGCTTGGGTCGTGGGAGTTCTGACAGTCGC
>DATAZY010000100.1:0-5604 GCA_036271795.1 Galbitalea sp.
GACCCACGGTGGTTGCCCAGTGGCGCGGCCGACGCGAGAGTCGTGGCCGGCGGGTTCTGGGCTGGCTGTGCCGCCAATTTACCGCGCCGGGTGCGATAACTGAAGCCCCTTGGGTGCCCCAGTCGGCGGTTGCCGGTAGACCTGTTGCATGAGCGACAGACTGACCGACAGCCCCCGCGATACCCCGAGCGGCGCCACACCCGACAACCAGGCCGGAGGCACTTCCGACCCCCAGACCGACGCCCTATCCACCTGGATGACCGCCTACCGCAGGGCGTGGGAGTCGAACGACCCAGCCGACATCGGCGCGCTGTTCACCGACGACGCCGTCTACTACAAGGAGCCCTTCACCGAACCGCTGCGTGGTCGGGACGCGATCATCGCCATGTGGCACGAGAATCAGGATGCTCCCGGCACGCCCAAATTCACCTGGAAACCCCTTTCAGTAATGGATGGCCTCGCCTTCGTTCAGGGCGAGACGGACTACGCAACAGTGCGCTACAGCAATCTCTGGGTCATCCGCCTCGCCGTGGACGGCGGCGGAGTCGTCCGAGCGACCGAGTTCACGGAATGGTGGATGGACCAGTCGAAACCGTCCTGACCCATACTGGGGCTGCCAGATCCTGAACCGACCTGTCTATCGTGACCGCGGGGGATAGATGACGATCACGGATCCACGTGGGGGAGTAGAGCTGACGCTCACTGCCCGCGGTGCCGGCTACGCGGCCATCCAGCAGTGCCTGGAGTTGCAGAGCGAGGTGCCGCCGCTCGGTCGGATGGCGCGCTTCTTCGGCGCGAGCCCTCTCGCACAAAACGCCCGCAGCTGGTATCTCGGCGCTCTTGGCGAGATCGTCGTTGCCGAGAAGCTGGAGCACCTCGGCGACGGTTGGCATGTCATCAACGCCGTTCCTGTGGGCGCGGCCGGCTCCGACATCGACCACGTCGTGATCGGCCCGACGGGTGTTTTCACGATCAACACGAAGGCACACGCAAATAAGAAGGTGTGGGCGGCGGGGCAGGCGCTGCGCATCAATGGCTTCCGGCAGGACTACATCCGCAACTCCCAGCACGAGGCGGCGCGGGCATCCAAACTTCTGTCGAACGCGGTCGGCCGACCGCTCTGGGTGACCCCGCTCATCGTCATGGTCGGCGTTTCCGAGCTCAACTACGGCGTGAAGCGCCCGGCGGTGGATGTCGTGACCTCCCGAGGAATTGTGCGAAACCTTCGTCGCCGTCGCCGCGTTCTGTCGGCGGATGCCGTGACCGAAATCGCGGACGTCGCCGGTCGCCGCGGCACCTGGCACCGCGACGCCATCGTTCTCGATGACACCCAACGCCACGTCCAGCGCTTCGAGCGGCTGCGGCACGAGGTGGATGCGGCGTCGTACCGGCGGAAGGCGTGGGTCGCGCTCGGGAAGCTTGTGGTGATTGTCGGGGTGGTTTGGGTGTGTGTTGAGTTGCTGGATGTCATAGTGGCGGCAGCTGCGGCTGGGGTTTAGTCAACCGCGCTATGGAGTAAGTCGTATTCGTAGGCGAGTCCGAGTTCCATAGTCGACTTCGGGTCGGAAAGAGAGCGGCCCGTCGCCTCCTCGAGTCGGCGCAGACGATGCCGGACCGTGTTCGGATGGCAGAACAATACGGCGGCCGCGGCGTCGGCCGAGCCACCATTGTCGCGCCAGGCGCCAAACGTCTTGAGCAAGAGCTCTTTGTCGCGCGCGGTCATCGCGGCCAGGCCAACCAGAATGGGTTCCGTCACTTGCTCCATGACTTCCGGTAGTCCGGCCGCGAGAATTGAGAGCGGTTCGCTCTCGTAGCTGACCACGTGACGCGCGCCAGTCGATGCCCGAAGTGCAAGCGATGCCAGCCGGATCGACGCTTTCACCGCCCGGAGGTCCGTGAATTCCGGGCTGAGCCCGACTCGTGGCTCGCCAATTGTTTCCAAGTCGGCAAGCAGCGATGCCCGGTCTTTTTGAGCATTCCGGAGATGCACGATTCCCATCTCGGAGTCCGGTTGGAGTTGCCAGATCGACGCTATGCCGAGCCCCGATAACCGCTGCTGAATGCCGGCCAGCGGCTGCTTGCCTAACTCCGGCACTGAGACGACCACGGCTACATAAGATCCGGTAAGAGGTATCTTCAGCGACTGGGCGGCCTCCCAAAGGTTCGCGTCGGGAACACTGCCGTCCAGGATCGCCTGGATCAGGGCGCCGCGCTCGTCGGCACTTGTTGCGACCTGGAAGGCGATCTCGTCCCTGTAGCCTGTCGCCATTTCCTGGGTGTAGACGTCGAGCACCAGCCACATCTCCGCTGCGGCGCGGATCACGACCTCGGTCGTGGCACTGGTTGCTACGGCCGAGAGTCGATTCCACATGAATCGGGCTCCTATGCGATAGGCCGCCATGACATCAGTAAGTGGGATCCCGGCTCGCGCCCGCCGATGGCCGTTTTCGCGTGATTCAGGCGAGTCAAGAGGAGTTGCTCGTCCCATCGAACCGAAGACAAAATGCAGGTTGTCGAAACAGGTGGCTGTGAGCTCCTCTGCGGTGACCAGGTCAGTGCGATAGATCGGAACGCTTGATCGCATCTGTTCCGCCATCGCCTCTGACAGGGCCGCCGAATCCCGCAGGACGGCTTTTGCCAGGCTTGCCACCTGTTCGCCAATGTCATCACCGAGTTGTTCCACCCAACAATGATATGGCGATTGATTGGCGGGGCATGGCCAGATTTGGGATGCCACGTCGACTCAAATTGTTCTGAGCGACAGTTTGAGAAGCGAATGCTGTTTGCAGGAACAGTGACTCCCCGGCGTGCCGCAGCCAGAATCGAAGGCACTACCGACCGAGCTGCGCGGAGCGCCGGACTCGTCTCAGACACTAGGAGGAATACCAAACATGCCAATTGCGGACTGGGAGCAAGCGGAAGTCGATCGAGCGAACGCTTCGAAGCGGAAGCCGGTAGTTTTCGTTCACGGGCTTTGGATACTCGGTTCCAGCTGGCAGCCATGGCGGGACCTGTTTGAGCAGAGCGGATACACGACTATCGCACCGGGATGGCCGGACGACCCGACGAGCGTCGCTGAGGGTCGCGCGAATCCGTCGCGGTTCGCAGGCAAATCCATCAAGCAGGTGACGGATCACTTCGAGGAAGTAATCCATGCCCTCGACCGGTCACCGGCAATAATCGGCCACTCCTTTGGTGGCCTGATCACTCAGCAGCTCGCCGGCAGGGGACTGGCGACTGTTTCGGTTGCATACGACTCTGCGCCATTCCGAGGCGTTCTGCCCTTGCCATTCTCCGCACTGAAGAGCGCATTTCCCGTCATCGGTAACCCGCGAAACTACAAGCGATCGAACAGCCTCACCTACGCACAATTTCGATATTCGTTCGCGAACGAACTCACCGACGCGGAGGCCAGGGCGCTGTACGCGGAGTACCCCGTGCCAGGGACCAGCGTCACACTTTTTCAAGCGGCGACTGCCAACGTCAACCCACGCACCGAAGACGTTGTGGATACGTTGAACCCCGAGCGAGGACCACTTCTGATCGTGACCGGAGCTCTGGATCACATAGCCCCACCGGCAATCGCGAGGGCATCCTTTGCGAGGCAAAAGCGGAACAAGGTCTCCGCGACAGAGTATGTGGTCATCCCCGGTCGCGGGCACTCGCTAGTCTTCGACAGTGGATGGCGGGAGGCTGCCCAGCCGGCTCTCGATTTCGTCCAGCAGTTCCACTGATCCGACAGCGCATTCAGCTCGCGTGTCGACACACGAAGTCCTCTGCTAAACTCGCAAGGTTGCCGTCTAACGGCCGCGGATAAACAGCGCCCACTCACGAGGAGCCGGGCACCGCGCAACGAGGAGAAAGGGGATCACTTCTATGGCTCTTGAAGCCGATGTCAAGAAGGCGATCATCGACGAGTACGCTACCCACCCAGGTGACACGGGATCCCCCGAGGTCCAGGTCGCGATGCTCACGCGTCGTATTAAAGACCTGACCGAGCACCTCAAAGAGCACAAGCATGACCACCACTCACGTCGTGGCCTGCTTCTGCTGGTTGGTCAGCGTCGGCGCCTGCTGGGTTACCTGCAGGACATCGACATCGAGCGTTACCGCTCGCTGATCGAGCGTCTCGGACTGCGCCGCTAGTTCTGTTTAACAGCGCAAGGCACAGCGAGGATCGCGTCGATACTTGACGACGGGCCGTCATCCGAAAGGGTGGCGGCCCGTTTTTCACGGGTGGTCTCGATCACGCCGGGCTGCACCGCTAAGGTCTCGATAACGCCGGGCTTCGCCGCCTCGCTCGACCCGAGGTAGCAGCCCGCTTCACTAGGCTCAACCCCATGCAGCCGAAGGCAGAAATCGTGGACCTCCGGTTCGACCTCTATGGCACCAAACCGGAGTACATCACCGTCGGCGGCCGGCAATCCCTGTGGGTCACCTGCGCGGCAAACACCGAAGTGGTCGGCCTCATGCGGGACGGCTCGATCGAGCACTATCCGGTTGACGCAACTCCCAACCAGATTGCGCTGGGCGGCGAAAGCATCTGGTTCACCATGCCGATCATCGACACCGTCGGCCGCTTCGATCACGACGGCACGATCCACAACTGCAAACTGCCCGACGGATCACACCCGACGGGGATTGCGACCGCCGGAGACGACGCGTGGGTGACGCTCAGCGCAACGGGCGAGGTTGCCCGCGTCGCGCTCGACGGTTCTGCGACCGTCGTGCGGCCTGTCGTGACGGGTGATGACCAGCTCACAGACCCGGCGCCCGCGGATCCCCGATTTGTGGCTGTCGACGACCGCGGTTCGCTCTGGTTCACGAGGTACGGCCGGGCAGACATTGTGCGAATGGATGCCGACGGAACAACCGAATCCTGGACCTCGCCGGAGTGCGCAGCACCATTCGGACTCGCTGTCGACACCGAAGCCGTCTGGATCGCCGATTACGGCAACGGCGGCATCTGGCGCATTGGTCGAGCGGAGAAGCTTCTGCAGCGGGTGGAACCGTGGCCGAAGGGGGTCGCGATCGAGATCGCATCCGATCAGCAAGGTGGATGCTGGTTCACGGAGATCAACGAAGACCTCGTCGGCCACATCGACGCCGACGCGAAGCTGACCGAGTACGACATCTCGTCCTATGGAACGAAACCGCGGGGCCTCGCCATCGACCGCGACGGCGTCGCCTGGGTGGTGCTCTGGAGTGGAGGGATCATCGGCATCCCTCGGCCGGAGGGCGAGATCCATGTGCTTTAGGGTCCCGCTGACCGGTGATAGTTGATCGGTGGACACAACCGCAGCTGATCGGTGGATTGAAGTCGCCGCCGGAAGCTGACAGGCTCCGACCATGCCCGAACCGTTCGACGAGCCGCTAACGGACCTCCGGGTCAGCGGCGCCAACTCGAGCCTCACCTTCGCGACCGCGAACGACCGGTAGCGAGTCGACGTTTCGCCGTACAACGCCGCGCAACGGATTGTCACGACCGATGAGGCCAATCAGGAAGTGTTCATGAAAGCCGACGCCCAAACCTGGGCGACGAAACTCGCGGAGCTCGGATACCCGACCCGCTATTGGAGCATTCAGAAACGGGGTCTCGTGCTT
>DATAZY010000101.1:0-38116 GCA_036271795.1 Galbitalea sp.
TCCGGTCCGCACGGCTGAACCTTTCCGCTGGGTTAATCATCAGCATTTTCCGCTCGGTCGAGCGGTGTGCTGGCTTTCGCTTTTGTCACTCAGCGCTATGCTTCCCCGGTTGCAGAACGGGTACCCCCGCCCGTTGCAGGCCCCCTCGTCTCATCTCCGGGTGCGCATGTTCGCGCCCGCCGGCTGGAGGTTACGTTGACCGACGACGTCTTGGTCGTGCACGGCGGTACGCCGTTGCAGGGTCAGATCCGGGTCCGTGGCGCCAAGAATCTCGTCTCCAAAGCGATGGTGGCCGCCGTACTCGGCGAGACGCCCAGCGTCCTCTACGACGTACCCCACATCCGCGACGTGGAAGTGGTGCGCGGCCTGCTCGAGTTGCACGGCGTCAAGGTCTCCGACGGCGCGAGTGACGGCGAGATCGTCATGGACCCCACCAACGTGGAGAGCGCCAGCACCGAAGAGATCAACGTGCACGCCGGTTCGAGCCGGATCCCGATCCTGTTCTGCGGCCCGCTGCTGCACCGTCTCGGTCGCGCCTTCATCCCGGACCTCGGCGGCTGCTACATCGGCCCGCGCCCGATCGACTTCCACATCCAGGCGCTGCGCGAATTCGGCGCGGTCGTCGACAAGGCGCCCGAGGGCATGCACCTCAGCGCGCCCAACGGTCTGCACGGCGCCAAGCTCGAACTGCCCTTCCCGAGCGTCGGGGCGACCGAGCAGGTACTTCTGACGGCGGTGCTGGCGAAGGGCGTTACGGAACTCAAGAACGCGGCCATCGAGCCCTAGATCATGGACCTCATCGCCATCCTGCAGAAGATGGGCGCGATCATCAACGTCGAGCCCAACCGCGTAATCTTCATCGAGGGCGTCGAATCCCTGACCGGGTACACGCACCGCGCGCTGTTCGACCGGAACGAGGCCGCGAGCTGGGCATCCGCTGCGCTGGCAACAGAGGGCGACATCTTTGTCGGCGGCGCAAAGCAGCAGGAACTCATGACCTTCCTGAACATCTTCCGCAAGGTGGGCGGCGCGTTCGACATCCACGAGGACGGCATCCGCTTCTACCACCCGGGCGGATCACTCAAGCCAGTCGTCGTCGAGACGGATGTCCACCCCGGGTTCATGACGGACTGGCAGCAGCCGCTCATCGTCGCCCTCACGAAGGCCGAGGGCACCTCGATTGTGCACGAGACCGTCTACGAGAACCGTTTCGGATTCACCGATGCTCTGATCGCCATGGGCGCGGACATCGTGGTCCACAAGGATGGCCTGGCAGGCTACGACCGTCGCGTCGCGCGTCGCGAGTTCGAGCAGGCGGCGGTCATCACGGGGCCGACGTCGCTGCACGGCGCTGACATCACAGTTCCCGATCTGCGCGGCGGCTTCAGTCACCTGATCGCCGCGCTCACTGCAGAGGGACGCTCGACCATCAGCAACGTCGGCATCATCAGTCGCGGCTACGAGCACTTCATCGAGAAGCTTGGGGACCTCGGAGCCGACTTCGACTACGAGGGCTAGTCGCAAGTCGTGACGACCCCGCCCGCGGTGCCGCTGCCGCGCCCCTTGATGCCTGATAAATCAGAAAAGACCGCCATCTGGCGATTCCTTGCGGCGCTCGTGATTCCGTTGATGGGCATCCTGTCGAAGATCACCATTCTGGACGGCGACAAGGCGCCGGTGTCCGGGGCATTCGTTCTCGCTCCCAACCACTACAGCGAAATCGATCCGCTGGTCATCGGAGTCGCGATGTGGAAGGTCGGGCGGATGCCACGGTTCCTGGCCAAGGCATCTCTCTTCAGGGTGCCGGTGCTCGGCGCGATCATGCGGGCGTCAAAGCAGGTTCCGGTAGAGCGGGCCGGTGCGGTTCGCAGTGCCGACCCCCTGGCGACCGCTCGACAGATCACGGAACACGGGCTGGCCGTCATCATCTATCCGGAGGGATCGCTGACCCGCGACCCGGACTACTGGCCGATGCGAGGCAAATTCGGTGCGGTGCGGATGGCGCTGGATGCCGACATCCCGATCATCCCCGTCGCGCACTGGGGCACGCAGCTCGTCCTGCCGCGTTACGGCAGGCTCAGTCTCTTCCCGCGCAAGAAGATCGTGGTCAAGTACGGCGATCCGGTCGACCTGCGGTCCTTTCGAGGCAAGCCGATCAACACCGCGCTGCTGGCCAGGGCCACGAACGTGGTCATGGACGACATCACCGCCCTGCTCGAAGACCTGCGCGGCGAGGCTGCTCCGGCCGAGCGCTGGGACCCGGCGGCCATGCACCAGTCGGAGACGGGACACTTCGATGGCGCGTAGGGTCGCTGTTCTCGGCGCGGGATCGTGGGGCACAACCTTCGCGAAAGTCCTCGCCGACGGCGGCGCGGAGGTCATCGTGTGGGCACGGCGCCCGGAGCTCGCCCGCGAGATTTCGGAGTCCAAACGCAACAGTGACTACCTGCCGCGGATCAACCTACCGCGTTCCCTCCGGGCCAGCTCGAACCTCCCCGAGGTGCTCGCCGACGCGGAGCAGGTCTACGTCTCGGTTCCGAGTCAAAGCCTGCGCGAAAATCTGGTCGACATCCGTGACCTGCTGCCCCGGGATGCGACGGTCGTCTCCCTGATGAAAGGTGTCGAAAAGGGCACTCGCCTGCGGATGAGCGAGGTGATCTACCAGGAACTGGAACTTCCGCCCGAGCGTGTCGCCGTCGTCTCAGGGCCCAATCTCGCGCTCGAGATCGCCAGGGAGCAGCCGACCGCCGCGGTGGTCTCCTCGGAGAGCCTCGACACTGCTACGGCGGTCGCCGTGGTCGCGACCAACCCATACTTTCGTTCGTTCGTGAACACCGACGTGATCGGCACCGAGTTCGGCGGCGTGCTCAAGAACCTGATCGCGGTTGCTATCGGAATCGTGGATGGCGTTGGCTACGGCGAGAACACCAAGGCATCCATCATCACGCGCGGCCTCGTCGAGATGACCGACTTCTCGGTCGCCTACGGTGCGCGAGCTGAGACCCTGTCCGGCCTCGCGGGGCTCGGCGATCTCATCGCGACCTGCGAATCATCGCTCTCGCGCAACAACACAGCGGGTCGCCTGCTCGGCCAGGGCTACAGCTTCTCCGAGGTCATCAAGCAGATGAACCAGACGGCGGAGGGTCTCGCGTCGGTTGCCCCGATCCTCGAGCTCGCGCTGGCGAAGGGCGTCGAAATGCCCATCGTGAGTCAGGTCGCCGAGGTGCTGGCGGGTACTCTGAATCCGCGAGACATCGCCCCCCACCTCACGACAGATCCGACGCCCCAGGGAGAGTAGCCGTGTCAAAACTGACCGTCGCGCTCCTGTTCGGGGGCAGGTCGTCCGAGCACACCATCAGTTGCGCGACGGCGGGTGGGGTGCTCGAGGCCATCGATCGGGAGAAGTACGACGTCATCCCGATCGGGATCACCCGCGATGGCGCCTTCACGCTTGAAGAGGACCGTGCCGCGAAGTTTTTCATGGACCCCGCGAACATGCCGGAAGTGCACGACAATGGCACGCGCATCCTGTGGCCGGAATCGGCGGTGACGCGGGAGCTGCGCTATCAGGATGTCGACGGCGCCATCCACTCGCTGGGGGATGTCGATCTGGCGTTTCCGATCCTGCATGGCCCGTTTGGCGAGGACGGCACCGTGCAGGGGCTTCTCGAGCTGGTCGGCTTGCCCTACGTCGGCAACGGAGTTCTCGCCAGCGCCCTTGGCATGGACAAGCACTTCACCAAGACAGTGCTCGCCGCGGCGGGAGTCGAGGTTGCTCCGTGGTTCACGGTAACCCGCCAGCAGTGGTCCGAGCAGAACGAGCTCTGGCGCCCTCGGGCTCAGTCGCTGGGGCTTCCCGCGTTCGTGAAGCCGGCCCGCGCCGGATCCTCGGTCGGAGTGACCAAGGTCTCGCGTTGGGAGGATCTGGATGCGGCGCTCGAGGTCGCATTTGCTCAGGACACAAAAGCGCTCATCGAGCCGGCGATTGCCGGACGCGAAATCGAGTGCGGGGTACTGAGCGGACGCGGCGGCGGACCGACGCGAGTCTCCCTACCCGGCGAGATCGTCATGACAACGCGCGAGTTCTACGACTTCGACGCCAAGTACCTGGATGATTCCGCCGCCCAGCTCATCTGCCCGGCCGACCTGCAGGAGGGTGAACTGCGCGAACTGCAGCGGGTCGCTTCGCGCGCATTCGAGGCGATCAACGGATCTGGCCTCGCGCGAATCGACTTTTTCTTTACCGGCACCGACTTCATCGTGAATGAGATCAACACCATGCCGGGTTTCACCCCGATCTCGATGTTCCCGAAGTGCTGGCTGGCATCGGGCATGAGCTATCCAGAGCTCATCGATGAACTCATCACCCTGGGGCTTGAAGCGTCTCGCTAGGGCTTTGCGGTTGCGGTTGCGGTTGGAGTCGGCGTCACCGTCGGTGCTGGGGTCCCCTCGCTGACCGGTTGGCCATCCTGAATCACTTCTTCCGGCGCAACGCAATGGTGCTTAGCGGGGATCGCCGCGACGGCGGTGGCGAGATCGTTGAGCGCCTGGTTGCCGTCGGCCTTGACGTCCTCCGAGTTGATGGTCACCGCGACCGCCGGATCGCGGCCGTAGGTGGTGAAGACGAAGACCTGCTTGGCGTCGGCCTTGCGGAGCCAGTCGATCCCATCGACCGTCACGCACGGCAGGCTCGAAGTTGGATCGGGTACAGGAACCCCACAGTGCAACAGGATGTCCGCGGGCTCGCCCCAGGCGCCCGTGCCCTGCGCGTTGGTCACCCGCTGCGCCAGCGTCGAAACTGTGTCGGGGAGTAAGACGATGACGCTCGCGCACTTCGCGCTGGTGGCGTCCCCCGCAGGCGATAGCGCGACGGTAGCCGCGCATCCGCTCAACACAACGACAGCGAACGTCGCAGCCGTCGCAGCCATCGCCAGCTTCGTTTTCATCGCCTTCAGGCTAACGTGCGATGCATGGGTGGCAGCCGGGAATCGGCCCCACCTTCTCAGAGTGCGGTTCTAGAAGTTCGCCCCATGGCTCACAAACACGCCACTGCCCGCCAGTCGGTTGCGGTCCATGATTCGGAACTCCGTTCCGACCGGGAACCGCTCGATCACGAGTTCGGGACAGAGGAAGAGGGCGGGAAGCTTATAGATTTCCCCGAGTTCTGCACGCAGCCCCGCAAAGACAATCCGAGCGTCGTAACCGGTGCGGTCATTCACCCCGAACAGTGTGCACGAGTAAAAACCGCTCGGCGGGTTAACAGCATCCTTGCGGCCGCCCTCGGCCCGCGTCAGGAAACGCACACGCAAAACTGCGTCAAACTTCGCGAGCACCTCGTCTAGGTCCGGGCTGCTCATCTGGTCAATAGTGCTCATTACTAAAGTATGGAACTCGGATCGCGGGCGCGATAGATACCGATACCGTTATTGGATGACCGCTTTCGGGGGGCTTGACAGAATCGGCGAAGAAGGAATTCTCGGCCGAATTTTTCCGCGATTGCCCTCCTCATCAGCAACTTTGATCGGTCCGGGCGATGATGCGGCCGTCTTGGTCGCTCCCGACGGCCGATTCGTTATTTCGACCGACATGATGATTCACGGCCCAGACTTCCGATTGGCATGGTCAACCGCTCACGACCTCGGCTGGAAGGCCGCGGCATCCAATCTCGCCGATATTGCCGCCATGGGAGCTCTCCCGACCGGGCTTGTCGTGGCGCTTGCGGCGCCGGCCGACACCGCGGTCGAGTTCGTCGAAAACTTCGCGGACGGCCTTCGAGACGGATGCGCCGCGATGGCGCCCGGGTGCGGTGTGGTCGGCGGTGACCTGTCCGTCTCGCCCACTCTCACGATCGCGGTGACCGCTTTCGGCGATCTCGAGGGTCGCGCTCCGGTCTTACGGTCCGGTGCGAGGATCGGCGACATCGCCGCGGTCTCCGGAGCCATTGGCGCGGCCGGAGCGGGCATCCGTCAACTGTTCTCAGAGGCAGTGCGGGATGGAGCACCCGACGCCGCTCTCGCTGCCGCACTTCGGGAGACTCACCCCGGAGTCGTTGCGCAGCTTGCTCCCACGCCGCCGATCGCGGATGGACGGCTCGCGGCGCTCGCCGGCGCAACGGCCATGATCGACCTCAGCGACGGTCTGGCTCTGGATGCTCGACGCCTCGCAAACGCGAGCGGAGTTGCACTCGACCTGGTTCTCGCCGCGATCGGGTCGCTCGAGGATCTCGTCGGTGGCGAGGACCACTCCCTGCTCGCGACCTTTGCACCGGACACGGTGCTGCCGGGTGGTTTCCGCGCGATCGGTCGAGTCGTGGCGGGCTCCGACGTTCTCGTTGACGGCGTCAGATTCGAGGCGCGCGGTGGCTGGGACCCCTACGAGGGCTGGGACGGGGCCGGCGGATGAGCCCCAACCACCTCGCGAGCCCGGACATCTTCGCGGTGCTTGGCGACCCGCGCCGGCGTCGAATCCTCGAGTTGCTCGCCGCGGGGGATCGGTCGGTCGGAGCGTTGACGGCCGAGCTCGGCATTGCCCAACCCTCGGTTACACAGCACCTTGCCGCCCTGCGGGACGTCGGCCTTGTGACCTTCGTGAAGCGCGGTACCAGTTCGATTTACACGCTCGCGCGAGAGCCCCTTGTCGAGGTCACGGGCTGGATCGCAGGTCTCTAGGTCCGCGCGGCCTCAGGCCAGCGACAGCCAGTACAACGCCGTATCCCCGTAGTCCTTGCGGCGATCGAGTTCGAGTTCGGCAGGCAGGGCGGGGACAGCGTCCCGGGAGCTGCGCTCGAGAACGACCACGGCATCCGGAGCCAGGCGCGGAACGAGAGCGGCCAGGTTGTGGGCGACCTCGGCGTTGCTGAGCTCGTAGGGTGGATCGAGAAACACGACATCCCAGAACTGGCGGGCGCCCGTGACGAATGCCTGAACTGGGGAGGAGCTCACATCGACGGTCACCGAACGCCCCCTCGGCGCGGATTTCAGGACGTGTGCCGCATTCTTCCGGCACGCCGTCGCGGCTCGGACGCTGTGGTCAACGAGTGTCACGGATGCCGCCCCGCGGGACGCCGCCTCGAGTCCCAGAGCGCCGGACCCCGCATAGAGGTCAAGCACACGTGCACCAGCGATCACATCCCGCGCCTGCAGGGCCGAGAAGATCGCCTCTCGCACCATGTCGCTTGTGGGGCGGGTGCCCGCGGACGGCACGGTGAGCGTCAGTGAGCCGGCAAACCCGCCGATGATCCGCGTCATGACTTGCGGTAGATGGTCGCCAGGCCTCGGTAGTAGAGGCCGGTCACAAACGGAATCGGAACAACGAGATATCCGATCAGTCCGGCCAGGGGAACAATGGCGCCGAGGCCGGTCGCGATCCCGTAGCCGACGGCGGGCGCGAAAGCTGCGAGCCGACTCCATTTCCGGTAGTTCTGCGAAATCCCTTCGCGCAGCAGCGCGGGCCGAAACGATGCGTAGAGCCAGAGGCAGCCATGAATCGCAAACACCAGTGTCAAATGCACACCGTAGACGACAACCGCGACTTTCGCGGTCGGAAAGCGTCCGAGCAGCGCTGCCGAGAACGGCACCAGGGCGACGAACGCCAGCATGAGCAGCGTCAGCCAGACCAGCGGATGATCGGCCCGGCGGATGAACTCGGACTGCGTTCGGTTGCCGAACCACAGGGCGCCCAGCGTGATGAACGTCAGTCCATAGGTGAGCAGCGTCGGCACGAGTTTCGCGAGGTCGTGTTGCAGTTGCTGAACCGGCCCGGTGGGAATCGCAATCTGCAGCACGATGAGCGTCATGACGATGGCAAAGACTCCGTCGATCAACATCTCGAGCCGTCGCGGCGAGCCGGTGCCGGGCGTATCTGTGTTCGCTGGATCGCCGGTCATGCTTCAACTATGGCAGCACCGGTGCCATCCGTCCCCGCTACCCTCGAAGGGTGACTTCGCCCCTCGACGCCAGGCTGAGCAGCACCACGCTCGGCGGACGCACGGCGTCGGCCCTGCAGAAGGGCCTCGGCCTCGTCACCGTCGGCGATTTGATCAGTCACTACCCAAGGCGGTACGCCAAGCGTGGTGAGCTCACGGCGCTCGCCGACCTCGAGGTGGACAGCAGCGTGACCATCGTCGCCGAAGTCCTGAGTGTCGCTGAGCGTTCGATGAAGGCCAAGCACGGCACGATCTTCGAAGCGAAGATCACTGACGGCAAGGGCATCCTGACTCTGACCTTCTTCAACCAGGCCTGGCGAAAGAACGACCTGAGGCCAGGCGTTCGCGGAATTTTTGCGGGCAAGGTCGGCGAGTACAAGGGACTGCGGCAGCTCGCGCACCCCGACTACGAGCTGTTTGACGAGACCGTCGACCTGACCAACCCGCTGGCAACCGAGTGGGTCAACAAGCCGATTCCGATCTATCCCGCGACATCCACGGTGGCGAGCTGGCAGATCGGCAAAGCCGTCGAGGCGGTGCTGGAGGCGCTCCCCATCCTTGAGGACCCGGTGCCGGCGGATGTCCGTGCCGATTACAAGCTGATCACGTATGGTCGCGCAATTGAGCTCATTCATCGGCCGGCAACGGATGGCGACTGGCACGGTGCCCGCAAGGCGCTGCGCTTCCAGGAGGCGTTTGTTCTTCAGTCGGCACTGCTCCAACGGCGCGCCGAGCTTCGCTCGAAGGCGACGCCACCGCGACTGCCCGGCACGTTTGCTAAAGAGTTCGATGCCGAGATGCCGTTCACTCTGACCATGGACCAGAAGCTGGTTGGAGAAGAAATTGCCATGGATCTGGCTGGCACCGCTCCAATGAACCGGCTGGTGCAGGGCGAGGTCGGTTCTGGCAAGACGCTGGTCGCGTTGCGCGCCATGCTCTCGGTCGCTGACTCTGGCGGGCAGTCTGCGCTGCTCGCCCCGACCGAGGTCCTCGCATCCCAGCACCTGCGTTCGATCGTTTCGACACTTGGTCCGGATCTGGCCGCGAAGCTTCGCCCAACGCTGTTGACGGGCCAGCTTTCGGTCGCGGAGCGCAAAAAGGCGCTGCTTGCGGCAATCTCGGGCAGCTCGAGCATCATTGTCGGAACCCATGCGCTGCTCAGTGACAACGTCGGATTCTTCGATCTCGGCCTCGTCGTCGTGGATGAGCAGCACCGCTTCGGTGTCGAGCAGCGCGAGATTCTGCGACAGAAGGGCACGACTCCGCCGCATGTGCTCGTCCTGACCGCCACGCCGATCCCGCGCACGGTCGCCATGATGGTATTCGGCGACCTTGACATCTCAACCATCGTCGAGTTGCCTGCCGGTCGCATCCCGATCGAGAGCTTCGTCGTGCCGCTCGCCGAGAAGCCGGGCTGGGTGGCTCGCGTCTGGGAGCGCGTCGCCGAGGAGCTGGCGAAGGGTCGCCAGGCATTCGTGGTCTGTCCCGCGATCGACCCGACAACGGCAGACCCTGAAGCCGAGCTCGTCGAGGGGCCGCCGGCGGCCAACGTCAAGGACGTGCTCGAGTCCCTCAAGTCGAACCCGGTCCTCGTAGGTAAGCGAATCTCCTCACTGACCGGTCGGATGTCCAGCGACGTGAAGGATGCGACGATGCGCGCGTTTGCCGCGGGCGAGATCGATGTGCTCGTCGCGACAACCGTGATCGAGGTCGGCGTCGATGTTCCCAATGCATCGGCCATGGTGGTCCTCGATGCCGACCGCTTTGGAGTGTCGCAGCTGCACCAGCTGCGCGGACGTGTCGGTCGGGGCACGGTACCGGGGCTCTGCCTGTTCGTCACCCGCGCGGAGGAGGGCACCATCTCCCGCGAGCGCGTGGATGCGGTCGCCTCAACCCTGGACGGTTTTGAGCTGGCGCAGAAGGATCTCGAACTCCGACAGGAGGGCGACGTGCTCGGCAGCATCCAGTCCGGCGGACGGTCGAGCCTGCGGCTGCTGCGGGTCGCCAAGGACGGCGAGCTCATCAGCGATGCCCGGATGCTCGCCGCCGGCGTTCTCGAGACGGATCCGACCCTGGCCCAGCACCCCGCGCTGCGCGAGGCACTCGCCCGTCGCCTGGACGAGACCGAGGCCGCGTTTCTGGCCAAGAACTAGCTTTGCGCGCGTTTGAGGTCCCGCATGTTTCCCGCTTTGGATTCGAGCAGGATCGGCGTTTGATCTGGATCGTGTGATCTGGGCGGAATGAGCCAATATTCGCCCCGATCGTTCCGTTCGACTTCCCACCCGTTGTTGTGGAACAGCAGGTGATGGTGTTTGCACAGTGGGATGCCGTCGGCGATGTTCGTTTTGCCGTTGTCTCTGGCCCAGAATTCGATGTGGTGGGATTCTGTCCAGGATGGTGGTCGTTCACAGCCTGGAAAGGCGCAGCCACCCCATTTCACGGCGAGGACTTGACGTTGTTTCGGGCTGTACAAGCGCTGTTCACGCCCCAGGTCCAACGGCTGCAGGTTTTCATCGAAGATGATCGGTTTGATGATCCCCGTGCAGGTGAGGCGTTCCACCGACCGCATCGAGACGGATGCGCCCTGTCCCTCGATCCGTACCAGCCCAACACCGGTCTCGACGGCTCGACGCGTCGTGGTGACCCGGATCACGGGTGCACCGGTCCCGAGCATGAAGTCCGGATTCGTGGCGGTGCCGAGTTTGAGGAGTTGTTCGAAGGCGTCGGAGGCGAGCTGGTCCGGGGTGCGGTCATCGTCCAGAATGTGTTCGGCGCGTGCTTTCTGCTGCGGGTCGACGAATCGCACCCCACCACGTTTCGGCGAGGTCGCTCGGTCATACATTTCTCGCACGGTTGCGGCGGTTTCCGGGTCCATGATCCAGACCAGCTTCGTGGTGCCGTCGGGTTGGGTGAATAGTCGCAGCGACCGCTTGGCCCGTCGCTCTTCCTCGCGCAGCGCGACCCCGGCAAGGTCGAGTTCGTCCCGGAACTGTCGAGCGGCAACCGCCAACGCATCAGGGTCCACAGTGCGGCCCGTCGCGCACAACTCGCGGGCCGCAGCCAGCAACTGGTCTTCAGAGATCGCGGAGTTCGGGCCACCCAGTCCGGCCCGAATCGCCTCGGCCGACTCTACCGAGATGCTGTGATCGGCCAGCGCATCGGTCACCGGTGCCAACCACGGCTGGGTGGGAACCGCGACAACACCGGTGACCTGATCAACTTCACCGGCGGTGGCCGCCTCATGAACCATGACCCCGACCCGAACCGCGGTCAGGGCGTCGCGCCCTGTCGACCCGGTGGTGATTTTCACAAACTGTTCCGGGGTTCGGTGACCGGCCCGCTGGGCGAGCCCCTGCGACCCGAGCTTGGGCGCAGAACGGTGCGCGATCTCCCCCGCGATCACCGCCGCATGCGAATCATTCAACCTTCGGGATGCCGCCACCATGCCGTTGACGGCCAGCAACGCCGGTTCCGGCAGGGCACGATACTGAGCAACATCCATCGACACCGCATCCAACGCGCCAAGCGCGGCAGCATACCGAGACACTAACTCGGTGGCCGGGTCGATCACATCCATACCCCAAGTATCGAACACATGTTCGACCCACGGAACCCAATCCGACAATCTGTGGACAAAGCCCACACCCCAATGAGGGGGCAGGAGCCGAGCCTGCGCGACCTGACCACGAACAGGCAGGAGTGTTACAGAACGGTAACGTCCACCGGATAGGGTGAGTGCATGAGCAGGATCGCCGTCGTTCCTGGGTCTTTCGACCCCATCACCCTTGGCCACATCGACGTGATCGGGCGTGCGGCCGGTATCTTCGACGAGCTTCATGTGCTCGTCGTGCACAACCCGGACAAGACGGCCCTACTGCCCATCGCTCAACGCGTGGCGCTGATCGAACAGTCGATCAGGGATGCCGGACTGCCATCCAACATCCTCGTCACCAGCTGGAGCGTAGGGCTGCTGGTCGACTACTGCGTCGAGGTTGGCGCGAGTGTGATCGTCAAGGGCATCCGCTCGCAAATCGATGTCGCCTACGAGACGCCCATGGCAATCGTGAACCGCAATCTTGCCGGGGTCGAGACGGTTTTTCTGCTGCCGTCCCCGGATCATGCGCATGTCTCCAGCTCGCTCGTGCGGCAGGTTGCCGGCCTTGGCGGCGACGTCTCGCCGTACGTTCCCGCAGCTGTAGCCGCATTTCTACAAGCTGACTAGCCCTTGCGCCCACACCCGGGCGCGCGGGATTGTGAGAGTAACGAAGGGAGCACATCGTGGCCAACAAGCCCCGGAAGAGTGCCAAACCATCAAAGAAGGACCTGCGCAAGGACGCGAAGCGCGAACTCGAGCGCAAGCTGGTGAAGGCGAAGCACGAACTCGCTGACCACAAGGCCAAGGCCAAAGCCGCCGCCAAGAAGGCGAAGAAGCAGGCGAAGAAAGACATCAGGAAAGCGAAGAAGGACGCCCTGGCCACCAAGAACTCCGCAGTCAAGACCGCCAAGCGCGCCGCGCGTGGCAAGGTAGTCGAGGGTCAGGCAAAAGTCGCGAGCGTGAAGGCGGGTGCGTCGGAGAAGGTCGCTGCGAGTCGGTCGACGACGGCACACACGATCGCCACGACGCGTCCTGCCGCGGCCCGCCGGGTCGCCGGTCCCAAGGCGGACAACTCGCAGAGCGTTGCCGTGCTTCGCGCGAAGGCGCGCGAACAGGGCGTTGTCGGGTACTCGCGGCTCACCAAGGCGCAGCTTCTCGCTAAGGTCAAATAGAACACGTGAACGCCGATCGTAGGGCCGAAAAGGCACGCAAGAGGGCAGCAAAGAAGGCCCACGATCGCAATCACGCCCAGCTGAAGCGCCAGCAGGCTTTGCACGCATCCCTGCTGGCGGCCCAGCTGAAGCGCGCAAAAAAGCAGGCGAAGCGCAACACGGCCCAGAACGCGAGCTAGCCGAAAATCGGATCGACCGTCCTGGTGCGCTTGATCTCGAAGAACCCAGGGTAGGATGCGACCGCCACGGTCCCGTCCCACAGCGCGACGGCCTGCTCGCCCTTCGGCGCGGGGGAGATGACCGGCCCGAAGAAGGCGACGCCGTTGACCGCAATGACCGGCGTGCCAACATCCTGCCCAACCCGGTTGATGCCATCGAAATGGCTCTCCCGCATCTGGGGATCGAATTCGTCGGTCAGGCTGTACTGCGCCAGATCGGTAGGCAGTCCGACGTCGGCAAGTGCCTCGGGGATGACCGTGTCGGGATCCTTGGACCCGCCCGGATGGATGCGCGTGCCGAGGGCGTCATACAGGGGCTTGACGAACTCCTGGCCGTGCAACTCCTTCACTGCAGTTACGAGGCGGGTGTAGCGAAGTGCGCGCGGGAAGAAGGCGCGGGAGGACTCTGACACATCGTTGTCCTCGTTAAGCACCGCGAGACTCATGACCTTCCAGGTCACATCGAGGTCACGATACTTCGCTACCTCATCAACCCAGCGGGAGGTCATCCACGCCCAGGGGCACGACGGATCAAACCAGAACTCGACCTCGGTAGCCATGTTCAAAGCCTAAGTCGCCGTGCTCGGTAATGTTGGATGCATGCTCTCCCTCAAGCTCGGCTACAAGGCATCCGCAGAACAGTTTGCACCCAGGGAGCTGGTGGAACTCGCGGTTGCGGCGGAGGGCCACGGCTTCGACAGCGTCGCGGTGAGTGACCACTTCCAGCCGTGGCGTCACACCGGTGGGCACGCGCCGTTCTCCCTCGCCTGGATGGCGGCCGTCGGCGAACGAACCTCGACGGTGCAGATCGGCACGTCGGTGCTTACACCGACATTTCGGTATAACCCCGCGGTCATCGCCCAGGCCTTCGCGACGATGGGCGTCCTGTATCCCGGACGCATTTTCCTGGGCGTCGGCACGGGGGAGGCGCTGAACGAGATCGCGACCGGATTCCGCGGTGCAGGTGAGCAGGACTGGCCCGAGTTCAAGGAGCGGTACGCCCGCCTCCGCGAAGCCGTCTCCCTCATGCGGGCCCTGTGGTCTGAGGATCGCGTGAGCTTCGAGGGCGAGTACTACTCGACTCACGACGCCAGCATCTACGATCGCCCGGAGGGTGGCATCCCGGTGTACATCGCTGCGGGCGGTCCACTCGTAGCCGGATACGCGGGACGCGCGGGCGATGGGTTCATCTGCACGTCGGGCAAGGGCATGGATCTGTACACCGAAAAGCTCATCCCTGCCGTCATCGCCGGAGCAGAGAAGGCCGGTCGCGACGTTTCCGACATCGACCACATGATCGAGATCAAGCTGTCCTACGACACAGACCGCGTGCTCGCGCTCGAGAACACGCGCTTCTGGGCTCCGCTGTCGCTGTCGAAGGAAGAGAAGCACGATCTCACCGACCCGGTCGAAATGGAGAAGGCGGCGGATGCCCTGCCCATCGAGCAGGTCGCGACCAGATGGATAGTCGGCTCCGATCCCGACGAGACGGTCGCAAGGATCAGCGAGTACCGCGCCGCCGGCTTCAATCACCTGGTCTTCCACGGACCCGGTCAGGACCAGAACCGGTTTATGGCCCAGTTCGAGCGGGATCTCGCGCCGCGTCTTCGCGTCCTCGGCTAGCGCCAGCTCCGTGTCGGCTGTGTGACAGTCGCCGACGCAATTCGGCTGGCGGTGAACTAATCGCGTTGCCTTCTCGTAGTTAGAAGTGGGACCAACCACGCGCCCCAATCGAACTTCCAAGCGAAGAAGGCATGCCCCATGAAGAAAAGACTCGTCCTCGCGATCGCTGGGCTGGCGCTGTCCGCCGTGGCTCTGGCGGGCTGCGCATCCACCGGAACCACCGCGGGCGGAACATCCGGAGGATCCTCGAAGTCGGCACCCGCCGCGACCGGAGATGCCCTGTCGACTGGCAGCACCAAGCTCGGTACCATCGTGGTCGACGGCATGGGAGACACCGTGTACCTGTTCACGAAGGACACTGCGAATTCCGGCAAGAGCACCTGTACCGGACAGTGCGCAACCATGTGGCCCGCCGTAACCACCACGTCGAGCAGCCCGAAAGTGAAGGGCGTCACGGGCACCGTCGGCACGATCACGCGCAGCGATGGAACCATGCAGGTCACGCTCAACGGCTGGCCGCTGTACACGTTCGCGAGCGACGCAGCCCCCGGTGACACCTCGGGACAGAACGTCCAGGGAACCTGGTTCGTCGTGTCGCCCGCCGGCACCAAGATGACCACCTCTGCACCATCCGGCACCTCGTCGAGCGGGACATCCGCTGGCGGCGGCTGGTCGTGAGTCGTCAATGACGACCCCCACCGGGGTCGCTGACCTCGGCGGGCAGATCGATCGGCCGTCCGGCACCAGCCGGCGGCCGATCGGTCGCTGGGCGTTCGTTGGAGTAGCACTCGCCTCACTCGGAGGACCGCTCGCACTGGCCGCGCTCTACGCGCCCAGCATTGTTGCGGATGCGAGCGCGTCCGCAGGCCTTGCACTGGTCGCGGCGATCGTCGTTTTCGTCGTACCCCTGGCGATCTGGCTTCGCTACGCCAGGCACATCAATTCGTCCGGCGGCCTGTTCGCGTTCGTCGAAGCGGCAGTTGGACGACGGGTGGCGCTCGTGCAGGCCGCACTGTGGATCCTCAGCTATCTGCTCTACGTCATGTACACGACCGCGCAGGTCGTCTATGACACACTGCCTGCGGTGATTCCGGCGGAGCGGAGCTACCAGCCCGTTCTCGAAATCGTTATCCCCATCATCCTGACTGGCGTCATTCTTGCCGGGCGCCGTGTGACGCTCATCGTCACGGCGGTCGTCGGCTTCGGGCAGCTTGCGCTCGCCGCAGGTCTCGGTGGAGTGACCCTCGCGGGGCTGGGCGCGCCGATCGAGAGTTTTGGTGCGTCCGCGCCGACCGGCACCCTTGCGACGGCGGCGGCGCAGACCACGCTCCTGTATGTCTGCGCGAGTCTGCCGTTGTTCCTCGGCGGTGAGACGCCGGTGCGGACGGTGCGTCGCGGCCTGGTCGTCGCCTACGTCTTGACGGCGGTGGTAATCCTCGTGGCTGTCTTCCCTTTCGCGGCGGATCCGGTGCTGGCGCACTCCGAGATACCCGGGATGACGGTGGCGCGGATGTTCGCGGGTCCCGGGTTCGCGATGGTCATCGGGATTGGTGTGGTCGTCTCCGTGTGCGGGGTGATGCTCGTGGAGTACTTCGCACTGACCCGGCTGATCCCCGTGGTCACTGCCTGGCGCCGTCGCCCTATTGCGATCGGGATCGGTGTCGCGATCATCGTTGCTGCCCCGATCAGCCTCATCGACCCGGAGGATTTCTATAATTCACTCCTGAAGGTGTCGCTGATAGCGCTCTGGCTCAGCCAGCTCATGGTCTTCGCGACCTATCCCCGGTTCATCCGGAAGATCGGTGGTCGCGCAATCCCAGCGTGGACGCTGGCGGTCATCGGAAGCGCGTTCGCGATTTACGGAATCTGGGCGACCATCCAGCACGCGTCCAGCTGAACGGCGGCGACCGGGCGACTGCGAGACAATGAAGACATGACGTCTGTCCTGCCGGCCATCGGCTACGCCGCGATGCTGGAACAGTTCCATCCGACCGAGGTTCTCGAACTGAGCGCATACGCGGAACAGCATGGCTTTGCGGGAGTCATGGCGGCGGACCGGTTCCAGCCATGGGTTCCGAAACAGGGGCAGGCATCCTTCGTCTGGAACGTTCTCGGCGCTCTCGGACAGACGACTACTGGTGATCTTGGCACCGGGATGACCGTGCCGACGTTTCGGCAGCATCCGGCCGTCGTCGCCCAGGCGTCCGCAACCCTCGCCGCGATGTACCCGGGACGGCACTGGCTCGGCATCGGCTCTGGCGAGGCCATCGATGAGCACATCACCGGTGGATACTGGCCGGAGACTGCGGAGCGCATCAACCGGATGTTCGAGGCCATCGATGTCATCAAGAAGCTGTTCACGGCATCCACTCTCGGCCGGGACACCAAGCACACCGGGCCATACTTCAAGCTCGAATCGACGAGGCTCTGGACGATGCCGGATGCCCCGCCGCAGATTCTGGTCGCCACGGCGGGCCCGGTCGCGGCGAAACGCGCCGGGCGTACGGTCGAAGGGCTAATCATCGACGGGGCGCCGCTCGACAAGATCGAGGGGCTGTTCGCGCGATTCGATGAGGGCGCGCGCGAGATCGGCAAGGATCCAACGCACGGCACGAAGGTCCTGCGGCTGCACCTGAGCTGGGCGCCGACCGCGGAGGCGGCGATGTCGAACGCGCTCGCCGAGTGGCCGAACGGTGGGATGCGGTTCCCGCGTTCCGACATCCGCTCGCCGTACGAGTTCGAGCAACTGGCTCGGCTCGTCCGACCGGAAGATTTCGAAGACCGGATGCTCGTGTCCGAGGATCCGGACCTGCACCGTGCGCACATCCAGCGCTATGTCGATCTCGGCTTCGACCGGATCTACCTGCACAACGCGGGCCGAAACCAGCGCGAGTGGATCGACGTGTTCGCGCGGGACGTATTACCGAAGCTGGTGCGCTGATGTTCAGTGTTTTTGCGGTCGAAGGGATTCCCGAGATCGAGGCCGGGATGGACCTCGGCCTGGTGATCGGCGACGCGATTTCCTCGCTTCCTAAGCCGGTCGAAGGGCTGCACCACGGCGACATCCTCGTGATCAGCTCAAAAATCGTCTCGAAGGCCGAGGGTCGCATCGTCCAGGCGGATGACCGCGAACAGGCCATCACGGATGAGACGGTGCGCGTGGTCGCCACACGCGCGTTTCCCGGGGGAGTGACTCGGATCGTCGAGAACCATCTCGGCATCGTGGGAGCGGCGGCCGGGGTGGATGCTTCCAACACGCCTGCCGGAACGGTCCTCCTGTTGCCGCTGGACCCGGACGCGTCGGCAGCCACGATTCGGGCGACCCTTCAGGACCGCTTCGACCTCGCGCTCGGCGTGATCATCTCCGACACCCTGGGGCGGCCATGGCGTGAGGGGCAGACGGATGTCGCGATCGGCGGGAGCGGAGTGACCCTTCTCGACGACCTGCGGGGCACCACGGACACCCAGGGTCGGGTCCTCGATGTGACAGCACCCGCGGTCGGCGACGAACTCGCGTCAGCCGCGGACCTGGTCAAGCGCAAGAGTGCCGGTCTGCCCGTCGCGATCATTCGCGGGCTTGGGCATCTGGTGGACGAGAACGCGCCGGGTGCTCGGGTGCTGATTCGACTATCCGACACCGACATGTTCCGGCTCGGCACCCAGGAGGCCTACGACGAGGGTTTCGAGGCCGGGCAGCGTGCCTGACTGGACCGTCGTGATTCCCGTGAAGGGAACCGTCTCGGCCAAGTCGCGGCTCGGTGCCGCGCCGGAACTGGCGCTCGCCATTGCGCTTGACACGGTTGCCGAGACGCGGGCTGTCGCCAACGTCATTGTCGTCACCGTGACGTCGATCGCGCCCGAGTTCGAAATTCTGGGGGCACGCGTCATCGTCGAGGCCGCCACTGGCCTCAACGCAGCCGTGCGACAGGGCGTCGCCGCGGCGGGCGGCGGCCCCGTCGCGGTGCTGCTCGGCGATGTGCCCGCCCTGCGATCCGTGGAGCTGGCTGCAGCGCTCGAGCTGGCGGCGAAGCATCCACTGGCCTTCATCGCCGACGCGGACAACGACGGCACCGTGCTCATCGCCGCTCTCGACCCCGCGAGCCACGCACCCGCATTCGGCGCCCATTCCCGTGCCGCGCACCTGGCGGCGGGCTATGTCGAGCTCGAGATCCCGGTCGACTCTGGCCTGCGTCGGGACGTCGACACACCCGACCAGCTCTTCGCTCTCGGAGATCGGCTCGGTCGGAGAACCCGCGCCGCGATGTCCTGATTCGCGGCCGGAGCGGCGCTTTTCGCCCGAACTGGGGACGCGCTGGGAGGGAATCAGCGCCAGATCACGCGATAACCTGTCGAGATGACCATGATCGACGGGATGGCCACGCTCGAAATTTCCAGTCCGTTGCACCCGGCCTACTACGTGACTGATGTTCTCGGAATCCAGCCAGACTGGTTTGCCGAGAAGGGTGACCTGCGCCCACGCAGCGGCGACACGGGCAACGAGCCGATCCGTCGTCGCCTCTACGACACCTCAATGTGGGTTTTGGAAGTCGACTCCAATCCCGCGACCAAGATGGCCGTCGCCGAAGACGAAGCCAAGGGTTTCGCGACGCTGCGAGTGCTCGCCGATCGACTGCTTGGGCGCGGTCCGATGCTCGCGGAGATCCGCCTCGACTACAAGGTCGAGCTCACCTGGTACGGAACCGCGGCGGGAACGCAGGCGGGATTCGTGCTGCCGAGTTCACTGCTCGCGGATTTGGCCGATCTCGGGCTCGACGTCAACTGCACGGTGTACGGCCATGACGACACTTCGGAGAGACCGGGGTCGCACATGCACGACAACCAGCCTGCTGCGCGGCCGACGGGCTCACGCCAGGCTGGCCCCGTGCTCGATCAGCAGGCTGTCGACCGACTCATCGCCCAGCAACTCGTCGAGCAGCGTCTCGCCGACTAGCCGTCTGCTCCAGGCAGAGGCACGTAACTAGTGGCCGGCAGCCACGTGCAGGGGGAGCAGCTTGAGCGACTTGCCCGTTGACGCGTAGCCCGTGGAGGCGTGCGCGCGAGCCACAGCCGCGCGCTCGGCGGTCGGCGTGCCATAGGTTGTGGTCCGCTGGTAAGCCTGACGTCCAATCTGCGACGCAAGCAGCTCGAGCTCGTCGACCGTCTTCTCTGAGCCGTTGTCCGCGCCGGCCATGCGGCTGATGGTTTCTTCCATGAGAGTCCCACCGACGTCGTCAGCCCCGCCCTGCAGCATGAGTTGTGTTCCCTCGGTGCCGAGTTTGACCCAGGAGGTCTGGATGTGGTCGATGCGCCCGTGCAGCATCAGCCTGGCGACGGCATGGACGGCCCGATTCTCCTGCGGCGTCGGTCCCGGGCGAGCAACCCCGGCCAGATACACCGGCGAGTTCGTGTGGATGAACGGGAGCAGCACGAACTCGGTGAAGCCGCCGGTCTCATCCTGAATCCGGGACAGTGTTCGCAGGTGCCCGACCCAGTGCGTCGGGTTGTCGACGTGGCCGTACATCATGGTCGAGGATGAGCGGATGCCCAGCCTATGAGCCGTGGTCACGATCTCGATCCAGGCCGACGCAGGCAGCTTGCCCTTGGTGAGCACCCAGCGCACCTCGTCGTCGAGAATCTCGGCGGCGGTTCCCGGGATCGTGTCGAGTCCGGCCGCCTGGGCCTCCTGCAGGAAGTCGTGATAGCTGAGTCCGGTTCTGGCCGACCCGTTGACGATTTCCATGGGGCTGAACGCGTGCAGGTGGATGCCCGGCTGGCGCCCCTTCACTTCGCGGGCGAGATCGAAATAGGCGGTGCCGGGCAGGTCCGGATGGATGCCGCCCTGCATGCAGATCTCGGTTGCCCCGATGTTCCAGGCCTCGTCGACGCGGTCGCCGACCTGTTTCATGGAGAGCGTGAAAGCGTCGGCATCCGTGCGCCGCTGGGCGAAGGCGCAGAAGCGGCACCCGGTGTAGCAGACGTTCGTGAAATTGATGTTGCGGTTGACGACGTAGCCGACCTGGTCGCCGACCGTGGCCTGCCGGATGCGGTCGGCGAGGCCGGCCAGGGCATCGAGGTCGCGGCCCTCGGCGTTCAGAAGCGCGAGGTATTCACCATCGGTCAATCCGGCGGGGTCGGTTTCGGCATGGAGGAGCGCTGCGTGCACGGCGGGATCACCCACAAGCCCAACAGTTCGACGCGTGTCGCCGACGGTTTCGCGCAGCTCCGACCAGTCGCCGTAGACGTCGTCGAGGTCGCTTCGACGATCCGTCGTGCGACCCGATGTGTCGATCTCGGTGTGCAGATTGACGCGGCCGGAACCGAGCCACTCCGGGTCGGGTTCCTGCCATGGCAACCCGATGGGGATGCGCCCCTCGACCGCGAGGCCGCGCTCGTCGGCGAGGGCGCGAACGTGGGGGAGCAGGCGCGGGTCGAGCCACGGTTCCTCGGCGCGGACGAAGTGTGGATGAACCGTCAGCCGCTCGCGCAGCTGGAAGCCGGCCTCGGCGGTTAGGCGGGAGAGTTCTTCGATCTCGGGCCACGGCCGCTCGGGATTCACGTGGTCGGGGGTGAGCGGGGAGACACCACCCCAGTCATCGATGCCGGCACGGATCAGCATTGAGAGTTCGAGCGCATCGGTCAGGTTCGGTGGCGTCTGGATGCGCGCGCCCGGTCCGAGCACGAGCTTCGACACGGCGACGGCGGCGATGTATTCCTCAAGCGGCAGGTCGTCCCGGCGCATCATCGCGGTCGACATCTTCGAGCGGAAGTTCTGGATGATGACTTCCTGGATGTGTCCGTGCCGACGCGCGGCGGCGCGAATCGCGAACATGCCCTCGACGCGCTCCGCATAGGTCTCACCGATGCCGAGGAGCAGCCCGGTTGTGAATGGCACGTTCGATCGTCCGGCATCCTCAATGACGCGAAGGCGAACGGCGGGATCCTTGTCCGGCGAACCGAAGTGTGCCTCACCCTTCTCGGTGTAGAGCCTCGTGGACGTAGTCTCGAGCATCATGCCCATCGACGGCGAAACGGGCTTCAGCCGCTGGATCTCTTCCCAGGTCATGACCCCGGGGTTCATGTGCACGAGGAGCCCGGTCTCCTCCATGATCCGAATCGCCATGGCACGCAGGTAGGTGATCGTGGAGTCGTAACCGTTGGCGTCCAGCCACTCACGGGCCTCGGGCCACCGCTCCTCCGGGCGATCGCCGAGGGTGAAGAGCGCCTCCTTGCAACCCATGGCCGCGCCCTGTCGCGCGACCTCGAGGATCTCGTCGGGCGACATGTACATCTCTTTTCCCGCTCGCTTCAGCTGGGCCGGCGTCTTCACGAAGGCGCAGTAGTGGCAGCGGTCCTGGCAGAGGTGAGTGACCGGGATGAAGACCTTGCGCGAGTAGGTGATGACGCCGGGGCGCCCGGCCTTCTCGAGCCCGGCATCCCGCACCCGGCCGGCAGCGAGCAGCAACCGGTCAAGATCGGTGCCGCGAGCGTGGAGCAGAGTCTCGGCCTCGGTGGCATCGATCGTCACGCCGGTCTCGGCGCGTTTGAGGGCACGCGAAATGGCGGATGCCGTTGGGACGAATGCGGCAGGTGAATCGATAGTCATTGCGCAGCTTTCAAGGCTTCACGAGAGAAGAAATCACCCAAAGCCGGGCGCACAACCAGATCTGTTCCGAGTCTACGTCGCAGCGGACCAATACCCGATTCGGGAAGATGTCCGCACGTTTTTCAGGACGGTCTGTGGACGGAGTGGTTGATGTCGGCGTGAGGGATCACACTCGTCCCACCACTCACTCCAGCCTCAACTCCTCCTGAATTAGGTATTCGCAGAGGGCGTCGCAGCGGCGAGGGCCGTGGCAGCGAGGGCCGCGCTCGTGGGAATGTCCCGCATCCAGAGGGGGACGACGGATGCGCGGATGCCCGCCGATTCGACCGCGTCGCGTAGCGCCGCATCCTCCTCCGCGAGCAGCCAGGCGTCGAGGATTCCGCCGGACGCGCGCGAGCCGTAGTGGAGCGCAACGGCATCCGCTGCAGTCTCGACTCCGATCGCGGTGAGACACGCATCGGCCATCCCGCGCACGACCGAGCCACCAATGATCGGGGAGACGCCAACGACGGGTGCCCGGGTGGCGCGAAGCGCGGCTCGAATGCCGGGGATGCCCAGAATGGTCCCGATCGATACGACGGGATTGGATGGCGCCAGGAGCACAACATCCGCGGTCATGATCGACTCGACGACTCCGGGCGCGGCCGATGCCGTCTCAACGTTCTGTTGCACGAAGCGGGCGGCGGGAAGCACCGCGCGATGACGGGTCCACCACTCCTGGAAATGCAGGTCGGTTCCGTCCTCGGTCACGACGTGGGTCTCGACCTCGTCATTGGTTGCGGGGATCAGGTGCACGCCTAGTGGCCAGCGCGACGTGATCTGGTCGGTCGCCTCGGCCAGTGTGAGGCCGTCGCGCAGCATGGAGGTGCGAGCGAGGTGGGTTCCGAGATCGAGGTCGCCGAGCGTGAACCACGGCCAACCCACCCCATAGGCGCGCAGCTCACCGGCGACCCGTTCGGTCTCGCCGATGCGTCCCCAGCCGCGCTCATCGTCGTTTTCCCCCGCCAGCGTGTACATAATCGAGTCGAGGTCGGGTGCGATGCGCACGGCATTGAGCCACATGTCGTCACCGGTGTTCACGACCGCCGTGACATCCGCGGTGGTGCCGCCACTGCCATCCGGCATCGTGCGGCGCAGGTGCTCGCGTAACCCGCGCAGGAACCTCGCGCCGCCGACGCCACCACTCAGAACCGTGATCTTCACCGCGTACAACGCTAGCGGTTGCCACCACAGTGAACCGATCATGTGGCTCACTCGTTGCTTAGGTATATGTCAACGTCGCCATCGCAGTCCGCGTCATCGCCGCGCCGCCCCCGCTCGAAGAGCGAGCCGAGCGGACCCGCTGGGGTGCCCTCGAAGCAGATTGACAGTTCTCTTTTCGACCCTTTCTGGCAGACTCGTGACGTGAACTCCTTCCCCGCGAAATTCGAGCCGGGGCACGCCGAAGTGTCCCTGCCCGTTGCGGAGCCAATGCCCATCGAGCAATTCCTCAAACTCAGCGCAGAGATTGTCTCGACGATCGAGACCGTCATCGATGGCAAGCGCGAGGCCATCCAGATCGCGCTAACGGTGTTGCTGGCGGAAGGCCACCTGCTGATCGAGGATGTTCCGGGCGTCGGCAAGACCATGCTTGCCCGCGCGCTCGCACGGAGCGTCGACTGTTCGGTGTCTCGCATCCAGTTCACGCCGGATCTTCTGCCTGCCGACATCACGGGTGTCTCGGTGTTCAACCAGTCGGATCGCGAATTTGAATTCAAGCCCGGTCCGGTGTTCGCGAACATCGTAATCGGCGATGAGATCAACCGCGCAAGCCCGAAGACGCAATCCGCTCTTCTGGAGAGCATGGAGGAGCGCCAGGTCACTGTCGACGGCAAGACCTACCTGCTCGCGAATCCCTTCACCGTTGTCGCGACCCAGAACCCAATCGAGATGGAGGGCACGTACGCCCTGCCGGAGGCGCAGCGCGACCGGTTCATGGCGCGCATCTCGATGGGATATCCGGACCCGGAGTCCGAGATCGAGATGCTCCGCACCCGTGCGACCTCGAGCCCTCTTGACGCCCTGACCCCGGTGATCGGCGCGACCGAGCTGCGGTCGATGATCGCGACCGCCCGTGCAGTGTTCGCCAGTCCGGCGGTCGAGCAATACGCCGTCGCTATCGCCCAGGCGACTCGACGCGACTCCGAGCTGAGGCTCGGCGCCAGCCCCCGAGCGACACTCCAACTCATCCGCGCGGCGAAGGCGAGGGCGGCTCTGGATGGCCGCGAATTTGTGCTTCCCGATGACCTCAACGCCCTCGCGGTTTCCGTTCTCAGTCACCGGCTCATCCCGTCCGGCCGGGTCGGCGTGACCGTCGGCGGATATTCCGGCGAGACGATCGCCGAGATTGTGACCCGCATCGTGGCGGAGACGCCGGTTCCGCTGGGCGCACGCCACGGCGACTGACATGACTGGCTCGGAGCGAGCAACGAGGCCCGCGCGAGAAGGCAAACCCCTCGCCAGTTCGACCAGGCCGACAGTCCGTGGCGTCGGCTTTGCGGCCGCCGGCATCGCCTGCGCAATAGTCGCCTACGTCATAGGACGCTCCGAACTGCTCTACGCAACGGGGTTTCTCGTGCTGCTCCCGGTCGTCGGATATCTCATCGTGCGACTCCGCCCGCTTCGGCTCACGGTGAGCCGCACCTTCTCGCCGCCCGTTGTCACGGCCGGGACCCCTACGGTGATCGAACTGTCCGTGCGCAACGCCTCCGGGGCGCCGAGCGCGGCGGCCAGCTGGACCGATCGCATCCCGTGGTTCCCGCACCGGGCGGGTCCGGGCTCGTTGCCACCGCTTGCCCCCGGTGTCACCGCCGTCACGACGCGCACCTCGCGGCTGGGGTATTCCCTGCGCCCGTCTCTGCGCGGCGTCTACGACATCGGCCCGCTCGACGTGAGTTATACCGACCCGTTTGGGCTCGCAACGGGACGACTGGCGGTCGGGAGCAGCCAGTCGCTTTACGTGGTGCCGCTGGTCGTACCGCTCGGCCTGAGTGTGTCGCTTGCCGTATCGGGCGAGGGTTCCGCCCGCCTGATCCAGCACATGGCGACCGGAAACGACGACGATCTGATGACGCGCGAGTATCGAACGGGCGACGCGCTGCGCCGCGTGCACTGGCGCGCGTCGGCCCGGCACGGCGAGCTCATGGTTCGGCAGGAAGAGCAGAGAAGCTACCCGGAAGCACGACTGATTCTCGACACCCGGACCGACGGGTACGGCGGGATCATCTCAACCTTCGAGTTCAACGACAGCGGTTTCACCTGGTTTGAGTGGGCGATCACGATGATCGCATCGGTGGGTGTGCACCTGCATCGGTCGGGATTTCTGGTGCAGATTCTTGAGACGGGTGCGAGGCAGATCGCTCCTCTCGGCGATGCCAACCAGGGGTCCGGACAGGATGTCGAGTTTCTTCTGAGCCTCGCCGGTGTTCGCCTGCAGGAGCCGACTCCGGTGATCGGCGACGGCAACGACGAGCGCGCTCAGGGTGCACTTGGCCCGGTATTCGCCGTGGTCGCGGATCCCTCGACCGAGACACTGCACTGGATTTCCGCGCAGCGCCGTCCCTACGAAACCGGCGTCGCGTTCGTCATCGAAACCGGCAACACCGCCGTGCTCAAAATTCTCGAGGCCGCGGGCTGGATCTGCGTTCCGGTGACCGACCGGGCGGATCCGGCACGCGCGTGGGCGCGTGTGGCCAGCCTCACCGCCCAGACGCCTGCGGAGCGACGATGACCGTGGCGGCGGCTCGTCTGCCGGTGCAGGCCGGAGGCAGCGACATCCGGATGAGCGGACTGCTGCTGGTGGCGCTTGCCATCGCGATCTCCGGGTTGCACTCCGTCCTCGAAGACATCACCTGGTGGTTCGGTGCGTTCGGAGTCATGTTTGTTATTTTCACGGTTGCCGCGGTTGTGAGGTTCTATCTGGGCCGTCGCTGGCTCGCGACTCTTGCCGCGCTCCTCGCCGGGCTGCTGGTCCTCACCCTGTTCTTCGCGGCCAACACCGCAATCCTTGGATTCATCCCCACCGGTTCGACGTTTGCGAAGTTCGGCAGTCTCATCGGGGCCGCAAACGAGTCCATCGCCGTACAGACGCTTCCCGCCGTCGCTACGACGGGCATCCAGTTCCTGATCTGCCTCGCCGTCGGCGGAATCGCGATCTTCATGGATGCCGTGGCCATTTGGGGACGGTCGCCCGCGCTCGTCGGTGTGCCGCTTCTCGTGGTCGTCGTCGTTCCGAGTCTCGTTCTCGCGAGCCTCGCGGACGGGTTCACGTTTGAGCTGACGGCGATCGCGTACCTGCTGATCGTGCTGGGTCGGGGGCGACGCATCCAGCCCGCCATCGCTGTCGGGGCCGGCGTCATCGCGATTGTCGGCGCGCTCGTCGTGCCCGCCATCCTGCCGCCCGTCGCGGTCGGAGGCTCGACCGGGTCCGGCGTCGGAGTACTCGCGGAAGCAATCAATCCGATCATCAACCTCGGTGCCGACCTGCGGAACTCGGACGCGACGCCCGCGCTCAGCTACACCACGACATCCTCGACGGGCGAATACCTGCGGCTCACGACCCTGGATACCTTCCAGGGCAAGCAGTGGGAGCCCGCGACGCCGAAGCTCAAGAGTGGGAACACGGTCAAGAGCATCGGGGCGCCGCCCGGACTGACGGGCGCGATCAAGGTTTCGAGGGTCTCGACATCGATTCAGGTCGACGATGCGTCGGGCGACTGGCTGCCGATTCCCTACCCGTCGCAGAGCATCAGCGGGTTGACCGGCAACTGGTCGTGGGAGGACGGTACGCTGAGCGTCCGGTCGGGCGCGACGTCAATGGCGGGTCAGCGGTACTCGGTGAGCAGCCTCGATGTCGAGCCGACCATCCAGCAGATGGAAGCAGCGGGCTCCTCGGCGAACAACCCGCTGGCCAAGGTGCCCGCCGGTCTCGACCCGATCATCGCCGCCACGGCCAAGAAGGTGGTCGGCAACGCCAAGACGGATTTTGACAAGGCCGTCGCCCTTCAGGACTGGTTCCGCGGTGGCACCTTCACCTACTCAACCAAGGCGCCCGCAAGCGCGGGCTACGACGGTTCCGGCCTGAACGAAATCGTCCCATTCCTCAAAGCCAAAGCCGGCTACTGCATCCACTTCGCAACGACCATGGCCGTGATGGCGAGAACGCTCGGCATCCCTTCTCGCATTGCGGTCGGATTTCTCCCGGGAACGCTGACTCACGTAGGCAAGACCGCGGTCTACCAGGTGTCGTCGAGCAACCTGCACGCCTGGCCGGAACTGTACTTCAAGGGCGTCGGCTGGGTGCGCTTCGAGCCGACGCCGAGCAAAGGTTTTGAGCCCAACTTCCCGAGTGCTCCCGGCCTCGGCTCGACCGGCCAGCCGACCGACGGCTCGACGGGGGTAGCAACAGCGGCGCCGACGAGCACGCCGGTGAAGGCGCCGAAGCTTCCCAGCCAGGGTGACAACGCCCCGAAGCACTCGGCCCTGGACACGACCACGGCAGCGCCCGCTACCGGATTCGGTGCCTTGGGCGTGCTCGCCATCGTGCTCATCCTTGCTGCGCCGGCGACCGTCCGCATTTCGATCCGGAGACGACGGCTCGATCGAGTTCGCCAGGGCAGGGATCCGGCCAACTGGGCCTGGCTGGAGCTTCGGGATACCGCGCGGGACCTGGGCGTGGATGCCCGAGAGACCTCGACCCCCAGCGAGCTTGCCGGGCAGCTTGCCGCGTACCTGGCCACCGCCCCCAAGCGCACCGCGCAGGCGAGCGCTGCCCTGATTCGGCTCCAGGAACTGGTCGAAGACGAGGCATACGGAGTTCCCGCCTATCGCTACAACGGCGAACAAATCGCCGATGAACTGAACACCGTCCTAAAGGGACTGCGGCGGGCCACCGATCCGGGCCACCGGATCACGGCAATGGTTGTTCCGCCAACGCTGGTCGACCGGGTGGTCGGGCGCGCTACCGTTCGGGCTTAGACGGCTGTGCTCTCTACACAGACACAGACGTACTCCCGCGCCCCTTACACGAAAGCACTGAAGCCGGTGATCGCCTTCCCGACGATCAGTGCGTTCATCTGGCGGGTTCCCTCGAAGGTGTAGATCGCCTCGGCGTCGGCAAAGGGCTTGGCGGCGCCGTTCTCCAGCACGATGCCGTTTCCGCCGAGAACTTCGCGGCAGAGCGCGACCGTCTCGCGGGCGTGACTGGTGACGAACGCTTTCGCGAGCGCCGCCTGGGCATCCGACTGCCTGCCCTCATCCTGCAGCCGCGAGACCTGCATACAGAGCGCGATGCTGGCCGTGATGTTGCCGAGGGACCGCGCCAACAGATCCTGGATGAGCTGGAAGCCGCCGATCGGCTTGCCGAACTGCTCGCGCGATTTCGAGTAGGCGACGGCCGTCTCGTAGGCGCCGATCGAGTTGCCGACCGCCTGCCAGGCAACACCCGCCCTGGTCAGTCGGAGTACGACGGCGAGATCGCGGAATCCGTTGATCTTCTGCAGGCGATCCTGCTCGGCGACCTTCACGTTCGTGAGGGTGATATCGGCGTTCTGCACGATGCGAAGGCTCTGCTTGTCCTCGATCTTGGTCGCGGTGAAGCCGGCGGAGTCGGTGCGCACGACGAAGCCCTTGACCTTGTCGTCAGCGACATCGCGTGCCCACACGACGACGATGTCCGCGAAGGTCGCGTTTCCGATCCAGCGCTTGGCGCCGTTGATCGTCCAGGTGTCGCCGACGCGCTCCGCGGTCGTCTTGAGACCGCGGGCGGTGTCGGAACCGGACAGCGGCTCCGTGAGCGCGAATGCTCCCATGATCTCGGCGGAGGCGAGCTTCGGGAGCCAGTAGGCGCGCTGTTCATCCGAGCCGCCGACCCCGAACGCGCCCATCGCGAGCCCGCCCTGCACGCCGCAGAACGTGGTGAGGGATGCGTCGACGCGCGCCATCTCCATGCCGCTCCAGCCGCGGAAGACGGCGCTGTTCGGGAAATGACCTGACTCCTCCCAATCCGGACCGAACACGCCGAGGGCGGCGAGTCCCGGAACCAGCTGGAACGGCATCTCGGCGCGCGCCCAGTACTCATTGGCGATGGGCCGAACCTCGGTCTCGAAGTACTCGCGGAGTTCGAGAATTCGCTCATTCTCGCGGTCGCTCAATTGGTCTTGGAAGAAGTAGAAGTCGCTCTCGAGCAGGTTCGTGGTTCGTGGCGTGTCGGTCATCGTCATGAGTCAACTATCTCGCATTAACATACCGAGCGGTATGTCACGCCCGAATGTGCACAAATGGGCGAGACCCTGGCTAGCTCCGTGGGTCCCGCGTGAAGCCTGGAGCGTCAGCGAACTCCGAGAAGGCGTAGTGCCGGAGGACGTCGAGGAAGACCTCCTGCTGGACCGAATCGAGCTGGTCGAGGAGCTCCTGCTCGGCCTTCTGCGTCACGAGCGTGGCTCGTTGACAGAGCTTGCGTCCCAGGGGAGTGAGCTTGGGTCTGCGCGCCCGACGGTCCGAGGGATCCGGCGTCCTGACCACCAGCCCCCTGGCCTCGAGTGCGTCAAGCGTCGCGGAGATGACGGACTTGTCGATCTTGACGAGCGTGGACAGCTCCAGCTGGGTCATCGGTGCGGACATCAGCGCGACCATCACGAAGTGTTCTTTGAGGCTTACCCCAGTCGCTTCGAGAGCGGCGTTTTTACGCTGGCCAAATCCGAGCCAGGCGCGATTCAGCAGCCAATTGACATCGCCGGAGAGCGGATGTTCGGAACCTTCCACCGCAGCACCATATCAGACCCGAAACTAGTCTTGACAAAGACGTTCTTGCAAAATACTATCTTGCCAAAGACTAGCTCTCGATGCCTGTCGATGTCAGCGACCTCTCCCACCGTCAAAGGAGACGAAAATATGAGTGACCCAAGCGCAACCATTCAGCGGCCGGTAATTCTGATGAACGGCATGGGGTCGAACTTTGACTCACTGTGGCGACGGAACGGCTGGGTCGACAAACTCCAGGCGGCTGGCCGGACTGTGATCGGCGTAGACCTTCCCGGTCACGGCGCCTCCAAAGATTTGGTCGGGCGCGACGCCGCCGATCTCATTCTTAACGAGGCGGCCAAGCACGGTTCAGTCGACGCCATCGGATTTTCCGCGGGCGCCTGGGCGCTGTTGCTTGCAGCCAGCGAACGGCCCGCCCTATTTGAGCGAATTGCTGTTCTCGGAGCCGCGGATGCCGTCATGACCCACGAGATGTACACCGCGGCCATGAATCAGCCCATCATCGACGGTCTGCGCTCGAGCGAGCCCACGGATAATCCCATGGTCACGGTGATCCGCGCCATGATCGCTGATGCGGGCAACGATCCGGATGCGATCGCGGGCTACCTTGCATCGGACAAGCGGTTTGTCTCGGTCGAAGGCTTAGGTCGTATCACGGCGGATGCCCTGGTAATCGATAGCAGTGGGGACGGCGCCGGGCAGTCGGACCTGGTGGCAAAGACGATTCCGGGGGCGCAACACGTCACGCTCGAGGGCCCGGATCACTTTGAGATCCCCGGCGTTGCGCAATGCGTGGACGCGACCATTTCGTTCATCGACAGCGACGGCTCGCGGGTGTCGAAATGAGCGACGACGCCGAAGTCGGCAGCCCTGAAGTTGTGATCATCGGAGCCGGTCCGGTCGGCCTGAGCGCCGCGCTTGTCCTTGGTCGCGCTGGCGTCAAGTGCCTGGTGCTTGAGCGACGCGGTGAATTTTCGCGATACCCGAAGGCCAACGGTGTGCATGCGCGCACCATGGAGATGTTTCGAGAGTGGGGTGTGATCAAGCCCATCAGGGAACTGACTGCGGGCATGCCTGACGAGGTCACGATCGCGTGGATGACGCGCTTGAACGGCATCGAGATCGGCCTCATGTCGACCGGCGATACCGACGACAGCGGCCGCGTAATCGAACAGCAGTCGCCCGAGAACATGTCGGTGGCGGGGCAGCACATGTTCGAGCCGATCCTCGCCGCGGCAGCCGAGGCTATGGACGGCGTGACGATCAAGCTCGGATGCGAGGTAGTCGAACTCAGACAGGGCGGGGATTCGGTCACGGTGGTCTACACCGACCAGACCGGGGCGCGACAAACAGTTGTGGCCCAGTACGTGATCGGCGCCGATGGCATACGCAGCGTCGTGCGTCGCGCTCTGGGCATCGGCGAGCACGGCCAGGAATCGCTTGGTACCGCAATCAATGTCCAATTCGACGCCGACCTGGAGCCGTTTCTGGGCGGTCGCTTCATCCCAATCATCTGGATCATCAACCCGGATACTCAGGGAGCATTCATTCGCGACGGCGCCACTCGCTGGCGCTACAACTTCGAGATCGCACCGGGCGCCGACCCCGATGCCGTTACTTCGGAGGAGTACGAGAAGCACGTTGCTGACGCGATCGGTGAGCCCGTCGCGATCAAAGTTCACAACGTCTGGTCGTGGAGTCACGATCTGGCCGTCACGGACAAGTGGCGGGAAGGCCGCGTCTTCCTGGCCGGCGACGCCGCTCATCACTTTCCGCCGCACGGTGGTTTCGGCCTGAACAGCGGCGTCCAGGACGCGCAGAACCTCGCGTGGAAGCTTGCCGCGAAACTTCGGTGGGACGCCGGAGATCGACTGCTCGCGTCGTATCAGGACGAGAGGCTCCCGGTCGCAGAGTTCAACGGCGAGCAGATGATGCACAACACGCGCCAGATGGAAAAGACCGGCTTCATGTTGAAAGACAAGAACTTCCTCGCGACGCTTGAGACCGACGAAGGTGAGCCAGCGCGGCAAGCCATCGCCGCAGGTATCCCGGCCCAGAGGGCACAGCTCGCTTCAGATGGCCAGCAGTTCGGATACCAATACAGCAGCGCCGCAGTCGTGCCGGATGGCACGGAGATCCTCGAGTCGAGCGTCGCCGAGTATCGCCCGTCTGCCCGGCCGGGAGCGCGCGCACCCCACTCATGGGTGCGATCCGGCGGCGAGGTGATCTCGACGATCGACCTATACGACGGCGTGTTCGTCCTTCTCACCGGTCCGGACAACGCCGGTTGGGTGGCCGCCGCGGAGGGGGTCGTGGCCGACCTGGATGTCCCGGTGAGGGTGTTCGGTCTGGGAACCGACCTGATTCCGGTCGATGAGCCCATCGACGGTCTCTTGGCGAGGTACGGGTTGAATCCGTCCGGCGCGCTGCTCATCCGGCCCGACGGCTTCGTCGGCTTCCGCTCGATCACGGCGACCGGCGACGAGCAAAAGTCATTGAGCGGTGCGTTGCGCCAGATTCTGGATCGGTCATGAACGCGTCCGCAGCATCCGAAAAATCACTTCTCGACAACGAGGTTGTGCGGCTCTACAAGATATCCAGTGGCTACTTCACGGTCGTCATCGACAATCCGCCCTACAACCTGGTTGATTCGGAGGTATTTTCCGGCCTACAGGCGGTGAAGTCCTTCGCGGAAGACCCGGCGAATGACGTCCGGGTGTGCGTCTTCACGAGTGCGAACCCGGAGTTCTTCCTCAACCACATTGGTCTGGAGATCACCGATCACGGGGTGTCCGAACCATTGGAGATCATGCAGGGGTGGCCCAGCCTCAGCGAATGGCTCAGCTCGAGCACCGTGGTCACAATCGTCACCCTTCGCGGACGGGCCTGGGGATTCGGCGGTGAGTTCGCGCTGAGTGCCGACATGCGCTTCGCAAGCAAGGAGAACACTCGACTCTGCATGCTCGAGGTCGGCTTCGGTGCACTCCCCGGCGGTGGCGGCCTGGAGTGGAGTCAATTCCTTGCCGGCCGGGCCCGCGCGATGGAGTTCGTGCTGAGCTCGGATGATCTCGACGCCGACACTCTGGAACTCTATGGGCTGGTGAATCGGTCGATTCCCGATGCGGAGCTCGATGCGTTCGTAGATAAGCTCGCCCGTCGCATCGGGAGCTTCAACCCCGCCGGCGTGGCGATGGCCAAGAGCTATCTCACGAAGCGCCGACCGATCCCGGGACCGGACGACGTGCTGGATACCGGTGCCGCCGCGGGAGGCCTGCTGTCGACCGAGGCCGGACAGGCGGCAATCGGCCGCGTCATGGTCAAAGCGGGCGGCGCCCCGTTCAGTCGCGAGGTCGAACTCGACCTGCCAGGGCTCTGTGACGTCGATTGACCCACTCATGACATCTCGCACCGCGCTGTTGCTCGGCGGTACCGGTCTCGTCGGGGGCCACCTACTGAACCAGTTGGTCGCCGACGACCGGTATATCCGGGTCACGGCACTTGTCCGTCGGCCCCTCGCGCGCGTCAACAACTCCGAGGGACGACTGGATGCTCGGGTAATCGATTTCGAGCGACTCGCCGAGCAGTGGGACTTCGCCGCCACTGACGTTTACTGCTGCCTGGGCACCACGATGAACTCGTCCCGGGAGGAGTTCCGTCGCGTAGATCACGACTACCCGGTCGAGGTAGCGCGACTGGCCCACGCAGCGGGAGCGCGGCGACTCGCCATCGTCTCCGCAATCGGCGCCAACACCGGTTCGCGAGTCTCTCTCCTGCGCGTCAAGGGTGAGACCGAGCGTGACATCGCCGCCCTCGGCTACGAATGTGTCGAAATCTTCCGGCCCGCGACACTCCTCGGGGACCGCACAAAACCACGTTCCGGTCAGGGTGTGGCGAACGCGATCGGACCAGTAGCGGCACACGCGATGATCGGTCGGCTCAGCCGATTCCGACCGATCCGGTCGGGGGACCTGGCGACGGCAATGCTCGCCGCCTTACAGCTCGACGAGCCCGGGGTCCACATCCACACTTATTCGGCGATCATGGCACTGGCTACGGCGGTCCACTAGGCGGCTCAACCGGCGCAACCGCGCGACGTGCAGCGAGCGCTAGCGTGGAAACGTGGACGGAGAGCTGCTCGGCGGGAACATGAATTCCGTGACCCGCGTGGGCGCCACCGTGCATCGACGAGCGGGTCCGTGGACACGAACTATCCATCGCTACCTTCGACACCTTGGCGCGGTCGGGATTTCGTGGGTCCCTCAACCGCTCGCGATCGAAGGGGATCGGGAGGTTTTGTCTTTCGTCGAAGGCGAGGTGCCGCTTTACCCGCTCCCCGGCTGGGTCTGGTCGGACGAAGCACTCGTTCACGCCGCGCGTCACCTGCGGATGCTCCACGACGCGTCGGTGGATTTCGATCGCGAGGCCGCGATCTGGCAGCTTCCGACTCACGAGCCCGTCGAGGTGATCTGCCACAACGACTTCGCGCCTCACAATCTCGCGTTTGACGACGGGCGGGTCGTCGGAGTCATTGATTTTGACACGAGTTCGCCGGGCCCGCGGATCTGGGATATTGCGTATCTGGCGACACGGATGGTGCCTCTGACGGCCCAGCACCCCGAGAACGCTCCCGGTCCAGAACAGGTTGACCGCCGCCTCCAGCTTCTTCTGAGGACGTACGGATCGGATGCCAGCCCGGAGGATGTCATTTGCGTCGCGATCATCCGCCTCCGCGACCTTGCCGAGTTCTCGAGATCCAAGGCACTCGAATTGGGTAAACCGAACCTCGTGTTGGACGCGGAGCAGTATGAGCGCGACGCTTCACATCTCGAGAGCCGAAGCAAACAGGGGAGTGACTAGGCCGTACCGGCGGCCGCGAGCAGGCCACCGACCGCGGCGAAGTCGTCGCGGATCTGGCCGACGGTGACGCGGATGAACTGTCCACCCGGCGACGACAGGAACGGCGTCCCCGCCGCGACCCGGATGCCCGCAGCCGCCAGTTGCACGACGGCATCCCGCTCATCATCGACGCGAAGCCACATGTTGATCCCGTCGGCGGTCAGGACATCCCAGCCGTTGGCACGCAGAGCTCCGGCGACCGCGACCTGCCGTTCCCGGTAGGTGGTGCGGGCGAGCTTGACCTGGGCGACGGTCTCTGGCTCGGTGAGGAGGTCGTAGAGGATCGTCTGCAGCATTCGCGAGGTCCAGCCGGGGCCGAGGATGCGGCGGGCGATGAAGCGGTCCATGAACGCTTGTGGTCCCCCAACGGCGGCGATCCGCAGGTCCGGCCCATGGGACTTCGAGAAGCTGCGGATGTGGACGACCCGTTCGGGCAGGAAGGCGCCGAGCGAGACATCCCCACTCGACGAGATTTCGCCGGAGTGGTCGTCCTCGATGACGATGGTTGCGTCCGAGTTGTGCGAATTGCGGATGACCCGCGCGAGTTCATAGGCGCGCTCGACCGTCATAGAAACTCCGGACGGGTTCTGCGTGCGCGGCTGAAGCACGATTGCCGCGGGCGCGCGGTGAAGCGCTTCGGCGAGCGAGTCCGGCCGCATGCCCTCCGCGTCGAGCTCGACCGGGATGCGCTCGGTGCCGTAGTGGTCGAGCAGGTCAAACACCGGCGGGAAGCCGGGGTTCTCGACGACGACCCTGTCGCCGAATTTGAGCAGCAGGTCGAGGGTGCGGGAGATGGCATCCATCGCGCCATCGACAATGGTGAGCACGCCCGGCTGGAATGGCCACGACGCGAGCAGCAGGGCTTCGAGCTCGGGGATGACCGGCTCGTCGAAGTAGTTCTGCGTGCCCGCGCGGCTCGACACGCGGGACAGCGCGGGACCCATGTCGGGGAGCAGGAGCGGGTCGGGAGTTCCGGTGGACAGGTCGAGCCGGGCATCCGGAAGCTCAGTGAGGTTGCGCGTGCGAGGCGGAAGCCAGGTCGTGCGTTCGGCTCTCACGAACGATCCGCTCCGCCCGCGCGAGATGATGAGCCCGACACCGGCCAGAGCCTGCCAGGCGTGACTGACGGTCGCCGGACTCACGCTCAACTCCGCAGCGAGTTCGCGGACGGTGGGAAGCCGGTCACCGGGGGCCAGATCTCCCGACGCGATCAACCTCGCGATCGTGCCGGCTATTCCGCTCGGTGATGAGTCTTCGACGGCCAGAGCTACCGACTTCATTGTCCGCTCCCGTAGTTTTACTTGAGTCTCCCGGTGAGAAATACAAGCGAAATGTTTACGACGAATAATAACAAAAAGCATTAGTCGGAGGTAGCTCATGACCGTAGTCCGCGCAGCAATCACACAGACCACCTGGACCGGTGACAAAAAGTCCATGATCGCGAAGCACGAGCAGTTCGCCCGCGATGCTGCCGGGGATGGGGCGCAGGTCGTCTGCTTCCAGGAGCTCTTCTACGGGCCATACTTCGGCATCACCGAGGACAAGAAGTACTACCGGTATGCGGAGCCCGCCGATGGCCCGATCGTCACGAAATTCGCGGCGCTCGCCAGGGAGCTGGGCATTGTTCTGATCCTTCCGATCTACGAAGAGGACATCACCGGGGTTTACTACAACACGGCGGTGATCGTGGATGCCGACGGCGCGATCCTCGGCAAGTACCGCAAGCACCACATCCCGAACCTCGATCGGTTCTGGGAGAAGTTCTACTTTCGCCCCGGCAACCTGGGTTACCCGGTGTTCGACACGGCCGTCGGCAAGATCGGGCTGTACATCTGCTACGACCGTCACTTCCCCGAGGGATGGCGCGAGCTTGGTCTCAACGGAGCGCACATGGTCTTCAACCCGAACGCGACGAAGCCCGGCCTGTCGAATCGCCTGTGGGAGGTCGAGGGACCGGCCGCGGCGGTTGCGAACGGGTATTTCGTTCTGCAGCCGAACCGTGTCGGCCGCGAGGACAACGAGTATGGCGAACTCGCCGTCGATTTCTACGGCACGAGCCAGGTGATCGACCCACGCGGCAACTTCGTCGGCGAGCGCGGCTCGGGCGAACATGAGGAGATCCTCATCCGCGATCTCGACCTGGACATGGTGCAGCAGATGCGCGATGACTGGCAGTTCTATCGCGATCGTCGCCCCGAGTCCTACACGTCAATCCCGAAGCCGTAAGGACCGCGAGCCATGACTAAGACCCTCATCAAGAACGGAACGGTCGTGAACTCGACCGGCGCAGGCGAAGCCGATGTGCTCATCGACGGCCAGACCATTGCCGCTGTCCTCGCGCCCGGATCGACGCTTCTCGGCTTCGATATCGCCGCCAACGTCGACACCGTGATCGACGCAAAAGGCAAGCTCGTCATCCCCGGCGGCATCGACGCGCACACGCACTTCGAGCTGCCCTTCGGCGGTACGGAAGCCTCCGACACCTTCGAATCGGGAACCCGCGCGGCCGCATGGGGCGGCACGACGAGCGTCATCGACTTCGCCGTCCAAACCACGGGAACGAAGATTCAGGATGGCCTCGCCAAGTGGCACGCGAAGGCCGCGGGCAACTGTGCGATCGACTACGGCTTCCACCAGATCATGGGCGGTGTGGACGCGGACTCGCTGAAAGCGATGAGCGGCTTCGTGAACGAGGGCATCACGAGCTACAAGATGTTCATGGCGTATCCCGGCGTCTTCTACTCGGATGACGGCCAGATACTTCGGGCAATGCAGAAGGCCGCCGACATCGGACTGCTCACGATGATGCACGCGGAGAACGGTCCGGCCATCGACGTGCTCGCCGCACAACTGGTTGCCGAGGGCAAGAACACGCCCTACTACCACGGCATCGCGCGCGCCTGGCAGATGGAGGAGGAAGCCACCCACCGCGCCATCATGCTGGGGAATCTCACGGGCGCGCCACTCTACATCGTGCACGTGAGCGCGAAGCAGGCCGTCGACCAGCTCGCCTGGGCCCGCGACAAGGGCTGGAACGTCTTCGGCGAGACGTGCCCGCAGTACCTGTATCTCTCGCTCGAAGACCAGCTCGGCGCGGACAGCACGGAGTGGGGAACGTTCGAGGGTGCCAAGTGGGTCTGCTCCACTCCACTGCGCTTGCGCGAGGAGGGCCACCAGGACTACATGTGGCAGGCCCTGCGCACCAATGATCTGCAGATGGTGTCGACCGACCACTGCCCGTTCTGCATGAAGGGCCAGAAAGACCTCGGAATCGGCGACTTCCGT
>DATAZY010000102.1:0-10607 GCA_036271795.1 Galbitalea sp.
GCCAGAGACACCGGAGCGACCAATGTGGCAAACGGCATCCTGCTCTGCCGCTACCACCACATGCTCATCCACAACACCGACTGGGAAATCATCCGAGACACCAGACAAACCAACAGCCCACAAACCAACAGCCCACAAACCAACAGCCCACAAACCAACAGCCGACAAACCGACAGCAAACCCGGGTACTGGCTCAAACCACCCAAAGAACACGACCCCGACCAACACCCCATCGAAATGCCAACCAAGAACCCACTCATCACCGCAATGAAACACGCGCATGTGTCGACGATGCCTCGAATTCAATCCGCCAACTGGCCGGCTAAGGACGCAGGTGTGAGCTAGCGATCCACTCCCGGGACCTGCGCCAGAACCTCTGCGAGGGTCGGCGCTGCGGCATCCTTGGCGGAGATCTGATCCCGATTGTCCGGGTCGATCGGGATCGGCCATTGAATGTCGAGCTCGTCATCGAGGGTGTTGACGGAAGTGCCTGCCATGGTCGGCTGCCACTCGGGATCGAAGAAGTACAGGTACTCAGAACCACCCTCGGCCGTAGCCTGAAACCCGTTACAAACGCCCTGAGGAACCAGGACCTGTCGGCCGGGGCGCAAGTCGACGGTGACAACCTTGCCCCTGCTGGAACTGTCAGGGCGAACATCAACGTACACTCCGAAGGCGCCACCATACGCGACTGTCACGAGCTTCGTCATCGCCTCAGCATGCAGACCTCGCACGGCACCGTACTTCGTTCTCGTGAGATTGACCTGCGCCCACGAGCTCGGAAATCCGGGGATGCTTTCGGTGAACACGCTCTTCCGGAAAAGCTCTCTAATCTCGCCGCGTTCATCCGTGACAGATCGCGGCGAAATCACGAATAGACCATCGATCTCAGTCGAAGAAAAAAAGAACACGTCGATCTGCGGGAACACGGTCACTCGTCCAACCTATCCCGACGGAGCCAAGTCGCAACGCGGCTCAGGAACCCGTCGAGCCTTGCCGCCTAGCGGGTCGGCCAGGAGCGGTGCGGCTCGCCGACGTAGAGCTGCTGCGGACGACCGATCTTCGTCGTCGGGTCAGCGTTCATTTCGCGCCAGTGCGCGATCCAACCCGGAAGGCGCCCGATGCTGAACAGCGGAGTGAACATGCGCGCCGGAAACCCCATCGCCTTGTAGATCACGCCGGTATAGAAGTCCACGTTCGGGTACAGCTTGCGCTCGATGAAATAGTCGTCGGCCAAAGCGACAGCCTCGAGCTCCTTCGCAATGTCGAGCAGGTCATCCTGAACTCCGAGCGCCTCCAGAACCTCGTCGGCGCTCTCTTTCACGAGCTTTGCGCGAGGGTCGAAGTTCTTGTAGACCCGGTGCCCGAAGCCCATCAGCTTGACACCCTCCTCCTTGTTCTTGACCCGCTCAACGAACTTGTCGACCGACTCACCGGAGGCCTTGATCTCGCCGAGCATCGTGAGGACGGCCTCGTTCGCACCGCCGTGAAGCGGTCCGTAGAGGGCGTTGATGCCTGCCGAGATCGAGGCGAAGATGTTGGCCTCGGTCGACCCGACGAGGCGAACTGTCGACGTGGACGCGTTCTGCTCGTGGTCCTCGTGAAGGATAAGAAGACGATCCAGCGCTTTGCTGACGACCGGGTTTACGACATACGGCTCGGCCATGGTGCCGAAGTTGAGCTTCAGGAAGTTGTCAACGAAACTGAGGCTGTTGTCCGGATAGAGGAACGCCTGGCCGAGGCTCTTCTTGTGCGCGTAAGCAGCGATGACGGGAAGCTTGGCAAGCAGGCGGATGGTCGAGATCTCAACCTGTTCTGGGTCGTGAACGTTGAGCGAGTCCTGGTAGTAGGTGGACAACGCCGAGACCGCACTCGAGAGAACCGACATCGGATGCGCGTTGTGCGGGAGCGCATCGAACAGATGGCGCATGTCCTCGTGAAGGAGGGTGTGACGGCGGATTTTTTCGGAAAACTCCTCGAGTTCGCTCGGGGTGGGCAGTTCACCGTAGATCAGCAACCACGCGACCTCGAGGTAGGTGGAGTTCGCCGCGACATCTTCGATCGCATAGCCGCGATAGCGAAGGATGCCCGCATCGCCGTCGATGTAGGTGATCGCGCTCTTCGCCGCCGCGGTGTTGACGAACCCGCCATCGAGCGTGTTGTATCCGGTCTGCCTGCTGAGCGTCGAAATGTCGATTGCACTGCGCCCGTCCACGGCGGGAACGATCGGAAGCTCGACCGATACCCCCGAAATCTGGAGGGTGGCCGAATTTCCGGGCTGGGTAGCAGGGTCACTCACGTATACAGCCTAATTGGCGCCGGAGTGAACCGTGGTATCCGCCAAACACGAATCGACTTCATTGGAGGATGTGCCCAAATCCGGTGGATCTAAATCGAGGAAGTGAGCCGGTCGACCGCACGCTCGATGTCGGTGTCGGTCGCGGTCAGGGCGAGGCGAACGTGAATCGCCGGACTATCGCCGTAGAAGGAACCCGGCGCGGCAAGGATGCCACGATCCGCCAGCCAGGCGACCGTCGCCAGGTCGCCTTCTCCGCGAGTTGCCCAGAGATAGAGCCCCGCATCGCTGCCTTCGATAGTGAATCCGGCGACGCCGAGCGCGGCGCAAAGAGCCTCACGGCGCGCCCGGTACACGCCGCGCTGGGCGACAACGTGATCATCGTTGCCGAGCGCCGCTACCATCGCGGCCTGCACCGGGGCGGGCGGCATGAGACCGATGTGCTTGCGAACGGCGAGGATCTCGTCGATCAGGTCGCTGCACCCGGCAACAAAGCCGGCACGATAGCCCGCGAGGTTCGACTGCTTACTGAGCGAGTACGCCGACAGAACGTGATCCCGAGAACCCTGGATGACGGCTGGATCCAGGATCGACGGGGCGGGCGCGTGCGACGATTCCGGGCCGCCGGCCCAGTTCAGTTCGGCGTAGCACTCATCATTGACGATGACGGCGCCGAGCTCGCGGGCACGAACCACCGCTGCGCGAAGCGACTCGATGCCCCGGACCCGGCCATCCGGGTTACTCGGCGAGTTGAGCCAGATCAGCCGGGTGTTGGTCGGCCACTCCGCTGGAACATCCGACGACAGGACCCGCGCGCCAACGAGACCCGCGCCGATTGCGTAGGTCGGATAGGCGAGAGTTGGCTGGATGACTACGTCGTCCGGCCCGAGGCCGAGCAACAGCGGGAGCAGCGCGACCAGTTCCTTCGATCCGATCGATGGCATCACGTTGGCGACGGTCAGCTCCACCCCGCGACGGCGTGCGTACCAGTCGACGATGGCTTCGCGAAGGGGAACACTCCCCGCGGTTTGCGGGTACGAATGAGCATCCGTTGCGGCAGCGAGCGCCTCACGAATGAAGGGCGGCGTCGGATCAACGGGAGAACCAACGGACAAATCCACAAGACCGTCCGGATGCGCCCGCGCGCGATCCGCGAACTCGGAGATTGTGTCCCACGGAAAATCGGGCAGCTCGAGCGCCACGACAGCCGGCTAAGCGACCGGCTGCGGCGGAAGCACGGCGATCAGGGGGTGATCCTTATGGATTACGCCGACCTTGGCCGCTCCACCAGGCGACCCAAGGTCGTCGAAGAACTCGACGTTCGCCTTGTAATAGTCGGCCCACTTGTCCGGCACATCGTCCTCGTAGTAAATCGCCTCGACCGGGCACACGGGCTCGCAGGCGCCGCAGTCCACGCACTCATCCGGGTGGATGTACAACATGCGGTCGCCCTCATAGATACAGTCGACCGGGCACTCGTCGATGCATGCACGATCCTTGAGGTCGACGCACGGGAGGGCGATGACGTACGTCACTAGCGCTGTGGTCCTTTCACTGAACCGGCAAATCCTTGGGGCTGATTTCCAAGCTTACCCGGCCCGCGCTTCCCACTCCGTGGCCAGACCAGCACGACAAATGCAATGACAGTTGGCGCGAGTTCCCAGACGAGACCCGGGCCGCTGGATGTAATCAGTGGTGTTCCGCCCAGGATCGGAATACTGAAGATCCCGACGACGACGATCATCGCCCCGGCCGCAAACGCGGGAACTATTCGGGTTTCGAACGCCAGGCGGAAGCCTGCGAAGACGGCCGCCACAACGATGACCGCCAGGATGGCGCCGACCCAAATCGGCTGGCCCGCAACGTCGACGGTGAACGCGTTGTAAACGGTCAGCAGTGCGCCGAGGGCGGCCCCGATCACGGCGGCCAGCACCGCAACGACAAAACGAACAAGCGGATTCTGCGCGGTGAACGGGATGGGCTCCGTCGAAGCATCGCGCAGCTGAGAAAACCGTTCGATCGTCGTGATGGGTTGACGCTGCCCGCCCGAAAACACGATCGTGTCGCCGTCGAGACTCAATTGGCTGCGATAGGCGCCGAGGGCATCCCGTTTACGGTCGAGAACGGGATTCACATCGACAGCCACATCCACCGGCAGCTTCGACCGTGCTCCACCGGCAGCATCCGCAGCGCTCGGTAGGACGGAGTAGAACGGTATTCCGTAGACGTCTGCGGCACGCCGAGCCGCGTCGTGCGCCCGTATGTGGTCGGGATGACCGTAGCCACCCCCCTCGTCGTAACTCACGACGGCCGAGGGCATGAGCTCCTGGACAACGGCTGCAACATCGGCCGCAACCTCGCCAAAATCGGCACCGGCCAGCGATTGCGGGTCGGCCTGACCGGTTGCCTCGGCACCGTCGGCTCCCCAGCGCATCCCGGAGTCGAGGTAGGTTCGCGGTTCACGACCTCTCCACCGTGCATTCTCGGCACCGAGATAGCGATGATCGGTGACACCGAGAATTGACATAGCCCGGCGTATCTCGGATTCGCGAAGCGTGCTCATTGCGGCCGGCGACTTCAGTGCCGCCTGCAGGTCGGCCGGGATGACCTCACCCCGCTCACCGCGGGTGCAGGTCAGAACCGTGACCTGTGCCCCGCTCGCGACCAGGGTGGCAATGGTTCCGCCGGTATCAATGGTCTCGTCGTCGGGGTGTGCGTGCACGAACAGGACTCGCTCGCGATGCGCCGATGACAGCACTGCCGGGTTAGACATCCAGCCCCTTTCCCGTCCAAGACTATTGGACGGAAAAGGGGGATGATGCTGTGAAGCTGTCTGTCTCCTAGTTGCTTGAGTCCGCCGGCCCAACCGTGTAGTTCGCGACCCACTTGCTGCCAGAACCGGTCACGCCGACAATCACCGAATAGGTCTTGCCGCTCGCAATCAGGCCCTCGCCGCTGGAACCCGCGTTACCGGAGCCCACCACCTTGAATCCGGCGCCGGTGAGCGCCGACTTGATGTCGTTGTACGTGCTGGTACCGGGAATCTCGACCGTGACGTTCCAGACCTCTTTGCTGCCGGTACCGAGAGCCACTGCCGTATCGATCTTCCCCTTGTAGATCGGCACCGCGGACGGGAAATCGGACGGAAGGGATCCTCCGCCGAGTTTGACCTTGCCGCCGGTTGCGGCATTGACGACGCCCTGAATCGGATTGCCGAAGCATCCGGTGAGCATGGGGACCGCGGAAACAGCAAGGACGAGAGCGACAGGAATAGCAATTCGACGACGCATGGTACTCATTAGTTTTTCTCCGTGACTGTGGGGTGCAGGGCCTACGCGCCACAGCATACTGGGGGCCCGAAACGGCCCACAATGAGCAAAAGGTGCTTACTTTATGCGTTTTGCTTCTTGAGTCGCGAGGTCGCGCGCGCACGAGCGTTGGAGTCCAGTTCGACCTTGCGGATGCGAACAAACTCCGGCGTGACCTCCACGCACTCGTCCTCGCGTGCGAATTCGAGGCACTCTTCGAGCGTCAGCTTGCGCGATGGAGTCATCCGCTCGAACACGTCAGAGGTGGACTGGCGCATGTTGGTCAGCTGCTTCTCTTTGGTGATGTTGACATCCATGTCGTCCGCGCGGGAGTTCTCGCCGACGACCATGCCTTCGTAGACCTCCTGCGTCGGCTCGACGAAGAACGACATCCGCTCCTGGAGCGCCGTCATGGCGAACGGGGTCGCCACACCGGCACGGTCGGCCACGATCGAGCCGTTCGTCCGGGTGACGATCTCGCCGGCCCAGGCCTCGTAGCCATGCGACACGGCGTTCGCGATGCCCGCGCCGCGCGTAATGGTCAGGAACTCCGTGCGGAACCCGATGAGACCGCGTGAGGGAACGATGAATTCCATCCGGACCCAGCCGGTGCCGTGATTGCTCATCGACTCCATGCGGCCCTTGCGGGCGGCGAGCAGCTGCGTAATTGCACCGAGGTACTCCTCTGGCGCGTCGATCGTGAGGTGCTCGAACGGCTCATGAACCTTGCCGCCGACGTGCTTGACGACGACCTGCGGCTTGCCGACCGTGAGCTCAAAGCCCTCACGGCGCATCTGCTCCACGAGGATGGCGAGAGCCAGCTCCCCACGACCCTGCACCTCCCACGCATCCGGTCGACCGATGTCGACGAGTTTGATCGAGACGTTACCCACGAGTTCGCGATCGAGGCGGTCCTTGACCATCCTGGCCGTCAGTTTGTGGCCCTTGATCTTGCCGATGATCGGGCTCGTGTTGGTACCGATGGTCATCGAGATCGCCGGGTCGTCGACCGTGATAGTCGGCAGCGGCCGGACGTCGTTCGGGTCCGCGAGCGTCTCACCAATCGTGATGTCCTCGAATCCCGCGACAGCGACGATGTCCCCGGGGCCGGCAGACTCGGTGGGGAACCGATCCAGCGCCCTCGTGATCAATAGTTCTGTCACGCGCACGTTGGAGACACTGCCGTCGTGCTTGACCCACGCGACCGTCTGCCCCTTCTTGATGGTGCCGTTGAAGACCCGCAAAAGGGCGAGACGACCGAGGAACGGCGATGCATCGAGGTTGGTGACGTGCGCCTGGAGCGGGTGCTCCGGGTCGTAGGTTGGCGCGGGAATGTGCTTGAGGATGGCGTCGAACAGCGGCTCGAGGTCGGCGTTGTCGGGGAGAGTGCCGTTTTCCGGCTTGTTCCAGCTCGCGGCGCCGTTGCGGCCCGAAGCGTAGACAACGGGAACATCGAGGATGGAGTCGATGTCGAGGTCGGGGACGTCATCCGCCATGTCCGATGCGAGACCGAGCAGAAGGTCCTGCGACTCGCTGACGACCTCGTCGATGCGCGCATCCGGCCGGTCCGTCTTGTTGACCAGCAGGATGACCGGAAGCTTCGCCTCGAGCGCCTTGCGCAGCACGAAGCGCGTCTGCGGCAGCGGGCCCTCGCTCGCGTCAACCAGCAGGACAACGCCGTCCACCATGGACAGTCCGCGCTCGACCTCGCCGCCGAAGTCGGCGTGACCGGGGGTGTCAATCACGTTAATAGTGACCGGTCCGTCGGTCGCGTGGATGCCTTCATACGAAACGGCTGTGTTCTTGGCCAGGATCGTGATGCCCTTTTCGCGCTCGAGGTCGTTGGAGTCCATGGCACGCTCTTCGAGATGTGCGTGCGCGGCAAACGAATTGGTCTGGCGGAGCATCGCGTCAACGAGCGTGGTCTTGCCGTGGTCGACGTGTGCGACGATCGCGACATTCCGCAGGTCGTTTCGAGTGGCAATAGCCATCAGTTTGGTGTCCTTGAATTTAGTGGGGCGTGACAGTGGGCTTCGTCAGAAGCCCAGTCAGCGAAGAATACGCAGCCGAATCGGCGCTGTGTTTGAACTAACACAAAGTCTGGGCGCGCAGAAATGCAACCGTGCAATCCTGCGCCCCCAGTCTACCGGATGGCGCCCGGTTTCCTCGTTTGACGAACGACCTAGCGCCCGCGGGAGACGTCCCGGGCTTCGCGTCGTTCGCGTTGTGCCTTCGGGTCGGGAAGCGGGACGGCCGCGATGAGGCTCTTGGTGTACGGGTCCTTCGGATCGCGGAGGATCTGGTCACGCGATCCAACTTCGACGAGTTTGCCCTTGTGCATCACGGCGATTCGGTGAACGAGGACATCAACAACCGCCAGGTCGTGGCTCACGAACAGGCAGGCGAACTGCAGTTTCTGCTGCAGCTCCTGCAGCAAATCAAGGAACCGGGCCTGGACCGAGACATCCAGCGCGCTCGTCGGCTCGTCAGCTACGAACAGCGATGGGTTGAGGGCAAGGGCGCGGGCGATGCCAACGCGCTGGCGCTGGCCGCCGGAAAGTTCGTGCGGGTAACGGTTGCGGAACGACCGTGGCAACTCGACCTGGTCGAGCAACCCCTCGACGTGACGCTCGAGATCCTTGCCCTTGGCGATCTTGGCGAGCAGCAGCGGTTCGCCGATGCACTGGCCGATCGGGAACCGCGGATTCAGGGATGACCCGGGGTCCTGGAACACGATGCCGATGTGTCGACGAATCTCGCGCATCTGCTTCGACGTCGCATCCGCGAGGTCCATGCCGTTGACGGTCAGCGAGCCTTCGACGACAGGCAGCAGTCCGACAGATGCACGTCCGATGGTGGTCTTGCCGGACCCGGATTCGCCCACCAGTCCGACCACTTCACCCGGGAAGATGTCGAGCGAGACGCCATCGACCGCACGGAACGCCGGAATGCGGCCATTCTTCGGATACTCGATGGCGACATCCTTGAGCGAGAGAACGGGTTCGGCGTGGGTCTTCTCCGCCTCCTTCAGCGTCTCGGTCAGCGTGACGTTGCTGGTCCCGAGTTGCGGAACCGCCGCCAGCAGCTCCTTGGTGTACGGGTGTTTCGGGTGATCGAACAACTGTTGGATTGGCGCGGATTCGACGATCTCGCCGTCTTTCATGACGATGATCTTGTCCGCGAGGTCGGCGACGACGCCCATGTCGTGGGTGATCAGCACGATCGCGCTGTTGAGGCGCTTGCGCAGGCTGCGCATGAGATCGAGGATTTCCGCCTGAACCGTGACGTCGAGGGCGGTCGTCGGCTCATCCGCAATCAGCAGGACCGGATCGCAGGAGATCGACATGGCGATCATGGCGCGCTGACGCTGGCCACCGGAGAACTGGTGCGGATACTTGTTGAAGGACAGCTCGGGCTGCGGCATTTCGACCATCCGCAGCAGCTCGATCGCCCGTTCCTTCGCCTCGACCGGTCCCATGTTCATGTGAAGACGAAGGACCTCGACAATCTGGAAGCCGACCGTATAGACGGGGTTCAGGGCCGTCATCGGCTCCTGGAAGATGACCGCGACATCGCGACCGCGGATCATCCGCAACTGACGGTCGCTCAGCGTCGTTACCTCGCGACCCTTGAGCTTGATGCTGCCGTTGACGCGGGCGTTCGACGGCAGCAGTCCGAGGAGAGCCATGGAGCTCGAACTCTTGCCGGAACCGGATTCGCCGACGATCGCGAGAACCTCCCCGGGCTGGACGTCATAGTTCATGCCGATGGCCGCCGGGTACCAGGTGCCGTCGACCCAGAAGTCGACGCCCAGGTCCCTCACCTCGAGGATCGGACTGCCCGCGGTGTTTCTTGTCGGGGCCTGCGTGTTCGTGGGAGTCTGCGCCGGAGTCATTGAGTCGGCTCTTTCGTTGTCAAAGTGGTAAGTGGTACGGCGCCGAAGGAAGCGACGCGGCGATTGTCTGCGAACATGGAGGCGTGAGCGACGCCATCAATAAGCCGATTCGAGTGACCAGCGATTCGACCACCCTCCGACCGATATTCGGCAAGGTTGTCGTGATCCTGATGTGGCTGATCTGCGCCGTCGCGCTCGTCAGTCTGGTTTCCGAACTGGACCTCCTGGCGTTCCTGCGCTACGCGGGAATCATCGCGTTCGCGGCGTACGCTGCCTGGATTCTGTTCTGGTCTCCCAGCGTTACGATCTCGCCATCCGGAGTCATCGTGCGAAACCTGCTTCGCAGCTACGACGTAAGCTGGCCGGCCATCCAGCGAATCGACACGAAGTTCGCGCTCACGATCTACACGACGACCATGAAGATCGTTGCCTGGTCTGCTCCACAGCCGAGCCGCTTCACCGCCCTGCGTACCTCGCGCGCCGAAATCCGCCATCTGCCGGAGTCGAGCTACGGCGTCGGCGGAAGCATCCGCCCGGGTGACCTGCCGGGTTCGGCTTCCGGCCTCGCCGCGTTGTACGTGCGTCGTTACTGGGAGCAGTTGCGTGATGCCGGCTACCTCGACACGGGAGTCGTTGAAGGGTCGGGCGTCAGGACGCACTGGCTGCAGCCGGAATCCGCCGTCGTCGGAGCGCTTTTTGTGGTCGCTATCGCCACCGCGCTGTTCGTTCCCTGAGCCCATCACTGGGTCCTTACCGAAACCTTGGCGCGAGCCGCAGCCGCGGACTTGCGAGCGGCCTTGTTGAGCGCGCGCTTCTGGCGTGGGTCGAACGCGTCCCGGAGTCCATCACCGATGAAGTTGACGGTCAGCGCAATGACGATGACGAAGATCGCTGGCCAGAAGAACAGCCACGGCCTGGTGTCGAACGCGTTCTCATACTGGTAAATGATCGAGCCGAGCGAGACATCCGGTGGCTGGACACCGAAGCCGAGGAAGCCAAGAGCCGCCTCGGTCAGGATGGTCGCCGCCATGAGCAGCGTCGTATTGACCACGATGACGCCGATGGCATTTGGCAGGATGTGGACAAACATGATGCGGGAGTTGCTCGC
>DATAZY010000103.1:0-7980 GCA_036271795.1 Galbitalea sp.
CCGTCACCGCATCACGCCCCGTCGATCGCCGGGTGATCTTCACAAACTGTTCCGCGGTTCGATGCCCCGCGCGCTGGGCGAGTCCCTGCGAGCCAAGCCCGGGTGCGGAGCGATGCGCGATCTCGCCCGCGATCACCGCCAACTGCAAATCGTCCAACCGACGAGACGCCGCCGCCATGCTGTTGATGGCCAGCAACGCCCACTCCGGCAGGGCACGATACCGGGCAACATCCATCGACACGGCCTTACGCGCAGCCAAAGCCGCCGCATAACGACCCACAAGGTCGATGCCGGTATCGATCACATCCATACACCAAGTATCGAACACATATTCGATCCCCGGAACCGAAACCCGCAATCTGTGGACAAAACCCACACCCCAAACCGGGGGCAAGAAACGTGAGGTGCGCGAACCGCGTCAGCTAGCTGGCGCCGCCGCTGGCACGGCGGCCGCGACCCGAGACCGCGGCATGTTGAGCGCCGCGGCAACAGTCGCCACCACAACGACGACGACCGCCGCGAACACGGCATCCGACGACGCGATTACGGTGTGCACGGACGCCCTGGATGAGGTTCCGATGATGCCATTGGCAATCGCCCCGAAGATCGCGACCCCGACCGCGCTGCCCACCGAGCGCGAGAATATTTGTGCACCGGTAACGACCCCGCGCTGGTTCCATTCGACGCTCGACTGGGCGGCGACGAGCGACGGGACCGCGATCAATCCCAACCCGAGCCCGATCACGAAGCAGGCGACCGCAACGACCGCGATCGAGGGCGCAGTCGCTGTTAGTGCGAGCGTCGCCGATCCCGCGATCGCAAACGCGAGTCCAATGAGTACGGTGTTTCGGAATCCGATCCTGAGGTAGAACCGTCCAGACATTGCGGCGGATAGCGGCCATCCGACCGTCAGCGCAGCCAGCGTGAGCCCGGCCACGAGTGGAGTCACGTGGAGCGCGCCCTGCAGGAACGTTGGCACATAGGCCGACAAGCCGATCGTGACGCCGCCGACTCCGAGGTTAACGAAGGCAGATGACACCAGCACCCGCCGTCGAAAGACCCACAGCGGCAGGACAGGCTCCGCCGCTCGAGTCTCAACAAACACGAAAGCAAGCAGCATGAGCCCACCGAGAACGAACGCGGCGATGCTGATCGGCGCATCCCATGCCCACGCGACGCCGCCCTCCAGCACCGCCAGAATGATGAGGCTGAGCGACACCGTGATCAGCGACGCTCCGAGGTAGTCGACGCGGTGCTTCATCTTGGTGATGTTCTCGTGCAGCGCGCGGATGATCATGATCGCGGCGATGAACGCGAGCGGAACGTTCACGTAGAAGATCCACCGCCAGGACACGTACTGCGAGAAGACACCGCCGAGGGTCGGCCCGACGACCGAGGCGATCCCCCACACACTTGCGATATAACCCTGCGCTTTCGCGCGCTCCTGGACCGTGTAGATATCGCCGGCAATCGTGATCGACATCGGTGCGACCGCGCCGGCACCCAGTCCCTGCACCACGCGGAACGCGATGAGCGACGGCATGCTCCACGCCGCCCCACAGAGGATCGATCCCAGCAGGAACAGCCCGATTCCGATCAGCAAGACCGGCTTGCGCCCGATCGTGTCGGCGAGCTTCGAATAGACCGGCACGGTCACCGCCTGCACGAGCAGGTAGACGGAGAACAGCCACGGGAACGCGGCCGCCCCACCGATGTTGCCGACAATGGATGGCACGGCCGTCGCGATGATCGTTCCGTCGATCGCCACCAGCCCCGTCGCGAGCATGAGGGCGATGAGAATCGGCCCTCGTTCTGAACGGAATCCGACGTCGACGGGAGAGGCAGTCACGAAGGGTTCAATGTCTGGGGCGCTGCGAGAATTCCCGACTAGGACCGATCACCCGAAACGGTCTCGCCGAGTGCGACTCTCTCGCCACCCGCCTCTTCCTCGAGTGGCGGCGCGAATCGGCGGAAGTAGACGTACACGCCAACGCACACGAGTGCGAAGGCCGCCAGCACAATGATCCAGGTCCACAGCGAACTGCCGAGCGCATCCCAGTTGCCTTCCCACGGAACGACGGCGAGCACGAAGACCACAAGAGTAAGGACGTAGAAGATTCCCCACAGCACTCTCGAGTGCGCGTAAACCCGCTCACCCTCAAGGAACCGCAGCGGCAGCAGCTCCACCAAGAGCGCGACAACACCCTCGGTGGTGATCGCGACGAGGGTCTCGACGAGTAGAGCTGAACCGAACGTGCCGCCCTCGTTGCCACCGAGCGTGAGGGTCGAGTATCCGATCCACGCCGCGATCGCCATGATGAGCACGATGCTCGAACGAAGCACGACCGTGCGCCAGGCGAAGCCGGCCGCCGACTTGCCCTGAATCGTGAGCCCGAGGATGAGCCCGATCAGGAATCCGGGTGAGAAGTGCAGCAGGCGCGAGATCAGAACACCAACGATGGTGAGGATGAGCCCGTACGGACGCGTGCTCACCGCCGCAACAATGTTCCACTGCACCCGAGCGATGAGTCCGGTGAGCGCGTTCGCGACATATCCGACCAGGAAGAGAGCGATGCCACAAGCCAGAATCAGGCGCAGCGAGGCGAGCGTGAATCCGAATTTCGGATCCGCGAATCCGAACAGGATGGCCGTCGCCAGCGTCACGACGATGCCGCCGATGACCGGTGCCGATCGGAACCACGCCACCAGCGCGGTTAGCCAGCGCGGCGAGTGCACCTTCGGGAAGCGACGCTCGAACCGGTCGGACTGTTCCGCGATCGTCGCGTTCAGGAGATGAGCAGGCAGGACGGCCAAGAGAAGGAGAACAAGGCCAATCTCGAAGGCCGAGATGATCTTGTTCGGGTGCACCGCGACATCCGCGATCGGGTTCAGGGCGCGAGTCAGGATGTTGGGCGCGATTCCCGTGCCCGGGTCGCCCACGCCGGCACCGTGCGTTGCGGTCGGTTTCGAATCGCTGGTGCCCGTCGACTTGCCGGACGTGCCGGACGCCGCCGCGGGCACCGCCGTCACGGTAATCGCCTGCTGCTTGGTTGTTGTGACAATCCCAGGACCGGATGCCGTGACCATGATCGTGTGATCGCCGAGTTCAGTGTCCGCCGGAACGGTGACCGTCTGGTCGAACGTGCCGTCGGCTGCGACGACAACGCTTCCGAGGTCGGTAGGCACGGAGTGCAGGATGGTGTCGAGCGAGGTCCCGGCCGGAAGCCCGGAACCGGAGATGTCGAGCGTGTCACCCGGATGAATGTCGGTGAGGTCTCCGCCGATCGTGAACGACCAGTCGGGCGTCGTGTCGCCTGAACTGTCGCCGCCCGTGGTCGGCGTGGTCGGCGCTGTGAACGTCACAGTGCCGACTGGTAACGACGACGACAGTGCGCCTTCAACGTAGTAACCGTATGGAGCGCCTGCCGTGTCGAGTGCGTCGCTTGCGTACTCGCTACCCAGTCCCTCGTCTTCGACCGCAGCCACGAGGTTGTGAGTTCCGTAACTTAGTGCGCTCGTGGGGCACGCCCAGTCATAAACAGCAGAGTTACCGGAGTCCACCGTGAATACAGACGTCCGGCAGACGATGCCCCCGTTGTTGTCGACTATTACCACGCCGACTGCGTCAGTGTAGTAGTACGGGACGCTGCCGGTGACCGTCACCGTGAGTGCCGCCTGATTGACGGTAAAGGCGATCCCAGCCGAGTCATTACTCGGCAGATAGAACGCACCGTTGGATGTGTCGGAGGACACCCCCACGCCAACGGTGCCTTGCTTCGACTGTGCGACGACGCTGGTTTCATCGGGGAGCGGGTCAGACGCGGGATTGGAGCAGGTGATCGGACTCGCCGGGGCGACACCCAGCGGATGATCGGAGTTCGTTCCAGCCGGGCACGCGACCACGGCAAACGGGCCATCCTGCACTCCGGTCATGACGGTCGATGCCGCGTTAGCATCACCAGTCGCAGTGGTCGTGACGGTCACGCCGCCGGGCGTGAACTGGTACCCAACCAGTGGCGTTGTCGGTGCTGGCGGTGGGGAATCGGTGGAGGCATAAATCACGAATGCGAGCACCTGGGTGCTCACAGTGTTGTCGTCAGCAGTAAGGACGAATTGTGCGCTGTAGTTACCGACCTCGAATCCGTCGCTTGTTGGGTCGAACTCGCATACCCAGTTGCTGCTACCGGGCGCCGTTCCGCCACAACTGACGAACGATCCACCAATGTCGCTGCTCTCGGAGGTGATCGTCGACGTGCTGGGCTTCGTGCCTGCAAAGTCGATCTCGGAGGAGGTGTTCAAGATCGGCGCATTGGATATCGCGGCCGTAAACCCGGTATCCGCGGTCGCAGGCGCAGCCAATCCGACGCCGGCGCCGAGGGCAAGGCCGAGCGTGGCAACGACAATAACGATGGGACGAAGAAGGCGGCGCACTGTGATCCTGTTTCGGGGGCAGGGAGCAGAAAACACTTTGACTGTATCTTTACGGAAAACTCACTCTTTGGCTCTAGGTAATTGGTGCTCACTGCGACAATTAGCCAGTGCAGCTCGCCCTTCTCGCGCTTTTCTTCGTGGTTTCGGTGCTTCTTATCGTCCGCGCGGCGAACCGCGAACGCACCGACTACCGGCGCTTCAAGAAGCTGAAGTCGACCCGCGAGCGCCAACTCGTGCTAGGCAGGTGGCTGCGAGCGTCGTTCCTCATTAACGGCGGGCTCGCGGCGGCGGTGCTGGTCGCGTCCGGGAACTTCATCGTCCCGGCATCCAGAAGCGCGCTCGACTGGCCGCCGATGCGCTGGCTTCACGGCTACCTCAGCGACGGTTTCGGGCTCGGCATCGGCATAGCTGTCGCCGTCCTCGCGGGGCTTGTGCTGGTCATCCCGATGTTCCTGCTGAGGCGGCAGGTCAACGAACTGCCGGCGATCGGCGATGTCGGCGCGTTACTCCCCCGCACTCGCGGCGAACTCAAATACGGTGTTGGTCTTTCGATCAACGCGGGCGTTGTCGAGGAGCTGCTCTTCCGGCTCGGGATGCCCGCCCTCCTGTTCGGGATCATCGGCAACGGCGCGCTCTCGTTTCTGATCGCCGCCGTGCTGTTCGGGCTGCTGCACATGTATCAGCGAGTCTGGGGCGTGCTCGGCGCGGTCATCCTCGGCCTCGTCTTCTCGGTCGTCTACCTTTTAACCGGGTCGATCTGGGTGGTCATCATCGTGCACGCGGTCATCGACTTCCGCTCGCTGGTTCTGCTGCCGATCGTGGTCCAAAATGTGTGGCACAAGACGGAAGACTCGGCGCCAACAATTCCGACGGTCTAAAGTCGCACGCATGGAACCTCTTGCCCCAGGCATGCGGCGAACCGGCAAGGTGATGCGCCGCATGCCGGGCGCATCGATCGCGAAAGCCACGGACGCGCAGATCGAGCAAAGCAGCGGCGCGAGCGCACCGGAACTGATCTCCTCGATCCTGCAGGGCAAGAAGCCCAAGGGTGTGGTCACCGAGGATCGCGAAGTGGATGGGATTCCGATCCGGGTCTATCGCGTGGGCGGCGGCGCGGCCACGGGGGTTCCCCTCATCGTCTACTTCCACGGCGGCGGCTTCGTCTACGGCGACCTTCGCGGCGGTGACTGGATGTGCGGCACCGTCGCCAAGAATCTCGGCGCAGTTGTCGTCTCGGTCGACTACCGGCTGGCCCCGAAGCATCCATTCCCCGCAGGTGTCGACGACTGCTACGCGATGCTCGTCTGGGCGGCCGAGAACGCGGTATCGCTCGGAGCGGATGCCGACAAGCTGGGCGTCATGGGCGAGAGCGCCGGCGGAAACCTCGCCGCTGTGGTCGCCCTGATGGCGCGGGATCGGAAGGGTCCGGTCATCCGACACCAGGCGCTGCTGTACCCGGTGGTGGGTGCGGGCGATACCGAGTCGCGCCGGGCGAACGCGGATGCGTTCATCCTGACCCTCGCGGACATGCAAAAGTTTGGTGAGCTGTACGGAGGGGACGACTCCGACTGGCGTGTGTCGCCGCTGCGGGCGGAGTCACTCAAGGGGCTCCCACCGACGCTGATCGAGGTGGCCGGTCATGACCCGCTCCACGACGATGGGGTGTTATACGCCGAGGCCCTTAAGAAGGTGGGCGTTCAGGTCGACATCATCGACTACCCGACGATGCCGCACGGATTCCTGAATTTCCCCAGGTTTGCGAAGGAGGCGAAGCCTGGTATCGCGGCGGTCGTCGCGTCCCAGCGCGCGGCGTTCCTTCAGACTTGACGCTGGGCTACCGAACCAGCACGACTCGTGGGCGACCGAGCCAGGCAGAATCGCACGTGATGATTTTTTCGCCGACCCGGTTGCTGAGCGCAATGCAGAGGCGGTCGGCAAGCGAGAGGCCTTCGCCTTTCACCCACAGCACGGCAGCCGCCTCCGCGTCAGCAGCGGTCACCGGTTCGACGGCGACTCCCAAACTGATGAGCACTTCCCGGGCCTCGGGCCAGTAGACGCCCAGTTGGGGAAGTTTCTGAGCTAGTTCCGACCAGATTGCCGCGCTGCAACGCGCCTCGCTGTCAAGATGCCCGTGTGCGACCGAGCCGCCGGGTTCATCTCGCAGGATCGCGAGAAGAGCCGATGTATCAAATACGCTCACTCGGCGTTCTCTGCCGCCGCGGTCGCACGACGCTCGACAAGAAAGTCTTCGACGACATTCTTGCCGGCAAGCTGTGCACGGATCGACGTCATCACGTCGTCGCGACTGACCAAGCGCACACCGTCTGGTTCCTCGACAAAGAGCAACACTGTGTCATCCTTCCATCCCTGGGCTTCTCGAAGACCAGCCGGGATCACGACTCGACCTTTGTTTCCCACCTTTGCAGAATATCCGGCACTCATGGTCCAAAAGTACCACTACGCCAAAACAGTGGGAACGGTTCTCGCCAGCCACTCTGTACAGGAGGGGAAGGCACCCCCGTAACTGGGCACAGCGCCCGCAGCCACGCAGGGGACAGAATGGGCAGGCAGCGAGTTCGGTCGGGGGGCGCTGTAAATTCGGGGGAATTTGTAATGCCAGCAGGACACTCGGCAGCCGACGAGGCTGCCCGCTACAAGCTCGAGGCTGAACAAGCCGAGTATGCGGCGCGCACCGCGCACGAGATGCACCGGCGCTATCAGGCCGCCGCCGCGACCGAGGCCCGCCTTGGTCGGATGCTGGAGCCGCTCGCAGAGCAGGGCTTCCACATCCTCGCCGACCGCCTCTGGCCCGGATCACACAACGCCAATGTCGACTTCGTCATCGTCGGCCCGAGCGGCGTGCTGATCGTCGACGCCAAGTCGTGGGGCGACGTGCACCTCTTCGACCACAAAGTTTTTCAGGGTTCAACCGATGTGACCGATCGGTTCGAGAACCTTCGCAACCTCGCCGACCGTGCCCAGATCTCGCTTGCCGAGATCGGCATGGCTCCCGGCGAAATCCGCGTCGTCGCCGTCCTCATGGGTAAGTGCCGCCTCCACGGCAATGCGGGCGGCGTCGACCTTATTGGTGAGGATGGTGCGCTCGACTACATCCTCAATCGGGGCGCGCGGCTGCGCCCCAGCGCCGTGGATGCCGCCCTCGCTGTTGTCGAGGACCTGTTCCGCCCGCAGGTGGTCACCACCAACACCGTCGAGTTGCTGCTGCCGGACGTCATCCTGCCGGTCGCGCCGAGCCCTGCCGTCGTGATGGTGGACGAGATCGAGCGCGCGCTTCTGGCATCCATTCTCGCTGCACCGATCGAGGACTGGATGGCGTTCCTGCATCCGGACCAGGCGAAGCTCGCCCGTCGTTCCTTTAATGGTCCGTCGCGCATTCGCGGCGCGGCTGGCACGGGCAAGACCGTCGTTGGGCTGCACCGTGCCGCATACCTCGCGCGCAATCGCCCGGGTCGCGTGTTGGTCACGACGCTCGTTCGCACCCTGCCGACCGTCATGAAGGCGCAGATGGAGCGGATGGCTCCGGATGTT
>DATAZY010000104.1:0-55144 GCA_036271795.1 Galbitalea sp.
GAGGAGTTCGCGGGCCTGGAGTCCGCCGTCCTCTCGGGCACGGGAATGGCGGGATGGCACGGAGGCATCGCGGATTCTTATCGAAACAACGCCGACTACCTGCACATGATCGGAGGCCAATTCGCCCATCATGCGGGGAAGGATCCGAAGGATCGCACGGGGGAGCAGTCGGACAACTACATCCCGTACACGGTGCACATGACGACGCTCGGCAGAACTCACCCGATCACGACGGGAATGGATGACTTCGACTTGGTGACGGAGCAGTACTGGGTTCTCAGCGATGAGTACAACGATGTGCTCGCGACCACTACGCAGACCGTGCGGCCGTGGGACGCGTGGAACCGCCCCGTGACCGCCCCAGCGATCTGGACGCGCACCTGGGGCAAGGGACGGATCTTCGTGTCGGCGCCCGGCCATCGCCTGGAGATCGTGGATAACCCGAGCGTCCGCACGATCATTGAACGGGGCATGATGTGGGCGGCGCGCTGAGGTTCGCGGCCTGCTCTGCAGGAGATCACCGAATCGCGGGCGTTGTCCGATTCTCCGGTAGCGTTTCTGCAACATGAGCCTTCCCACATTCGCGGACGGTCGCGGCAACAGCGACGTCAGGAGACACAACCTGTCCCTGATCCTGCGCCTCGTCCATCAGTCGAGGGGCGTACCGCGATCGCAATTGACACGGAGCACGGGCCTCAACCGCTCAACCGTCGCCGCCCTCGTGGGTGAGCTGGTCGAGCGAGAACTCCTCGTCGAAGCCGTACCGGATGCCAGCAACCAGGTCGGTCGACCGAGCCCTCTCGCGCTGCCTGGACCTCGGGCAATCGCGTTCGCAGTGAATCCGGAGATCGATGCCATCACGGTGGGCGTCGTCGGGCTCGGCGCTGTCGTTCTGCGTCGAGTTCGTCGCCCGCTCGACGAGAGCCCGACGGTGGCGGATGCCGTTGCCGTGACGGCAGAGCTCGTCGCAGAGCTTCGCGACGAATTCGACACGGGCCACACCATCCTGGGGATCGGCGCGGCGGTGCCCGGGCTCGTGAGGGCGCGGGACGGGATGGTTAGGCTGGCCCCCCATCTGCACTGGGTCGATGAGCCATTCGCGGCCGAGCTCGAGGCAGCAACCGGCCTGCCGGTCTTCGCGGCCAACGATGCGAATCTCGGAACGCGCGCGGAGAGCATCTTCGGCGCGGGTCGCGGAGTCGCCGACCTTGTCTACCTCAACGGAGGTGCCAGCGGCATCGGTGGCGGGATCATTTCGGCCGGGAGAGTGCTCACCGGCGTCGAGGGTTACGCGGGTGAGTTCGGCCACACCGTGGTGGCGACCGGGGGCGACCTCTGCCACTGCGGTGCAGTCGGATGCCTGGAAACCGAGGTACGTCGCGATCGTCTCGTCGCGCTCACTGGCCTGGCGGACGTCGACAGCGACGAGCTCGAAGCTGCCCTACTGTCACGGGCGACGGAGGACATCCATGCCGAAGCTCTGCGACAGCTCGGATTTCTCGCGATCGCGCTTCGAAATGCCATCAACATCCTGAACCCCAGCACCATCGTGCTCGGTGGGTTTCTCGGTTCGCTGTACGCAGTGGCGCCGGATCATCTCGATGCGCTGCTCGCGAGTCAGCCACTCACCGCCTCAAGTGAACTGGTGTCCGTGGTTCGGTCTGAGCTTGGCGCTAACCGTCTCATGATCGGCGCCGCCGAGCTCGCCTTCGAATCGGTGCTCGACGATCCTTCGTCCTTCCTGACGGGCGGCTGACCGTTCCCCATCGCCGTTCAATACCGCGCCGCTAACCAAGTCAGGTGATCCTTGAGTTTCGCCTCGGCATTGAACGTGAGCGCAAAGTCTCGCGCAATCCCTTCCACGCTCCACGGCGGCCTTCGTACCGGCCGACCGGTGTCCTCAATGACGATCTCGCTGTTCGAGCCGGTGAGTTCGATGGCCCAGCGCGCTATCTGTTCCCAGGTGTAGAACTCGGGTGAGAGCGACGTGTAATACCTCCTGTTCGACTGGGACGTGAGCGCCGCGGAGTAAACGCGCGCCAGATCGCCGGCCCAAATGAATTGCAGGCCCGCGTTCTTTACGACCTCTATCGGCTCGCCGAGCTTTGCCGCTCGGGCGATTCGAGGCAAATCGGGCATGCCTTGGGTCGGTGCACCTGTAACGACGGGGTTGCCGAAGGTATAGCCCGGTCGCACGACGGCGACGGTGGTCGAGCGTCCCACCGCCATCCCGACGAGATAGGTCTCGGCCGCGGACTTGGTGGCACCATAGATATTGATGGGTCGTTGGGCGGAGTCATCTGTGAACTGGTCCTCGGCTCGGTCGTCGAACACCGCGATCGACGACGTGTAGATCAACCGATCGACACCAGCGGCGAACGCGTCCTCGAACAACTGGACGGCGGGGAGGGTGTCCTCACGGACAGCTTCGGACGCACTGTTCGACTTTGCCCGGGCGATATGGATGCACGCGTCGGCATCCGCGACGATCTCGCGCACGGCGGACCGATCTGTAATCGAACCCCGGACGAACCGGATGCCGGGCCGGTTCACGAACCCACTCACCTTTTCGGGATCGCGCGCCAGCACTACCACATCGTGCCCGTCGGCCCGGAGTTGCTCTACGACGTATGAGCCGATGAATCCGGTGCCACCGGTGAGTGCGACTCTCACGAGCGCTGCTGATCGCCCAGGGCAGTGAGGGATTCCACGGCGAGCGCGTGCTCGCCCTGCTCATGCCAGCCCGATACGGCGACCGCGCCGACGAGCATCCCGCTCGCCCGAACGGGGAAGCCGCCGCCTGCTGCAGCGTAGTGCACGGGGTCCAGCCGGGATTCTGTCCTGAAGTCGCGTCCCTGCTGCACGAAGAGGTGATGGACGTAGAAGGAAGAGTGCGCGAACATCTCGACGACCGCGATCTTCCGGTCGAGCCAGAGGTCGTTGTCGTGACTTGTGCCCTCTAGGGCGGCCGAGAATACCCGCTGCCGACCAAGCGTCACGGAGACGGCGATCGGAAGTGACTCCCGTCGCCCGCGCTCGATGAGCCATGACCCCAGGTGCCACGCCTCCTCGTAGCCGAAACGATCCAGCTGCGCTCTCTCTTCATCGAGGAGAAACGCAGCGAGTCGGTTAGGTAGATTTGTTGTCATGGAGAACATTTTCGTCGATGATGCGCGCGACCGCCACTCGACTAACTTTGAGCCATGAGAATCCTGTTGGTTGGCGCTGGGGGCGTCGGCGATGCCATTGCGAAGATTGCGGCTCGTCGAGACTTCTTTGAAGTGATGGTCGTAAGCGATTACGACGTTTCGCGTGCGGAGAAGACGATCGCCTGGATCGAGGCGAAGCATGGTCCGCAGAATGGAAGATTCCTGTCGGCAAACATCGACGCATCCGATCCCGACAACGTCGCCGCAGTTGCGAAGGAGCACGGCGCGACCCACGTGATGAACGCGGTGGAGCCGAAGTTCGTGCCAACGATTTTCGCCGGTGCCCTTGCCGCGGGCGCCGACTATCTGGACATGGCGATGAGCCTGTCCGAGCCGAACCCGACCAATCCACACACCGAGACCGGCGTCAAGCTCGGCGATGACCAGTTCGCCCAAGCTCCGGACTGGGAGAAGGCCGGTCGTCTCGCTCTTGTCGGCATGGGTGTCGAGCCGGGGCTGTCGGATGTCTTCGCGCGCTACGCGGCCGATCACCTGTTCGGCGACATTGACGAGCTGGGCACCCGGGATGGTGCCAACCTGGTCGTGCGCGACGACGCGGGCAACGAGATCTTCGCGCCATCCTTCAGCATCTGGACCACGATCGAGGAATGCCTGAACCCGCCCGTGATCTGGGAAAAGGATCGCGGCTGGTACACGACCGCGCCATTCAGTGAGCCCGAGGTGTTCGAGTTCCCGGAGGGCATCGGACCGGTCGAGTGCGTCAACGTGGAGCACGAAGAGGTACTGCTGATGCCGCGCTGGGTGGATGCCAAGCGGGTGACATTCAAATACGGGCTCGGCGACGAATTCATCGGGATTCTGAAGACGCTCAACCAGCTCGGGCTCGACAAGACAACGCCGATCCGTGTGCGTTCGGCAAATGGTCCGGTCATGGTCGCACCGCGGGACGTCGTAGCGGCCGGACTCCCGGACCCGGCAACCCTTGGCCCGCGGATGACCGGCAAGACCTGTGCGGGACTCTGGGTCACGGGAACAGGCGTCGACGGTAAGCCGCGCGAGGTCTACCTCTACCACGTGAGCGACAACGAGTGGACGATGGCGGAGTACGAGAGCCAGTGCGTCGTCTGGCAGACCGCACTGAACCCGGTGGTCGGTCTCGAGCTGCTGTCCAGGGGCGTCTGGTCCGGCGCCGGAGTTCTCGGGCCGGAGGCGTTCGACGCGAAGCCGTTCCTCGACCTGATGGCCCTGCCTGTTGCGGACGGCGGCTTCGGCCAGTCCTGGGGCATGGAAGACCGTCTCGCGTGAGCGCATCATCGAAGATTCGTATCGGGATCCTGGGCGCGGCGGGAATCGCGCCGGAGGCTGTCATCGATCCGGCCGCGTCGAACGCCGAGGTCGAGATCGTGGCTGTTGCCGCGCGAGACCGTGGGCGGGCGGCCGAGTACGCGGCGAAGTACGACATCCCAAATGTGCACGACAGCTACGAGTCACTGCTCGCCGACTCTGACGTCGACGTCGTCTACAACCCAACTCCGAATGGACTCCACGGAGTGTGGACGGTTGCGGCCGTGGCTGCGGGCAAACACGTTCTCTGCGAGAAGCCGTTCACCGCGAACGCGGCTGAGGCGCGTTCCGTCGCCGCTGCGATCTTGTCGAGCGACCGGGTCGTGATGGAGGCCTTTCACTACCGGTACCACCCGCTGACTCTTCGAACGATCGAGATTGTGCGATCCGGTGAGTTGGGCAAGCTGGTGTCGGTCGAGGCCGGATTTGGCGGGATGGGACGTCCGCGCGACGACATCCGCTGGAGCCTGCCGCTCGCCGGTGGCGCGCTCATGGATGTCGGCTGCTATCCGGTGCACCTGTTGCGTAGTGTCGTGGGCAGCGAGCCAACCGTGACTCGCGCGAGCGCCGACCAGGCGGACCCGGGGGTGGATGCGGACATGCGGATCGAGCTGCAGTTCGCCGACGGGGTGACGGGTCTCGTTCGGACCTCCATGCAATCACCGGAGCCATACATTTATGCGAGATATGTCGGCGAGGATGGCGTGCTCGAGGTCGAGAATCCGTTCATCCCGCAGCGGGGAAACAAGCTGACGATCACCTCGGGCGGCAGGTCTCGCACCGAGTCGACGACGACCGAGCCGAGCTACAACTTCCAGCTACGTGCGCTCGCCGATGCCCTGTTGCGCGATGCGCCGGTAGTTACGAGCGTCGGCGACGCGATCGGGAATATGGATGTCATCGACGCCGCGTACGTCGCAGCCGGGCTCGAGCCGCGTCAACCAACGACGCCTTGACCAGCGATCATGGGCTTCGAAATTCTGCACATCGGGGATTGCCCCAACTGGGAGCAAGCCGGCGAACTTCTGCGGGAGGCGTTGACCTCGACCGGGCATGTCAATGAGTCCATTGGCTTCCGGTTGCTGCAAACGTCTGATGACGCGGTCGGCACGGTTTTCGCGGGTTCGCCGACGATCACACTGGACGGGGTCGACCTGTTCCCAACGCGAGGTGCGACGAGCGAGCTGGCCTGTCGCGTATACCTAACGCCGTCCGGACTTGCGGGCGTGCCTACTGTCGACCAATTGATTGAAGGGATCCGGGCGAATGAGCGCTGAGGGTCAGTTCCACTGTTCGTGCTGCGGTCGGGATCTGCCCCGGGCGAAGCTGCACTCACTGAACGACGGCGCGGCCTACATCTGCCGGCGTTGCGGGCGATGGGTCGCGTTCTTTTGGCGCGGCGACCGCGCGGTTCATTAGCTTTTATGCACCACGTCCCGGTGGTGTGAGGTAGCGACGATATCACTTGGATGGGATCGCGATAGTGACCGACAGTCCGCCGTCAACGCGCGGCTGGGCGGTGGCGGTGCCCCCATGGATCGCGGATATCGACGCGACGATAGCCAGACCGAGCCCGAAGCCGTGATGGGACGTTCGGTCATTGAGTCGCTGGAATGGCTGGAAGATACGGTCCACATCCTCGGCATCGATGAACGGGCCCGTGTTGGCCACATTCAGTTGGCTGCTGCCCTCATGGGTGCCGGTACTGATCCAGATCTCGCCGCCGGGAATGTTGTAGCGGATCGCGTTGTCGACGAGGTTCGCCACGAGGTGTTCGATCAGCACCGGATCGCCTGACACGACAGCGGGTTCGAGCGCGACGTGGAGCTGTCGGTCGCCGAGGTCGGTGGCGTCGAGAACGTCTTCGGCGACTGTGGCGAGGTCGACCACCTCGCGCACGGTGAGGCCGCGATCGTTGCGCGCCAGGATGAGCAGGGCGCCAATGAGATGCTCCGCGTGGTCGACCGCAGCCCGGATGTCCACAGCCATGTCGCGCAGGTCATCGGATGTGCTGGCCGGGTCCGCCACGACGACATCGACGGTTGTGCGCATTACCGCGAGCGGTGTGCGCAATTCGTGCGACGCGTTAGCGATGAATTGTCTCTGGCTCTCGAACGCTGCCTGAAGTCGGTCGAGCATCTCGTTGAAGGTCTCGCCCAGTTCGCGAAGCTCGTCGCGCGGACCTCGGAGCGCGACCCGCGCGGACAGGTTGTCTTCCGACGCTGCGTGGGCGGCTGCGGTGAGTTGATGAACTGGGCGAAGTACTCGCCCGGCGACGATCCAACCGAGGATCGCGGCAAGAGCGATCACCACTATGAGCGTGATCACCGAGTATTGCAACAGATGGGACAGCGTGAGGTCGTGCTGACTTTGGGCGCCCTGATTCTTGAAGTATGCGGCGCACTTTGCGAGTACGCCCGGGTCGGGCCTAGCGAGCAATGCCTCGGTCTTGCATTGTGCCGCGAACGTCGACGCGCTGCCGGGCGTGGACTGGCCTCCCGTCACGGCCAATTGAGCGACCAGGCTGTAACTGACCGCGACGATGATTAGGCCGCAGGCGGCTGACAGCGCCGTGTAGAGAAGGGTGAGCCGCGCCCGCACTGTCAGCCGCAGGCGACGCGTCATATCCTGTACCCCTTGCCGACCACCGTCTCGATGAGCGGCGGGTCACCGAGCTTGCGTCGGAGGCGGGCCATCGTCACCGAAATGATGTTGCTGAACGGGTCCGCGTTGGCATCCCACACGTGTTCAAGGAATTCCTCCGCGCTGACCACGGCTCCGTCGGCCGCCAACATGAGTTCGAGGATGCCGAACTCTTTGCGAGTCAGAGACAGCGGCCGCGAACTGCGCAGCGCGCGATGCCTGGCCCGGTCGACCGTGAGGTCCCCACGGTGCAGGATCGGCGGTGAGGACGGTGCGCGGCGAGATAGGGCTCGCACTCGCGCGACCAGTTCGGCGAACTCGAATGGCTTACCGAGGTAGTCATCCGCGCCGAGCTCTAGTCCGTCAACACGGTCGTCGACGTCGGCGGCAGCGGTGAGCATCAGGATTCTCGGGCCCGTTCCCGCCAGCGAGCGGCACACGCGATCGCCATGCACGACGGGGAGGTCCCGGTCGAGCACGATAACGTCGTAGTCCGTCTGCGCGGCGGTGTCGAGCGCGGCCGCCCCGTCATAAACCGTGTCCACGGCCATTCCGGCCTGACGCAGCCCTTGGGTGATCCGATCGGCCAACGTCGCATGGTCCTCGACCACCAGCACGCGCATCCCCCCAGTATGCGCGGAGCGGCGTGACATCCGTGCAACATGATCGGTAGCGCCAGTGTCACCTGCGACAGCGTATGAATTGGGGACATGCAGAAGGTTTTAATAATTCGAGCGGGCAGCATATCAATTGCCATGTTCGCTCTGGCGCTTGCGGTCGCGGGATGCGTTGCCACTCCCGCATCCTCCGGAGCCGGAGTCTCGCACACGGCGGCCGCACCGTCGACCTATACCCAGGAAGCGCTCGCCTATGCACGCTGCGAGCGTTCGCATGGCGTGACCAATTTTCCTGACCCCAATGCCGACGGCACGTTTCCGAAGGACAAAATTCCCGCCGGAAGTGGCCCGAAGATCACGGCCGCCAACCGAACCTGCGGCCATCTGCTGCCGTCGCGAGCATCCGGTCAGGTGGTAACGGCCAAGGAGCAACAGGACTACATCAAAGCGGCGGCCTGCATGCGCTCGCACGGCGTGGCTGCCTTTCCCGACCCCGTCTTTTCGAATGGAGGAGACGTGACCTTCCCCGTCCCGGCCAGTGTCGATAGCACCTCGACCCAGTTCACGAGCGCGCGGGCGGTCTGCGCCAAGTTGATCCCGGCAGGGCTTCCGTACAGTGGAACTTCGGGATGACGCGGCTGAGGAAACAGCCGGGCCGAGCGTCTCTCGCCCTGCTGTTCGGTGCAGTGGTGGTCGCACTCGTCACATCGTGCAGCGGGACCCCGTCCCCGGGTGCGACGTCGCACGTGCACGAATCAGCGAGCTCCCCGTCAAACCTCGCTTTCGCGAGTTGCATGCGATCTCACGGGGTCGCTAAGTTCCCCGACCCCGACGGCGGTGGGGCACTCCCCAAGTCCAACGCGCAGTCACTCGGCGTCAGTACCTCTCAGTACCAGTCCGCCGAGAGCACTTGTCAGCACCTGTTGCCGGGTGGGGGCACTGTGCTCAATGACGCGTCCGCCACGCAATGCCTCACGACCGGCGACTGCTCACCGGCCTTGCTGCAGCAGTTGATGAACGGCATGCTGCAGTTCAGCAAGTGCATGCGCTCACACGGGGTGCCCAACTTCCCTGACCCAACCATCAATTCCGATGGGCAGCCCGGCATCGATCTGGCCGCTGTTCCAGGCACCGACTGGAGTTCGTCGCAGATCGACGACAAGCTGCACGAATGCGGGCAACTGTTGCCCAACGTACGGGTCGGGTTGGATCGCCCTTAGGAATTATGCGTATGAAACTCACCCCCATCCGTTCGGTCGTTCGGTCGAGACCGGCGGCGCGAGCAACGGCAGCGATCATTGCAGGGACCACGTTGCTCTTCCTGGTCGCGGCATGCAGCGGCAGCCCAGCATCCATCGACACCAGCGGATCGCCGAACGGGAAAGCATCAACGACCACCCGCCTGCTCGCCGTCGCGCACTGCATGCGCTCGAACGGGGTACCCACCTTCCCAGACCCCAACAGCGCAGGAGAGTTCCCGAAGTCCGCCCTGGAGCAACTCGCAACGAGTAACCCCCGATATCACGCGGCGAGCAACACCTGCGCGCACCTGATGCCCAGCAGCCTCGGCGTGTCGACCGCCGCTCAGAACCGGGAAATCGCGAACGACGAGGCGAAATTTGCCACGTGCATGCGCTCCCACGGGGTGCCGAACTGGCCCGACCCCGTCCTCGATCAGGGACGCCTCGTGTTTGATCCGCAGGGTGCCGGCATAGACACGACCAAGCCGCAGATCAGCGGCACGATGCAGTCCTGCGACCACGTGTTTCCGGCGAGCATCGGGGTACCGCCGGGCGCGGGCCATAACCCGTAGCGGAGGCGCGGCGCGCGCCGATGGCCGGGATGACATCTGTGCAACATCCGCGGTAGCGATGATGTCACCCTGCTGCGCGTATGACTTGATGGCATGACCTCGATTTCATCCCGCGCGGCCGCCATGGTGAGCGCGGCCGCTCTGCTCCTGCTGGTGACTGCGTGTAGCGCCACCCCTTCAGCGAACAGTTCCGGCGGCGCATCCGGCTCCTCTTCGATGCTCTCCTTCGCTCAGTGCATGCGCTCCCATGGCGTGTCCGGTTACCCCGATCCCGACTCGAGCGGTTCGATCCCCAAGAAGTCGGCATCGCAGCTGGGCGTCACTGCTGGCCAATTGCAGTCCGCGCAGTCCGCGTGCCAGCAGCTGCTTCCGAATGGCGGAAATGGGCCGAATCAGGCGCAGCTCCAGCAAGAGAAGGCGTTGGGACTGAGTTTCGCCAAATGTATGCGCGCGCACGGCGTCGCACTCCCGGACCCGGATAACAGCGGCCGCATCCCCGATCCCGCCACGGTCGGGATCGATCAAGGGTCCCCACAGTTCCAGGCAGCAAACCAGGCCTGTCGCAAATACCGGCCCGCATACATGCCCTCGAATGCGGCCTACAACGCGTGGGCCAGGACGAACGGCTAATGAGAACTCCTGGATGGCGCAAGACGCCGTGGTTGATCGCCCTCGTCGTCGTACTCGTCGTTGCGGGCGTCGCGGTGGTGCTCGCCAATTCCTTGGGCTCGGCGGGACCAGGTCGATCCGCCGTGGCCGACAAGGCGAACCCGACGTCGCTGTACACGGTCGTGCGCACGGACTTGTCGTCGCAGACCCAGGTACCGGCGACCCTTGGCTACTCTGATGTTTTCAGCCTGGTCAACCAGGCACAGGGGATCGTGACAGCCGTACCCGCGCTTGGCCAGACGATCACAGAAGGCACCGTGCTCTATCAGGTGAGTGGTGCACCGGTGGGATTGTTATACGGTTCGACTCCCGCGTATCGCGCCCTGTCGCGAGGCGTGACCGGGGCCGATGTGGCCGAGTTGAACGCGGATCTGGTCGCCCTCGGTTATGCCACGAGCGCGGAAATCCACCCGGAAGCGGACCTCTTCACGTACTGGACCGGTGTTGGGGTAAAGGGGCTACAGGCGGCAATGGGCGAACGGTCCACGGGCATCCTGGCCCTCGGGCAGGCCGTGTTTGCATCCACCGCAATCCGGGTGACCTCGGTCATGGCAGCCCTGGGCGCACCCATCGGTCCGGGTGAACCGGTACTGTCCGCGACCTCCACGAATCGCCACGTCAGCATTGACCTCGACGCGTCAGAACAGACAGAGGTAGCCGTCGGAGACAACGTCATGATCTCACTCCCGAACAACCAGAGCACGCCGGGTGTGATCTCTTCGGTTGGCACGGTCGCAATCGCCCCGGCGTCCGGAAGCTCGGACAGCTCACCGACCATCACCATCCTGGTCACTCCGACAGATGCGGCTGCGACGGGGACCTGGGATCAGGCTCCGGTCAATGTGACGATCACAACAGCGAGCGTCAGGAACGTACTGGCCGTACCCGTTGACGCACTACTTGCCCAAACGGGCGGGGCATACGCCGTGGAGATCGCGGGTGCCAGCGGTGCACATCGCCTGGTCACAGTCAGCCTGGGCCTATTCGACGACGCCGATGGCATGGTGCAAGTGAGTGGCGCGAATCTCGCGGCTGGCCAGGATGTCGTGGTACCGAAGCTGTGACCGGACAGCCGGTGCTCGAGCTTGATCGGGTCACCAAGATCTATTCGACCGAGCCGCCGGTGACCGCGTTGCACGATGTCTCTTTTGCGGTCGATCCGGGCGAGTTGGTTGGCATCGTTGGTCCGTCGGGATCTGGCAAGAGCACCCTGCTCCACCTGATGGGAACATTGGACAGGCCGTCGACGGGGCGGGTGCTGATCACCGGGCTCGATGTCCAGCAGCTCTCCGATCGCGAACTCGCTGGCCTGCGAGCGACCAGAATCGGGTTCGTTTTCCAGCAGTTTTTTCTGGCCGAGCACCAGACCGTGCTGGACAACGTCGCCGATGGTCTTCTCTACGCCGGAATCGCGCAGGCCGAGCGACGATCGCGCGCCCTGGATGCCCTCAGGTTGGTCGGTCTGGATGAACGACCCCACGCCCGGCCGAATCAGCTCTCCGGTGGGCAACGCCAACGCGTCGCCATCGCCCGGGCGTTGGTCGGTAATCCCGCTATCGTGCTTGCCGATGAGCCGACCGGAAACCTCGACCACTCGACGGGGCTGGCCATCCTGGGCCTCTTTGAACGCCTGCATGAACTCGGCGTCACGGTCGTCGTGATCAGCCACGATCGGGATATCGCGGCGCGCATGGGTCGTCGGATCGAGATGCTCGACGGCCAGATTGTTTTCGATAGCGGAAGGGTACTGGCGACGTGAACCTCACCGTAGGCAAGCTCCGGACCGCAGACCTGGCGCGCCTGGCGACGGTGGGGCTGCGTACCCGGAAGCTGCGTGCTGGCCTGTCGGCCCTTGGCATAGCTATTGGCGTGGCGGCCATTGTGGCCGTGCTTGGGCTCTCAGCGTCCGCTTCTGCGGGGTTGCAGAGCGAGATCGCGGCACTCGGAACCAACCTGCTGGTCGTCCAGAGCGGCCAGACCATCTCGGGCGATCCCGCTGAACTCCCGCCTGCCGCGCCGGCCATGATCGCGCGAATCGGCGCCGTTAACCAGGTCGAGGAAACGGGCTCGGTCACCGGCGGCGTGTACCGTAATCGCCTGATCCCGACGATCCAGGGAAACGCTCTCTCCATCCAGGCCGCCAGTCTGGGCCTGCTTCGCACCCTGGGAACCAGTGTCGCAGAAGGCAACTACCTCAATGCAGCAACCGCCCGCGAGCCCGCGGTGGTGCTCGGTGCGGCGGCCGCGCAACGACTCGGCGTCGACAGGGTGTATCCGGGTGAGCGCGTTTGGGTCGGCGGCATGTGGTTTTACGTTACGGGCATCCTGAAGTCCGCCGTTCTCGCTCAGTCGATTGACTCATCGGTTCTCGTTGGTTTCCCCGCTGCCGAGAAGTACCTCGGTTTCGACGGCCATCCGTCCACGATCTATGTGCGTGCGCAGACCAGCCAGGTCGGCGCCGTCCATGGACTGCTGGGCGCGACCGCCAACCCGGAGACCCCGGGCGAGGTCGACGTCTCCCAACCCTCCGCCGCACTGGTCGCGCAGGCCGACGCCCAGGGCGCGTTCGACGGCCTCTTCCTTGGTCTCGGTGCCGTTGTCCTTCTAGTCGGCGCGGTCGGTGTGGCCAACATCATGATCATCTCGGTTCTCGAGAGACGGTCAGAAATCGGGCTGCGTCGGGCGCTCGGTGCCACCCGTGGCCACATCAGAGTGCAATTCCTTGCCGAAGCGGTCCTTCTGGCCGCTATCGGAGGAGTTGTCGGTGTCGCGGCGGGTGCAGTCTCAACAGCGGTTTACGCCGGCAGCATGCACGAGCTCGTCGTGATCCCCGTTGCGGCCTGGGCTGGTGGTATCGGCGCCGCGATCCTGATCGGTGCGGTCGCTGGTCTCTGGCCGGCCTTGAGCGCGGCCAGAATGTCACCCACGCAGGCGCTGTGGAGCGTGTGAACAGATGTGGGGGCGCTCGTTGTGATCGCGCGGTATGAGAACCGCGCCTAGTTCAGGCCGTCTCGCTTCGACCGGCCGTAGAGTCCCGACACGATGGCACCGACGACCAACAAGGCGGCGCAGAGAGCGATCGAGAGCGGGATGCCGAGGAGTGCACCGAGAACGCCGAGGGTGATGCCGTTGCCGGTGCGCAGTCCGCTCGCGAACACGCCGTAGACCCCGTAGACCCGACCACGGTCGCCCGGTGGTGCTTCCAGTTGGACGATGGACTGCGTAATCGACATCGAGGCGATGTTTGCGACGCCGCCGACGACGAGTGCGGCGATGGCAATCGCGTAGCTGCTGGTGAGCGCGAACACGAGCGTCGTGAGCCCGAATCCGATGGTCGCGATGATGGCAGCCCGTGCACTCGGTTTCAGCAGGCCGGTCGCCTCAAGGAAGAAGCCGCCGACCACTCCGCCGAAACCGTTCGCAAGAAGGAGCACTCCGTAGGCCAGCCCGGCCGTTCCGGCTCCGAGTTCGTTCGCGAAGGTCGGCATTGAGACCTGGAGTGCACCCCCGATCGTGACCGCGACGAGGCCGGCGAGAACGATCATGCTGATCAGCAGTCGGTTGCTGCGCAGTTCGCGCAGGAGTCGCACCGAGCCGAGGAGTCCAACGCGGGCGGGGGATACCGCATCCGGATCGTCGCGGGTGTGCCCCGTGAACTTCGTCCTGGCCATGACGATCGTCATCGGCACGTAGAAGAGGACATTCGCGAATATGCCCCAGGTGGAGCCCAGGCCGAGCAGCAGGGCGGATCCGACTACGGGTCCGAAGAGGACACCGAGACTGCGGAAAGTCGCATTCAGGCGCACCGCGCTCGGAAGGTCCTTGCGATCGACGAAGTCGTGCAGCATCAACTGCTCGGCGGGGCCCCACAGCGCCCCGGAACAACCGTGCAGGACCAGGAGGATGCACGCCTCCCACACCTGCAGGGAGTTCGTCAGGAAGAGAATGCCCCACGCCACCGAGACCAGCATGAACATGCATTGCGCGAGCTGGATCAGCCTGCGGCAGTCGAAGCGCTGGGCGAGTCCGCCGAACCAGACCGAGAGCAAAAGAAATGGAAGCCAGTGGCTGATCACCTCGAAACCCACGAGAGCCGGGGAGTGAAACTTCTGCCACAGCACCCAGTAGGTGATGACGTGCTCGTTGTTGTCGGCCATCATCGAGAGGCCGGCGACGAAAAGATACGGACGAGAGTTGCGGTTTCGCAGGGCGGCGAAGCGGCGGGGGAGGTCCGGATCGGGAACGGTCAGGGCGTCGACGCTCACGCGTCTATCCAGTATTTCGAAGCCATGACTCTCGACATTTTATTCAGGAAACAAGAGCGACACGCCTTCGGCGCACCGATGTCCACCCAGAGGCTGACGAGGTGATGGCGCTTGGGCTGGCAGCATGGCCAGATGACGACGAGGGCCGACGCTCCAGGTGCGGGCGGGAGAAGCATCCTGACGATCGCGCTGTTCACAATCTATGCAGTGCTGTTGGTTGGAGTCATCCTCTTCAAGTTTCCGTTCAAATACGCCGAGACTGCGGACGGGCGAGTGCTCAACCTGATTCCGCTCGCGGGATCCTTTGACAAGAATGGCACCCTGCGCCTTGATGAACTCATCGAAAACGTTCTGATCTTCGTTCCGTTCGGTATCTATATCGGCATGGTGAAACCCAACTGGTCTTTCGCCAGGAGGATCCTTCCGATTGTGGGCACCAGTGTCGCCTTCGAGACGATCCAATACATCTTCGCCATCGGGAGAGCCGACGTCACTGACGTCATGACCAACACGCTCGGTGGCCTGGTCGGGATCGGTGTTTACGCCCTGCTCAGCAATGCCCTCAAGTACAGGGCCGAACGAGTCATCAACGTGGTCGCGCTGATCCTGACGGTGATTGTGTTTTTGTACTCCGCCTTCCTGTTGTCGCGAAGTCGGTAAGCGGCTACTGTGCGGACATGACCAGTGTCCTCACGTGGATCTCGGGGTCCGGCGTCGTGCAGGGGATAATCATCGGGGCCGCGCTGTCGTTCCTCGCGGCAATTCTCATCATGAACGGCGTGGCCGCGACGATCACGACGACCGTCAACGGCTGGAGCAGCATCCGCAGGGTCGGCCAGCCCGGAAACGGGATTTTCGTAAGGGCCGCCAGCGCGAAAGCCTTACCGGTCGTCAATGTGTTCGAGGAGGCCGCCTACTGGACGACCATGAGGGACGGCGGAGGGGGAAGGCTCAACGGCGGCCATGAATATGTCCTGACATTTCCGGCCGGTCAACTGCCGCCGAACGACGCGTTCTGGTCGCTGACGATAACCGATGTCGTCGGGTACATGGTGAGCAATCCGGTTGGCCGCTCCAGCTTTAATGATCGTTCGAATCTCGCCAGGAATGCCGACGGTACGATTGATATTTACCTTCGGCGCGAGGCTCCGACTGGGCACGAGCAGAACTGGCTCATGAGTCCTGCCGGAAACTTCAAGCTGACACTCCGCGCGTATCTGCCCGGCGCGCCAGTTCTCGATGGCACGTATCGTGTGCCGCCAGTGGTTAGGGTGCCGTGAGATGAACCGGCTCATCGTCAAGTACGCGTATCCACTAATTGTCGTGATTCTCCTCATTTTCGCGTGGGTCATCTTCCAGCGGATCTCTCAGGGCCGCGGTGAGATCGCAACACTCGCCATCGCCGCAGCCATCGTCTTCGCGCTCGGTCTGCCGAGCTTCATCTATTTTTGGCCACGCATCACCGTCAGCGGCTTCAAGAGGGCGATCCTGAAGCGTGGATTCGGCGAAGGCCCGATTCCCGTCAACACGCTGTACGCCGAGCCGAGCATCTCGTCAGCGTCGCCGACGGGGAGCCTGATGGGAACCGGAACCGATGACGTGCTCTACGTAGCTGGCTGGCTCGACCTGAAGGATGGACCGCAGGTCCTGCACGTGCCCGACATGGCGAATCGCTACTACAGCGTGCAGCTCACTGATCCATCAACCAGTGCCAATTTCGCCTATGTCGGCAAGCGGACCACCGGCACCCAGAGCAGCAGTTTCCTTCTCAGCGGCCCCCACTGGAAAGGAAAAGTGCCGAGCGGAATGAGACAGATTTCGTCGCCACACAACTCGGTGCTCGCGATCGGTCGCGTATTTGTCGCGAACGAAAGCGATCAACCGGCCGCGTATGCGCTTGCGCAGCAGATGCGGCTCGAGCCGCTCAACCCGTAGGGCGTCTTTGTTGTCCTCAGCCAGCCGCGGTTTTCAGGATCTGCGCGATCCGTTTCTTGTCAGCGTCATCCAACTTCGTCAAAGCGAATCCGACCGGCCACAGGTTGCCGTCATCGAGTTTCGCCGCCTGCTGGAACTCGAGGGACGCGTAGCGGATCTTGAACTTGGAGCCGGGCTTGAACGCGACGACAACCTTGCCGTCGGCGTCCGTGTAAGCGGGCATGCCGTACCAGGTTTTCGCAGCCAGCGACGTGTTGTCCTTGACCAACTGGTGGAAGGCCTGGGCGAGTTCCTTATCGGTTCCGGTCATCGCGACGATCGCCGCATCGCACGCGGCAGCGGCGTCCGCGCCTTCCTGCTCGGCCTTCTTCTCGGCGATCGCTGCCCTCATGGCAGCCTTTTCCTCTGTGCTGAATGTCGTAGCCATTGGTGTCCTCCGGATATCTGAACTCTCACCAATGTTAGATTGGAGCCGCGGCGGCCGCTTCTCGAATACTGCTTATCGTGTCCAGCGACGGCGACATCCGAGAGCCGACAAGCATTTCGGCCGCACGACACTTCAACGCGGACCCACGCGTATGGTTACGAGTTCGGTGTGCGCTGTGCACTCCGAACTACGGCTGACAACTGCCCGGTGACGTTTGAGTTTCCGACGAACGCGTTGGTCTGATTGCCATTGTTCGCGACCTCGCACCCGTCAGTCGTAATCTCGACCTCGACGTGGTGCGCCGCGCCCCAGAAGTACGCGTCGTCACGGCTGCCAGTGTCATTTGGGCAGTTGACCGGCCCCGAGGGATAAGCGCTCACATCGTGATCGAGTTCCGAGGCTAGATTCGCCCCCACGTCCGGGCCGAGCTGGACAGCTGCGGCAACGAGATAGGTGCCCACGGGTTTGAATCTCCGCTTGTATTGGCAGAGAGTGACGTTTGCCGGCGCAAAGGGCACTAGTTTTTGTGCTGCGCCTTTCTCGTTCGTCGGACCCGATACCCGCGACTGCGCGGGACAGGCGGTCACGGGGAATTTCACAGTTTTCGAACCCACAGCAGGTGAGGTGCTGCACGCGCACAGAACCAGCACGAGTGACCCAATCAGGAGTCCGGTGCTCACACCCCGACGTTTTGATGTCATCAAGAGGGCGATGCCTCCCCGTCCAATGCGCAGCAGTTCACCGCGTTCGGTTCGCCGGACGACTTTCCAGTAACCGTGTAGACATTCTTGCTCGTTCCGGACACCGCACCGGTCGACGCCATCAAAACGCCCCAGGTACCGGGAGTGCCGGCGCATGGAGAGAACCGGCGACCCCAACAGCTGACTTCGTACCACGGCGATAAGAACGCGCATCCGCGGCGCCCAGAACGACACCAGCAGTCGCCCGAGCGCCACCAGAAAGCTCCGCGTGTCCTGATTGGCTGGCAGAACTGGATTGGCGAGCACGTCGGACGCAAGAGTCACTAGTCGAGATCGCCCCATGCGTACCCAAAGGGTGACTAGGCGGCGGGAACCGCGGACTTCGCTCGGGCCGGAAGCAGGATGGCGACCAGCGCGGCAACGACCGTGATGCCGATCGTCCACCAGAACGCCACATCGAATCCTTGAACCAGTTTGCCCGAGTTGATCGCTCCGGCAAGGACGACGGCGATGAGCGCGGTTCCGAACGCTCCGCCGACCTGCTGCACGATGCGGGTGATGGCTGACGCGTGCGGCATGTCCGAGCGCGGCAGGTCGACGAAGGCGACCGCCATGACAGGGATGAACACGGCGCCGAGACCGATCCCTCGGACGAAGAGGACGACACCGAGATACCACAGGCTGGTCTGCGTGTCAGCAAGCGCGAAGGGGATGGTCGTGATCGCGACCAGGAGAAAGCAGGTGATCGCGACGGTTCGGGCGCCGAAGCGCTCGACGAGCCTCCCCGCAAAGAACCTCGCCAGAAGGGACCCAACGCCCTGCGGGATCAGAAGCAGTCCTGCGTCGAGTACCGAGTCTCCGCGAAGGATCTGGAAAAACAGCGGGAGAAGGAACGAGCTGGCGAAGAGCGCTGCGCCCAGGAACACGAGGACAGTTGACGACGAGCGCAGTGATCGAACCGTGAGCAGACTGATGTCGATAATGGCCGCCCCGCGCTTGCGGACCGCCCAGAGGATGAACGCTGCGAGCAATACCGTGCCGACGACCACCGGAATCCACACCTGCGCGTTGCCGAATCCACCGTCGGCGCTGGCCTTGGAGAGCCCGTAGAGCAGCGCGGCGAGCGCGGGCGCGATGAGAACGAGGCCAACGACATCAAGCCTGGCTCGGGAGGCCCCGGCGGCCGGGGCATCCTTCGGAAGCCACAGGAATGCGAGTACCAGCCCGACCAGGCCGATGGGCACATTGATCAGGAACAGCCACGGCCAGCTGAGGAAGTTGAGGACGAGCCCACCGAGGACGGGACCGAGGATCGGACCGAGCGCGATCGGGACGGTGACTGTCGACATTGTCCGCGCGATCTTCGTCTGGTCCACGTTCTGCATCGCGAGAGTCGTGAGCAGCGGGAGCATCGCGCCACCGCCGAGGCCTTGGATGATGCGGAACGCGATCAACGAGTCCGCGTTCCACGCCGTCGCGCACAGTGCGGAGCCGACAAGGAAAAGCCCGAGTGCGATCATCCAAAGCCGCTTGCCACCCAAGCGAGACTGCGCCCAACTGACGAGCGGAATGGCGACCGCGAGTGCGAGCAGATACCCGGTGCTGACCCATTGGATCGTCGCGATCGAGGTGTGGAGCGAATGGGCAATCGTCTTGATTCCGATGGCGACGATGGTCGTGTCCAGGATGGCGGTGACGCCCCCGACGAGTAGTGCTGCCAGCAGGCGTCCCGTCGACGCGCTCCGTGTCGTCGAATTGCCCCGCGCCGTTGTTGTCCCGCTCATCACTGCCTCTCAATAAGAGCCGCATTCGTTTCTTATAGTAGGGAGCTAGAATAAGAAACGCAAGTGGTTCTTATGGAGGCAGGATGACCGCCACACGCCGGCGCGGAGCGGAGCTCGAGGCAGCGGTCCTCGAAGCGGCCTGGGACATCCTCAGCGAACGCGGCTACGGCGCACTCACCTACGAGGCGCTCGCCCAGCAGGCGAAGACCGCAAAGCAGGTCATCTATCGGCGATGGCCCACCAAGCGTGAGCTGCTGTTTGCCCTACTCGAGCACCACGGCAAGTCGCTGCCGAGCATTGAGGTCGACACCGGGTCACTGCGGGAAGACGTGCTTACCTTGATGCGAAACTCGAGTAGCCGCCTCAGCGACCTCACAGCCATCTTCAGCGGGCTCATCGGGACGCACTTCGACGAGGTCGAGGCGACGCCGCGCGAGCTTCGAGCGGCACTCTTCGGTAACCGCGCCAACGCCGTCGAGGCGGCACTTGAGCGAGCCGTCGCCCGAGGTGAGATGGGCGCGGGCGAGATTCCCGCGCGGGTCGTCGCTGTTCCTTATGACCTGTATCGACACGAGGCTGTCATGTCACTCGCATCCATGCCGGACGAGGTGCTCGTCGAGATCGTAGATCAGGTCTGGCTGCCGCTGGTGGGTCAGTATGCTGGGTCATCCAAGACGCAGAAATGACATCGCCATAGCGCCGGGTTGCTCCAGTTCGCGGCTCGCAAAGCTACCCGATGATCGTCACCTGGTCAGCCGGTCGACCAGCTCTCGGTATCGTTCGGAGGTCGCGCTAACCACTTCGTGGTCAAGCTCCGGAGGGGTGCCTTCCCCATCCCAGTGGGCCCCCAGCCAGTCGCGTACAGGCTGCTTGTCGAAGCTCTGACCCCGACTTCCGGCCGCGTAGGTTGCGGCATCCCAGTAGCGACTGGAGTCGGAGGTCAAGACCTCGTCGCCGAGGGTAATCACGCCATCCTTCACGCCGAACTCGAACTTGGTGTCGGCGAGGATGAGACCCTTGGTCTCCGCGATCGCCGACGCTCGTTCAAAGACCCGGAGCGATAGCTCACGCAGAGCGGTCGCATTCTCGTGCCCGACGAGCTCGGCCATACGCTCAAAGGTGATGTTCTCATCGTGCTGGCCCGCGGGGGCCTTGAATGCGGGCGTGAAGATCGGTTCGGGCAGCCTGTCGCCATCCAGGAGTCCTGCTGGCAACGCGATTCCGCACACGTTTTGGCTGCGCTGGTATTCGACCCAGCCGCTGCCGGCGAGGTAGCCGCGCACGACGCACTCGATCGGGAACATCGTAAGCTTCGTCACGAGCATCGCGCGCTCGGCGATGGACTCCGGGATCACGGTCCACTCCTTGCGGGGCGCCAGGTGGTTGGGCATGTCCTTGAGCTGCTCGAACCACCACGCACTGAGTTCCGTGAGCAGTGCTCCCTTGCCGGGGATCGCTGGCGAGAGCACATGATCTGCTGCGCTGACGCGGTCGCTCGCGACCATGAGAACGAGGTCGGGATGCTCGCGGGATGAGTAAAGGTCGCGGACCTTGCCGGAATAGTCGTGGTCGAATCCGTCGAACATCTGCTCTGCCATGACTTTCTCGCCCTTCTGTAGGGATTGAATGGTGCGCTCGACAGTGGCAATCTGTCGGTCGAGTCGGGACTTCTCCTGCTTTAGCCAGCCCAGGTGGGAACGGAACGCGTCGATATCCGTGGTGTCGCCCGTGAAAACCTGACCGATGGCGAGGATGCCGAGGCCCAGTTCGCGCAGCAGGAGGATGCGTTGCAGACGCACCAGCGAATCCGCGTCGTAGTATCGGTAGCCGTTTGAGCCGACGCGGCTCGGCGCGAGCAGCCCGACTTCGTCATAGTGACGGAGGGTTCGGGATGTTGTCCCGGCAAGCCGCGCGACCTCCTGGATCGAGAACTCGGCTGGCGTCATGTTTCGATCGTAGAAGTTGACGCAGAGTTAAGGTCAAGCACTCTTCGCGGCACTGATGCTAAATCGGCGGAGAATGGGGTGTCTGGGTTCAGGACATCGTTGATAGTGACGGAAGAGCCCACCGCCCCACCCGCAGCAGCATCTAACGCGGCCCAGCCGGTTCCTGGCAGCTCGTGAGGTCGAGCGCATGTCAACTGGAAAACCACTAACCCTCGCGCAATTCGAGCCCCGCCGAATTGGCTTCTGACCGCGTCGCGGGCTGATCATGGTCCGCAGAAATACGCGCTACCAAAGCGAAAGTCGAGACACCATCTATCAACGATGTCTCGACTCATCACATCGGCGGAGAATGGGGGATTCGAACTCGAAGAGTTGGATCAGATAGAGCTGGTTAGAGCCCATTTTGATTGATTTTCGGCGGATTTCAACGCCGTTCGATCAGCTAGAAAGTCGCTCGACTTCGCTCATTTGAGGGTGATTTGAGGGTGGCGAGGCGTGAGTCGAGCGCTCCAGCTGGGAGCCCCGACGATTGCAGTCGGCAACCCTAGGTCCCCGCCGGGCGGGCACCAGACAAGTAGGAAAGGTCGAGTTCACCGGTATGGCTGAGCTGATCCAGCGTGAACTCATTTGCGCCCACGACTGTCACCGTGATGCCGCTCACGGCGTCGGCAACCCCTGGTCTTTTCTTATCCGATTCGGATGGCTTTACGATGCTCTCGATCGCTCTGCCGAATTCACGCCAAAGTCGCTCGCGTGCGGCACCTACGGGCCGGCCACCTCGTTCTGGGAATAACTCGCCTGCCACAGTTGCCAGATCACGAGTGCGCGCGACCGTTTCGAGCGTCTCTTCGCTTTCTTCGCTAAAGTCCACGATCGGAAGTTCACCCGTCTCGAGGATCACGTAGACGGTCAGGTCGAGCCCAGGCGGCGTCCAGAACTTTGAATGAATTCGGAACTCTGACACGACATCTAACGCTCGACCCAGCGGGCTATTCGCATTGTTCGCTGCATGGCTAGATTTCGAGCTGAGTTCATCGAACCAGTACACGACTTCGTCCGGCATGGCGATACGAGAGAAGCGTCGCCCGACCCGAACAGCAAATTTTCTTTGCTGATCCCAATCTCCCCGAGCTATCCCATCGGTGCGCATCACGTCGACCACGGACGACTTGGGAAGGGTCGAGATGAATTCGAGGTCAGCGAACAGGCCGTTCTCGTTGTCGGTGAGAGCTACCCACCGAGGGCGTCGGCCCTTCAGCGCCGGTCTAGCCTTGTCCGCGCTCAACTTGACCGCTCGAGCCACAGTCAGGTTTGGGCGTTCCGAGCTGTTCGTAATGTCGCATGACTGCGAAATGATGACGACCCCGTCTGGGCAATCAACCTCAACGCCCCCGATGAGCAGACTTGCGACTGCCAAGAGGTCGCCTTGCCGCGCGTCGGCCAGCGCCGCGGTTCTGTAGTCGTCGCTCATCACCGAGGCTTATCTAGAGTTAAGAAGGTCACTGGGTCTACCGGCGCGCGGTGTGACGATTAGCCCTGAATTGGCAACTCGCTGGCGGAAGGCATCGAGAGGACTTACACCGTTCTCGTCTGGATGGACGAGCGCGATACGGGTCTCTTCGACGTTGCGTCCGCGCAAGTCGTCCACCAGCCGATCCAATCGAGCAAGGATCTCGACGTTGTGAGCGCTCAACTTCTCGCCGATCATCCAATTGTGAATCGACCGTCTCGACACACCCATCGCCTGCGCTAACTGCTCCCAGGTCAGCCCGGTCGAGTCCCGAAGTCGACGAAGCAACTGAACAGTCGATAGCGCAATCTTCGAAGGCTGAGACAGCACGGAGGTCACGGAGATTGAGGTAGTCGATGGGGCGTTCCACATTCCCGTACCGGTTGAGCCCAAGACGATTGAGGTCGAAATCGCGGCCCCGAGCAATAGATATTTCGCACCCTGCTTGCTGATGGCGCTCGGCAGTTGATCTTCGAATGTGTTGGTCCGGCGCTGCACGACGGGGAGGACGTCGCTGAACTCGTTCATTCCTTGCTTCCAAATTTGCTTAGGAAGCTGGGCTTCACCGCCCAGCGAAAGAAGTTGTAGGCGAGGTCGGATAGGTCTTGAAGGCGCCCCATCAAAGTGGTCGACTCAAACGCAACGCGACCGTCGCCAAAAGCATCGAGATCCAATATCCAACTCTGCGTAGTCGCAGGGGGAACGGATGGGTCGTGCGTAGTGTTGGCAGGCAAAAATCCCCATTTCGCGATGAGGTTGCCAGCGGGAGCGCTGAAGAGAGAGTCACTAAAAGACTGCTGAAGGGCTACGTCATCTGAGGGGGAGATGATGGCTCGAGCGCCCAGCACCGTCGGCTCGACGAGGTCTTCAATGTTGTCAAGATCGCTTGGTTGGTCCAAACGGTTGACGTAACGCCAACCGACCCGTTGTGCGACGGTTAGCTGAGCAAGACGCTCGATTTCGCCAACGATATTGGCAAACCGCGACAGCATGTCATCCCGCGTCGTGTATGCCCCGCGGTTTTCAAGTGTTACGAACACCGGAGTGAAGTAGACCCACCAAGCTTCGTCCACCGAAGACCACTGGCGACTAGGTGGAGCAGGCTTTTGTCGAACCTGACCAGACAAGTCGAACTCGAACGAGACAGCCTGGGGTGAAGTTCCAATGGGATAGTCGGCCGAAATGGCTATGCCCAACTCGTCTGCGATGTCGACAAAACTAGTCGAGAGGACGGTTTGTTCCGGCCATTGCACCTGACACAGAACTCGAACCAATGGGGCAGCATCGAGATGCGGATCATCGGGTGCTGCGGCGAAGGGGTGTTTTGGCTGCGCATTCACAGTTCACACGATACTTCACAATGTGATGCGCCTCCCGGATTGCCGCGATCTGTGCAAAACACGGTGCGTTAGTCGGGTTGGGTGTGAGGTTCCCGCGTGCCCCAGCCCGCCGAGCCGAGGTAGATCTCGAGTTGGCTGATGCGGCGTTTGGTGTCGTCGATTCGGTGTTGTCTGTCGTCGAGGATGGCGTGGCCGTCGTCGGTCCGTGGAGCGTTCTCCCAGGCTTCGGTGTCCTCAAGCTTGGGTGTGAGTTCGAGTCCGCGTAGCTGACGACGGGCAGCGAGGAGTTCGCGGAACGCTTCGAGCTGAGTTCGCTCGCTCAGTTCGTCGGCGCTCAGCGCTCTGTAGCTGCCGTTAGTGAGGCCCGACACCCAGGCGTCGAATTCGGCGACGGACATCCCCGCAACTGCTGGCGAGATGTTGGGCAGGTCGAGGCGCTCATGTGGCGATCCGAGCGGGGCAAGGATGAATAGCGGCGAGAGCTTCAGGGCCGCCGCAATGTTCAGAAGCTGGGCGACCGCTAGGTCGTTCTTTCGACCGGCCTCGATGTTTTGAAGGATCGAGCCGGTCACCGAATCGCCGGGTATTGCCGCGGCAAGTTCCTTTGTGCTTTTGAAGCCGCGCATCTTCCTGGCTGCTGCGATGCGGGCACCGACGCTGGTCGCTGTTCTGAAGTCTGCCACCTCGACAGCGTATCGCCGTGCCGAGTGTGAGCATGATGACCATTTGGATTTTGAGTGTTAAAACTACACAGAAAAAAGAATAAAAGTGTTAAAAACGCGATAGCCTCAAACCATGCGAAACAGCATTTTGTTACTTCGCTCACTCGTTCGTCAGTCGCGAAGGGGTGAACGAAGGCTCGAGGGCTCTTCATCCCTGTCCCACCGCTGTTGCCGCGCAAGGCGCGCTTCCCAACCCCTCACACTCACCAGTTCATGGGAGGGGTTGGGAAGTAAAGCAGCAGCGGTGGGACAGGGATAAAGAGAAAAGAAAAAGAAGAAGAGAAGCAAGAGACAAGTTCGCGGCCGGACGAGCACCAAGAGAGAGATCAGGGGGACGACGAGATGGCGTTGATGACGGCACGAGACGAGCAGATGATCGAATGGCTGAAGGTCGTTCGGGTTACGGATATGGAGTCGATCAGGTTCGCCCTGGCAGCATTCGCCGACGCGACAAAACCAGTGAGCTTGCGCCGGGCGCAGCAGTGGGTTGCGCGGCTGGCGGAGCTCGGGCTCGTCGAGAAGGACCGCCTCACGCTGCAAGACGGGTCTGTGATTTGGGCAACCCAACGCGCCACCGGGATGCGCCCGCTGAACCTTCTTGGCCAGACCTTCCGTCATGAAGTCGCAGTGGCGTCCGCCTCGGCCCGCTACCTCTTCAATGGATGGTCGTGGGCACGAGACCGGAAGGCGTCGAGCTATCACGACCATCAAGCTGACGGAATCGCCACCCGGGGCGGTGAGGTGGAGCTGGTGGAGGTCGAGCTGACCCCAAAGGCGATCGAACGGTATGCACCGATCGTCAACAGTTACTCGTGGCGGATCAGCCGCGAACGCGTCACCCGGATCGTGTACCTCTGCACTGCCGACGCGACTCGGATGGTCCGACGTGAAGCTGACAAGCTCCTATTCCGGGATGACAAGTCGCTGGTCGTCACGGTCACGGCGTTCGACAAACGCGGGACTTGGATCGACACCTCCGGACGGTTCCCCGAGGTGTGGACCTCCACGCCAACCGAACATGGCAACGCAAACGAGATCCTCGAGTCGCGCGTCATCCGCGCACGCTCAGTCGACAGCGAGCGTCTGGGCCCAACCTCGCGACTCTTCTAAGGCCGTCATGCCAAGCATCCGACCCTACGAGACGACGGACGGTCGCCGGTATCGTGCCCGGTACTGGGACCCCGCTCATCATCAGCGGGAGAAGCGTGGATTCAGAACCAAGAAGGAGGCCGAGGAATTTCTTGCCGGCGTCACCGTTCGCACCGCCCGCGGTGAGTATGTCGATCCTGCCGCTGGCCGTGTCACGGTGGGAGAGCTGGGAGTCGCGTGGCTTGCGAATCGTCCGCATCTGAAACCGTCGACGTGGCACTCGCTGGAGGTGGCGTGGCGAGTGCATGTCCTTCCTGTTTGGGGCAATCGACGCGTCGTTGAGATTCGCTACTCGGAGGTGCAGGCCTGGGTCGGATCGCTCAGCGCGCGAAAGAGCGCGACGACTGTGAAACGAGCGCACGGAATCCTCGCGAGCATTCTCGACGTCGCGATGCGGGACCACCGAATCGGAAGCAACCCCGCACGCGGTGTGATGCTGCCACGCAAGGTTCCGAAGCCAAGGGCGTACCTCACCCTTGATCAGGTCGAATTGCTCGCATCCAATGTGGGGGAGCACTCGACACTCGTCTACCTCCTCAGCTACACCGGATTGCGCTGGGGAGAAGCAACCGCGATCCACATCCGAAGTGTCGACACGGCGCGACGTCGAATTCGTATCGATGAGAACGCCGTTCGAGTCGGGACGGCCATGGCGATCGGAACGCCGAAGACCCACGAAACTCGCTCGGTGCCCGTGCCAGGTTTGCTGCTCGAAAAGATCGTGCTCGCTTCAACGGGGAAGGCTCCGGAAGATCTGCTCTTCGGGTTCGCGAACATCCATCTGCTGCGACCGCACACATGGCATGGTTGGTTCGCTCGAGCAGTCGATGCGAGTCGCGCGGTGGACCCGACGTTTCCCAAGGTGACCATCCACGACCTCCGGCACACGGCCGCCAGCCTCGCAATCAGCGCGGGCGCGAACGTCAAGGCAGTGCAGAGAATGCTCGGCCACGCGTCGGCGGCGATGACTCTCGACACCTACGCCGATTTGTTCGACGACGATCTAAACGCGGTGTCCGATCGACTCGACGACGTACGAGCGCGAAGGATCGCGAACGAGAACTGACGCGGGCAGACGCGGCCGCAAACGCTCGGCTTATGTCGTTGGGCGGACGTCCGCCGGAACTGTTCCGCCTACCGTCCGAGCGCTTCCGCATCGTTGACGACCTGCGCACGAGTCGTCGGAGGGATTCCGTCGGCGCCAGACAGAGACATGAGCCATCGCGCATCCTCTAGCAACTCTGCGGTCGGCAGGTCCTCGCTCAAGACGTGGCTGTGGAGTTCGGCAGCAGCAAGCTCGAAAGCCTCCGGGTCAAGCTCACGACCAACACTTAGCGAGAGTTCGATCGAGCGGCCACCGAGCCCCAAAGCTGGATGACAAGCCTCGGGTGATGCGACTGACGCCATCGCATCTTTTCGCAACTGCTGAGTCTTGCGGCGTCGATTGAGCCCGCTCGCGAGGCTGAACCAGACCATGCCTATCAGTATGGAGGGTGCACATCAGTTACCGCCTGTTGGATTGACGTTCTTCGCATCTCGCGATTCGGCGTCGGGTAGAGTGCCGAAGAACGGACGCCATCTGATCGCGAGGATGGTCTGAGTCGTCCCGGAAAGGTGATGCCGACCATGATCTTTGGTCGAAGAAAGTCGGGCAATGAGCCGGCGTCAATCGCACTAGATCAATATGGTCGCATTCCCTTGCACTACGCGTCGCTGCACGACGACGTGAGCCTGGCCACGCAGCTCATCGCGGACGGTCAAGACGTCAACGCACAAGACAAGGCCGGTTTCACTCCGCTCCACTTCGTCGCCCAACCGACGTCAACTGGAGCAGCCCGCTTGCTTGTGGAGCACGGAGGAGACGTCAATTTAGCCGACAGGCACGGAAATGGCCCGCTCTGGACCGCAGTATTCAACAGCCGGGGCGAGGGGACGATTATTCAACTCCTTCGCGAGAATGGCGCGGATCCGCTCCATGCAAACACGCACGGCGGGACGCCAATGGCGCTGTCGCGCCAGATCGCGAATTATGACGTGCGTCAATACTTTGTTGACCTGCCCTAACGCGGCCGCAGTTAGGCACCCGATCAACTCGGCAATCGCGCGAGGGTGCGAAACCATGGGTGCGTGAAGACAGTAGGTCGGGGGCTGGTTGTAGCATCAGGCCATGCCACAGTGCACCGCACCAGTTCGAGGTCACATTCGCGGCGGCGGCGCGGACTGCCCCGTACACGGCGGATCTTATGGGCGAAATTATGGGTACTACCAACCGACGCCGGTCTATTCGCGTCCGGTTCCACCGCCAGCACCCAGATATCCGAGCTACGCGAGCCGATCATCTGGCGGCGGGAGCGGCCGAAGTAGTTCTGCCAGTTCAAGCCGGTCGAGGCGAACGTCAGTTAGCTACTCGACTCGTGAGTTTCAGACGCTCAACCCCGTTCGCGAACAGGTCGTTCAGATCGCCCAGACTGACACGAGCGGTCGTGACCTATTCCTCTGCCACGCCTGGGACGATCGTCAGGGCGCGGCGCTTGAGTTGAACAACCTTCTGACGGATCTGGAGGTCACGGTTTGGTTCAGCGAGATGGACGTCCCGTTAGGGACATCGCTGATCCGCAAGATTGACCGTGGCCTAGCGAGTTCTCGTGCGGGAATCGTACTTGTTACCCCCGCATTGTTTGCGAGTCTCAATAGCGACGGAATCGCCGCGCAAGAACTATCCGCTCTTCTCGCAACCGACAGAGTCATTCCGATTGTCCATAACACGACGTTCGATGCTCTCCGGAGGATCAGTCCGTTGCTCGCAGCACGCTCCGGGTTGGACACGGCGAATTACGGTTCATTGGGCGAAGTCGCGGCCAAAATCGCGGACACAGTCATAGTTGACGAGCTGGTCTCCTAGACAGACAAACATCGCCCACCTCAGTGCGGGTCGTCACATGAGACCCACTGCTCGATCGGCCGAAAAGTCTGAGGTTACGAGGTTGGTCATCTTCGGGCGAGTTTGACGCCGGGTGGGCGAATCGGTTCCGGGTAGTACTCGACGTGATGAGTCGGTCCGAGTTCATCCTGGAGACGGGCGGCGAGTTCTCGGCCTCGGTCGACAAACGTCTTCGCGTCCTCTTCTGCGTGAAAGCCACCACGGACGGGCCACCCATCAAGAACCGCATGAAAGTCGTCGTTCCATGCTTTCAGTTCGCTCATCAGATCCGTGGTGATGGGTTCGCTCTGGATCTCGACCATGCGGTAGCCATCGGGATCGTTGTGGCCCAGCGGAGAAACGCCTACTGACGCTTGTACCCGAATCCAACGTCGTGGTTTGGTGCGTGCAAGCAGGTCCGCTGCTGCGGCCCGGATCGCCTCGTTGAGGGATGCGGCGCTGCTCGGGTGGTCCTCGAGCTGAGAAGCGAGGCCAACAAAGACGCGTAGGTCACCCTCTTCGGCGACGTCGAAGGATCTTCGCCAGATCTGGTTAGCGCCGTCGCCCGGGTCCACGGATCCGGCAACGATTGCCCTGGCGGTCAACCGGATAAGTTGCCACTGTGCGCCATCTCGGTCGAGTAGCGGGTAATTCAACTCCTCCAGCACAAGTGCGAAGAGATCGCGCAGGGACTGCGCATCGTCGCGATTTTCCCCTGCGAGAACGCGAAGCGTCGGACTCTCTGCACCGCGGACGAGCGCGTCCGTGGCTATGTCCGGAAGCTCGTCGGCTCGGAGGTCTCCAGTCACCCAGTGCCAGGAGGCAACCTCGAGTGAGTCCACACCTGGGTACGACTGTCCGGACACGATCTCCGCCTGACCTGACCACGAAACCGTGGAGGGTCAGCCTAGCGAGCGCCCGATTGCCACGCAATCAAGGACTGGCCTACAGAATGTTCTCGCCTCGGAGGTCGACGGACCTTGTCATGGGTACGTCCAAATTCGGGTCGCTCAACGACACGATTCCGGGCTCATTCCGCAGGATCGCTAGCGCACTCCTTCATGTTGGAAAACCCCGGAACACACCGTCCTCATCGACACGGGCGGCGAACTCGTGGAAGGTCATGTTGCCGACGGCGAGGTTGTCCAGGATGCCCTGGAGTTGCTCCGGTGTTGATCGAATCGCTTCGGACGCAGCTGCGCCCGTCAAGTCGATGAGACCGCTGTGTGGTCACGCAGCGAGCGGTCGTCAATTACAACGAGCGCGGCGTGATCCCCATCGCGCTCAAGCGATGCAACTTGTCCAGCGCTCAAGTTGGCGAGCATGGGCGAGTCGACCGCGATCAAACTCGCCCCGTCCCAGTCGAAGTCGGCCTCAGGATACGCAGCGGTAAGCGCAGCCCATGTTTCATGCCAGGCCTCGTCGTTCGTGTAATCCGTTCGGATTGCGGCCGTGAAAAGGTCAGGAACGCGCGGAATCTTCATTAGCGAAAGGATACAAGCCACGTCGAGGTTGCTTCGCTGTAAAGCCCCCAATTGGTCGCATCCGGAATCGCGCCAGCATGTCATTATTCCCATATGCCTACTGGTGCCGAGATATGTGTAGACCTTTTCAACAGCGTGGAAATGCCGCTTGGCCCTGGGCTACTCGAAGACGAGTTGCAGCAGATCGAAAATGTTTACGGCTTCACCTTCGACAAGGACCACCGCGAGTTGCTCGCGCTAGTCACGCCGCTGGTCGATTCCTGGCCGGACTGGCGCGCGGGTATGACAGAGCAGATGAAGAGGTCGCTCGCCTGGCCTGCCGATGGCGTCATCTGGGACGCTCACAACAACGACTTCTGGCCAAATGCCTGGGGTCGGAAGCCCAAACATCCGGATGAGCTCGACGCCGCGATCCTCCAGCAGCTCGCCCAGGTGCCGAAGCTCGTGCCTCTATTCGGGCATCGGTTCATGGCGGCTGGCCCATCCCAGGGAGGCGCTCCGGTGTTTTCCGTTTACCAAACTGACGTCGTTTATTACGGTGAAAACCTGCCCAGCTACATGGCCCATGAGCTTGACATTCCAAAGCGCTACGAAACGGGCATCCAGCGCAAGATACCGTTCTGGTCGAACCTTGCCGAGAGCGATCGGCGTTTCGTCGGGAAGCCTCGGGCCAAGCGTGCGTTTTGGAACCGCTCCATTCTCGGAGGTTCGGCGCTGCCGGAACAGACACCCAACGGCACACCAATCACCTACTCCTCAGAGGAGACAAACGGTCCGATTCCGAGCGGCGACTAACCGTTACTTAGCTGCCGCGACGGCGACCTCGCTCAAACGTTGCCCACAGTTGAGGGTGATTTGAGGGTGGCTGGCCCGCGCAACCGGTGAAAACCCCGGGATATCAACGTTTTTCGGGCCAAAAATCGGCGGAGAATGGGGGATTCGAACCCCCGAGGGCTTGCACCCAACACGCTTTCCAAGCGTGCGCCATAGGCCACTAGGCGAATTCTCCTGAAGGCAGCTGGCAGGCCAGCGGACCAAAGAGAATCCTAGCCTGTTCCGTCTGTGTCGCCATCCGGCCCCGATGCCTAGGCTGGGGTCGTGCCCACTCGCATTTACGTAACCTCGGCCGAGGGGCACACCGGAAAATCGACGGTCGCGCTCGGCGTGCTGGAAACTCTCGTTCGCGAGGCCGGTCGGGTCGGGGTTTTCCGTCCCATCGCACGTTCAACGACCGAGCCAGATTACGTGTTGCAGCTGCTGCTCGAGCACAACACCGCGGACATCTCATATGAGGACTGCATCGGTGTCACCTACGAGCGGGTGCACACCGATCCGGAAGGCGCGCTCACCGATATCGTGTCGCGCTTCGCCGCCGTCGAGCGGGTGTGCGACGCGGTCCTCATCCTTGGCTCGGATTTCACCGACATCGGCAGCCCGACCGAGCTGTCCTACAACGCGAGGATCGCCGCCAACCTTGGCGCTCCGGTCCTGTTGGTGCTCGGCGGGCGCCGGAACGAAGGCGAAGGCGCTCGCAGCCCGGATGAGATGCGCCAGGTCGCCGACCTCACGACCGCGGAGCTCCGAGAGCAACACGCCGGACTGCTCGCGGTGGTCGTCAATCGCGCCGACCCAACGCAGCTCAAGGAGATCGATAAGGTCGTCTCTGCCGCTCTCGTCGAGAGCGTTCCGGTCTGGGCAATCCCGGAGGACCCGTTTCTCGTCGCTCCGACGCTCGGAGTGATTCTGGAAGCGACGGATGCCCGCCAGCTGTGGGGAGACGCCGCGCTGCTCGAGCGAGAGTCGCTCGGAACCATCGTCGCCGCGATGACAATGGAAAACGTGCTGACCCGCCTCACAGAAGGAGCCGTCGTGGTGACGCCGGGTGACCGGGCGGACGTGCTGGTCGGCGTGCTACTCGCGCACGCCTCTGGGACGTTTCCGTCGCTTACCGGCGTCATCCTGAACGGGGGATTCGAGCTCGCGCCCCAGGTGCAGAGGCTCGTGTCCGGTATCGGGTCAACGCTGCCGATCGCGATGTCGAGCCTCGGCACCTTCGACGTGCTCCGCCGGATCGCGCAGACGCGCGGCCGACTGGCAGCAGATTCACCGCGCAAGTACGACACGGCCCGAGCCCTTTTCGACCAGCACGTCGACGCCGACGAGTTGCTGCGACGGCTCCACGTGAACCCGTCGAACGTGGTCACGCCGCTCATGTTCGAGTACGGAATTCTCGAGCGGGCGCGCGAGAACCTCAAGCACATCGTGTTACCGGAAGGCAACGACGACCGGATCCTGAAAGCCGCCAGCACGCTCCTGCAGCGCAAGGTCGCGAAGCTCACGATTCTCGGCGCCGAAGCAACGGTTCGCGCGAGGGCCACCGAGCTGGGACTCGACCTGAGCGAGGCCGACATCATCGATCCGCTCACCTCGGAACTGCGCCAGCGATTTGCGGAGGAGTACGCACACATCCGCTCGCCGAAAGGCGTCTCGGTCCAACAGGCCGCCGACACCGTGACCGACGGCTCCTACTTTGGCACCATGATGGTTCACGACGGGCTGGCCGACGGGATGGTGTCGGGCGCGATTCACACGACCGCGAACACGATCCGCCCCGCCTTCGAAATCATCAAAACGCGCCCCGGCGTCTCCGTCGTGTCGAGCGTGTTCCTGATGGCACTGGCCGACCGAGTTCTCGTCTACGGCGACTGCGCGGTCATCCCGGACCCGACTTCCGAGCAACTCGCCGACATCGCGATCTCGTCGTCCGAAACGGCGGTCCAATTCGGAATCGAGCCGAGGGTCGCGATGCTCAGCTATTCGACCGGAGAGTCCGGCAGCGGGGCGGATGTCGAGAAGGTTCGCGCGGCGACCGCACTCGTGCGTGCGCGCAATCCTGAGCTCCTCGTCGACGGCCCCATCCAATATGACGCGGCGGCGGATGCGACGGTCGGTGCGCTGAAAATGCCGGGTTCCCAGGTAGCCGGGCGCGCAACCGTCTTCATCTTCCCCGACCTGAACACCGGCAACAACACCTACAAGGCCGTGCAGCGCAGCGCGGGAGCCGTCGCGATTGGACCGGTTCTGCAGGGGCTGAACAAGCCGGTCAACGACCTGTCCCGAGGGGCGCTCGTCGAGGACATCGTCAACACCGTTGCAATCACGGCGATCCAGGCTGCCGCGCAGTGACCGAGGTCTTCGTCGTCAACTCCGGTTCCTCATCCATTAAGTACCAGCTCGTGGATGTCGAAACCGGCGAGGCGATCGTGAACGGGCTGATCGAACGGATCGGCAAGCCCGGCTCGAAAGCAAAGGACCACGTTGCGGGCATGAAGATCGCCCTCGCCGCGCTCGGAACGGGACACGACATCACCGCTGTCGGCCACCGTGTCGTTCACGGCGGAACCGTCTTCACCGAGGCCACGCTCATCACCGACAAGGTGGAGAAGCAGATCGAGGCGCTCTCGCCGCTGGCGCCGCTCCACAATCCGGCGAACCTCATCGGAATTCGGGCCGCGCGCAAGGCCATGCCGGATCTGCCCCAGGTCGCCGTGTTCGACACGGCGTTCCACGGGACCCTGAAGCCGGACGCTTTCACCTACGCGATCGACGCGAATGTCGCGGCCAAATACTCGATTCGCCGCTACGGATTCCACGGGACGTCCCACAAGTACGTTTCCGAGCGCGCCGCCGAGTTTCTCGGGAGACCTCTGAAAGACACCAAAACGATCGTGCTACATCTCGGTAACGGCGCATCCGCCTGTGCCGTCGACGGTGGCGAATCGATCGACACGAGCATGGGCATGACGCCACTGGAAGGTCTCGTAATGGGGACCCGGTCCGGCGACCTCGACCCCGCCATCCTGGGCTACCTGCATCGCCAGGCCGGCCTGAGTTTCACCAAACTCGACGACCTCCTCAACCTGGGCAGCGGACTGCTCGGCCTGACCGGTGAGGGCGACATGCGAGACGTTCAGGACGCGGCGTCGGGCGGCGATGAGAAGGCCGAGGCCGCGCTCGCCGTGTATCGGCATCGCATCCGGCACTACGTCGGCGCCTATCTCGCACAGCTCGGCCGACTGGATGCGCTGGTCTTCACTGCGGGCGTCGGTGAGAACAGCGTCGCGCTTCGGTCGCAGGCGCTCGAGGGACTCGAAGGGCTCGGCATCTCGGTCGACCCCGCTCGCAACGCTTCGAAGTCACGAGATGCCCGCTACATCTCGCCCGACGGATCGCCGGTCGCCGTGCTGGTCATTCCGACGAACGAGGAACTTGAGATCGCGCGGCAAACTGTCGCTGTGATCCAAGCCTGATCCGCCACAACCAGAACCACGTGCCGCCGAGCACGAGCATCGACACGAGCCAGCCGAGGCCGACGAGGAGTTGGATGTTGCCGTCGCGGTCCTCAGAGGGCTTCAGCGATTGGCCGGCGGTGACGAACTGGTTGCCGACCTTCAGCGTTACGGTCGCGAATCGCAGTCCTGCTTGTGGTTGCCAGGTGACATTGTCCTGACCCGTTTTCGCGGCGTTGGCGAGGACCCCGGTCGGAAGCGAAACAAGCGTGCCCTTAAGGAATCCACTGCCGCTCGTTGGGCTGCCCTGGGCATCCTCGACGACGACAAACGCGGCGAGGCTGCGCGATAGGTCGACGTGCGGTTGAGCATCGATCGTCGTGGTCTGGCCTTCACGAAGCTCGGCGGCGACCTGGCTGGCAAGCCGGAGTGGCGCCTCGTTCGCACCCTGCCGATCGAGCTGCTGGGCAACGACGTAGATGGTGCCGAACAGGATCGTCGCGACAACAATTGCCGCGAGCCGGGGCAGCCGGACGTGCCACCAATTGACGTTCACACGAGCAGCCTAGGTCGAGGATGCTTAAGGCTTCGTCCCACTCGCGGATGATTTCGGCGGCCACTTTCACGTAAACTGATCGACGGCTCCTCGCGTGGCGCCATCCAGGCCAACTCCCCCAGGGCGGAAACGCAGCAAGGGTAACCGGGCTCTGACGGGTGCGCGAGGGGTCATACTTTTCTGGCCAGTGCGCCGCAGGTCCGCGAATTCCGCCGGGCCGCTACCATCTAGCCATGGTCGACGATCCGCCCGCCCAACATGCGCGCGACCACCGGCACGAGCGGTCGGGGAAACCCGCCACCTGGTACGGCGTCATCGGCCAGGTTGTCGCGTGGACCGTTGCGGCGCTGCTGTTCGCGCTCATCCTCATTCTGGTCGTCGTGCCCAGGGTGACTGGTTCTACTCCGTACACGATTCTCACCGGATCGATGGTGCCGCAGATGCCCCCCGGGACCATCGTCGTCGACCGGCCGGAGCCGTTTTCAGCCATCAGGGTTGGGGATGTCCTCACCTACCAGATCGCGTCCGGGGAGCCTGCAGTCGTCACCCATCGCGTGATTGCCATCAACGTGGAGTCGGACGGGTCGCAGACCCTGACGATGAAAGGCGACGCGAATCCATCCCCGGATCTGAAGCACATCATCAGCAAACAGGTGCGGGGAGTCGTCTGGTACTCGATTCCCTACGTCGGATACATCGGTGCGGTCGGCTCGGCGGATGGTCGGTCGATTGCCGCGCGAGTCATCGGCGCGGGCCTCATTGTTTATGCGCTCGTCGTTCTCATCCTGACCCTCGTTCGGGGCAAATCTCCCCGAAATGGTGGCAGACGACGCGGCAACCGCAGCGGTAACGTCACAACCAATCAGGAGTAGACAGTTCGGTTGTAACCACCCGAAACATCGGTTGTAGCCACCCGAAGGCGTGAACTTGCGCTGCTCTGTCCTCTCGACGTGCATTTGACTAGGGAGGCATTTCCAATGCGCAACGTAACTAAAGCAGTAATCGCCGGCGCGGCTGGCGTTGCTCTACTCGCGGGGGGAGCGGGTTCACTCGCTTTTTGGACCGACACCAAAACGGGCTCATCGATCGCCATTTCTTCCGGCGACCTGAGCCTGGGCACCATCACGGACAGCACCGGCTGGACCATCGAGCAGAACGCCGCCGGCGTTCCCGTTCCGCAGACGGCCGCCGTCGCCTATGTACCAGGTACGACCCTTGTCGTTCCCGGCGACGTGCTGACGAAGACTGTTGCGGTTCCGGTGAACATCTCCGGTCTCGACAACAAGGCCACTCTCGTAGTCACGGGAGCAACGACCCCGAGCAACGCGCTGTCCAGCCAGCTCACGGCCGTCGTGACGAGCGTCAACGGAGTGGCCGGAAGCACGGCATCGCTGACGTCGGCAGACGATGGCACCGTTAACGTGGTCTTCACAGTCACCATCCCGTGGACGACGGACAACACCGCCAAGGTGCTGACGACCAACTTCCAGGCCACCTACACGCTGACGCAGGTTTCGGCAGCCTGATAGTTCGCATCGCGTGCGGGGACTTCGGTTCCCGCACGCGACTCGAACCCGTGGGTCAACCATGTCACCCGGACTGAAGCACGCCGCGGTCGCCGCAGTTGCGGCCGCGGTCCTTGGTGCGCTCCTGCTCGGGTCGCCCGGAACATTTGCCAGCCTGAACGCGACGAAGACCGGCTCGTCAGTTGTGATCACCTCTGGCACAATCACCGCCTCGGTCGCAGGCCCAACCACGGGCACCGTCTCTACGGGAACCGCACCCGCAGGCGTTGTCGTCGACGCGGGATCCGTCGGGATCATTCCCGGCATCCAGGCGCAGACACTCACCTACTCGGTCACGAACAGCAGTTCGTCTGCATCGCCGGCCGCAATCAGTTCGATCCGCGTGGTTAGCACGAGCATCACCGACGCGACGCGCTGGGGACACATCCAGCCTTACCTCGCCGTCACGGTCGCGGTCAACGGCGGCTCAGCTGTCGCCGTACCCTCGAGCGCGATCACGTCGACCGGAATCGATGCCACCATCTCGGGCACCGTCAACGTACAGCCGGGCGCGACTGTTCCGGTCGTGATCTCATTCACGATTCCGGCGACCTCAGGCACCATCGACCTACTGCGGCAGTTGCAGCCGGACCGCAGCTCGGCGCTGACGATCGCATCGATCATCGGTCTTGCGCCCGTTTTCACGCTCACCCAAACTTCGATTGCGGCGCCATGATGACGCGCCGGAGATTCAGGATGGCCATTCCGGCCGCACTCGCGGCGGCGTTCGCCCTGGTTCTCGTTTCACTGCCAACCGAGGGATCGGGTGCTCTATGGACCACGACGACTACCGCTTCGACAGCAGCAGCTGGAACTGGGCAATGGTGCGCAGCCCCGGATCCGAGCGAGGTCGGCGCGCGTTACATCCGGCTGAGCTCGATCACGACGAGCGTGGGCACGAACCAGTTCATGGCGATCGTCCCCGTCGCGAACAACGCCGCCTGGGGTGGCGGCACCGGATCGAAATCGTTGAACGTGCGGCTGTGGGGCTGTCAGAGCGCACCGGTAGGAAGTCTTCGCGTGACCGCGTGGTCGAATCCGGCCACGGCGCTCGGCATGACCTGGCTCGCGGGAGGCACGGTAGCGCCAGCGTCGCGGCTCAATCCGGCGAGCGCCGCCGGGACTGACCTGGAGACTCGGGCACAGCTCGCTACGGTCACCGGATCGCCTGCTCCGGTGCTTGGAAGCCCATCGGGGGATGTGCGCCGATACAGCTGGATCATCGCTGGCGGTCGCACGAATGCATCTCCGGCAACCGAAGCTACGGATCCGCCGCAGTGCACCTACTTCACGAATCTGCTTGGTGGCGCCGCCTGCCCGGTGGCCATCACGAACTCCTCAGGCGGGGATAGCACTTTCGCGAACCTTTTCGATGTCACACCATGGACCGGATCAACAATCAGCTCAATCACATATACAGCGCACACTTGGGCGACCCAGTCGTCGACCGGTTGGGGAACCACCAACGGCTGGCTTAATGTGACCTGCGGCACCCTTGGATTTCTCGAATGCGGGACGAATGTCACGACGACTTTCCTGACTGGCACTTCGGCATCTGATGCGTCGCTGCTCGCGAGCAACAACGGCAATCTTCTTCAGTGGCTGGTCGTTCAGTGGACCGGCACGACCACGCCACCCTCCGACCTCGTTCTCGAGGTGTTTCTGCAGTGAACATCCTCGGTGTGCTGTTGGCGATTGTGATTGCGAGCGCGCCACCTCCGACCTCCGCGGACTGGAGCATCACGCCCACCTCTGGGCCCGCGGTATCGGCACCCGGTACGAGTGCAAATCCCGACCTGATGCCGGGACAGTCCAGCACGAGCGGCTACCTGATCACGCATACCGATGCTATTTATGGACCGCTCGACATTTCTGCAACCTCAACGGATGCTCCAAGCGATTTTGAGGACCATCTGCTTGTCACCGTCGCCGTCAATGGAGTCGTCGGGCAGACACAGACCCTGGCAGGCCTCCTGTGGGACTCGGACGTCGCTCGGGCCACGAACGCGTTGCCGAGCGGTCCGGATGTGCTCACGGTGACGATCAAATTCGATCCGAACGCGGGCCCGACGGAGCGACTGCGAAACATCGACTTCACGCTTTTCGCAACGGTGAGCAATGAGGTAGTGCAGCTTCCCATGCAGCCTTCCGATCCCACTTCGCCCGTCCCACCGCTGGCCCCGACGGGCCAAGAGATCTCCGTGGCCGCGCTCGTGCTCGGCGGATCCCTGACGGGATTTGGCATCGTTCTTATCCTTCGCAGGCGTCGGAGCAAACCCGATCGGGACTTCGCGCAGGGGGCCGACTGACGTCGGGCCTGCCGACTATCCTTTAGTGGTGGCCACAGCCCTGTATCGCCGGTATCGCCCGGAGACGTTTGCCGAGTTGATCGGCCAGTCGCAGGTGACCGATCCGCTGCGAACTGCGCTGCGCACCGACCGAGTGAACCACGCCTATCTTTTCAGCGGTCCCCGCGGGTGCGGCAAGACCACGTCGGCACGCATCCTCGCCCGCTGCCTGAACTGTTCTGAGGGTCCAACCGATACGCCGTGCGGCAAGTGTCCGAGTTGTATCGAACTGTCTCGAGAGGGCGGGGGGTCGCTGGATGTCGTCGAGATCGACGCCGCATCCCACAATGGGGTCGACGACGCCCGGGACCTTCGCGAGCGCGCGGTCTTCGCGCCGGCGCGGGACCGCTACAAGATCTTCATTCTCGATGAGGCACACATGGTCACGCCGCAGGGATTCAACGCCCTGCTGAAGATCGTCGAGGAGCCGCCGGACCACGTCAAGTTCATCTTCGCGACGACCGAGCCCGAGAAGGTCATCGGCACCATTCGGTCGCGCACGCATCACTATCCGTTCCGGCTCGTGCCGCCCGCGCAGATGCTTGAGTACACGCAGACGCTGTGCGACGCCGAGGGAATCACGGTTGCCCCGGGCGTGCTTTCGCTCGTGGTCCGCGCCGGCGGCGGGTCGGTGCGAGACACGCTCTCGCTCCTCGACCAATTGATGGCCGGCTCCGAAGGCACGACCATCGAGTACGAGCGCGCGGTTGCCTTGCTCGGCTACACCAACAGCGCTCTGCTCGACGAGGTCATCGACGCAATCGGCGCCCGAGATGCGGCGGCGGCGTTCACGGCGGTCGATCGCGTCATCCAGACTGGTCAGGACCCTCGCCGTTTCGTCGAAGACCTGCTCGAGCGATTCCGTGACCTGATCGTCGTCGGAGCGACATCCGCGGAGGGTGCGGCGGCCGTGCTGCGCGGAACGCCTCAGGATGAACTGGACCGCATGGCCGTACAAGCCAAGAAGTTCGGTGACGCGGAGCTCTCGCGAGCAGCGGATGTCGCCAACGCGGCACTGACCGAGATGACGGGCGCGACTTCCCCCCGGCTGCATCTCGAACTTATGGTTGCGCGGATCCTTGTCCCGGAGAGCGACGAATCGGAGCGCGGCGCCCTCGCCCGGGTCGAGCGACTCGAACGTCGCATCGGGGTGGATGGCGCTGCCGAGGTCGCTGAGCCAAAGAAGGCATCCAAGTCGGCAGAGCCGTCAGCACCGAAGGCGGCAGAGCCGGCGCCCCCCGCACCGACAGCTCCGACAGCGACGGACCCGGTCGCCGAAGCCAAGACCGTGAGCATCCAGCAGATGCGTGATTCCTGGCCGGAGATCCTTGAAGTCGTCCACAAGGCGAAGCTCAACGCCTGGATGGTGGTCTACACGAGCGAGGCACGGGCGCTCGACGGCGACATCCTGACCGTCACGTTTCCCAGCGAGACCGACGTCGCGAACTTCAAGCAGCCTCAGGGCGCCGCCGAGGGCGTGAGCGAATACCTGCGCAATGCCATCGTCGAGGTGATCGGGCTGCGTGTGAAGTTCATTGCAAAGGTCGAGCCGACACTTGCCGATGAAACTGAGCCCGAACCAACCGAGCCCGACACCGAGCCCGCCGTCGACGCTGCGGGATGGGCCGTTGCCGAAATCCCGGCCTCCCAGGACAACATGGAATCGTCGAGTGCCGCAGTGAAACCGACCGAAGCGAAGCAGGCAGCGGCACCGGTGGCCGCGGCGGCGACGAGCGCCCCGGAACCCCAGCGTTACGGAGAGTCGGTCGTGCGCGAGATTCTCGGCGCCAGTTTTATCGAGGAACAAGCCGTGGCTCCCCGAGTCACGCCGAGGGAAAACTAAACCGTGTACGAGGGAATCGTCCAGGACCTCATCGACGAGTTGGGGCGCCTCCCCGGAATCGGACCGAAGTCGGCGCAGCGCATCGCGTTCCACATCCTCACGACCGAAAGCTTCGACGTCACACATTTGGCCGAGGTACTCATGACGGTCAAAGAGAAGGTGCGCTTCTGCGATATTTGCGGCAACGTCACAGAAGAGGAGATCTGCAACATCTGCCGCGACCCTCGCCGTTCCGCCGCGACGATCTGCGTTGTCGAGGAGGCCAAGGATGTCCAGGCCATCGAGAGGACCCGTGAGTTCCGCGGCCTGTACCACGTGCTCGGCGGCGCGATCAGCCCGATCGACGGCATCGGTCCTGACGATCTGAACATCCGCAAGTTGGTCCAGCGCCTGGCCGATGGCACCGTCACCGAGGTGATCATCGCCACCGACCCCAACCTCGAGGGCGAGGCGACCGCGACCTATCTCAGCCGACTGCTCGTCCAGCCGAACCTCACAGTGACGCGGCTCGCATCCGGTCTCCCGGTCGGCGGCGATCTCGAATACGCCGACGAAGTCACCCTCGGCCGAGCGTTCGAGGGGCGCAGGCTCGTTGAGCAATAGCGCTCTTCTCGAGCGCGCCGCGCCCTGTTTTCGGGCCATTACACTGAACTCTGGACCACCACACCGCCCAGGAGTATCGCGTGAGTTTGATCGTACAGAAGTACGGAGGATCCTCCGTCGCTGACGCCGAGAGCATCAAGCGGGTCGCGAAACGCATCGTCGAAACGCGCAAAGCGGGCAACGAAGTCGTCGTTGTGGTGTCCGCGATGGGCGACACGACCGATGAACTGATGGACCTCGCCAATGAGGTCGTTCCCGCCCCGAGCGGCCGCGAACTCGACATGCTTCTGACGGCGGGGGAGCGCATTTCGATGGCGCTTCTCGCGATGGCAATCAAGAGCCTCGGCGTCGAGGCACGCAGCTACACCGGCAGCCAGGCCGGCATGATCACGGATGCCCAGCACGGGTCGGCACGGATCGTGGATGTCACTCCCGTGCGGGTCCGCAACGCCATCGACGCCGGCGCCGTCGCGATTGTCGCCGGCTTCCAGGGCTTCAACCGCGGCACCGGTGACATCACTACCCTTGGCCGTGGCGGATCGGACACGACAGCCGTCGCGCTCGCCGCCGCCCTCGGCGCGGACGTATGCGAGATCTATACGGACGTGGACGGCGTCTTCACGACCGATCCGCGGATGGTCCCGTCCGCCCGGAAAATCGCGAAGATCACCAGCGAGGAAATGCTCGAGCTGGCTGCCGCGGGAGCCAAGGTTTTGTACATCCGTGCCGTCGAATACGCTCGCAGGCACGGGGTTACCCTTCATGTACGGTCGTCGTTCAACAACAACACGGGCACTCTGGTCGTCAACCCGGTGGAGGGAGAAAGCAACGTGGAAGAGCCACTCATTGCGGGAGTCGCTGCAGATCTCAGCCAGGCCAAGATCACGGTCTCCGGTGTTCCCGACATCCCCGGCAAGGCCGCGCAGATCTTCACGGTGGTCGCGACCGCCGGCGCCAACATCGACATGATCGTGCAGAACGTCTCTCGCAGCGAGACATCCAACACCGATATTTCCTTCACGCTGCCGAAGAGTGACGGACCAGTGACGCTGGCTGCGCTCGAAGCAGCGAAGGGCGACATTGGCTTCGAGAGCCTGCAGTTCGACGACCAGATCGGCAAGCTTTCCCTGGTCGGCGCGGGGATGCGGACCAACGCGGGCGTCTCGGCGAAACTCTTCACCGCCCTCTATGAAGCGGGCATCAATATCGAAATGATCTCGACCAGCGAGATCCGAATCTCGGTGGTGACGCGCGCGGACACCATCAAGCACGCCGTCGCCGTCGTTCACTCAGCATTCGACCTCGACGGAAGCGAAGAGGCGAAGGTTCACGGCGGAACCGGGCGCTAGTCGGGTTCAGGACGCAACCTGCCGACATCCGGGGTCACCCGCATCGTAAACTTGGGCTCAGTTCCGTTCGACGTGAGGCAATGGTCATGGGTTCAACAGCAGGTATCCGCATCGGCGTCGTCGGCGCCACCGGACAGGTCGGCGCCGTCGTGCGCCAGTTGCTCGAGGAGCGGGACTTTCCGGTAGCCGAGATTCGTTACTTCGCTTCGGCCCGCAGCGCGGGCTCGACCCTGCCATGGAAGAGTGAGGACATCGTCATCGAGGACGCCTCCACGGCAGACCCGACCGGGCTCGATGTTGCGATCTTTTCCGCCGGCGCGACCATGTCGAAAATCCAGGCCCCGCGATTCGCCGCCGCGGGTGTGCTCGTGATCGACAACTCATCCGCCTGGCGAATGGACCCGGATGTCCCGCTCGTCGTGAGCGAAGTCAACGCGCACGCGCTGGATGACGCCCACAAAGGCATCGTCGCGAATCCAAACTGCACCACCATGGCGGCCATGCCCGTGCTCAAGGTTCTGAGCGACGACGCAGGACTCACCCGGTTGATCGTTTCGACCTACCAGGCCGTTTCGGGTGCCGGGCTGGCCGGAAGCGAGGAACTCCTCGAACAGGCACGCGCGGGAGTGGAGCAAAACACCATCGGACTCGTGCACGATGGTTCCGCTGTCGAGTTCCCCGTGGCATCCAAGTTCCCCGCGACGATCGCTTTCGACGTTATCCCGCAAGCGGGCAATTTTGTGGACGACGGCCAGTTCGAGACCGATGAGGAAAAGAAGCTGCGCAACGAGAGCCGCAAGATTCTCGAGCTCCCTGAGCTGCTGGTCAGCGGAACCTGTGTTCGCGTGCCTGTTTTCACCGGCCACTCGCTCTCGATCAACGCAGAGTTCGCGTCGTCCCTGTCGGTCGAGCGCGCCCGTGAGCTACTCGCGGATGCTCCCGGCGTGGTCCTGATGGATGTTCCGACCCCGCTCTTCGCGGCCGGGAAGGACCCGTCGTATGTCGGCCGCATCCGCCAGGACGAGGGCGTGCCGAACAACCGCGGCCTGGCGCTGTTCATCAGCAACGACAACCTGCGTAAGGGTGCGGCGCTCAACGCGGTGCAGATCGCCGAGCTCGTTGCGACCAGGCTGGTCGCGGCCCCTAGCTGACCCCAGCGGCGGCAAGCGCCGCGCGTGCTCCGGCAGCAGCCTCGGCGAGCGCAACCTCCACGGGCAGTGACCGTGATCGCCTAGACATCATCTCGATACCCCACGGTCCGTCGAACCCGATTGTGGCGACCACGCGAACAAATGCAGGCACGTCGAAGGCCCCGTTCCCGGGCACCAAGCGGTTGTCGAAGGTGTCGTCGAAGAGCGTGCCGACCGGCTCTGCCGGCGCGTCGGAAAGTTCGACGGCGAAGAGAAACTCCGCGGGCAGCGTCCCGTCGAGCATCTCGTAGGCGACCCCGGCCCGGTAAAGGTGCCACGGGTCGAGCAGGATGCCCCCCGCGGGATGTGCGAGCCCGACCACCATCGGAATAGCCGCCGTGATCACGTCGAGGCCGGAATGGGCCGCAGGTTCCAGGGCGATCCGAGTGCCGTGCGCCTCGGCCTCGTCGGCGAGTGCCTCGAACTCGCCGCGAACGCGCCGCAGGTCTCTCGAGTCTGCGGGCTGTCCGCTTCCAGCTTTGATGTGGTGTGCGCCCAGTTCGCCAGCCGCCTCGAGCAATAGCGCGCGCCGGGCATCCGATGCGACACGTCGATCACCCGTCGAGCACCAGTCGTTGAGGAATTCGACCTCGATCGTGGTCAGGCCCGCAGCTCCGATCATGTCTCTGAGAGCGGTGAATCCAATCGACTGGCGCACGACCTCAAGGTCCGCGAGCTCGAGGCCGATCCCGGAGTATCCCGCTGCGGCAACCGCGCGGACCCGAACATCGATGGGGATCGGACTCTCGTCGGCCGTGAGGCCCGGGCGTACATTGCCTGCAGAGGTCCAACAAGTCGCGAGGAGTTGGGGCATGCTGTCCATTGTGGACTCTGGACCCTCCGAATCGCTTTCCCGCATCGAATAGGAGTCATGACTCAGACGCGCGTCGCGTTCTACGGCGACTCATACACGCTCGGCACCGGTGCATCCGATGTCGCGCATCGATGGTCGACGATCATTTGCGGTCAGCGCGGATGGCGTGAGTTCAATCCGAGCGTCAATGGTCTGGGATTCGTTCGCAACCGCCGAAACTTCGGAGACGGCGACCTGCCGAGCCAGATCATCGCGAGCAACCCCGACATCGTGTTCGTGACTCTGGGGCTCAACGACAACTTCGCATTTGCGACCGACGCCGATCACATCCGCGTCCAGATCTCGACAGATCTCGAATATCTGCGGCTGGCCCTCCCGATGGCTCGATTCATCGTGGTCGAGCCGTTCTGGTATACGGATGACCGTCCGGACTCACTCAGCAGCATCACCGGTTGGCTGAAGGCGGCGGCGGCGTTCATCGACGCGGACTATGTCGTCGGCGCATCGCACTGGATCGAGCACCACGCGGAGTGGATGGCCGTTGACGCCGAGCACCCGAACGATGACGGCTACGCCCAGATCGCCGCGAGGATGGATGCCGCCCTTGCGGCACTCCGCCTGCCCGCTCTCGTGTGACCGATAAACTGAGCCAGTGAACAAACCCATCGACGTTGCCCTCATCGGTGGCGGGATCATGAGCGCCACCCTCGGGACCCTGCTCAAGCAGCTCGAACCGACCTGGAATATCCAAATCTTCGAGCGTCTCTCCGACGTCGCGCTCGAGAGTTCGAACCCCTGGAACAACGCCGGCACCGGCCACTCCGCGTTGTGCGAACTCAACTACACGCCCGAGCGAGCCGACGGCACCATCGACATCTCCAGCGCGGTCAAGGTCAATGAGCAGTTCCAGGTGTCGCGCCAATTCTGGTCGCACCTGCTCGAGGTCGGTGCGCTGCCGGATCCGACGGCATTCATCAACTCGACACCGCACATGAGTTTTGTGATGGGCGAAGACAACGTCGACTACCTGCGTAAACGCTACGAGGCACTCAAGGACCACCCGCTGTTCGAGGGGATGGAGTTCTCGACCGATGCTGCGGTCATCCGCAAGTGGGCCCCACTTCTGATCCCTGGACGCCGTAAGGACCAGCCGATCGCAGCCACCCACATCGCCGCGGGAACGGATGTCGACTTCGGTTCGCTTACCAGGCTGTTGACTAATTACCTGACCAGCAACGGCGCGGGGCTCGTGGTCGAGGAGAGCGTCACGAAGCTCAAGCGCCGCAAGGGTCTCTGGCGAATCACGACCAGGCACACGGTCGGCAACACTCCTGAGATCTACGACGCTCGGTTCGTCTTCGTCGGTGCGGGCGGCTACGCCCTGAATCTTCTGCAGAAGTCCGGCATCAAGGAGATCCGCGGTTTCGGCGGCTTCCCGGTCAGCGGGGAATTCCTCCGCACCGACAACCAGGAGCTCGTGCGGAAGCACCAGGCTAAGGTCTATGGCAAGCCGGCCCTCGGCGCGCCGCCGATGTCGATGCCGCATCTCGACACCCGTGTCGTGGACGGACAGTCGAGCCTGATGTTCGGGCCGTACGCCGGATTCAGCCCGAAGTTCCTGAAGAGCGGCACCCCACTTGACCTGATCAAGTCGATTCGCTGGCACAACCTGATCCCGATGATCGCGGCGGCGCTAAGCAACCTCGGCCTGGTGCGGTATCTCGTCGGGCAGCTGATCGCGCTGCCGTCGACCAAGTTCGACGCCCTGCTCGACTTCTTTCCCGACGCGGACCCGTCCGACTGGTACAAGATCACGGCGGGCCAGCGGGTGCAGGTCATTAAGAAGGATGCCAAAAAGGGCGGCGTCCTCCAGTTCGGCACCGAGGTGGTCGCCTCCGCGGACGGGACCATCGCGGGGCTGCTCGGGGCATCCCCGGGCGCTTCCACGGCCGTGCCGATCATGCTCGGACTGGTGGAGCAATGCTTCCCCGATTCCATCGAGGCCTGGCGCCCGAGGCTCGCAGTCATGGTCCCGAGCTATGGGACGCAGCTGTCCGACGATGTGAAGCTCGCAGCGAGTACCATCGCGAGCACGGCGAAAGAGTTGCAGATCGCTCCCTAGTCGCAAGGAGTTGGGCGACGCCTGTTGACAGACATTAGAACATATGTTCGAATGACTGGATGCGGTGGCAAGCCCGGGAACTGAACGTCGACCAGAACGAGACCTTGCCCGGCCTCGCGCGCCTGAGCAACCTCGTTCGCTCCGTGCAGACGCCGGAATTCGCCGGAATCACCTTTCACGAGGTTCTCGCGAAGTCGGCGCTCAATCACGTGCCAGGACAGAGTGCACTCCCGTTTGGCTGGACGATCAATCCGTATCGCGGCTGCAGCCACGCCTGCGTGTACTGTTTTGCGCGCAACACTCACACCTACCTGGACCTGGACGCCGGCAAGGATTTCGACAACCAGATCATCGTCAAGGTCAACGTTGCCGAGGTGCTCGCTCGGGAACTTGCACGCCCAAGCTGGGGTAGGCATCCGGTCGCACTCGGCACAAATACTGACCCGTACCAGCGCGCCGAGGGTCGCTACCAGCTCATGCCGGGCATCATCCAGGCGCTGGCGAACAGTGGCACGCCGTTCAGCATCCTGACCAAGGGGAGCCTCCTCCGACGCGACCTTCCGCTGTTGGCGCAGGTGAACGAGCGGGTGCCCGTGGACCTGGCGATGTCGATCGCGGTGTACGACGACGAACTGCAGCAGTCGGTGGAGCCGGGGACGCCGAGCACGACCGCCCGACTCGCGACGGTGACTGCTGCGCGCGAAGCCGGGCTTCCTGTCACCGTGTTCCTGATGCCGATCCTGCCGTACCTGACGGACACGCGTGCACATCTGGATGCTGCGCTCGAACGCGTCGCGGCTTCGGGTGCAACCGCCGTCATGCACACCGCGCTGCATCTGCGCCCCGGCACCAAAGAATGGTTTATGCAGTGGCTCGGCGAAGCGCGTCCGGAACTCGTCCCGCGCTACGAGGCGATGTACAAATTCAGCGCGTATGCGCCCAAGGAATACCGCAAGTGGCTGGCAGACAAGTTCCGTCCTTTGGCACGCAAGCACGGCCTCGGGCGTGGCCAGGCCGAGCCCGTCACTGGCACCGTGCGGTCCCGCGCGCTTCGTTCCCCTGTGCAGGCAGACGGAGAACCAACACTCTTCTGACAGCAGCCCTCGACGGCCTGAAGAAACCGCAACGCACCCAGAAGACGGGGTACTCGACCTGTCTGTGCGGTGCGATACTGCGGTAGCGAATTAGTTTTGCGCCAAAGGAGTACCCGTGATGCAGGGCCAAACACAGCATGTTGGCCTGCTGGCGGTGAACCGCGCGTTTAGTCGATTCGCCCACGTCACCGGATACGCCTGCCTCTGCGGAGCCATCCTGGAAGTAATCGGCTACCAGGCGGATGCGCCGTCCGCCCTGATCTGGCCGGTGCTTCTTCTCCTTGCGACAACTCTCGCCCTGCTGGTCTTTCTGGATCGCTGGCGCACGGGTCCCTACTCCGTTCTGTTCCTCATTGTTGGTGGAGTGAGCCAGTACTGGCTCTCGGTTTCGCTTCTTGCTGCGTTCCCCTCGGTGCGAATGAGCCACACGCTCATCCTTTCTCTCGTTTCGGTGTCGCTGGTCCTGGTCTGCGGTCCCGGCTTCGTCCCGAGTTCGACAATCATCTGGGGAACCGTGGGATTCGCGATCGGACAGGCCGCCTCCGTCGCGGCGGCGTTGACGACCGGTTCTCCGTTCCGGGTGGATGCGATCGCCATCGTGGTCGAGGTCGGCCTGGTCCTGGTCGAACTTACCGACGCGGTGACCCGAAGTCGGAGACTTGCGGTGCGGCCAGAGCTCGATCGCGCCGTCATCGACGACGAGCTGTCGGTGTTGCGCTATCGCACCGAGGTGAGGGCCGCGGCGCTGATGCACGATACGGTCCTCGGACATCTGTCGGCGATTGCCGCAGGGTCGGATGGGGCACTTCAGCCACGGCTAAGAAGCGAGATCGAGAAGGACCTGGCGGTACTGATCGGCGAGGAGTGGCTGAACGATCCGACACCCGCTCCGGATGACCCGTCGCGTTCTGACTGGCGCCGCAGCGCCCTGCTGTCGGCTGTGCAGGAGGCTCGAGACCTTTCCCTCACGGTGGATGTAACGGGCGACCCGGGCGCGATCGGGCGCCTCACCGCCGAGCGGGACGTCGCGGTCGGGCTCGCCGCAAAACAGTGCCTGGTGAATGTCCTTCGGCACGCGCAGGTCGATCGCGCGGAAGTCGTCGTCATCGGTTCGCGCACGGATGTTTCGATCATGGTAATCGACGCGGGCCGAGGATTCTCGGAACAGCTGGTCGCATCCGACCGTCTGGGGCTTCGGCAGTCGGTTCGCCGCAGGATCGAGAACGTTGGCGGCGAAGTTCAGCTCTGGTCGACGCCGGGTCGTGGAACGTCGGTGCTGATTCGGGTACCCGCCGAGAGCGCAGTCGGGAGCTCGAATGAGTGAAACTGGCCTGTCATACCAGCAGCTCGATCCCGTCGGCAGCTACGGGTCGAGGCCGATCACACTGGTCATCTCGCTGGGGATCGTCGCGCTGGCCGCGGGCGCCACGACGCTGAGCTGGTCGGTGGTCACCGAGCCGGTCGCGGCGTTTCTGGCGATTGTTGCGACGTCGATTTCCGCACTCGGGATGACGTTCTGGTCGAGTCCGCTTCGGGCACCGTTCCGATGGTCGGGTTTTCTCATTGTCATCATTTCCGCCGGGCTGAGCCTGGTCCTGTGTTCCCTGTCCACCTGGAACTCATCGACCGATCTGGTCGAGGAGTGGGCGCCCATCACCGTCGGCCTCATCCTCGTGCAGCTCAGTTCCTACCGTCCGTCGCGCGAGCTGATCGCCGCGACCATCCTCGGCGGGATCCTCACCGGATTCATGGCGGTGCTGCATCCGAGTTCTGGCAGTTTCAGCCTTCCGCCGCTTGTGCGGGTACTGGATGCCGCGCTGCCGCTCGTCGCGCTCGGCGCGGGTGCGACGGCCTACTCCTCGGTGATGGTCCGCTCGCTTGGGCAGTGGTACGCGCGATCCGGCATCACCGAGCGGGCCGTCAGTCCGGCAATGAAGGATCGCGTTGTTCGTTCCGTTCACGACGACCGGGTCAGCATCCTGAACCATACGGTTGTGCCCTTCCTGACCGAAATGCTCGAGCGAGGCGATGTCACGGACGACGATCGGTCGCGAGCGCGTTCGATCGCGAGCACTATCCGGTCGGCCATGGTCGCCGATGTCGATCGCAGCTGGCTCGACTCGATCATGGATCACCTGGCCGAGGATCGCCCCGACTCGGACGTTCCGGGTTCCGAAGTCGTGCAGGACCCGTATCGAGCGGCTTCCGGCATGACGACGGAACAGCGAATCGTCGTTCGCGCGGTCATCGTTGCGTTGTTCGACCATCCCGGCTTCGATTCGGATGGATTCGCGATCCTCATTTCCCGCTCGGGTTCCGCGGCTGTTGTCACGCTGACCGCGAAACTGGATGACGACGAGTCCGTCACTCGCTCGGGACTCGCCCCGTATTTTGCTGTCCTGCGAATCGCATTCGGCGACCTGCAGCTCACCTTCCAACGACCAGTGCTGACACTAAGGTTTTCCTATGACCACAAGTGACGTAGTCGATTCTTCGTCGCTACCCGAGGGTGCGGCGGTGCCGAGTGTGCGACTGGCCCTGCTCGACGACCACGAGGTTCTGCTCGACAGCCTCAGCAGCTGGATCGAATCGAACGCCCCCGACTTCGATCTCGTGTTGAGTGCGAGCACCTGGCTGCAGCTCGTGCACAGCGACAAATTTCCGACCGACCTGGTGTTCATTGACTTTCAGTTGAAAGAACCTGTCTCGATCGAAGCCAGGGTGCGGACATGTCGCGCGGCCGGAGCGAAAGTCATCGTGCTGTCGAGTCTTGACTCGCAGGAGTCCCGCGACCGCGCCATGGCGGCCGGGGCGGCCGCGTTTCTCACCAAGTCGCTCTCGATGCGCGAGGTCATGGACACGGCACGACGCGTCATGGGTGTCGAGCGCAATGCCAGTATCCCGCTCGACCGCAGGCCACCGGCCGACGACTCGATCGAGAAGTCGCGCCCGAAGCTCAGCGCGGGCGAGATCGACGCACTCAAGCTTTACGTCGCCGGCTACAGCACGGAAGAGGTCGCAGCTCATCTGAACGTGCGATACGAAACGGCAAAGACCTACCTCAGGCGCGTTCGCGAGAAGTATGCGAAAGTAAATCGACCGGCCGGAAAGAAGGCCGATCTCATTCGGCGCGCGGCGGAAGATGGGTACCTGCACTAGTGTCAAAGCTTTATTTTCGTCACGGGGCGATGAACAGCGGCAAGAGTACCGCGCTCCTCCAGGCGGCGTTCAACTATGAGGAGCGCGGCCAGCAGGTTCTGGTCGCGAAGCCGCAGATCGACACCAAGGGCGAGTCGTTCATTGTTTCGCGGCTGGGAGTCCAGCGGCCGGTCGATTTCACTGTCGCGCCAGACGAGGACATCTATCGTGCATTCGCGACCCACCGCGAGCGAGTGTTGCGCGACTTCGAGGTCGATGTGAGTTGCCTGCTGGTCGACGAGGCGCAGTTCCTCACTGAGGGTCAGGTGGATGACCTGCTGCGGATCGCCATTCTGGAGGATGTTCCTGTGCTCGCCTACGGCATCCGCACCGATTTCCAGACGGTCGCGTTTCCGGGGAGCCGTCGTCTTCTGGAAATTGCTCATTCACTCGAGGAACTCAAGACCATCTGCCGTTGCGGGCGCAAGGCCATGTTCAACGCGCGCCTCGTGGACGGGGTATTCGTCTTCGACGGTGACCAGGTCGCCATTGACCAAGGTCACGTGACCTATGAGTCGCTCTGCGGTGCCTGCTATCTCGAGGAGAGCGGCGGCATCCTGAACAACGGATGGCGCCCCAAAGTGGACTTCAGCTACACCGGCGGCCCGGACCCCGATTTCAGCTAGCGATGGACGCGCAACAACTCGAGAATCGGTTTGCCCGACTGTCCACAGCGCACATCGCAGACGGATGCGTTCGAGTCGGCGTCGACGTGCGGTGCGCACCAGCGGCGCTCCAGGGACTTGCCCGTGGCATGCGACTGGTCGGTCGCGCTCTTCCCGCTCAGCACGTCGGCAGCGTCGATGTCTTCCTCGAGGCGTTCGAGCAGGCGGAGCCCGGGGACATCCTCGTCGTCGACAACGGCGGACGGCTCGAAGAGAGCTGCGTCGGCGACCTGGTGACCATCGAGGCGAAGGGCGCCGGGCTTTCTGGCATCCTGATCTGGGGCCTCCGTCGCGACACCGTGGACATCCTGGTGATCGACCTTCCGGTGTTCAGCCTTGGAACCATCCCGACCGGGCCTCTGAGTGTTGCGACTCGTCCGTCTGGGGCCCTCGCGACAGCGAAAGTTGGCGACTGGACGATAACCAGGGATGACGTCGTCTTCGGCGACGAGGATGGCATACTCTTTGTTCCCGCCGATCGTGTCGACGAAGTGGTCGCGACGGCCGAGATCATTCGGGACACGGAGCGATCCCAGGCGGCGAAGGTCGCCGCGGGTGACACGCTTCGAGTCCAGATGAAGTTTGCCGACTACCTTGCGGCTCGGGAACTTGATCCAGAGCTCACCTTCCGCGATCACCTGCGCGCGGTCGGCGGAGCGATCGAGGTTTAGCTCCAAGAAATGCCGTGAGGTGAGGCATATCGACACTCCTCGCTCTTGCGAGGGTCGATATGCCTCACCTCACGGCGATTTCAACAAACACAGTGTCGGGGTAGCGGGATTTGAACCCACGACCTCTTCGTCCCGAACGAAGCGCGCTACCAAACTGCGCCACACCCCGATTGCCTCATCCAACCGCGCCTTTGAGAGCGCAGTGCGAATGAACCTCGTCAAGAATAGCCGATATCGCCGGGTGTCTGGTCCGAAGCAGTGAGAGTCACCAGTACGGCCTCCGGCGGGCACGCGAACCGCACCGGCGCGTAGATCGAGGTGCCGATTCCCGCTGACACGTTGAGCCATGCCGACCGCCCGGCATGACTCCAGGTACTGAGCCCCTGCGCCTGGCGGCGGGGGATGTCGCAATTAGTAACGAGCGCGGGCAGCCCCGGGATGCGCACTTGGCCGCCGTGGGTGTGCCCCGCGAAGATCGCACTGGCGCCATAGGTGACGAAAGCGTCGAGAACGCGCCGGTAGGGGGCATGCGTCACGCCAATGGTGACGGATCCGAGGTCATCCGTTTCCTCGTCCTCCCGAAGCTCATCGATTTCGCCGGGCAACAAGTCGAGTCGATCCCAGTGACGATGGGCATCGTTGACCCCGAAGAATTCGACTCTGGTGCCGGCGATGGTTAGTGCGCCTGCGGCGTTGTTGAGACCCATCCAGCCGAGCTCGGATTCGAAGAACGACTCCAGGGCATCCGTATCGAGATTGGCGGGCGTGTACTCGCGTTTCTTCGACGGCGAAAAGTAGCTCAGCGGGTTCTTGAACACCGGTCCGAAGTAGTCGTTCGAACCGTTGACGAAGACGCCGGGGATGCCCGCAAACGGCTCGAATGCGCGCCGAATGCCCTCGAGTCCGTCGACATGCCCGAGGTTGTCTCCCGTGTCGATGATGAGGTTGGGTTCGAGATCCGCGAGCGCTCGTATCCAATCCTGTTTGGCGACCTGCCACGGTGCCATGTGCGCGTCGGACAGGTGCAGGACGCGCAGGGCTGCAGCTCCGGGCTGCAGGATAGGCAGGAACTCGCGTCGAACGGTGAACCGGTTGCGCTCGATGAGGCTGCCCCAGGCAAAAGCGGCAGCGCCAGCGGCTGCCACCGCGCCGACGGCGGTGGCAGTACTGGAGGCGGCCCGTCCCCGGGCTACGGACACGTCAGTTGATGGACAGTCAACGCGATAACGGTTGAACCGGGGCCCTGCCATCCGGCGATCGGATCGCTGGAAACGACCTTGCCGGGACCCGGCGACTCTGACGGATCCACGACACAGTTCTCCGATGGCGTCACGAAGCCGACGGCCTGAATTTCCATACTCGCGTCGTGGAAGGACTTGCCAACCAGGTCATTCGGCACGGTTTTGGCAAGCGACCCGTCACTCACGTAGATCGTGACATCGTAGCCCTGAGAGAGCTTGGAGCCCGCCGGAGGATCGGTGTAAGCGACCGTTCCCTCGGGTTGGGCGGACGGGACCTCATTGGCCGGTGCGGGAGCAATGGTGAAGCCCAACGTCGTCAGCTGAGCGGTTGCGGATGTGACCGTCTGACCAGCGAAGTCGGGCAGTGGCTTGGTGGAGCCGTTCAGGTACTGGGCCGGCGCGGTCGGGAAGGTGCCTCCCGGGTACTCCGCATTGATCGCGGTCATTGTCTGCTTGAAAATGCAGTTTCGGAGGGTCGCTACCTGGTTTGCGGTTCCCGGGCACGCCTTGGGAGGGCGCGTCTTGCGAGTGGCAACCTGACCGGTCGCGTTTCCCACCCAGACCGCCGTCGAGACCTTGGTGCTCGAGCCAACCGTCCAGGTCTGCCAGGAGTTGTTCGTCGTACCTGTCTTACCGAGGATCGAGACGCCGACCGGCTTTGCCGCGCCCGCTGTGCCACCGCTGAACACGCCCTCCATGGCGAAACCAACCGCGGCGTCGATTTGCGGGTCCAGCGCTCTCGAACATGTCTGGGGTTGCCCTGCGAGTTTCTTGCCAGCGGGCGACACGACCGAGTCGATGGCGATCGGTTCGCAGAAGACGCCACCGTTGGCAATTCCGGCATAGGCCGCCGCCATCGTGAGGGGGGCGACCGAGTTGGTCCCCAGGATGGCGGACGGCTGCTGTTGCAACGGAAGGAATCCATTGCCCTGCGTGTGTCCCTGATGCACACCGAATGCCTCGGCATCCTTCATCGTTGCGCACTGGTCCAGCAGCTTTCCCATATTGAGGAAGACACCGTTGACGGACTCGGCCGTCGCCTTCAGAACCGTAAATGGCCCCTTCTCACCCTCGTCATTCGTGTACTTGCCGTACACGCCGCCGAAGCCGCCGGGTACACAGGAGTCTTTGAAGTCGGCGAGATCCAGGTTCGGGTT
>DATAZY010000105.1:0-18582 GCA_036271795.1 Galbitalea sp.
TTCGCCAGACCGTCGTGGCCGACAAGGGCTATCAGCGAATCGAAGCACCGAAGGATTACGAGCACCGATCGATCCCAATTCCGGATTTCTTGGTTGAGATGCTGCGCAAGCAGGTCGCCGATCGGAGCCCGAGTAACCCGGTCTTCTATGGCATGCGCACTAAGACCTATCTGCGCAACCACGCGTTCCGCAAAGGCTGGTTCGATCCCGCATCGACGGAGGTCGGTCTGGACGGGCTTACGCCACACGAGTTGCGGCACACTGTCGCGAGCCTCGCAGTGTCGTCGGGCGCTCACGTCAAGGCAATCCAACGCATGCTTGGTCATGCCTCTGCTGCCATGACTTTGGATACTTACGCCGACCTATTCGAGGAAGATCTGGACACTGTCGCGGCAGCCTTAAACGCCAACGCGTTAGCGTCTGCAGTCGCCAACCTGATGTCGAACTAGCACCCGCTCAAATCCACCTGCGCAACTCATTGGGCATCTTTCATCTAGCGAGCAGGCCTAGCAGTAGCAATAGGCATCCGACGATGAAAGACACGCCACCAGCGAGCCAATAACTCAATGGTCGGAGTTTGTTCGCAAAGGCAGCGCCCCGCTTGCCATACATAGCACGCGACCGATCACCGACCACTCGCACAAGTGCTCTGGCAGAGGCAGCTACGACGACTCCTGCCACCATGAGAAAAACACCCATGAAGATCACATCGGGCCGATGATTCAACATGGTGCTCCGTTCTGTCGCCCAGACTCAACGGAAGTCATCGAGAGATATCCGAGTTCTGATCGAAATTCATTTGGGTCACAGCAATAATGATGCCTGCCAGAGGTATATGGGCATCGCGACGTTGGTCGGGCTGTTGCCAAAATGTTGCCACTGACCGTTTCAGGCGATTCGAAGCCGCCAAAGAAAAACGCCCGGAGGCCAGCAAATTACTGGCATCCGAGCGGTGGTGACCCCAACCGGATTCGAACCGGTGTTACCGCCGTGAGAGGGCAGCGTACTAGGCCGCTATACGATGGGGCCGTCACGACAACTTTACGAGTATGTCATATGGCCGAATGACCCGCCAAACGTCGCCGACAGGTCATCCGCTGGTCACTTCGACTCGCCGCTCTTCACGATCGACAACGGTTCAGTTACAGACTCGAGACCCTTCCGTGCGGCATCCACGCCAAAGATCAGGGTGATGATGCCGCCGAGCACCATGATGCCCGCGCCGAGATAGTAGCCGAAGGTCAGCGGACCGGTGTGCTTCCCGTCGCCGATGAGCGCCCCGTAAAGCGCAGGAGCGATCGCACCGAAAATCTGGGCCAGTGCGAAGAAGTACGAAATCGCCTGGCTCCGAAGCTCGAGCGGGAAAATTTCGCTGACAGTGAGATAGGCGCTGGATGCTCCCGCCGACGCAAAGAAGAATGCCACGCACCAGAAGACGACCTGTGTTGTGGCATTCAGGGCACCGATGCTGAACAGGAAAGCCGAGACACCCAGCACAACCCCCGAAATCCCGTAGGTCGCGAAGATCATCTGGCGCCTGCCCCAGCTGTCGAACAAACGGCCGAGTAGGAGCGGACCCAGCAAATTGCCGATTGCGAAAGGGAAGAAATAGTAGGGAGTCTGCGATTCCGGCACATGGTAGAAGTTCTCAAGCACAAGCACGTAGGTGAAGAAGATTGCGTTGTAGAGAAAGGACTGGGTGATCATCATGGATGCCCCGACAAGCGTTCGCTTCGGATACTTCCGGAACAACACCCCCGCGATGGTCAGGAAGGGGATACTGCCAGTGGCACGCACCTCAATGGCCTTGTCCTTCGAAACGTCCTCAAGGTTGTGACCGGCGGCGACGATGCCCGCCTCGATATCGTCGACCGTGTCCTCCGCCTCCTGTTCGTGACCGTGGGTCATCAGCCAGCGCGGACTCTCCGGAATGTGACGACGAAGGAAGATGATCGCAATTCCCAGCACCGGGCCGATGAAGAAGGCGAGACGCCATCCGATGTTCTGTGAAAAGTAGTCGGTGTTGAGGAAGAAGAGGTTGGCGACCGCGCCCAGGGCGGCACCGCCCCAGTATGTCCCGTTGATCGCGATATCGACGTGACCGCGGTACTTCGACGGGATGAGCTCATCGATCGCGGAATTGATGGCGGCATATTCGCCTCCGATGCCGAGGCCGGCCACGAACCGGAACAAGAACAGGAACCAGATCGCTGGAGACAGTCCCGCGACCCCACTGCCGACAAGGTAAATCGCCAGGGTCAGGATGAAGAGCTTCCGCCGCCCGAGCTTGTCGGAAAGTCTGCCGAACACGAGGGCGCCAACAACCTCGCCGATCAGATAGACGGAGCCGACCCAGCCAACTTGTCCCGCGTTCATGTGAAACTCGTGCTGGAAACCCGCGTTGCTCACGATCTGGATCTCGAGGCCGTCGAGCACCCAGGAGATGCCGAGCCCCACGATTACCATCCAGTGGAATCGCGTCCAGGGCAACCGGTCCATCCTCGCCGGCACGAGACTGCGGTGAGTGGACGGGTTACTGCTTCTGGTTGCTGCCGAGGTAGTCACAGGAATCCTCCTGATCACGTGAAGTCGACCGTGGTCCGGCGACAATTTCACGCTAACCAGCACGAGACAGAATTTCCCGCCATTGACAATCGGCGGCGCAGGCGTTACTCGCTAGCCGCTACTTCGCCGCTTTCGCGTCCTTCGGAGCGGCCGCCAAAGGAATATCCCCTGCCGGAGGAGCAAAGACAAGAAGCGCACCGGGCTTCACCTCGATGTCGATCGGCAGTGTCGCGAATCGTTCGCCGTCCGTGTAGGCGACCACATCATCCGCTTCAATACGAATCTTTTTCGCCTTGACGATTCGCACCCGCGGGTCTTCGATGTGAGTGCCAGCGAAGACCTTCGGGAAGATGCGGAGAAACTGAATGCGGGTCAACGGACCCACGACAAGAATGTCGAGCAGGCCGTCATCCACTAGCGCCGTCGGCGTGACCTTCATGCCTCCGCCGAGAGAAACGCCGTTGCCTACCGACATCATCATTCCGCCCGATTCGAACGTCTCTCCGTCGTGGGTGATCTTGTATTGGATCGGCTTCAGCGTCACCAGTTCGAGGAGCATCGCGATCGTGTAACGGCTTGCCCCCTTCGGATGCTGCATCCGGTTCGCCCGCTCGTTGACGATCGAGTCGAACCCGGCCGAGAGCATGCACCCGAACCAGCGGGTCTCTCCGCCCGCATCCGTCACCAGGCCGGCGTCGATGACTCGCGCTGGATGATTGAGCGCCTCGATGAGAACGTCGAGCGCCGCGGCCTGGTCCTCATGTGGGATGCCAAGTACGCGAGCCATGTCGTTGCCCGTGCCCGCCGGGATCAGGCCGAGCGGCACACCAGTGCCGGCAACCAGGTTGACACCGAGATTCACCATTCCATCGCCGCCGACGACGATCAGCGCATCCGGCTTCTTCGCAATCTCGCGCTGGGCGGACGCGATGAGCTCCAGATAGGTCGGCTCGACCAGGTCGACGACATCGTGGCCCAGGGCGCGAAGCCTCTCCACCATCGTGTTGCCGACGCCCTTGTTGGCGCCGAACCGTGCGGACTGGTTGATCGCCACAACGAGGCGCTTCGGGGACGTCGGTGTCATGACCCGATTATGACCGGGAATCTCCAGTGGTGCTAGGAGCCGAGGCGGAGGCGACGGAGGAGTTGAGCGTTGAGGGCAACGACGATGGTCGAAGCCGACATCAGAATGGCTCCAACCGCCGGAGCCAGCAGGATGCCGGCGCCAAACAGCACGCCTGCGGCAAGCGGGATGCCGACGACGTTGTAGCCCGCGCCCCAGATCAGGTTCTGAACCATCTTGCGGTAGGTCGCACGGCTCAGCTTCAGGACATCCGCGACCCCGCGTGGATCGCTCGAGGCCAGGATGATTCCCGCCGACTCGATCGCGACATCCGTACCCGCCCCGATCGCGATCCCAACATCTGCGCGCGCCAGAGCGGGCGCGTCGTTCACGCCGTCCCCGACCATCGCTACCTTCGCCCCGCCAGCCTGCAGTCGCTCGACTACCTGGGATTTTTCTGCGGGCAGCACCTCGGAGAAAATTTCGTCGATCCCCAACTGCGATCCGACCCAGCCCGCCACCTCGCGGGAGTCGCCGGTAAGCATCGCAACCCGAACCCCGCGAGTCTTGAGGCCCGCTACGGCCGCCGCGGACTCCGACCGAATCACATCGGCGAGCACGATGAGCCCGAGCGGGGTCTCATCGCGCAAAACGTACACGACGGTCTTGCCCTCGGCGCTCGCGTCTCGCGTCGCGTGCACGAGCAGCGGATCCAGATGGATGCTGCGCTCGATGAGCACCCGCGGGGCGGCGACCGTGATGCTCGCGCCATCCACGCTCGCCTGCACGCCTCGCCCGGCAAGAGACGCAAAGGCCGCGACCCGGAGCTTGCGAAGCTTGCGTGCCTCGGTCTCGCCGACAATCGCGCGGCCGATCGGATGCTCGGACTTGCCCTCCACTGCGGCTGCAAGCTGCAGTAAATCGTCCTCGGTCGTCTCCCCGACCGCGACGACGCGGTCGACGCCCTGGCGTCCCTCGGTCAGCGTCCCCGTCTTGTCAAAGAGCACGATCGACACGAGCCGCGCATCCTCCAGCGCGGCACGGCTTCGAATCAGGATGCCGCGTCGCGCACCGAGGGAGGTCGAGATCTGCGCCACCAGGGGTATCGCCAGACCCAGCGCGTGCGGACACGCAATCACGAGGACGGTGACGACCCGCTCGAGGATGAAGTTCGGATCCGAGGGCATGATCAGATACCAGACGCCGCCGGTCACGATTGCCGCACCAACGGCGATGTAAAACAGCCAGCCGGCCGCGCGATCGGCGAGAATCTGCGCACCGGACTTGCTCGCCTGCGCCTCAGCCACCAGCTTCATCACGCCGGCGAGCGCGGTATCGTCGCCGACCTTCGTGACCCGGATGGTCAGCGATCCCGATCCGTTGACGGTTCCCGCAACGACCTCGGAACCCGGCGACTTCGAGACTGCAGCACTCTCGCCGGTCAGCAGCGACTCGTCGACATCCGACTCGCCATCGATCACGTCGCCGTCGATCGGGATGCTGCCACCCGGACGCACCAGTACGGTGTCGTCGACCACGATCTGCGAGACGGGCGTGCTCATCGTCTGGTCGCCGTGGACGACGTCCGCGACATCCGGGATCAGGCTCGCCAGCTCCCCCAGCGCGTTGCCCGCACTCATCACCGCCGCCATCTCGATCCAGTGCCCGAGCAGCATGATCGTGATCAGCGTGGACAGCTCCCACCAGAAGTCCATGCCGTGAAGGCCAAGAGTAACGGCCGCGCTGTACGCGAACGAGATCACGATCGCGAGCGAGATCAGGAGCATCATCCCCGGCTTGCCGTGGCGAAGCTCCCACCAGCCGTCGAGGAGGAAGGTACGACCGCCGTAGATGAAAATGGCGAGACCGAAGGCGGCCGGGATCCATTCGCTGCCGGTGAATCGCGGGCCGGACAGGTGCAGGATGTCCTGGAGTCCGGTGCTGAAGACGAGCGTCGGCACCGTCAGGATCAGGCTCACCCAGAAGCGGCGCCGGAAGATTGCGACGTGGTCCAGATGGCCGTCGCCGGAGGTCTCGGCGTGGTCCATCTGCGAGTGGTCCATTACTGTCCCCTGTTGTTCGTGAGCTCGAAGACGGTCAGCAATTCGGTGACCGCAACTTCACGCTCGTCACCTCCTGCTTCGAACATATCGGTCACGTGGGTACGAAGGTGATTCTCGACTAACAGCTTGTTGAGGCTGCGAAGCGACTTCTGTACCGCGAGCGACTGCGTGATGATGTCCACGCAATAGTCCTCGTTATCGATCATTTTCTCGAGCCCACGCAGTTGCCCCTGCAGGATTCGGCTGCGGTGCAGCGCGCGCTTCTTGATGTCCGCAATCATGCTGCAAGCATACCCCCTAGGGGTATCGGATGTCAGGGTCGGGTTAGGCTTGCGACATGAGGATTACAAAGTATGAACACGCCTGTTTTGTCGCATCCATCGGGGACAAGAAGCTCGTGGTCGACCCCGGCTCGTTCACCGTCCCGCTCCCCGACAGCAACAACGTCGTCGCGGTCGTCGTCACCCACGAGCACGGCGACCACTGGACGCCCGAGCATCTGCAGCGCATCCTCGACAACAGTCCCGACGTGAAATTCTTTGCCCCCGCCGGCGTCGCTGCTGCGGCCACCGACTTCGAGTTCACCGTTGTGAAGGACGGCGAGAAGATCACGATCGACCCATTCGAGCTCGAGTTTTTCGGCGAGAATCACGCCATCATCCATTCGTCGTTCCCCGTCGTCGACAACGTCGGCGTGCTCATCAACGGCGCGGTCTTCTACCCGGGCGACTCGTTCACCCAGGGACCGCCGAACGTCGATCTGCTTGCCGTTCCCGCGAGCGCACCGTGGCTGAAGATCGGTGAAGTCATGGACTACGTGCTGGCGGCCAAGCCCAAGCGCAGCTTCCCGGTACACGAGATGATCAACTCTGTGATAGGAAACGGGATGGCCAACGCGCGCATCCAGGCGACCACAGAACAGGGTGGCGGCGAGTTCGTCCCGCTGGCGCCGGGCGAATCCATCGAGGTCTAGTGCCGGGGGCTGAACCTATTCGCCCGTGAACTTTGGCGATCGGTGCTCTGCGAACGACGCGAAGGCTTCGTTCAGATCATGACTCGGCAGGAATGCCGCGTTCCAGGCCGCGACGTAGCGGAGTCCCACTTCGACACGGGTCGCCCGTTCGGCATCGAGCACATCTTTCACCCCGCGAACGACGAGGGGCGAGTTGGCGGCGATGCTGCGAGCCATCGCGAGCGCGGCTTCCCGCAGCTCCGCGGCGTCGGCGTGAACCGCGTTGACCAGGCCGATCCGCTCCGCGCGTGCGCTGTCGATGTCGCCGCCCGTGAGCGCAAGTTCGCGCAGATGACCGTCACCGATGATCCCTACCAGCCGCTGCAGACTACCAAGGTCCGCGACGATCGCGACTCTTGTTTCGCGCACGCTGAACGTGGCCGCCGCGGTGGCCAACCGGATGTCGGTGGCGGCAATGAGGTCGATCCCGCCACCGATGCACCAGCCGTCGATCGCGGAGATGATGGGCGTGCGACAGTCAGCCACCGCGGTGATGGATGCCTGCCACTCGCGCACCTGGGCGAGAAGTCCCGTCCTTGCGCTCGCCAGGGCGCCGCTGGTGCTGAGGGCGGCGAACATCGGGGCGACCTGCTTCAGATCCAGCCCGAGCGAGAAGTTTGCCCCGCTTCCGCCGAGCACGATCGCGCGCACCTCGGCGTCCGCGTCGAGTTCGCGGAACAGCCGCGGAAGCTCCCTGAAAAACTCAAGCCCCATGGTCGGCGCAAGCATCGTCACCACCGCGACGCTGCCCTCGCGCTCAACGGAAAAAACACTCATGCGACGAACCTTATCGCCCGCCGCAAGCACGTAGGCGGCTCACTGCCTGCGGCCATCGGAAATCTGACGGGGGCAGATTTCCAAAAGGGAATTGTTCTGACGGGGGCAGATTTGCTATCGGCAACGCAAATCTGACGGGGGCAGATTTGCTAATGGCACAGCTGGGGTACCTGGACTCGAACCAAGAACAAAAGAATCAGAATCTTCCGTGTTGCCAATTACACCATACCCCACCGCGCTCAGCCGAGGCCGAGCCGACTAGCTACTCTAACGTACCGTTAAGGGTCGCCCCAAACGGGAGCTATGGCGCCGAGCGAAGCAGTGCAAGGGTCTGCGCGTAGAGCGTCTTTTTGATCGAAGCGATGGTCGCGGCATCTTTGCCGGCGAGCGATTCCGCGTAGGCAGTCGCGTGCGTCTCAAGGTCGGTCTCGGAAAATATTCCGTCGACAATGCCCGCCGCCTCGGCTTCTGGCGCGGTGTAGCGCCGCCCGAGCACCATCGCCTGGTGCGCGGTTTGCGCGGAAAGCTTGCTCGTCAGCAGGCTGTTCATCCCGGGCGTGAACCTCATCTTGATGTCGACCTCCGGGAAGCACAGGAACCCGCGGTCCTCGCGCATGAACCGAACGTCGTGGGCGAGCGCCAACATCCCGCCGGCCGCGTAGCAGTGGCCCTGGATGACGGCGACGGTTGGATAGGACGCCTCCAGAACGCGCGCGAACAGTTCCTGGACCGCAACAACGAGATCGGTGAGTTCGATCTTGTTCGCGATCATCCAGTCGAGGTCGAGGCCGTTCGACCAGAACTTGCCCCGCGCGATGGTGACCAGGGCCTTGTCGCCCGGCGCCGCATCCACCTGGTCAAGAAACGAGATGAGTTGCGAGACGGAGTCGAAGTTGAACCTGTTTTCGGTGTCGCCGAGACTAAGGATGAAGATCGAGCCGCGCCGCTCGAGGGATGCCGTTTCGCTCACCCTCCGAGCCTAGCGAGCACGATTGCTAGTTCTTTGGCAACACCGTGTTAGTTCCGACTGTGCATCCCTTGGCGCCATCGCAGGAAACGGTGACGCGGGTCGGGACGCCGAGCGCGTCTCCCTCACCCACCGAGAGCGTGAAGTGTGAGTTCGGTCCGCCCGCACCGTTGGGCATCGAATTCTCAAATGCAGCCAACTGCTGGGAGCTAATACCGAGCATCGAGTAATCGACCAGCTGATCGTGGATGAACGTGTAACCGAAGTTGTGGATTGTTGTCGAAATCGAGGTCACGAGACCGTGGCTCGTGACGATGTGCATCGAGTCCACGAAGATCGACTCCGTGCCGTGGTCGCCGACGAGATCGACCTCGAGCTTGATGTTGCTGAACGGCCCAAACTTCGTGGTCGAGTCCGCAGGCAGCCCCACCGACGAAGCCTTGAGCGGCTTCCGGACATCCACCTGGGCGTCTGCCGCGCCATCGATGACACGAATCCCGGCGAGGTTGAATTTGGAGTCTGCTGTGTTCTGGTGGACCGGTTTGCCGATCCCCGACGCCTGGAAAATCGCCGCGCCCGCGATGACCAACAGGATGATGCCCGCAATGATGACCGTCGGAATCCACGCTCGACGTTGCTTGCGCCGCCGTCGCTCCTGCGCGGTCAGCTTTGGCGGCGTCGATTTGGGGCGTTCCTCCGGGCTCGGTGCGTCAGTCACAGCCGGGATCTCAGTCGTGCGATGCGGGCCAGGGTTGAGTCCTTGCCGAGAAGTTCCATCGATTCGAACAGCGGTGGGCTGATGCGTTTGCCCGAGATCGCCGTTCGCAGGGCGCCGAATGCGATTCGCGGTTTGAGTTCGAGCCCATCGATCAGGACCACGCGAAGCGTCTCCTCGATCGCCGCGGTCTCCCAGGTTTCGAGCCCGTCGAGCGCGACGGATGCCGCTTCGAGGATCGGCGCAGCATCCGCGGCCGGCAGCGCGTCAGCATCGAATTCGATGTCGTCATCCGGGGTGAACAGAAAGGAGAGCAGCGCGGGCGCTTCGCCGAGCAGTTGCATGCGCTCCTGCACGAGGGGCGTCGCCTTTTCGAGCAGGTCGCGATCGATTTCGGTCTGCACCAGATTGCCCATATACGGCTCGATCCGGCGGCTCAACTCCGGGGCGGACAGCAGCCGGATGTGGTCGCCGTTAATCGACTCGGCTTTCTTCAGATCGAACCGGGCCGGGTTGGGGTTCACATCCACAACGTCGAACGCCGCCACCAGTTCGTCAACCGAGAATACGTCGCGATCGTGTGTCAGGGACCAGCCGAGCAGCGACAGATAGTTGACGAGACCTTCGGGGATGAATCCGCGCTCGCGGTGGTGGAACAGGTTCGACTCCGGGTCACGCTTCGACAGTTTCTTGTTGCCTTCGCCCATGACGTAGGGCAGGTGCCCGAAGCGCGGGATGAACGTCGTGACCCCGATCTCGATGAGCGCGTGATACAGCGCGATCTGTCGGGGTGTCGAGGAGAGCAGGTCCTCGCCGCGCAGCACGTGCGTGATGCCCATGAGCGCGTCGTCGACCGGGTTGACGAACGGGTACAGGGGAGCGCCATTCGGACGTACCACCACGAAGTCGCTGAACGATCCGGCGGGAAAGGTGATCTCGCCGCGCACCAGATCGTCGAAGCTGAGGTCGGTGTCGGGAACGCGAAGCCTCAGCCCGGGATTCCGGCCCTCGGCACGATAGGCGTCTCGCTGTTCCTCCGTGAGTTCGCGCTCGAAATTGTCATAACCCTGTTTCGGGTCGCGGCCGTTCGCGACGTTGCGCGCCTCCATCTCCCCTGGCGTGACGTAGCTCTCGTAGAGGTGTCCACTGGCCTTGAGCTTCTCGATCAGGTCGAGGTAGATGCTCGTGCGCTGCGACTGCCGATACGGGGCATTTGGACCCCCGACGTCGACGCCTTCGTCCCAGTCGATTCTGAGCCAGCGCAGGCCGTCGAGCAGCTGAAGCGCGCTCTCCTCTGAGTCGCGGGCAGCATCCGTGTCTTCGATTCTGAAGATCATCTTGCCGCCGGTGTGGCGGGCGTATGCCCAGTTGAACAGGGCCGTGCGGATGAGTCCGACGTGCGGAGTCCCGGTGGGAGATGGGCAGAATCGAACGCGAACGTCGGTTCCGGTGGCAGTGGAGAAGGGAGCAGACATGGCCCGCCAATTCTATTCGGTGGCAGAGCGGGCCAATCCTCTCCTGACTGGGAGCTCTAGTGCAGGCTCGCCACGACATCCCTGACGAACGTGTCGAACGCCGCGGATCCAAGCGGTGCGCCGCTGCCGTAATCGAGCTCGATCCAACTGTGACCGTCGAGCACGAACGCCGTGCACTCGTTGTCACCCCCGGGAATCTGGCACTGTTGCCATCCCGAGGTGCCAACTCCTGTCAGCATGGTAAAGCCCGAGGATGAGATGTCCGTCGGGCCGGTAGATGACCAGACGGCCTCGGACCCGGGCATGAAGACGTATTCCACCGTTGTGGCGCCGCTGGAGTCCGACCACCAGCACGCGGTCGTCTTGGCTGCGGACCGGGCCGCGAGATCCAGCGGCGAGAACACGAACTCCGACGGAGGGACTGCGGTCAGCGATGTGCCGAGGTCCTTTTGCGCTATCGCGTCCGAAATCACTGAGCCGCAACCGGTCGGAACCGCGTACGACTCAACCGGCGGACGCCAGGTCACGGGAGCCTTGGGCAGCGCGCCGACCGCCTTCACGACCTGGTTGATGAATGCTTGCACGCCGGACGACTCCGGGTAATCGCTGCGCTGGATCGCGTTGGTGACGACAATCTCCACCCAGTAGCTGCCGATCGCGATGTCGAACTGGCACGCATTCTGGTCGGTGGTTGGATCACAGTGAGTCCAGGACTGCTGGCCGTACTTTGGGATTCCGGGCTGGCTGGCCGAATCGTCGGTCGAGGCGAGCTGCGTTTGTGCCGCCGAGAGCGCATTGGTCGCATTCGGCAGTACCTCGATGGATGCCGTGTAGTCGAGCGTTGGGCTCTGCCAGAGGCAATCGATCCCGCCGGCTAGCGGTGTCGCCAGCAGCAGCAGGTCCGGATTCATCTGGTAAAGGTTGGTCGGATCCGAGACCGCGACGACCGCGGTCGACCCGAGTGCGGACTGCACGACGGGCAACGACGCGAGGTCATTGCACGTCGCCCCGCCCGGTGTCGTCAACCTGGCGACCGGCTTTGCGGTCGGCGCAGCCGTATGCGACGGTGGCGCACCATTCGTGCTGGCTGGGGCGCATCCCGTGAGTGCCGCGAGCGCCAGCGCGGAAACGGCCACGAGCGTGGCTACGGGCGGAACAGTACGCCGCACAGATCGTAAACCGGTGCTATTTGAAACTGGTGCCTTTGACATCCATACTCCTCATGGCAGCTTTCCCCGGCGGGTTAGAAGATACACGCCGGATGCTCGCTTCGGGGCTGTTTGGGTCCGTTTCGAAAGCCCCGACATTCTCAGGCCTGAGTGCAGGCAGGACCCATCAGTGCGAGGATCTCGGGGGGAATGCCCGATGTCGTGCCGCACGCAGTCAGCGTCGTATCGGCGCCGGCACCAGCCAGCGCAGCCATGTTGCCCTTCAGCGTCTTCTCGCCGGAACACCCAATGGCGAACGGCACCGTGGTGAGTCCTTCCTCGGTGACCACGACATACTTGCCGCTCGACGCATCGGGTGTCACGTCACTTGGCTCAACCGGCTTTCCGTCGCCAAACCCGGTCGGCACCGTTCTGGTCTTACGGACCCGCGACAAGAGTGATGACTGCCAATTTGTCTCCGACGTGGACGAGATCTCGGACAGCGAACGATGGGCCGAGTAGCTGAAGGTCGGCTCGGTGTCTGCGGAGACCTGTATCGGAGTCGAAATCATCACCCCGTCCTGAAAGCTGATGAGGTGCGCCTCTATCGCCTGCTTCTTGCCCTGGGTCGGACTGCCGAAATTGACCTGCGCTGATGCAGGCGTGCACTCCTTCGCCGCGCTCTGCTTCGCACCGACGTTCGATGAGCATGAGGTCAGCGATCCGGAAACCAGCACAAGAAGCACAGCCGCCGCGATGGCGTATTTGCGCGACCTCTCCACCGTGAACATACGATCCCCTCGCGCATCCAAAATCTGACGAACGCTCACACCATATTGCACTGACCCACTGAGAGTGCGTGTGTCAGACTCCGGCGATCCATACAATGCCGAGGCCGAGACCGAGGAGAACCACCCAGGACACGAGCCCTGCCCCGAGGGCGCGCACGCCGGAGCGAGCGAACTGCTCGAGGCGAAGCGAAGCACCGATCCCGAACAGCGCCATCGCAAGCAGGATCGACTGAAGGATATTTGCGGTCGCGAGGACGGCATCCGGAACCGGCACGAAGGTGCGGATCAGCACCATCGCCAGGAAGCCGAGGATGAACAGCGGGACGATCGCGGGTCGGTTGCCGGTCCCGCTTCCCGAGCCGGTCGAAGGGCCCCGTCGCCGGGTCGTAATCGACGTGATTGCTACCATCGGCGCAAGCATCAGCACGCGGGTGAGTTTGACGACGACAGCAGCGGCAAGCGCGACTGCGCCCAGAGTCTGCGCCGTCGCCACGACCTGACCGACATCGTGCACACTCGCACCGACCCAGTGGCCGAACTGCAGATGGGTAAGCCCCAGCAGACCCGCAAGTGCGGGGAGCACAACGATCGCGAGCGTCCCGTACAGCGTCACGAGCGCGACAGGGGTCCCGGTGTCCTTCGGATCGGAGCCTCGCGCCGCGCTCATGGCACCGACGGCCGAGACGCCACAGATCGAGAAACCGGCCGCGAAGAGCACCGGCTGATCACCCTCGAGACGGAACGCGCGCGCGATGAGCCAGGTCAGCAGAAAGCTGAGTCCGACGACAATCACGATGGCGACTATCGTCAGCCAACCGAGAGCGAGGATATTCGACAGGCTCAACTGAAGACCAAGAATCACGATTCCGAGTCGGAGCAGTCGGCGGGATGCGACTCCCAACCCCGGCTTGAAGATTCCGTCCAGTGTCGGGCGCGCGGCCGGGATGCTTCCCGCGATCACCCCGAACACCAGCGATGCGGTCAGCCAGGGAAACCACGGCCAGAGCGCGTGGATGCCGTAGCCTGCGGCAGCGCCCGCTGCCGCGAGAATTAGTCCCGGAAGCGGCCTAGTCAACTTCGACGCGGTTACGGGCGGGGTTGGTGAGCGTGCCGATACCGTCGATCGTGATGTCGACGGTCTGTCCATCCACAAACCCGCCGAGTCCCGCCGGAGTTCCGGTCAGGATGAGATCGCCGGGCAGCAGCGTCCAGATGTCGGAGGCGAACGCCACGATCTCCGGTATCCCGTGAATCATGTCCTTGGTGTTACCGTGCCTGCGCGGTTCGCCGTCGACATAGGTTTGGATCTCAAGAGCGGTCGTATCGAGTTCCGTCTCGATGTACGGGCCGATCGGGCAGAACGTGTCGTAGCCTTTCGCGCGCGCCCACTGCCCGTCGGAGAACATCACGTCGCGAGCCGACACATCGTTGGCGATCGTGTAGCCGAAGATGTATTCGGCATAGTTTTCGGCTTTTACCTGCTTGGCGATTCGGCCGATGACAATCGCGAGCTCGCCCTCGTGCACGATCCGACCCTCAACCGGCGGCAGCTGAATGGTGTCCCCCGGACCGATTATCGCGGTGTTGGGCTTCAGGAAGAGCAGCGGCGTCTCGGGGCTGTCGATGTGCAGGTCATCCTTGTGGTCCGCGTAGTTGAGGCCGACACACACCACCTTCGAGCGCGGGATAACCGGCGCGAGCAGTTTCACCGACGCCAGCGGCAACCGCTCCTCGGTCGGCTGGAACCCGCTGAACAGGGGATCGCCCGCGAGCACGACAATGTCATCCCCGTCGAGAATTCCGAATCGGGGGTCACCATCGGTGCTGAAACGTGCGATCTTCACTCGTCGAGACTACCGGTCAACGGAACTCTGGCCGGGTTCACCGCGATCATGCGTCGAGCCGCACCAGCCACTCGTGCGGGTCCGGACGGCGTCCGTACTGGATGTCCAGGAGTTCCTCGCGCAGCGACATCGTCAACTCGCCCGCGGGCGCATCCGGCGACCCGATCGAGAAGTTCGCCGCCTTGAGTTCCGCGATCGGCGTGATCACCGCAGCGGTGCCGCAGGCGAAGACCTCGGTGATGTTGCCGCTGGCGGCCTCGTCACGCCACTCGTGGACGGATACCCGACGCATCTCGGTCGCAAGTCCGCGATCGCGCGCCAGCTGGAGCACCGAGTCGAGTGTGATGCCCTCGAGGATGCTGGATGACTCCGGCGTGATCAGCGTGCCGTCCTTGTGCACCAGAACGATGTTCATGCCGCCAAGCTCTTCGAGATATTGCCCCTCCTCTGAGTCGAGGAACAGCACCTGTGCACAGCCGTGGTCGTAGGCCTCCTGCTGGGCGACCAACGACGAGGCGTAGTTGCCGCCCGTCTTCGCGGCGCCCGTTCCGCCCCTGCCCGCGCGGGCGTAGTCAGTTGACAGCCAGATTGAAACCGGCGCGACGCCACCTGGGAAGTAGGCGCCCGCGGGGCTGGCAATCAGGTAGTAGTTGACCTTCGCCGCCGGGCGCACACCGAGGAACGCCTCTTTGGCAAACATGAACGGTCGAAGGTAGAGACTCTTCTCGCCGCCGTCAGGAACCCAGTCGGCGTCGTTCAGGATGAGTTGTCTGAGCGAATCGAGGAAGTAATCGACCGGCAGCTCAGGCAGCGCAAGCCGACGCGAGGAACGCTGCATCCGGTACGCATTCGACTCCGGTCGGAACGTCCACACGCTGCCATCCGCGTGCCGGTAGGCCTTCAGTCCCTCGAAGACTTCCTGGCTGTAGTGCAGGACCGCAGCGGCGGGATCCATCGAGATGGGTCCGTACGGCTGAACTCGCGGGCGGTGCCATCCGCCGCCCTCGGACCAGCAGATGTCCACCATGTGGTCGGTGAAGAACTTGCCGAAACCGGGGTCGGCCAGAATTGCGTCGCGCTCCTCCTTCGACTTCGGGTTCTCGTTTCGGAAGGTCTGGAAGTGGAGATCCTGCGGTGCCATCTGAAGCTGGATTGCCATGGGGTGCTCTTTCGTCGTTTGTCTAATTCTGCGTCAGCCGCGCCACGATTGCGTCGCCAATAGCCGAAGTTGTTCGCGGCTCCTCGCGGCTCGTCGCCAGATCTGCTGTAACGGCCGCGCTCACCCGAGCCGAGGCATCCGCGAATCCGAGATGGTCGAGCAGGAGCGCGACCGACAGGATGGCCGCGGTTGGGTCGGCCTTCTGCTGCCCTGCAATGTCCGGCGCCGATCCGTGGACGGGCTCGAACATGCTGGGAAAGGTGCCATCCGGATTGATGTTGCCCGAGGCGGCCAGTCCGATGCCCCCGCTGATAGCGGCAGCCAAATCGGTGAGGATGTCGCCAAAGAGATTGTCCGTGACGATCGTGTCAAATCTAGCGGGATCGGTCACCAAAAAGATAGTTGCGGCGTCCACGTGCAGGTAGTCGACGGCAACATCCGGATACTCCGTCGCAACCGCGTTGACGGTGCGCTGCCAGAGGCTCCCGGCGTTGGTAAGCACATTCGTCTTGTGCACGAGCGTCAATTTCTTGCGTCGTTTCGATGCCGTCTCGAATCCAAACCGCACGAGGCGCTCGACCCCGTGCGCGGTATTGATCGACACCTCCGTCGCGATCTCGAACTCGGTGCCGCGACGGATGACGCCACCGTTGCCGACGTACGGACCCTCCGTACCTTCGCGGACCACGACGAAGTCGACGTCGCCCGGATTGGCCAGCGGTGAAACAACATTCGGGAACAGCTGGGTCGGGCGCAGGTTGACGTAGTGGTCGAAGGCAAACCGGAGCTTCAGCAGGAGCCCACGCTCAATGATGCCGCCCGCGAGTTTCGGGTCGCGTGGATCGCCGCCAACCGCACCGAGGATGATCGCGTCGTGCTTCGCAAGCGCCGCAAGGTCGTCGTCGTCCAGGATCCTGCCGGTCGCCAGGAAGTGGCTAGCGCCGAACGGATACTCGGTGAGCTCGAACTCCACGCCATCGGGCGCGACGGCCTTCAGTACTTTGGTGGCTTCCGCGACGACTTCCGGGCCGATTCCGTCGCCGGGAATGAGGGCGATGCTGATAGTGCGAGGCATGCCTCTACCGTACCGGTCGACGACGCGCCACCCCTTGCCGCTCGGAACCCCGAGCGTACGTTGGAAAGATGAGTATAGGAACCGGAATTGGTCTGTTCGTTGTCGGCGCGATCCTGGCGTTCGCCATCCACCTGAACAACGCCGTCGTCTCGCTGCAGCTCATTGGCTACATCCTGATGGCTGCCGGAGTCGTCGTGTTCGTCATCGGACTGGTCTTCACACTGCGCAAGCGCCAGTCGATCACCACAGTGACCTCGGGTGTCGATGCGGACGGCCGCGCTGTCGACCAGCGTCGCACCTCGGTGACGCCGGACGAGACCGGGCGCTGAGTTCGCCCGCGGGACGGGTCGTCGAGTCGAGGAATCCCTCGGGTCGAGTAGCCGTCGAAGGCGGCGTCATCGAGACCGCTGCGAAGTAACCCGTCAGGCCGGTCTCGATAGTGGGGCGCGAAGCGCGCCTACTCGACCGGAGGGGGACCCGAGTTGAGTTCGTCGATACGACGACCGTAGTAGTCGCGCACCGGACCGTTGCGCTCGTAGGAGCGCACGCGAACGTAGGCCTCATGGGCATCCCTCGTTCGCCCCAGTCGGCGAAGGATGTCCGCGCGAGCCGCGATCGCCGTTCGCGCCGCGACTCCCCCGAGTTCGCCCTCGAGGTCATCCAGTTCGGCCAGGGAGGTAGCCCCGGCGCCCGGGAGAAAACTGCGGGCGACGACTCGCGCCACCTTGGCCGACGGTGACGGCCACCGCTCGATCAGCCGGTCGTAGAGCACGCAGACGGACGGCCAGTCGGTCGCATCCCAGCTGGTGGCCTGGGAGTGCAGCCCGGAAATACCGGCCTCGAGCGCAAAACGGCCACCACCCGGAAGCGCCAGTGTGGCGAGATCGAGCCCCTCGCGGATGCGCTCGGCATCCCAGCCGGTTCTGTCAACGTCTTCGAGCGTCACAACTTCGCCGCGCGCATCAAGCCTGGACGAAGCCCTCGCATCCGTCAGTAGCAGCAGGGCAAGGAGGCCCGCGGTCTCCCGGTCGCCCGGCGCCATCGCCCGAAGGGCGCGCGCCAGTTCGATTGCGGTCGCGGTGACACTCCGCGACTCGAGAAGTTCGCCGTCCAGAGACGTGTGACCGATCGTATACAGCAGGTGAACCGTGCCGAGGACGTCGTCGAGTCGCTCGGCAAGATCCTCATCACTCGCCGGAGCGAAGCCGATGCCTTCTCGCTCGATCTGACGCTTGGCGCGCGTCAGTCGGGCGCTCATCGTCGTGTGGCTCAGGAGCATGGCATCCGCGATCTGCTCGGTTGGCACACCGCAGACGAATCGCAGCGCGAGCGCGAGACGCGTCTCGGGGGCGAGATCGGGTGTGCAGGTGACAAAGAGCAGGCCGAGCCGATCGTCTCCCCCCGGCGAATCATCCGGTAACGCTTCCTGCTCCTCGCTGGCGAGAAGCGGCAGACGCTCCCGCAGCCGGGCATCGCGTCGAACGGCGTCGATCGCGATTCGTTTCGCGACAGTGGTTACCCAGGCAGCGGGGTTGATGAGCAACTCGCGTTCGCGCGAAGCCGCAGCCCGCACAAATGCTTCCTGCACGGCATCCTCGGCGAGTTCCAGACTCCCGGTAAAACGGATGACGGCCGCAAGGATGCGCGGCCACTCCTGTCGAAACGCGGTTTCGAGCTCCGGGGTGGCCACGCAGCCATTTAACTCTTCTCTAGTCCATCGAACCGGTCTGCATTACCGGGTAGAGGTCGATCCAGCCGCTGGTCGGGCACAACGCCGCGAGCTCACGAGCCTGGGCCGCATCCTTGACTCCGATCTTGTAGAAACCGGTGACGACCTCTTTGGTGTCCGCGAACGGGCCATCGGTGAACACCGCTGCCGCGCCGCCCTTCGACGGTGTGATCCGAACCGCGGTCGACGGTGGCTGGAG
>DATAZY010000106.1:0-8020 GCA_036271795.1 Galbitalea sp.
CGATTGGGACATTCAACTCGTTGACACGATCGCGGACAATGCATCCGCCGGAGCCTTCGTCCTCGGCAGCGAGAGGCACGAGATCGACGGCGACCTGGCGAACGTCGCGATGTCCATGCATCGCAACCAGGAGAACGTCTCTGAAGGAGTCGGAAGCGACTGCATGGGTTCTCCACTGAGCGCCGTCGCGTGGCTGGCTCGCACGTGCGCAGCTCTCGGGAGCCCGTTGCGTGCCGGGGAGATCGTGCTCTCTGGAGCGCTGGGTCGGGTCGTGGATGCTCGCCCCGGCGATAGGTTCACCGCCGAGTTCACCGGTCTGGGAAGCGTTTCTGTCGCCTTCGCGGAGTCAGCATGACCGCGAAGGTGGCCATCATCGGGTCGGGCAACATCGGCACCGATCTGATGTTCAAGGTCATCCGTCTCTCGGACATTCTGGAGATGGGGATGATGGTCGGAATAGACCCCGAGTCGGACGGCCTGGCTCGAGCCGGCCGACTGGGAATTGCCACAACCTCGGATGGTGTCGAAGGCCTCATTGCCAGCCCCGAATTTGCCGACATTGAAGTCGTTTTTGACGCCACCAGCGCCGGTGCTCACGTTCACAACGCCGCTCTGCTTGCCCCGTATGGCAAGCGCCTGGTCGACCTCACACCCGCGGCAATCGGGCCATTCGTCGTCCCGGCCGTGAATATGGACGGGCACCTGGATGCCCCAGACGTCAACATGGTCACCTGCGGCGGACAGGCAACCATTCCCATAGTCGCCGCAATCTGCGATGTGGTTCCCGTCCACTATGCCGAGATCGTCGCATCCATCGCCTCCAAATCTGCCGGGCCCGGCACCCGCGCCAACATCGACGAGTTCACGGAGACGACCTCGCACGCGATTGAGCAGGTCGGTGGCGCAAAACACGGCAAAGCGATCATCGTTCTGAACCCGGCGGAGCCGCCGGTGATCATGCGCGACACCGTGCTTGCGCTGATCGATCGCGCCGACAAAGCCGCGCGCGCCCGCATCTCCCGATCGATCGAAGAGCGCGTCGCCAGTGTCGCAGAGTACGTCCCGGGCTATCGGCTCAAGCAGGAGGTGCAGTTCACCGACGAAGACGCTTCTGTCGCCTCGCTCGCTCGCGCCGAAGGCCCCTTCACGCGAGTCTCTGTCTTCCTGGAGGTCAAGGGCGCCGCCCACTACCTGCCCGAATTTGCCGGGAATCTCGACATCATGACCAGCGCCGCGATGCGGGTCGCGGAACGACTCGTCGCACAGAAAGTCAGCGCATGAACGACGACAAGCCCGCCGTATATATCCAGGACGTCACGCTCCGCGACGGAATGCACGCCCTGCGCCACCGCATCTCGCTCGACAATGTGATCGCGATCGCCGGCGCGCTCGATCGCGCCGGCGTGGACGCGATCGAGATCGCTCACGGCGACGGCCTGGGCGGTAGTTCGCTTACCTACGGCCCCGGAAGCGAGTCGGATGACGCGTGGATCGAAGCGGCAGCTTCCGTTGTCGCTAACTCGAAGCTCACCACTCTCGTTCTACCGGGCATCGCCACAGTCCCGGACCTCGAACGGGCGTACAAGCTCGGGGTCCGCTCGGTCCGGGTGGCCACGCACTGTACGGAGGCGGACATCTCGGCGCAGCACATCGCCGCCGCCCGCGAGCTCGGCATGGACGTGTCCGGATTCCTCATGATGTCGCACATGTCAGAGCCTGCAGCGCTCGCGCACCAGGCGAAGCTCATGGAGTCGTACGGAGCGAACTGCGTCTACGTCACGGACTCCGGCGGCAGGCTCACGATGGATGGAGTGCGGGAGCGCATCACCGCCTACCGTGATGTTCTCGACCCGGGCACACAAATCGGAATCCACGCGCACGAAAATCTCTCGCTCTCGGTCGCCAACTCCGTTGTTGCCGTGGAGGCGGGCGCTTATCGCGTCGACGCATCCCTCGCCGGTCAGGGCGCTGGCGCCGGCAATACTCCGATCGAGCCATTCGTCGCCGTCGCCAACCTGCTCGGTTGGAAGCACCACGCTGACCTCTTCGCGTTGCAGGATGCCGCCGACGAGCTTGTTCGACCGCTGCGGGACCGGCCCGTCCAGGTCGACAGGGACACGCTCACCCTCGGATACGCGGGCGTCTACTCGAGTTTCCTCAGACACGCCGAACGAGCGTCAGAGTTGTACGCAGTCGATACGCGCGAAATCCTCGTCGAGGTTGGGCGACGGCAACTCGTCGGTGGACAGGAGGACATGATCGTGGATGTGGCCCTCGACCTTCTGCGATTTCAGGAAACCCATGTGGCAGAGCTCCTTTGATCGGCCAATAAGCGAAAACAGTCGCGCCAAATCAGGGCTCTTTTTGACCTTGTAAAGGGAACGTCGTCGATTCAAATCCGACAGGGGGCTCTTCTCGAATCCGCCAAGATCGACGCGACCGATGAATTGTGGGCGCAGCCGGAGTCAGTACCTATGACCTAGTCTCCGGAAGGATCACAAATGACCGTCACATCATCTCCAAAGCAAGCGCCCTCACTCGGTTGGGTTCTAGCGATCGCCTCGGTTTCCTCTTTGGTGGTAGCGCTGGATCAGCTCGTCGTGGCTACCGCCCTCCAAACGATACGGGTCGATCTTCACGCATCGATCGAGAGTCTCGAGTGGACCGTGAACGCATTCAGCCTGAGCCTTGCGACACTGCTTATTCCGGGGGCTCAACTGGGCGACCGGATCGGGCGGAAACGCACCCTGACTATCGGGCTGTCCGTGTTCGCCGTCGCTTCCGCGGCGTGTGCGTTGTCTCCAACCATCGGATTGCTGCTTGCCGCGCGGGTACTTCAAGGAGCGGGTGGAGCACTCATCTTGCCGACAGCGCTCGCCCTTCTCACCGGCTCCGTTGCACCGCAAAGGCGGGGTTTTGCCATGGGTGTCTTCGCCGCTGTGATGGGGCTCGCCGTCGTGTGCGGTCCCCTGATTGGCGGAGCGGTTGCTCAGGGTTTCAACTGGCACTGGATCTTCTGGATAAACGTTCCCGTCATCGCGGCGATCCTCCCGTTTGCAGCGATCAGGCTGCGCGAGGCGAAAGGGAGTCCTGCTCGCACCGATGCCCCGGGAATCGCGCTGTTGGGCGCGTCGATCTTCGGTTTTGTGTGGGGCCTGGTCCGCTCCGGGCCGGCAGGCTGGGGCAGCGCAGAAGTGGTAGGCGCTTTAGTTGGCGCGGTGATTCTGCTCGTGATGTTCGTCCTGTGGGAACTTCGAGTGAATGAGCCAATGCTGCCTATCCGTTTGTTTGCGATCCCTTCCTTCGGGGCGGGCAACCTGTCGACCCTGCTGTTGACGGCTTCGCTATTCAGCACGGTTTTCTTTTTCGCCCAATATCTGCAAATCGTGCTCGGCTACTCCCCGCTCGAAGCTGGGCTGCGCTTCCTGCCGTGGGCCGTCCCAATGTTCTTCATCTCACCGATCGCAGGCCGCCTCCAAAATCGGATCGGACCACGCTTGTGGATCTCCATTGGCCTCACCCTCCACTGCGTCGGGTTGCTATGGCTGGCTGCTGCAGCCGAGACCCACGGCTCGTATACGTCGGGCTTTCTCGGCGCCCTGGTGGTCTCGGGTGTCGGCCTCGCCATGGCAATGCCTGCGCAGCAGAATGCAGTCATGGGCTCCGTGCCACCGCCGTCCATGGGTAAGGCCGCAGGGACGTTCAGCACGATCCGCCAAATGGGCGGCGTAGTGGGAGTCGCAATTACAGCCGCAGTATTCTCGGCATATGGAAATGACCAGTCGTCGACAGCCTTCGCTGCCGGGTTCTCAGCCGCAGTCTCAGCGGCCGCGGTGATCTCGTTCGTCGGTGCAGTGAGCGGACTGTTCACTCGCGGAAGCAAACCCAAGCAAGCACTTTCAACTCCGGTGGAGGCAGTCTCAGAGAAAGTCGGTGTGTGATGAGTGACGCCGTCGTTACGGAGGACTTTGCCGAATTAGCGAATCCGTATCGGCGGGAACTCGTGGCTCATTGCTATCGCATGACGGGATCCATACAGGATGCGGAAGACCTCGTCCAGGACACCCTGCTCCGCGCGTGGCGCGCCTACGACAGCTTCGACGGAAAGTCATCGCTACGCACGTGGCTATATCGGATAGCCACCAACGCCTGTCTCACCTCACTGACGAGCTCCCGCCGACGCGAACTCCCATCCGGATTGGGCGCACCGACCACAGACCCAGAAAACTCACCGTTCGCCCGACTGGATTCGGCCCCATGGATCGAGCCGGTGCCGACCTCGGCGCTCACCGACCGGGCCAGTGACCCGGCGTCTATCGCTGCCACCCGAGAGAGCACCAAACTCGCGCTCATCGCCGCATTCCAGAGACTTCCAACGAGGCAACGTGCGGCGCTCATCCTGATCGATGTGGCCGGATTCTCACCTGCTGAGGCTGCCGAATCTCTCGACATGACGGTGACTGCAGCACGCAGCCTGGTGCAGCGCGCCCGAGCAACTCTTGACGCAGACCGCCCCATCCAACAGCATGTGGCCGCCTCGCCGAGTATGGACAACGCGATACTCCAGCGGTACATGCACGCGTTCGAACACGGAGACATACCGCTATTGGCTGGGCTGCTGCGCTCTGACGTCGAGTACGAAATGCCACCGATCTCAACCTGGCTCCGTGGTCGTGAAGCCGTGCTTGATCTTCACGTCAGGCGCGTGTTCCCGGTCCAGCACCGAATCGTCGCCACTTCGGCGAACGGCTTCCCGGCTGCGGCATCCTACTCCGCGACGGCGGATGGCGGATACGCCGCGGAGGGCATTCATGTCATTGAGATCGAGGAGGGCCAGATCGCCCGAGCTACCCTTTTTCTTAAAAAGGACCTGTTCGCGAACTTCGGTTTGCCGCTAACGCTGGCCGCGTCCGCAGGGCCCCGAAAGTAGCTCCTGGCCAACTCATAGGCCTGATTTTGTCATCGGCGGCTGGCTGTGCTCGCTCCGCAAGCCCCGGTCAGCTGGCCGGCCCCGTGGGGACGCTGCTCTGCGACGCGGTCGTGAAGCCGGTCTCGGAACCGGTGACGGTCACCGTGATCTGCTTGCTGGCATCCGCCTTCGTGACTGTGTACGTGGGTCCGGTGGCGCCGCTGATTTTGGTCCCATCTCGATTCCATCGAAACGTCAACTCGACTGTACCGGGACCCCAGGTTCCGGGAACTGCGGTCAGCTGTGACCCACGGATGGGCGTGCCCGTAATCTCGGGAACCACCGTCGTCAGGGTGCCACCGGTCACAACCTTGGTCGCGAGGCTCGTGACCGTCACGTCGTTGTAGGCATAGCGATCGCCAGTAACGGTGACTGTCAGAGCATGACCCGCGTCGGAGTTCGCCAGCACATAAGCCGAGCCAGTTGCGCCGTCGATCGCAGATCCGTCACGGTTCCACTGGTAGGCGAACGTTGTGTCGGATGGCTTCCACCGCCCCGGATTGACGGTGAGTGTGCTGCCCACCTTGGCAGCCCCGGCGATCTTCGGTTTCCCTGGCGTGAGGTAGGCGGGCGCCATTGTGCCGTTGATTCCTGTCAGCGCCGCCCCTGCGGTGAGCTTGATTCGAGTGGCAGAACCAAGCCTGGAGGCGTTCTGCCACCATGAGGGCGTGTAGGCGCCGCCATCGGTCCCCGCGAACTTCACGACGAGGGTGCCCGCAGGAAGACCCGTCAGCGTGTAGTTGCCCGACTCGTCGGTAAGGGCTTCCGCCACAAAAGTGCCCGACGGGCTCTGCGCTAACACATCGGCACCGGGAATTGGAGCCGACGGGTTGGCGGTGTCGGTCACGGTGCCAGAGATCGTTGCACCCTGCGTCAAGGTCGCGTTGATGTCGGTCACCACAGAACCTGCCGCCACGGTGAGCGGGGTGGCTTTGTCGAAGGTGGGTACGTTCTTCCAGAACTGCTCAGCGTGGCTGTCACCGTATGGTGCCTGGAACTGAATCCGGTAGGTCGCGGGTGCCAGGCCGACGATCGAATAGCTGCCCTCAGCATCCGTGGTAGCGCTTCCGACGTAATTCCCCGTACTGTCGACCGCCAAGGCGGAGGCACCGGCGAGCCCGACACCCGGCGTTTCAACGGTTGTAACGACGCCCGAGATCGATGCACCGACGGCGAGGGTTGCATTGATTCCCGTTATCGCGTCGCCGCCCGCCACTGTAATCGTGTCCGCGGCGGCCGCCGTCGGCTCGTCGTTCCAATACTGAGTGAGGTAATTCTGCCCGTAGGCGGGGCTGAACTCGAGTGTGTATGCGCCCGGCACGAGCCCCTCGATCGTGTAGCTGCCGTCGGCCCCGACGTTCGCGAAGCGGCCGGTGTTGCCGTCCTGGAGCGCCTCGACGAGCGCCCCGGGGAGCCCCGCCGATGTGTCCGCACCGACAACCGTTCCGCTAATCGACGCTCCGAGCGGCAGGATCGCGTTGTAGCCGGTCAGGGTTTGGCCGCTCGTGATTGTGATCGTTTGCGCGTTCCCCGGAGATGACTGGTTTTGCCACCACTGCGGAATGTATGTTGACGAATTAAACGGCGGGGAGAACTCCAGCGTGTAGGTCCCGGCGGCGATCCCTGTAACTGTGAAGTTTCCTTCCGCATCGGTAGAGGCGAATCCGTAGCCAAAGCCGTCGACCGCCTGAAGCGAAATGTCGGCACCCTGGAGCGGCAGGTTTGGGGACCCGACGCCGAGTACCGATCCGCTGACGGTCGCTCCCACGGCGAGCACCACGTTCATCCCGGCAAGCGTCTGACCGTCCGCGAGAGAAAAGTAGTCGGCGGCGAATCCGTTGGACTCACCGTTCCACCACTGTTCGACGAAATTGCTGCCATCGGGAGACTGATAATCGAGTGTGTAGGATCCCGCGGAGAGCCCCGTGAAGCTGTAATTGCCGCTCTCGTCCGTCGTCGTAAATGAAACCCACTGCTCGCCTGTCGAGTACAGGTAGACGTACGCGCCCGACAGGGCCATGTCGGGAGAACCCGCACCCTGAACCGTTCCGGAGATGCTCCCGCTAGCGTCTGCGCTTGCCGACGTGACGCCTCCGCCAACCGTGAGAAGCGCACTGAGCAGTGCAATGACGGCGGCGATCACCCCGATCCGCCTACGGACGAACATGCTCGACGAAGGAATGAAGAGAGTCATGGACCAACCCGATTCGGAGGGAAACAACGGACAAAACGGACGACGGACGGAGCGAATTGCCCCAGGGATTGATCCTGCTGTCGGAAGCATATTGGGCCGCAATCGGGCAGCGCAATACTAAAGTAGACAAATCTGTTGCGCGACAACGGCTCGATAGCTCACGGCCGTCGAGCCCTCAGCGAACGCGATACTGGACGTGGGTGCAAATGGCGGAGTGCGTCACGCCGAGCTGAGTAAAGACGACGGCCGGCGGCCCTTCGAAAATGGTCTCACCGCTGCCCAATGCGACCGGAATGATGTCGAAATAGATGTCGTCGATCGCATTGGCCGCGAGCGCCTGCCGCACGGTCGACGCCCCACCGGCGATGCGAATATCTCGGTCACCCGCGACGTCACGCGCGCGGCCAAGAGCCGCATCGAACCCATCGGTCACGAAGTGGAAGGTCGTGCCGCCCGACATCTTGATGGGGTCATGCTCATGGTTGGTAAGCACAAAAACCGGGCCATGGTACGGCGGGTCGTCTCCCCACCACCCTCGCCAGTCTCCGGTCCACGGACCACGAATCGGTCCGAACATGTTGCGCCCCATCACAAAAGCACCCATGGGACCGAGCAACTCGTCGCGGGCAGCGACATCGGCCTCGTCGCCGCTCGATTGCCACTGAAGCAATCGCATCCCGCCAACACCGACCGGATTATCGAGCGACTGGTCGGGGCCCCCGATGAAACCATCGAGCGACATCGACAGGTGACAGGTGACCCGACTCATGCTTCAGTCGACCACGCGGTATCGGCGAAGTCAACGGCCCAAATCTCGGTGAAGAATGCCGGAGAAATGGCTGTAGCCGCGAGCGTTC
>DATAZY010000107.1:0-5407 GCA_036271795.1 Galbitalea sp.
GCTGGTCGATTGGTCGGCGCCGCGAACATTGTCGAGCACGACATCGTTGTGGACGAGGATGCGGCGCGCGTTCGGGGCATCCGTTCGACGCCGACCGTGATCATCAGCGACCGCACCGGTGCGGAAGTATTTCGCGCAGAAGGGATCCCGTCGCTCAACCAGGTTCTCGTCGCGCTGGCGAAGGTCGAAGATTAGGCACTCAGTACCTATCCGGGTTCAACGGACCCGCACCGCATACTTGGGTTCGTGACTATGACAGTTCCCGCCACTACGACGGTCCCAACCGGGTACTGGAACACCGATTCGACCACTCTCATCGCGGATCTCGGTTCGTCGGCGAACGGGCTCAGCAGCGCCCAGGCCGCTGCGACCCTCAGCCGGGTTGGCCAGAACACGCTCGGCACATCGAAGCAGACCTCGGATGGGCGCCTGTTGGCGAGGCAGTTCCTGAGTCCGATCATCATCATCCTGGTGATCGCGACGGTATTGGCGTGGGCCCTCGGCGACCCGGTCGACTCGATCATCATTCTCGTGATCATCTTGCTGTCCGGGCTGCTCGGCTTCTTCCAGGAGCGCGGTGCCGGACGGGCGATTGCCGCCCTGCTCGCGACGGTCGAGATCAAGGCTCAGATCGTTCGGGATGGCACCGTGCAGGGCGTTCCCATCACGGGCGCAGTGCCGGGTGATGTCGCCCAGCTTGCCGCGGGAGACCTGGTCCCCGGCGACTCGATCGTGCTGTCATCCAATGGACTGCAGCTGGACGAGTCGGCGCTGACCGGCGAGACGTTCCCCGTCGAGAAGAACCCGGGAACGAGCCCGGTGGATGCGGAGCTCAACGCCCGACCGAACATGGTCTTCATGGGGACTCACGTTGCCAGCGGTAGCGGAACGATCCTCGTTGTCGGTACGGGCACATCCACCGAAATCGGATCGGTCTCAGCCCGGCTGGAGAGCGCGCCGCCGAAGACCGGGTTCGAGAAGGGACTCACCCGTTTCGGGCTCTTCCTGACCAGGATCATGATCGTCCTGGTCGTCGTGATCTTCCTGATTAACCTGCTTGAGCACAAGGCGGTCATCGACTCGGTCCTGTTCTCTCTCGCGCTCGCCGTCGGCCTGACCCCGCAGCTGCTCCCCACAATCGTGAGCATCAGCCTTGCGCAGGGTGCCCGCGCGATCGCCAAGCGTCGCGTTATCGTCCGCAGGCTTGATGCGATAGAAGACTTCGGTTCGATGAGCATCTTCTGCTCGGACAAGACCGGGACGATGACGGCAGGCGAGGTCGTTCTTGACTCATCCATCGACATCTCCGGAAAGCCAAGCGACAGTGTCGGACGCCTCGCCTACCTGGATGCGTCGCTTCAGGTGGGCATGCAGAACCCGATTGACGACGCCATCGTCAGCGGCGTGAAGTGCGACGTTTCGAATGTCGTCAAACTGGGCGAGATCCCTTACGACTTCAACCGCCGTCGACTGAGCATCCTGTTCAAGGACGGCACCGATTCGCCAACGCTCGTCAGCAAGGGCGCGCTCGACGCGATCGTTTCGGTCTGCACGCAGGCACTGGGCTCCGACGGCAAGCTGGTTCCGATCGCGACGGTTCAGGATGCCGTCCAGAAGCTGTTCCTCGACCTCAGCAACCAGGGTTACCGCGTCCTCGGACTGGCCACCAAAGACATGCCAGCTGCGAAGACAGCGACACTCGCGGACGAGAAGGCCATGACTCTGGTTGGATTCGTCACCTTCGCGGATCCGGCGAAACCGGATGCCGCACAGACTCTCGAAGACCTCGCCACCAACGGCATCTCGGTGCGAATGCTCACGGGTGACAACCACCTCGTTGCGGCGCACATCGCCAATCAGGTTGGACTCGACACGACAACGGTTCTCAGCGGAGCCGACATCGACAAGCTGGATGACGCGAAGCTCGCGACGGCGGTGAACGGTGTTGCGGTGTTCGCGGAGTTGAACCCCATTCAGAAGGAGCGAATCGTGAAGGCGCTTCGCTCGACTGGTGCGGTCGTTGGCTACATGGGCGACGGCATCAATGACTCGCCCGCCCTGCACGCAGCGGATGTCGGCATCTCGGTCAACAGCGCGGTGGCAGTAGCAAAGGAGGCGGCAGCCATCGTGCTCCTCGACAAGGACCTGAATGTTCTGCTCGCGGGTATGACTCAGGGGCGCAGAACCTTTGCCAACACGATGAAATACATCTACATGACGACGAGCGCGAGCTTCGGCAATGTGCTCTCGATGGCGATCGCGGCGGCTGTGCTTCCGTTCCTTCCGTTGCTCGCTGGCCAGATCCTGCTCATCAACCTGCTCACCGATTTTCCCGCGACGTTCATCGCGACGGATTCGGTGGATGCCGCCCAGCTGCGCGAACCGCAGGACTGGAACGTCAAGCTCATCCGCAACTACATGCTCGTGTTCGGCACGTTGAGTTCACTGTTCGACATCATCACGTTCATCGTGCTCGAGCTGGTGTTCCACGCGAAGGTGCATGAATTCCAGAGCGCATGGTTCCTGGGCAGCATCCTCACCGAAGTGGTCGTGCTGTTCGTTCTGCGCACCCGGCGTCCGTTCTTCCGCAGTCGTCCGAGCAAGTGGATTGTGATCGCGAGCATCGCTGTCGCGCTGGTGTCGTGCTACATCCCGTATTCGCCGCTCGCAAAGCCGCTGCAGCTTGTCGGGCTGTCGCTGCCGCTGTTCCTCTCGATCATCGCGATCACGCTGTTCTATGTTGCGTCGAACGAAATCGTGAAGCGAATCTTCTGGAAGCCCAATCAAAGAACTGCATAGTTGGGGCGCCGCCGCCCCTGCGGCGCACAGTGCGCCCGGGAAGCGACCCGGCGGCGCGAAAGCGCCTTGTGTCGCTTGGCTGGGCTTCGCCTCGCCGGCGCATCATTCGTGGTTCAGGTCACACCTTCGTATTATCCGAGCCGGTGGCGTCGGTGCGGACGTTGGTGGCCTTGAACGGGAGACCCTCTGTGGTCGCAACATCCGCGGGGTCTTCGCCGTGGGCGCGCGTGTAGGCGCGGTGTGACATCTGTTCGTCATCCATGCGCTGGCTGAACGCCGCATATTTCGTGCCCAGTGAGGGCACCCGACGAATGACATCCATGACCAGCTGAAAGCGGTCGAGTCCGTTGAGCATGAGCATGTCGAACGGTGTGGTTGTCGTGCCGCGTTCGTTGAAGCCCCGAACGTGGAAGCGTTCGGGCGCGGTGCGCCGGTAGGTCAGGCGATGCACCAATGACGGATAGCCGTGGAACGCGAAGATCACCGGCTTGTCCGCCGTGAAGATGGCGTCGAATTCGTCCGAGGTCAGGCCGTGCGGATGTTCGGTGCTGTCCTGCAGACGCATCAGGTCTACGACGTTCACAAATCGCATCTTCAGCTCGGGGATCTCGTTCTTGAGTATCTGAACAGCGGCCATCGCCTCGACGGTCGGGACGTCGCCGGCCGATGCGACGACGAGATCCGGCTCCTGACCCTCGACCTCGGTGCCTGCCCAGTCCCAGACGCCCAGGCCTCGAGTACCGTGCTCACGCGCTTCGTCGAGACTCAGGAACGTCGGCGACGGCTGCTTGCCCGCGACGATGACGTTGACGTAGTCGTGGGTGCCAAAGATGTGTTCCGCGGTGACGAGTAGTTGGTTGGCGTCGGCGGGAAGGTAGACGCGAACAACGCTGGCTCGCTTGTTGACGACGTGGTCGAGGAAGCCGGGGTCCTGATGCGAGAAGCCGTTGTGATCCTGTCGCCACACGTGTGACGAGAGCAGGTAGTTGAACGAGGGGATCGGTCGCCGCCACGGAACCTCGGCCGCTGACTCCAGCCACTTGGCGTGCTGGTTGAACATCGCATCGACGATGTGGATGAACGCCTCATACGAGTTGAACAGCCCGTGCCGCCCAGTAAGGAGGTAGCCCTCGAGCAGACCCTGCATGAGGTTTTCGCTGAGCGCCTCGATGACGCGACCTTCGTGCGCGAGATGTTCGTCGACCGCCAACACCTCGCCCTGCCACTGTTTTGCGGTCACGTCATAGACGTCATCCAGTCGATTGGATGCCGTCTCGTCCGGGCCGAAGATCCGGAAGTTGCTGGGGTTGGCCGCAATCAGGTCGCGCAACCACAGTCCGAGAATGCGGGTCGGCTCGACCACGACCCCGCGATCCTTGGATACATCGACCGCACGCGCTTCGAGCGAAGGAAATTCGAGCGCCTTGGTCAGCAGCCCGCCATTGGCGTTTGGATTCGCGGACATCCGCCGCTCGCCCTTGGGCCGGTTCGCGTCGAGCGCGGCAATCGGCGCGCCAACGGCGTCGAAGAGTTCGCCGGCCTTGTAGCTTTCCATCCACTCCTGAAGTTGGTGCAGATGTTCCGGCTTGTCCCGGACGCTCGCGATCGGCACCTGGTGGGCGCGCCAGGTGTTCTCGACCGGGAGTCCGTCGACGAACTTGGGCCCGGTCCACCCCTTGGGCGTCTTCAGGATGATCATGGGCCAGGTCGGGCGCACCTCGTTTCCGTCTTCGCGCGCCGACTTCTGGATGGTCGCGATGTCGTCGAGTGCCTTCTCGAGTGCGTCCGCGAATCGTGCGTGCACGGCCACGTGCTCCTCGTCATCGAAGCCGCCTTCGACCCAGATGGGCGCATATCCGTAGCCGCGCATGAGCATCATGAGTTCGTCGTCCGGGATGCGGGCAAGGATGGTGGGATTCGCGATCTTGTAACCGTTGAGGTTCAGGATCGGCAGCACCGCGCCATCCGACTTGGCGTTGAGGAACTTGTTGAGGTGCCAGCTCGTCGCCAGCGTTGCGGTCTCTGCTTCGCCATCGCCGATGACCGTCGCGAGGATGAGGTCGGGGTTGTCGAGCGCGGCGCCGTACGCGTGAACGAGCGAGTAGCCGAGCTCGCCGCCCTCGTTGATTGAGCCCGGAGTCTCGGGCGCTGCGTGCGAGGGGATGCCGCCGGGAAAGGAGAACTGACGGAACAGTTTCTGCATCCCGGCGCCGTCGAGTGTGATGTTGGAGAACAGCTCAGAGTAGGTGCCGTCGAGCCAGGCGTTCGCGACGATGCCGGGGCCGCCGTGGCCAGGCCCGGCGATGTAGACGACGTTGAGGTCGCGCTGGATGATCAGCCGGTTGAAGTGCGCCCAGACGAGATTGAGCGCGGGTGTCGTTCCGAAGTGTCCGAGGAGGCGAGGCTTCGTGTCATCCACCGTCAGTGGACGTTCGAGGCGCGCGTTGTCGAGGAGGTAAATCTGCCCCACGGAGAGGTAATTGGCGGCGCGCCACCAGTCGTTGACGACGGAGAGATCGCGGGGATTCTGTTCGCTGGTGGCCATCAATCCAGACTATGGCCGGGGGATGTGCGCGCGAGCACTTAGATCGGTGAACTTTGGGTGCTG
>DATAZY010000108.1:0-9787 GCA_036271795.1 Galbitalea sp.
GCCATCCTCGACTCCGTGTATTCGATCATCCTCGGCGGCGCCGTGGTCGTCCTGATCACCATGCTCCGACAGACGGCGACCAACGTCGACATCGCGCAGAGCGCGGCGCTCGAGCGCTACGGCCACGCAGTTCGCCACCACGCGACAGAAGTCGAGCGCGTGCAGGTCGATTCGATCGTTCACGACAGCGTGCTCACGACGCTGATCTCGGCCGCGCGCGCCTACACTCCGGAGGGGATGGACCTCGCCGCCGTCATGGCGGGCAATGCAATCGGCTACCTGCGCGACGCCGCCCTCGTACAGCCCGATGACGGCTCAACTGTTCGCCTGCGCGTCGTCGCACAGCGAATCATCGACGCTGCGGCCGGAATGGCGCACCCGTTCCAGCTGCGGAGCATCGAAGTCGGGCCGCGCTCTGTTCCCGCGGCCGTTGGTGAGGCCATTGTGTCCGCCGCCACGCAGGCCATGGTCAACAGCGTCCAGCACGCGGGAGACTCCCCGCGGATTAGGCGCTGGGTCGCGATCAAGCCCATGAGGCCTGGGGGTATCGAAGTCGAGGTCAGCGACACCGGAGCGGGGTTTGACACCCAATCGGTTCCGACCGAGCGCCTGGGCGTTCGCGTCTCCATAATCGAGCGCGTGGGGAACGCGGGTGGTATTGCCCGCATTGTTTCCTCGCCGGGCCACGGAGCAACCATCACGGTGCAGTGGCCAACGGCAAAACAGGCCGACACGACTGACCGCGGTGGCCCGCCCGCGCTGCCGGCCGAGGCGGGAGCGAAATCGTGAACATCGGAGTACCCCGCTACCTCATCGTCGGCATGGCCGGACTGTTCTCGGCGTACCACATCGTGCTCGCGATCTACTCGCTCACGCAGCACATCCCGTTCTCCGATGGCCCCATCTTTCTCGCCATGGGACTCTACGGCGGTGCATCGATTCTGAGCCTGGTACCGTTCGGGCCGACGAGGATGCCGATCTGGATGGCTGCCCTCAATCTCGCGGTCGTCATCGCACTGCCGATCCTGGTCACCACAGAACTGGATCCGCAGAAGTCGAACGGCTACGGCACCTGGTACGTCGCGGCCGTCGGAACGCTCATGACCATCACCTCGACCAGGCGCAGGCACACCTTCGCCTGGATCGGGGTCGGGTTTCTTGTCGTCCAGACGGTCGTCTGGTCGGGCGGTCCAGGGGCGCTCGGCAGTATCGGCGTGATCGGCAGCGTGGTCTGGGTCGGCGTTTCGCACATTGTCAGCAACGGAGTGGCGAAGGCGACCCGGGATGGCCAGCGATTCGCGCGCGCAGAGCGTGAGGCAACGGATTGGCAGGCGGCCCAGGAGGCGCATGTCTTCGAACGTCAATTCCGCCTCGACCAGACCAGCATGATGGCGCTCGACATGCTGCGGACCATCCAGTCGAGTCACGGCGATCTGACCGAAGACCAGCGACAGGAATGCCTCAACCTCGAAGGTGCCATCCGCGATGAGATTCGAGGACGGAAACTGCTCAACGACGCGGTTCGAACACAGGTCATGAGTGCTCGTCGACGCGGCGCCACGGTGACGCTGCTGGACGAGGGCGGAATAGACGACCTCTCAGACGAAGACCTCGACCGAGTGCTCAATCGGCTGGCCGTTGCGCTCAAGGGCACCGATGCGGACAAAGTCATCGCACGAACCGTGCCAGAGGGTTCGGATGTTGCCGTCACGGTGGTCGGGCTCCGAACAGTCGGAGACGGCAGCGCGAGCGCACTGGGGCAGGAGTCGCTTGAGGACGACGAAGTTGACCTCTGGCTGGAGATCCCGCGTTCCGTGGTCTGAGGTATTCCGTGGCTGCGCTTGAGCCGACGACCCTTTAAAGCCAAAAACGGGGACCCCTGCCCCGATTGGCTTTAAAGGGTCGTCGACTCAAGCTCCGTACACAACCCGCAGAATCAGCGGGGGATCTCCACCCGTCGGAGGCGCCAAAGAGGATGGGCAGCACGCCGTAAGGATCGTGAGCGGAGCGAACTCGCCGCGGAGCGGCGTATTGGCGCTGTCCGGCTCGCCGGGTTTTCATGGCCGTTCGGTGCCGAAGGCACCCGGAACGGCGAAATGGCCGCCCGCGAAGCGGACGACCATTTCGAAAACCCGGGTCAGAGCGACAACCCGAATATCGCCCTGACCCGCCCCCAAGCCATTGGCCCGCTTACCCTAGTCGGCCAATGGTCTGGTGGTGTAACTCATAGAGAGACACCTAGCACGTTCAATACTGCAGGCTGACGACCCCTTTGGAAAGTCGTCATTTAGGGGGACATGTGGGGGACAATTTTGAGACAAAACGCCCCAAAATCGCCGGATTTACTGAGAACTACCCCCTACCGGGGTACGAAAAACGGGGTACATTCCCTCGTTTTCGGGCCATACCGACAGCCTGATGGGAGTAGAACGACCTGTTCCGAAGCGTTGAGCAACAGTATGCGCCGTTTCGGCTCGGCGAGCCAAGCCCCAATCTCGTGGGGACAGGTGGTCCGGGTTACCCGCTGAAGCTGCGCCAGGCACCCGCGCCGGGGGCCAGTGGCGTCCTGACGGCGCGCTGCGATCGCTCCCAGGCGGAGGTCACTGCCTGTTCACGTTTGCCCTGTTCCGTTGCAAGCTCGTCAAGAACACCGGCCAGGACTGCCGTGACGGCCGCGAGCTCTTCTGCATCCGGATTGCCGGAGATGACCTCGAGGTCGGCCTCGACAACGTCGTGGGTCGTTGGCCGCGTCACAGCGGGATGTTCCCATGTTTCTTGGGGGGCTGCACCGCTCGCTTGGTCCGGAGCGCGCGCATGCCTTTGATCACGACGATGCGGGTCGCGGCGGGTTCGATGACCCCATCCAGCTCGCCGCGCTCTGCCGCGAGGAACGGGGATGCGACGTTGTAGGTGTATTCGTTCGCGAGACGCGTGCGTACGGCCGCAACATCCTCACCGGCGTCCTCCGCATCCTTGATCTCGGTGCGATAGAGGATGTTGACTGCGCCCTGCCCGCCCATGACTGCGATCTCGGCGGTGGGCCAGGCGTAGTTCAGGTCGGCCCCAAGCTGTTTGGAGCCCATGACGATGTACGCGCCCCCGTACGCCTTCCTGGTGATGACCGTCAGGAGCGGCACGGTCGCCTCGGCGTAGGCATAGAGCAGCTTTGCGCCGCGTCGGATGACCCCCGTCCACTCCTGGTCGGTGCCGGGCAGGTAGCCGGGAACATCCACCAGCGTCAGGATCGGGATCGAAAACGCGTCGCAGAACCGGACGAAGCGCGAGGCCTTTTCGCCCGCATCGATATTGAGCGTTCCCGCCATCGCGTTCGGCTGATTGGCGATGACGCCGACCGACCGACCTTCCACCCGACCGAAACCAATGACGATGTTCGGCGCGAACAGTGGCTGGACTTCGAGAAAGTCCTCATTGTCGACGATGTGCTCAATGACCGTTTTGACGTCGTACGGCTGGTTGGGCGAGTCGGGGATGATCGTGTTGAGCCGGCGATCCTCATCTGTGATCTCCAGGTCTACGTCGCTCTCGTAGACGGGAAGCTCGGCCAGGTTGTTGTCCGGCAGGAAGCTCAGGAGCGTGCGGGCGTAGTCGAGTGCGTCATCCTCGTCGCTGGCGAGGTAGTGCGAGACGCCAGAGATCGAGTTGTGAGTCAGCGCGCCGCCCAGCTCCTCCATGCCGACGTCTTCACCGGTGACGGTCTTGATGACGTCGGGGCCGGTGACGAACATCTGGCTGCTCTTGTCGACCATGATGACGAAGTCGGTGAGCGCGGGTGAATACACCGCACCGCCCGCTGCTGGACCCATGATGATGGAGATCTGGGGGATGACCCCCGAAGCCTGAGTATTGCGGCGGAAGATCTCGCCGTACTTGCCGAGGGCGACGACTCCCTCCTGGATGCGGGCGCCGCCGGAGTCCAGCATCCCGATGATCGGGACACCGGTCTTGAGCGCGAGATCCATGACCTTGATGATCTTTTCGCCGGCGACCTCACCAAGCGATCCGCCGAAAATGGTGAAGTCCTGGCTGTAGACGGCGACCTGGCGTCCGTGGATGGTTCCCATCCCGGTGACGACAGCGTCACCGTACGGGCGGGATTTCTCCATGCCGAAGGCGTGCGTGCGGTGCCGGACGAACTCGTCGAGTTCGACGAATGAACCATCGTCGAGCAGTGTCGCGATGCGCTCGCGGGCGGTCTTCTTGCCCTTTTTGTGCTGCTTGTCGATCGCAGCCTCGCCGCTCGCGGTGACGGCCTCGTGGTAGCGAACCTTCAGGTCAGCAAGTTTGCCCGCCGTCGTGTACATGTCTGCCGTTGCTGGCGCCTTGTGCGGGGTCAGCGTCGCTTCAGGCTTCTGTTCAGGGGTCACTCGAGTCAGCCTACCCAACAGTGCCAGCCCCAACCCGTTGTCGAAAGTCTCCAAATTTCGGCGCCCAGGGTTGCGCCGCTCCAAACCGTTGCTCGTTCGTCGCGAACCGTTTACCCGCGCGTGGCTTGGCGGTTGGACGCCGTCCGTAGCTTGAGACGCCTCTACGCAGAAAGGGTGGGATTCGGTGAGCGTTGTTGCGGTTGTTCCCGCTCGCGGAGGCTCGAAAGGCGTTCCGGGAAAGAACCTCAAGCGCGTTGCCGGCCGATCCCTCGTTGCGAGAGCCGTGGATGTCGCGCTCGCATCAAACACAGTCGACCGGGTTCTGGTCAGCACAGACGACGAGGAGATTGCCGCGGAGGCCAGGAGCGCCGGTGCCGAGGTCGTCGACCGGCCGGCGGAGATCGCGGGCGACGGCGCGAGTTCAGAGGCCGTGGTACTCCATGCGCTCGCGAGCCTTGATGAGCAGCCAGAGGTTGTCGTGTTCATTCAGGCGACGTCGCCGTTTATCGACTCCGCCGACCTCGATTCCGCAGTGCGACGTGTGCTCACCGAGCAGGAGGATGTCGTCTTCTCCGCGACAGAGACGTTCGCGTTCCTCTGGCGGAAGACCGCCGACGGGGTCGTGGGTGTCAATCACGATTCTGCTGTTCGGCCGCGTCGGCAGGATCGTGAGGCCCACTTCCAGGAAACCGGCGCCTTTTACGTAATGCGCGCCGAAGGTTTCGTTCGCGGCGGACACCGCTTCTTCGGACGCGTGGGTATTCACGAGGTGGATCCGCTGCGCGCGCTCGAGATCGATACGACAAGAGAGCTCGAGCTGGCTCAACTGATCGCTCCGGTGTTCGCGCCAACGGCATCCATCGACGTCGACGCGGTCATCACCGACTTCGATGGGGTGCACACAGATGACAGGGCTACCCTCGACTCGACCGGCAACGAGACCGTGACAGTGAGTCGCGCCGATGGTGCAGGTGTCGAGGCACTTCGTCGCGCAGGGGTGCCGGTCCTGATCCTTTCCCGCGAGACCAATCCGGTCGTCACGGCGCGAGGTCGCAAGCTTGGCGTCGAGGTGCTCCAGGGCGTCGAAGACAAGGCGGAGGCGCTGAGCCTCTGGGCCGTGACCGCAGGGGTCTCCCTCGCGCGGAGTGCCTACCTCGGGAACGACCTCATGGATCTTCCCGCAATGGCTCTGGTCGGGTGGCCTATTGCGGTCGCCGACGCACACCCCCAGGCACTGGCCGCGGCCCGGATTGTGCTCGAGCGACCGGGCGGACACGGGGCGGTGCGCGAACTCGCCGACCTGATTCTCGGTACGCGCGAGGACAACAACCTATTCACATCAGAGGCACGAAACGACAGAAGAAGGAGTGTGCAGTCATGGCAGTTGCAATTGGCGGAGTAGCGATCGGGCCAGACGAGCCGGTCTACGTGATCGCGGAAATCGGTCTCAACCACAACGGCGACGTCGAGATTGCCAAGCGTCTTATCGACGTTGCCGCCGATTCTGGCGCACAGGCGGTCAAGTTCCAGAAGCGCACGCCGGCAATCTCGACCCCGGAGCACATGAAGAACACGCCTCGCGAGACTCCGTGGGGCACGATGACCTACCTCGAGTACCGCTACCGCGTCGAATTCGACCGCGAGCAGTACATCGAGATCGGCGACTACGCGACGCTCCGCGGCCTCAGCTGGTTCGCGTCACCGTGGGACGAGATTGCCGTCGATTTCCTCGAGGACCTCCAAGTCGTCGCACACAAGGTCGCCTCGGCGTCCGTGACGGACATCGCGATGCTCGAGGCGCTCGCCCGCACGGGCAAGCCGATCATCCTCTCGACCGGCATGTCGACGCTCGACCAGATCGACAGTGCGGTCGAGGTACTTGGTACCGACAACCTGATAATCCTGCACGCGACCTCCACCTACCCCCTGCCCCCGGAGGAGGCGAACATCCGGATGATCACCAGCCTTCGCGACCGTTACGAGGGTGTGCCGATCGGCTACTCGGGGCACGAGCGCGGGCTGCAGATCTCGATCGGTGCTGTCGCGCTGGGCGCGGTTGCGGTCGAGAGGCACATCACGCTGGACCGGACGATGTGGGGATCTGACCACGCCGCCTCTCTCGAGCCGACCGGCTTCGAGCACCTGGTGCGCGACATCCGCGTGTTGTCGGAAGCCATGGGCGATGGCGTCAAGCGCATCTTCCCTGGCGAGCTTGCACCCCTCGCCAAGCTGCGCAGAACGCCGGCGTGAGCGACTCCCGACTGCGCATCCTTGGCGTCGCGGATTCCGACTCGTATGTGAAGTGGGGCGCGGCGACTCTGGCTCGTGCCCCGAAGGAGTGGGATGCCAGTTTTGTCGTGCTCGACACACCCTTTGTACCGACGGCAGCGCAGCGCGCCGCGGCGGTCGACGGACTGTTGCGGGCAGGCTCGCGACCGGCAGACCCCGCTGTTCTTTCGCTCGCGGAGCTTACTGAGCTCGTGGCTCGCGAGCAGCCGGACGCCGTATTCCTGTCGCTGCGTGGTCCGATGATCCGCGTTGTCCTGCGCGCGGTGCTGGAGGTATCGGGTCGGCGGCCGATTCTGGTTTCCGGGCTTCCGGGTATTTCGATCCCCGCCACCCGCAAGGCGCTCACTTTTCGTTCACAGGTCGACCTCATCCTGCTTCACAGCAAGCGTGAGCTTCGCGACTTCCCCGAGGTCGCCGAGAAGCTACGGATTGAGCAGGCGTTTGGACTCGCCACGCTGCCGTTTTTCGCGACCACGCCGCGAGCCGACGTCGCTCGGGACGAGATCGTGTTCGCGGCCCAGGCCAAGGTCCCGCGCCTGCGCAGTGAACGGTGGGCCATCGTGAACTGGCTCGCAGAGTGCGCCCGCGCACACCCGGACTCTCGGGTCGTCATCAAACTCCGGGCGGTCGGCAACGAGAAGCAGACTCACGCGGAGCAGTATCCGTACGATTCACTGCTCGCAGAGTTGCCGTCGGCGCCCGACAATCTTGTCGCGGAGTCTGGTTCGATGGCCGCACACCTCGTTCGGGCGGTCGGATTGGTCACCGTCAGCTCTACGGCGCTGCTCGAGGCGGCCGCAATCGGGGTACCGGGCCTCGCGCTCGACGACTTCGGCGTCAGCCAGGGTCTGATTAACACGGTGTTCGACGGCAGCAGCCTGTTCGGGTCATCCGCAGACCTGGTCGCGGCTCGATTCAGAATGCCGGACCCGCAGTGGCTCGACGATAACTATTTCCACGACCCGTCCGAGGATGACTGGGTGCAGAAAATCGAGGAGCTCGTTGCGGCCCGGGATGTCGCTCCTTTGCCCCTGCGTCGACTTCGCTACGGGCAGGCGGGCGGTCGGCTGCGGCACGTGTGGGATCGCAAGCGTGCCCTTGGACCGCTGGATCACTCGTTCGTGGGTTATGTCGCCCTGGCGATCGGCTACCCGATGCGTGCCGTGGTCATGACAGCTCGTCGGGGACGGGGGCTCTTCCGCGGGGTCCTGAGAAGCGTCTCCGGAGTCCCCATCGAGTCACCCCCGTCATAGCTTCAAGCACAATGCCGGAGTTCATCTTCGAGCTGCCGGCTTCGCGCTCGCGGAACACGATCGGCACCTCGACGATGGGATAGCCGGCGTCGAAGACACGGAGCGCCATCTCGATCTGAAACGAATAGCCTCGCGAACTGATGTCGGACGAGATCTCCGTCACTACGTCGATCGGGTAAGCGCGGTATCCCGCGGTGATGTCGTGCACCGGCAGTCTGAGGGCAACGCGGGCGTAGGTATTGGCTGCGCGACTGAGAAGCAGTCGCCTGCGGGGCCAGTTGACGACAGATCCGCCGCGGACCCAGCGTGAACCGATAACCAACCCCGGGCGCGGGGTCTGCGACAGGGCAGCCAGCATCGCCGGCAGGGTTTCGGCGGGATGTGATCCGTCGGCATCCATCTCGACGACGACGTCGTAGCCGTTGTCTCGCGCCCACCCGAATCCCGCAAGGTAGGCCCTGCCGAGCCCGTCGCGATGGTTGCGATGGAGCACGTGGACGCGGGGGTCTTCCGATGCCATCGAGTCGGCCAGGGCGCCCGTACCGTCCGGACTGTTGTCGTCGACGACGAGCAGATCGATGTCCGGCACGGTACGAAGGAGATGACCCGCGACGCGGGCGAGGCTGTCCTGCTCGTCGAAGGTCGGCATGATGACCAACACCCGACCCCGGGCGTGGTTCGACTTCCGGGGAACCACGCGAGCCATGGTCTCAACCTACCGGGTCAAATCTCCCGAGCCGGGTCCCTGTCATTGGGCGTAACGCGCCGAGTTAGGCTTTTGCGGTGGAGCTTCCGAGGACGCAAGGCCTCGCCTCCCGGCTCCGGATTCTCGAGTCGGCGGGGTCGACAAACGACGTTCTCGCCGATCTGGTCGCTCACGGCGACGAGCCGGCGCTGTCGACGGTTCTCACGCTCGAGCAGACGGCGGGTCGCGGCAGGCTCGGTCGCGTCTGGACCGCGCCGCCCCACAAGACCCTCGCCGTGTCCGTCCTGGTGCGGGCGTCACGGCCCGCCGAGTTTCCGTTTGGCTGGGTTCCGCTGCTGGCCGGTGCAGCCATGTCTACCTCGATCGACGCGCTCGTCGGCGGCGGCCGCACCGGGTTCAAGTGGCCGAACGATGTCCAGGTCGATGGCCTGAAGGCGTGTGGGATCCTCGCCGAGCTTGCCCCGTCCGCGGACGCCGTGATCGTCGGCGCCGGTGTGAATCTCACGCTTGAGCAGAACGAGCTGCCGGTCCCAACGGCGACCTCGCTGCTGCTCGCCGGAGTCACCGAGCGCGGTGACGAGCTTGTGGACCTCGTAGTGAGCCGGTACCTTGCCACATTCACCGAGCTGCTCGATCGACTGCTGACGGCGGGCGCGGATGCGGTCGGAAGCGGCGTCCATCGCGTCGTTTCGGAGTGGTGCAGGACGATCGGCAGGGAGGTCCTCGTCTCCCTTCCCGGCGACAGCGACCTGTACGGAACGGCGACGGGCATCGATCCGACCGGCCGACTGCTCGTCCGCAATGGCAGGACCGGTGACACGCACGCTGTAGCTGCGGGCGACGTGACCCACCTGAGGTATGAATGACTCATGTCTGAGCCCGCGCCCACCGAACGAGTGGTCGCGCGCCTTCGACCACACGGCCGAGCGCTGTTCTGGCCCACCGTCGCACTGCTTGTCTGCGTCGGCGCCGCGGCATACCTATTCGGCCGGTTTTCCGAGATGTGGGAAAATCTGGCCGTCCTGGGGTTCGCGGCCCTCCTCATCTTGCTGCTCTGGGTGGTGCCGCTCGTGCTGTGGCTGGGACGCAACTACACGATCACGACGCGGCGCATCATCCTGAGAAGTGGATTCGCCGTTCGGGTCCGGCAGGAG
>DATAZY010000109.1:0-7607 GCA_036271795.1 Galbitalea sp.
ATTCTCAGGCGGCACAACCGGCCTGTGCATCGGCCACATAGCTCCCGAAGCGGTGGACGCAGGTCCCATCGCCTTCGTGCGCGATGGTGATCTGATACGGGTCGATATCGCAGCTCGCAAGCTTGACCTACTGGTCGAGCCAGCAGAGCTGGAAGCTCGCCGCAACGGCTGGGCTCCCCTACCTCCGCGTTACACCCGCGGCGTCCTCGCGAAGTACTCCAAGCTCGTGCAATCCGCTGCCGTGGGTGCCGTTACCGGGTAACTTCTTAGCGCCACTTCACCAGTCCCAGGAAAGCTTGTAAACATGCCAACGGAAGCAGTTCCGGTGCCAACCAGTCCCCCCGCAAAGGCGGCGCCATCGAGGGCGGCCGCAGCGAAAGAGCCAGAAATGTTGACCGGGTCCGGCGCGATTCTGCGCAGTCTCGAGCACCTTGGAATCAAGGATGTCTTCGGTCTCCCCGGTGGCGCAATCATGCCGTTTTACGACGAGCTGATGGCTTCGACTTCCATCCGCCACATCCTCGTCCGCCACGAACAGGGCGCCGGCCACGCGGCCGAGGGCTATGCCGCATCGACCGGCAAGGTCGGCGTCGCCATCGCGACATCCGGTCCCGGCGCGACGAACCTCGTCACCGCGATCGCGGATGCCCACATGGACTCCGTACCGCTCCTGGTGATCACCGGCCAGGTGTTCTCCACCTCGATGGGCACGGATGCCTTCCAGGAGGTTGACATCGTCGGCATCACGATGCCGATCACCAAGCATTCGTTTCTCGTCACGGATCCGTCTGAGGTGCCGGCGACGCTCGTTGCCGCTTACCAAATCGCAACGACTGGTCGTCCCGGACCTGTCCTGGTCGACGTGACCAAGGACGCGCAACAGCAGTACGCGCCGTTCATCTGGCCGCCCAAGGTCGACCTGCCCGGCTACCGTCCGGTTACGAAAGCCCACGGCAAACAGATCCAGGCGGCGGCGCAGCTGCTGTTCGAGGCGAAGAGGCCCATCCTCTATGTCGGCGGGGGCGTCATCCGCTCGAACGCATCGAAGGAACTGCTGGTTCTTGCCGAGAAGATTGGCGCTCCCGTCGTCACGACGCTGATGGCACGTGGTGCATTCCCCGATTCGCACAAGCAACATCTCGGGATGCCCGGGATGCACGGCTCGGTGCCCGCCGTTCTCGGCATCCAGGAGAGTGACCTTCTTGTCTCTCTCGGCGCGCGCTTCGACGACCGGGTAACCGGAAAGGTGAGCGATTTCGCGCCCGATGCGAAGGTCGTGCACGTTGACATTGATCCAGCAGAAATCTCGAAAATCCGGGTTGCAGATGTCCCAATCGTCGGCGATGCCAAGGACGTCATCGCCGACCTCACTGCCGCGTTTGACGACGTGGCGGCGCATAGCGCGACCAAGCGCGACATCAGCGAATGGTGGAGCCGCCTCGACGAGCTGCGTGCGCTGTATCCGCTCGGCTATGACCTGCCAGAGGACGGCCAGCTGTCGCCGCAACACGTCATCGAGCGCATCGGGCAGCTCACCGGGCCGGAGGGCATCTATGCCGCCGGCGTCGGCCAGCACCAGATGTGGGCCGCACAGTTCATCAAGTACGAGCGTCCGAACGCGTGGCTCAACTCCGGTGGCGCGGGAACCATGGGCTACGGACTGCCTGCCGCCATGGGCGCCAAGGTTGCGAACCCTGATCGCGTGGTCTGGGCCATCGACGGCGACGGATGTTTCCAGATGACAAACCAGGAGCTCGCAACCTGCACGATCAACAACATCCCGATCAAGGTCGCGATCATCAACAACTCGTCGCTCGGGATGGTGCGCCAGTGGCAGTCGCTGTTCTACGACGGGCGCCATTCCTTCACCGACCTCGACACCGGCCACGGCACCCGCATGATCCCGGACTTCGTCAAGATGGCGGACGCGTACGGGGCGCTCGGCATCCGGGTCACGAAGGCCGAGGAGGTCGAGGCAGCGATCAAGCTCGCTCTGGAGACCAATGATCGTCCGGTTGTCATCGACTTCGTCGTGAGTCGGGATGCGATGGTCTGGCCGATGGTTCCGCAGGGAGTCGGCAATTCCTCGGTCCAGTACGCCCGTGAGCATGCGCCCGAGTGGGAACAGGAGTAGAGCATGAGCCACGTACTTTCGCTCCTGGTTGAGGACAAACCCGGCCTGCTGACTCGCGTCGCGGGCCTGTTCGCCCGTCGCGGGTTCAATATCGAGTCGCTCGCCGTGGGCAAGAGCGAGATCGAGGGGCTGTCCCGCATCACTGTCGTGGTCGACGTCGAGGATCTTCCGCTCGAGCAGGTGACGAAACAACTCAACAAACTGATCAACGTGATCAAGATCGTCGAGCTCGATCCCGCGCAGGCGGTCACTCGCGAGCATCTCCTTATTAAGGTGCGAGTGGACAACACAACGAGGTCGCAGATTCTCGAGGCCGTGACCCTGTTCCGCGCCAGAGTCGTGGATGTCGCACCTGACGCACTCGTGATCGAGGTCACCGGCGACAGCGGCAAGGTGCAGGCGCTGCTGCGCATCCTGGAGCCCTACGGCATCAAGGAGCTCGCCCAGTCCGGCGTGCTCGCGATCGGGCGAGGCGGCAAGTCCATCACCGAGCGCGTCTTCAAGAGCTAGGCGCCGCGAAGCACGCCCCGCTGATCGAGTAGCGCCGCGAAGCGACGCGTATCGAGATCTCCACTAACGAAATACAAGAAGACAAATGAATAGGAAAACAAAGTGACCGAAATCTTCTACGACAAAGACGCTGACCTGTCGATCATCCAGGGCAAAAAGGTCGCCGTCGTCGGCTACGGATCGCAGGGCCACGCCCACGCCCTCAACCTCCGCGACTCCGGTGTCGAGGTCGTCGTCGCGCTCAAGGCCGACTCGAAGTCGAAGCCGAAGGCCGAGGAGGCCGGCTTCACCGTTCTGAGTGTTGCCGAGGCATCCGAGTGGGCCGACGTCATCGTCATCCTTGCGCCCGACCAGTATCAGCGCATCATCTATCGCGAGGACATCCAGCCGCACCTGGCCGCGGGCAAGGCGATTCTGTTCGGCCACGGCTTCAACATTCGCTTCGGCTACATCGAGGCGCCGGAAGGCGTCGATGTCATCATGGTCGCGCCAAAGGGCCCCGGCCACACCGTGCGCCGCGAGTTCGAGGCCGGTCGCGGCGTTCCCGTGATCGTGGCGGTCGAGAAGGATGCGACGGGTGGCGCCTGGGCGCTGGCCTGGAGCTACGCGAAGGGCATCGGCGGACTGCGTGCCGGCGGCATCAAGACCACGTTCACCGAGGAGACCGAGACCGATCTCTTCGGCGAGCAGGCTGTGCTGTGTGGTGGTGTTTCGCAGCTCGTCCAGTACGGGTTCGAGACCCTGACCGAAGCCGGCTACCAGCCTCAGATCGCGTACTTCGAGGTCCTGCACGAGCTCAAGCTCATCGTCGACCTGATGTGGGAGGGCGGCATCGCCAAGCAGCGCTGGTCGGTGTCCGACACCGCAGAGTTCGGCGACTACGTCTCAGGCCCGCGCGTCATCGACCCGCACGTCAAGGACAACATGAAGACCATCCTGAATGAGATCCAGGACGGTACCTTCGCGAAGCACTTCATCGGCGACCAGGATGCCGGGGCTCCCGAGTTCCTGGCCCTCCGCAAGAAGGGTGCAGAGCACCCGATCGAGGCAACGGGCAGGGAGTTGCGCGCTCTCTTCGCCTGGAAGCAGCAGGACGCCGACTACACGGATGGTTCGGCTGCCCGCTAGCTCAACAACGTCATCGAGCGTGCAGTAAGTGTCTATCTGACCTGGTGGTCATTGGCACTTACTGCACACTCGATGGGGGTACCGGGATGCCAAGGCTCGCCATCCCGATGAGGTCGATGCGGGTTTCCCGCGACGACTGGATGATCGTCAGCAGGATCGAGTCGCAAACGTGGCAGCGCACGATGAAGGTATTGGGTTTCGGATAAACCATCGCCATCGCGAGCGGCGATGAATCACGGCAGGTCGCGCACGTACCCGACGCCGTGGTCATGTCGACCGTGAAGATCTCCGAGAGAGGCCCGGCGAGGGCATTGCCATCGACGTGCATCATGCACCTCCGAATCGTTCGGTCTTGACCCGGTCGGATGGATGGCCCATGTCGACCAGGAGGTCTGCAACGGCCTCCACAAACCCGGTAGGTCCGCAGACGAAGACCGTTGGTTTGTCGCCCGCCGGAATTGTGGATTCGACCAGGATCGCGCGATTCACGCGACCGGCAGGTCTCCGCCATCCATCCGGTGTCTTGCGCGTGTAGACCCAGTCGATCTCGAGGTTCAGCGACGACTCATCCAGAGCCCTCAATTCATCAGCGAAGAAGACATCGCCGGGTTCCCGAACCGAGTACAGCATCCTGAACTGTGCGCTCGAACCGGCCGCCTCGTGAGCGCGGATCATCGCAACCAACGGGACGACGCCCGAACCTCCTGCGATGAGCTGCACGGGCTCTGTCTGCTCGGGCCGCCAGACAAACCAGCCACCGAGGGGGCCGCGCAGTTCGATCTTGTCTCCGACGATGACCTCGTCGACGAGGTAGGGCGAGACCTCGCCGTCGGGCAACTTGTCGACGGCGAGCTGGACGAGTTCGCCCGATCCCGCGGACGCGATCGAGTACGAGCGGGTCGCGGTGTAGCCGTCCGCGGCGGTCAGTCGCAGGTCGAGGTGCTGGCCCGCCAGGTTCCCGGGCCAGCCGGGTACCTGGATCTCAAGACTGCGCGCCGTCCGAGTCTGGGGTTTCACAGCGGTCACCGTGCCGACCTTCCAGAGACCGGTCACCGGCGGTTCACGAGTAGCGCTGCTCGAGCCACGGATCACCGTAAATGTTGTAGCCGTTCTGCTCCCAGAATCCGGGATCGTCCTGCGCCATCATCCGCAGCCCGTGGACCCACTTCGCGCTCTTCCAGAAATAGAGATGTGGGACGAGCAGTCGGGCTGGACCACCGTGCTCCGGATCGAGAGGTCCGCCGTCGAACTCTGTCGCAATCCACGCTTTGCCATCGAGCAGGTCGACGAGCGGGACATTCGTCGTGTAGCCGCCGTATGAGCTCGCCATGACATATTCGTAGGTCGTGTCGACGGTCGCGAAGATCTTGTCCAGTGGAACCCCGCGCCAGGACGTGCCCAGCTTGGACCAGCGAGTGACGCAGTGGATGTCGGTCGAGACGTCCTCAAGCCCGAGGTCGTGGAGCTGCTGCCAGTTCCATTCGTGAGTCTTGCCGGATTCCGTGCGGACGATGAAGGACCACTCGGCGGTGTCGATCCGTGGCGTCGGTCCCGCCGAAAGCACGGGAAAATCCTCGGTCAGGTACTGGCCGGGCGGTAAATTGTCGTGGGGTTCACGCTTGCGGCCGGTGAATCCGCGAGAGATGACTGCCATGACTTCAGCCTATTGAGCAGAGCCGGGACTGCAAAGAGTCAGGAGACGTGACCGGCGATCGCGACAATGAGGAACAGCCCGGAGAGCACGACGAAGACTGGGAGCATCAGTCGGCGCTCGGTCAGGCTGCGCGATCGGGCTGTGAGGATGAACGCACAGAAGCACGCGGCTGCGTACAGGTAACAGACGAGTTGCGATACGAGAGCAGGGATGACCTGGTCGATCCCTGCCCCCTGAAGCGCGGCGAAGACCCCGACGATGCATCCGAGCACCGTGAGCAGCGCGAATCGACGAAACTGTGGTTGCAGGTAATGATCCTCTCCGCCCCAGGCGAATCGGGCCAGCGGAGTTCCCGCAAGCAGCACAATCTGGAAGATCGCCAGAGTCGCGAGGATCACGCTGCAGATGACGGCGACGACTTGGGGCACGCGAACACAGTAGCGGGCCGGTGCTGAGTGTTCGGTGCGTCGGTGCGCGAGAGCTTGCGGAATACTTGTCCCGTGAGCGGAAGTGACGACGACGACGAGGCCCTGACCTGGGCGGGCGGTCGCGACCCGAGCCACTACGAGACGCCGGAGGTCAAGCCGCGGAAACCACCGAAGCCTGCCAGGTCAACGGCAAAGCCCGCAGCCGCGCCTGCCGACGCGGACGACGATGACGAGCTGTCACCACCAACGAGTGCGGTGGTGCTCGTCTCGCTGGGCATCCTCGGTGGCATCTACCTGCTGTACACGGTCGGCTGGTTCGTCTCCTGGCAGCGGTTCCTCTACGCATCGGCGGATGAGCTCGAGCTGATCGCCTTCCACGTCCAGCAGGTGCTTGCGATTGTCGGCCCGCCGCTGTGGTTCACCGTCACACTGCTCCTCACCCGCGAGCGTAAACCGCAGGTTCGACTTCTGTGGCTGCTGGTCGGCGCACTTGTGCTTATTCCGTGGCCGTTCGTATTTGGGAGCTGAGTTGATAGAACAGTCCGAAACACAACCCGCCCGCAGAGACCGCTACGGTGTTCCCTCGATCGTGATCGCGGTCGTCGCGGGCCTGCTCTATGCGTACATTCTGTGGGGCGCCATCGGAAACCTGATCCAGCTGCCCAAGGAGCTCGGCACGCTGACCCCGTGGTGGCTCCTGATTGTGGATGTCGCGGTGCCGGCCGTTGTCTACCTTGCCGCGATTCTGCTGGGACTGCGCCAGCGCTTCGTGACTCGCGCGGTGCTGTTTGTGCTCGGCGCGACGGTGCTCGGATGCTGCACGGTGGGTTCCATCGCCTTCGTCCAGACCCATTAAGACGCCCGCGGTCTCCTCGATGTGACCGGGTGGCCGAGCGCAAGTAAACTCGGGTTCGCACGCTGCCCGCGGATGGCAGCCAAGCAACGCCGATACTCAAAGGACCGACTTCGTGGCCAAGCCGATCGTGCTCATCGCTGAAGAACTTTCTCCCGCAACGGTTGAGGCGCTCGGCCCCGACTTCGATGTACGTTCCGTCGATGGGACTGATCGAGCCGCTCTTCTGGCATCCCTGCCCGAGGCGAGTGCCATCCTGATCCGGTCCGCGACGCAGGTCGACGAAGAGGCGATCGCCGTCGCGAAGAGCCTGAAGGTCATCGCGCGCGCGGGTGTCGGCCTCGACAACGTCGATGTGAAGGCGGCGACGACGGCTGGCGTCATGGTCGTCAACGCCCCGACATCGAACATCATCTCCGCCGCCGAGCTCACCGTCGGTCACATCCTGAGTCTCGCCCGTTTCATTCCGGCAGCCAACGACAGCCTCGCGGCAGGAACGTGGAAGCGCTCGAAATTCACGGGGGTAGAGCTCTTCGAGAAGACCGTTGGCATCATCGGTCTTGGGCGAATCGGTGCTCTCATCACGGCACGCCTGCAGGCATTCGGGATGAACGTGGTCGCCTACGACCCGTACGTCACGGCCGCGCGTGCGCAGCAGCTCGGGGTAACCCTGCTTACTCTCGACGAGCTCTTGAAGACTTCGGACTTCATCACCATCCACATGCCGAAGACGCCGGAGACGACCGGCATGATCTCGACCGACCAGCTCGCCATCATGAAGCCCACGGCGTTCATCATCAACGTTGCTCGCGGCGGTCTGATCGATGAGGATGCACTGTACGCAGCGCTCAAGTCGAAGCGCATCGCGGGTGCAGGTCTCGACGTGTTCGTTCACGAGCC